>JARROJ010000001.1:0-115344 GCA_037384065.1 Lysobacterales bacterium
CCCGGGGTAGCGCCCGCGACGAATGAGCCGGGCGACTGCCGCAAACCGGGTCGACCCGGGGCTGGTGTTTCTTTCCGACTCCCGCACCAACGCGGGTGCCGATCATGCCAGCACCTACAGCAAGATGCACACCTTCGAGCGGATAGGAGTTATTGAGCACCTTTCCAGGCATTCAGACAGGTATCAGGGGTAATTTTCTGACCGCAGACACGGCTCTGGCGACCCCTAAACCATCGGAGTCCGCGCCGGCAAGGCAGCCGCGGGCGCTTCCAATAACCTGCGATTTCCCAATTCCCGTCGCGCAACCGAAACCAGCCCTGGGCTGACCCACCCACGGCACATCAAATCCGGTTAAACGACTGTTCCTGGTGGCCGGGCGGCGCGCGTGCGACGAGTCTCGCCATGAATTCCAACGGCTCCAGAATCCTGTGCGTCGACCCATCACGGAACAATTACGTGTGCGGGTATACCCCCCGAAGATCCGTTTGATGGCAATGCGCGGCGGGGGATGAAACGGCACAGCCGTTCCAACCGGTTCCGCTGCACGGTATCGAGGGGCAATGATCGATGGGTGGCTGACTTACCGTGTCGCTCGAAGAAGGGATAACTCACGCTGGCCTTCCCGCATCCCCGCCTGTCTTTTCCGGTTCTCATCCCTGTCGCCAGCATCATTCTGACCGGCCTGACGTGCACTGCTGCGTGGGCAAAAGATCCTGAGAAGCGGCCGTTCCAGCCCGCAGACATTCAGCTCATAAAGCATGTCGGTGATCTTGCGCTTTCACCGGATGGTGAATGGGTCGCCTACACCGTGACAGAGCCCGATATCGAAAAGGACACGAATCGATCGCACCTGTTCATGGTCAGCTGGGACGGCGAAACCCGCATCCAGTTGACCCACCGCAACGATGCCGGTGAGAGCCATCCTCGCTTCAGTCCTGACGGCAAATACCTGGCCTTCATTGCGGCGCGCAGCGAAAACGGCGATGAAGAATCGGATGAACCGGCCGACAAAGCACAGGTCTGGTTGCTCAACCGGGCCGGCGGTGAGGCCGAACGCATCACTGAACTGCCCGGCGGAGTCTCGGGCTTCGAATGGTCACCGGACAGCAGCCGGCTGGTGTTGGTGTCAACCGACCCCGAAAAGAAGACGGTTGCTGACGCAGGCGAAAACAGCGCCGGAAGCAATGCTTCCGATAACAGGGATAAGAAGAGCGACACCCCCCCGCCGATCGTGATCGACCGTTACCAATTCAAGGAGGATGTCACCGGATACCTGCTTGATCGCTACAGCAGGCTGTATGTTTTTGACCTGAAGGCACGCAAGGAAACGCGCCTCACCACCGGCCCGTACGACAGCACCGAGCCCGCCTGGGGGCCTGACGGCAAGCGCATCGTGTTCACCAGCAAACGCGAAGGCGACCCTGATCGGAATGAAAACAGCGACATCTTCGTCATCGATGCGGACGGCAACGCCCCGGCACGAAAGTTGACGTCCTGGGAAGGGCCCGATCATTCGGCGTCATTCAGCCCGGACGGCAGTCAGATCGCCTATATTCAGGGAGGATCGGCCAGGTACGCCGACTACGACCCGGGCCAACTCGCCATCATCCCGGCCAACGGCGGCGAAGCATCGCTGCCGACCCGGGACGTGGACCGCACGATTTCCGCGCCCCGCTGGTCCGCAGACGGCAAATCGGTTTACTTCCTGCTTGCCGACGATCGTATCCAATCGCTGCACAAGATCCCGGCTACGGGCGGCGCGGCGCAGCGGGTCTATCCGCCGGATAACCGGAAAGGCGTCGTGCGCGCGTTCCGGGCCGGCGCCAATGGCGTGGTCGCCCTGGCCACGTTCGCCCGGCAACCCGGGGAAATTTTTCGAATCAGCGACGGTAAGGCGCTGAGTAATCACAATGGCGAATGGATGGAGCAGATCCAGTGGGCCGAAGTCGAGGGGTTTGACAGTTACGCCAAGGATGGCACGCGCATCGGTTCGATGTTGCTCAAGCCACCGGGCTACCGCAAAGGCGAAGCATACCCGGTCATCGCCTATATCCACGGCGGGCCTGTGAGCCAGGACGGCTTCGAATTCGATGCCACCTCCCAGGCGCTGGCCGCGCAGGGCTACCTGGTGGTCAATCCGAATTATCGGGGCAGCTCGGGGCGGGGCCGGGATTTTTCCCGGGCGATCTATGCCGATTGGGGAAATCTCGAAATCCAGGACATCCACACCGTGATGGATCACCTTGTCGCGCAGGGTCTGGCCGATCCAAAGCGGCTCGGCATCGGTGGCTGGAGTTATGGGGGCATGAACACCAACTACGCCATCGCCAGCGACAACCGATTCGCGGCAGCCGTCTCCGGCGCATCGATCTCGAACATGATCACCGGCTACGGCACCGATCAATACATCCGGCAATATGAAAACGAGCTGGGTCTGCCGTGGGAATCCATCGAGACCTACCTGAAGATCTCCTACCCTTTCTTCCATGCGGACCGCATCGAGACGCCAACGCTCTTCATGGTGGGCGAAAAGGACTTCAACGTGCCGCTGATCAATTCGGAGCAGATGTACCAGGCCTTGCGAAGCCGGAACGTTCCCACGCAACTGGTGATCTACCCGGGGCAGTTCCATGGCCTGACCAAACCGAGCTACATTCAGGACCGGTTGGAGCGCATGATCGCATGGTATGCGAAATACCTGGGCTCAGCGGAAGAAAACCCGGATTGATGTGACATCGGGTCACGGGGTCAGAGTCAATCGGCCGGGAATCATCAGACACGTTTCCAGGCATTCAGACACGTATCAGCAAGGTATTTTTCTGACCGCAGATACGGCTCCGGCGTCCGCTCTGCCACGGGAATCTTCAGGGGATCGCAGCGGCTCCGGCCCGCGCGTGGCGGGGTCGGCGGAATGGCGTCAGTGCTCGCCCTTCATGGCGAACCGGATGCCGTTGGCCACGCCGTTGGCGAAGTCGTCGACGTTCTCGTACTCCATTTCCTCGGCGTAGGCGACCAGCGCGCCGACCAGTCGCCGCATGTCGGCCACTTCTTCATGGCTGCGTCCGCAGCCCGCGCAATGGGTGCCCTCCTCGGTGCATTCGCCGTTGCAGGGTTTGAAAATCACGCTACGCTCCATTCGCTTCGTTCGATCGGTTGAGCATACCCGTTCTGCGCCGGCGAACGCCTGGCCTCGGTCAACTGTCGCTTGGATAGGCCCGGGGAACCCCAGCGCGTTCCGTTCCTGCGTGCGCGTCAGACCCTGTCGCAGCTCGATTTGTCGCAGTCGTCGTCACATCCGGCGCACGAGCGATAGCGGTTGCGGTGCACCAGGCCGAACGCGACGAACACGACGACGAGGAACAGCAGCGGAACGGCGTATTCACCCATCGCTACAGCAACCCCGCGAAGCCCATGAAGGCGAGCGACAGGCTGCCGGCGATGATCAGCGTCAGCCCGGTGCCCTTGGCAATGGCCGGTATGTCGGAGAGTTCCGAGGTCTCCCGGATCGAGGCCATCAGAACGAGGGCGAGGGTCAGGCCGAGGCCGGCGCCGACGGCGAACACGATGCCCTGAAGGAAACCGTACCCGCGGTTGGTCTGGAAAATCGCCAGGCCGAAGATCGCGCAGTTGGTGGTCATCAGGGGCAGGAAGATGCCCAGTTGCCGGAACAGCACGGGGGCGATTTTCTTGACCACCATTTCCACGATCTGCACCAGCGAGGCCACCACGATGATGAACGAGATGATCCGCAGGTACGGCGCGTTCACCAGGATGTAGGTGTTCAGCACCCAGGCGCTCAGGGACGTCAGGGTCAGGACGAAGATATTGGCCAGCCCCATGCGCAGCGCAGTCTCGACGCGCGCCGAGACGCCCATGAAGGGGCACAGGCCCAGGAACAGCGCCAGCGTGAAATTGTTCACGACCATGGCCGAGAAGAAAATCGAGAAGAGGGTCTGGTCGCTCATGCCGATGCCGCCTCCCGCGTCTTCTTGCGCTGCTCGACGTAGCCCATGGCAAGAATGATGAAGCCCAGCATCAGGAACCCGCCGGCCGGCAGCACCATCACCACCCACGGCTCGAAGTTCGGGCCGAACAGCGGGATGTCGAAAAACGTGCCGATGCCGAGGATCTCGCGAAAACCGCCCATCATGAGCAGCGCGATGGTGAAGCCAATGCCGGTGCCGACGGCGTCGAGCAGCGAGCGGTACACCGTGTTGCGCGAGGCGAAGGCCTCCTGGCGACCGAGAATCATGCAGTTGACCACGATCAGCGCGATGAAGGCGCCCAGTTCCTTGTGCTGCACCGGCGCGTACGCCTGCAGCATCATGTCGGCCAGCGTCACGAAGGTCGCGATCACCAGGATGTACGACGAGATGCGCACTTCCTTGGGAATCAGGTTTTTCACGCTCGCGATCAGCACGCTGGAGCAGGTCAGGACGAAAAACGTCGCGGCGCTCATCGCCAGCGCGTTCTTGACCGTGTTGGTGACCGCGAGCGCCGGGCACAAGCCCAGCATCTGGATCAGCACCGGATTTTCCTTCCAGATACCCCGGATGAAATCCTGCGATGGCGTGGTCTGCCTCATGGCGCCTCCCTCGGAATGCCCTGCTCCAGCAGCGGCCGCCATTCCGCGATGCCGTTGTTGATGATGCTGACCACCGCCTTGGACGAAATGGTCGCGCCGGTGATCGCATCGATCTCGCCCGGCAAGCCCTTGCCGCTGCCGGCCTTGATCGCGCTGAGCGGTGTCTGCGGCCGGTCGAAGAACTGGTCGACGAACGCCTGGTCCTTGAAGATCTTGTCGCCCAGGCCGGGCGTCTCCTTGCTCTCGAGCACTTTCATGCCGAGCAGGACGCCGCTCTCGGGCTTGAACCCGAAGATGACCAGCACGATGTCCTGGAAACCGGACTCGCCACGCGAGGACGCCACGCCGATGCGCTCGCCGTTCTCGCCATAGCCGACGTAAGCCTGCCGGAAGTCGGCCGCCTTGGCGCCGTCCGGAACGGTCGTCGACAGGGCGCCATCCACCAGGTAAAGCGTCTCGTAACGCGCGGCGCCCGGCAAGACCTCGTAAACCGCGAGCCGCAACTGTTCGGCGCGGTATTTGTCGATGATGGGTTTGGTATGCAGGTTGACCAGCACGATCAGCAGACCGGCCACCGCGCCCGCCACGGCCAGCGTGGCGACCAGGCGGAAGGTCGAAACGGGCTTGTCCACGGGCACCTCGCCGGCTTCCGGCGGCGGCGGCGCGGCCGGGTCGACCACCTGCACCTCGAGGGCTTCTTTCTCGGGCCGCTCGCTCATGGCTCTTTCTCCGCGACCGGTTTCGTGGCGCCGAACTTGCGCGGCTGGGTGGCGCGGTTGATGAACGGCACCAGCGCGTTCATCAGCAGAATGGCGTACATCACGCCCTCGGGCAACCCGCCCCAGATTCGAATGATGACGACCAGCGCGCCGATGCCGATTCCGAAGATCCAGCACCCCCGGTTGGTCACCGGCGAGGTCACCATGTCGGTGGCCATGTACCAGGCGCCCAGCATCAGGCCGCCGGACAGCAGCATGAACATCGGCGAGAACGGGGACAGGCCAAGCGCGTAGAACAGGCCCGAAAACGCGAACACCGATACCAGGATGCTGACCGGTATGTGCCAGTTCAGGTGGCCGCGGATCGCCAGGTAAATGCCGCCCAGCAGGATCAGCAGCGCCGAGGTCTCGCCCAGCGAACCGCCGGTGCTGCCGAGCAACAGGTCCAGCAGGGGCGTCGCGACCGGGTCGTCACCGAATTTCAGGTTGCCCAGCGGCGTCGCCCCGGTCACCGCATCGACGGTCGACGGGCTCATCAGCGGCAGCGCCAGGTTGTCGCCGCGCAGCGACCACCAGTCGGGCGAACCGGCCGGCCAGGTGGTGATGGCGACCGGGAAGGCGGCCTGCAGGAACGCCCGCCCCAGCAGGGCCGGGTTGAAAATATTCTGCCCCAGGCCACCGAAAATGAGCTTGCCGAACGCGATGGCGAACACACCGCCCAGGAACGCCATCCACAGCGGGAAACCCGCCGGCAGGCACAGCCCCAGCAGCAGGCCGGTGATCATCGCCGAGCCGTCGGCCAGCGAGTTGCTGCGATCGCCGAACAGGCGCTCGGTCAAAAGGCAGCCGGCGATGGCGGCGCCGAGGACCAGCACGGCGCTCGGGCCGAAGAAATAGATCGAGGCGCCGACGACCGGGAGCAGGCTGAGGACCACCGACCACATGATCCGCGCGGTGGAATCGGCCGAACGAACGTGCGGCGCCGCGGTGATTTTGACGAGAGAATCGTTCATGCAGCCTTCAACCTGCTGAGCTGAATCTTGGACATCGCGAACAACTGCGACAGCGGAATGTTGGACGGGCACACGAAAGAGCAGCAGCCGCACAACATGCAGTCGTGCAGGTTGGCGTCGACCATTTCCTCGTAGCGGTCGACCCGCGCCAGCGAGCCCAGCAGTTGCGGGTTGAGAAACACCGGGCAGGCATCGACGCACTTGCCGCAGCGGATACAGGGCAGGATCTCCTGGCGCTTGCACTCGTCCTTCGACAACACGAGGATGCCCCCGGTCGCCTTCAGCACGGGCACGTCCAGGCTGGCCTGGCTCTGTCCCATCATCGGGCCGCCGAACACGATCTCGGCCGCGTCCTCGGTGAATCCGCCGCACGCGGCGATAACGTCACCGAGCTTCGTGCCGAACGGAATGACCCAGTTGCCCGGCCGCCGGATTCCGCGGCCCGACACCGTCATGATGCGTTCGATCAGCGGCTCGCCGGTCTCGAAAACCTTGGCGATGTTGGCCGTCGTGGCGACGTTCTGCACCAGGGCCCCGATCGAGCTGGGCAGTTTGCCCGACGGCACTTCGCGGCCCGTCACCGCCTTGATCAGCATCTTCTCGGCGCCCTGCGGATACTTGACCTGCAGGGCCTGAACGCGCACGTCGAGGTCCGTGGGCGCGGTGGCGCGCATGATCTCGATCGCGTCCGGCTTGTTGTTCTCGATGCCGATCACGGCGCGGTCGATGCCCAGCGCGCGCAGCACGATGCGAATGCCCCGGTGCACGCGTTCCGGCTGTTCCAGCATGACCCGGTGATCGGAGGTCAGGTAGGGCTCGCACTCGCAGCCGTTGACCATCAGCACGTCGACGGGCTGATCCTCCGGCGGCCGCAGCTTGACGTGGCTGGGAAAGGCCGCGCCGCCCAGGCCGACGATGCCCGCCTTGCTGATTTCCTCGGACAGCTGTTCCGCGGGCACCTCGTCCCAGTGCGGAACCAGCCGCGGGCGCTGCAGCTGGGTCGAATGCGGATCGACCTCGATGCGGATGGACCGCTGCATCGCCCCGGCCGGATGCGGCCAGTGCTCGATCGCCTTGACGGTGCCGGCAGCAGTCGCGTGCACGCGCGAGGAGATGAAGCCGCTCGCCTTGGCGATCACATCGCCGCGCTCGACCCGGTCGCCCGGCTTGACCAGCGCCTCCGACGGCCGGCCGATGTGCTGTGACAGCGGCAGGACGATCTCCTTCGGAAACGGCAGCCGGCGCGACGCGATGCCGGACGTCAGCTCCTTGTGCTCCGGAGGGTGAACCCCGTGTCGGAAACTGGGCAGGCGGCCGGCCATCAGTTGTACTGCTCCGCGCGCTCGACCAGCTTGTCGAGGTCTTTCTCGTTCGGGTCGAGCGGATCCCCGGGGTGGATCACGGACGGCGCGCACTTCTCAGCCGCCGTCACGAGTTCCCGGAACGTGCCGGCCCGCGGATCCTTGATGTAGGCCTGGCCGTCTTCGTTGTAAGCGAACATCTTGTTGTTCAGGTTGATGCAGTCGTCGCAGGAGGTGCAGCGGATGCTCTCGATCCACGGCTCACGAACGAAGTCCTCGTCCTCCTCCTCGTCCGCCGCGGCGGGCTCGGCAGCGTCCGCTTCGGCTTCGGCTTCCGCCTCGTCCGCCGTCGCATCCGCCGGGGCCTGCTGGGGCGCCGGGGCGCCGCCGAAGTCCATGCCTTCGGGCGCCTGGAACGCGGGGCCCTCCCAGTGTTCCGCTTTCTCCAGCAGTTCGGCCACCGTCAGGCTGCCGCCGGCCCGAAGCAGCCCTTCGGCGATGCGACGCGCAATCAGCTGCGGATACTGCGTGGTCAGCTGCGTGAATTTCGCCTCGTAGTCCGATTTCAGGGCGGCCATTTCCCGTTCCAGCTTGCGGGCGATGCCGGCGCCGACGGCGTCCCGCAGATGCCCGGACACCTCGACCCCCGCCAGTTCCCGCAACTGCGCCCAGAAGCGCAAGCGCTCCTCGGCCAGCGTGACGATCTCGGCGGACACCGCGACCTGCTGTAAATGCCGGTCGGCGTCGACGGTGTGAATGAACGGCGTGGCGCCGGACCGGTCGCCGGGTTCCATCGCCAGGTACTCGTGGAAGGCGACCAGGTCGTCATCCTCGCGCACCGCGCGGTAGTGATCCCGGAAGCGTTTCTCGCCCAGCGCCCAGTCGGCGATCGTGAGCGGCAGCGTCATCCGCTGCTCCTCGCCCGCCTCGTCGAGATAGACCAGTTCGTGCTCCGGCCAGGTCTCCTCCGGCGCCGGGTTGCCTTCCAGGTCCAGGCGCTCGGAGAACGTCGTGCCGGCGTCGGGATCGAACACCAGGTTGGGGACCGCCCGGCTTTCCAGCGCCATGCGCGCGGCTTCCGGCGCGCTGTCCTGCGCGATACCCCATTCGCGGGGGCATGGCGCGTTCAGGATGAACAGGGCCGGTCGGCGAACCTGCAGACCCTTGAGCAGGTTGCCGAACAGGTGCGATGGCGTTGCCTGGGACGACTGCATCACGAATACGCCGCGATGCGCCATGGCGATCAGCGCGAGTTCCTTGCGCACCTCGTCCTTGTGGCGCTGTTCCGGACCGGCATCGAATACTTCCGGCGTCTGGCCGGTGAAGCCGGCCGTGCAGGCCTGGCCGCCGCCGGCGGAATTGGCCTGGGTGTCGACCACCACCACGCGCAGCGGTTTGCCGGACGCCATCAGGCGGGACAGGTTCTGGAAACCGATGTCCATCATCGCGCCGTCGCCGCCTACCGCGAACAGCGGCGGGCACAGGGCGAACTCGTCGTCTGTGAACTGTTGCCAGTCGAACGCGGCGAAAAAGGCCTCGTCCGCCGCCGGATCGTAAGCGTCGTCCAGCAGTTTGCGGGCCCGGCGCACGGCGATGAAGCCGTCCGCCATCTTGCGCATATGCCCTTCGAACAGGCCGATGGCCACCGAGGGGGCGTCCTGGAACAGGTGACTGGTCCACGGGAAGGGATAGGGGTTGAACGGGAACGTGGCGCCCCAGACCGAGGTGCAACCGGTCGAGTTGGCGAAGCCCATGTTGGCGCGTCCGCGACCGCCGGGGCCTTTCTGGTAACGCCATTGCAGATCCTTCAGCCCTTCGATGGCCCGGTGAATCCGCGCGACGGCCTCCTTCTTGCCGTGTTCCAGCGGCACCGCGACGCCCTCCCCTTCGGCCGAAACGGCCCCCAGGTCGGCCTCGGAGGCCAGCAGGTCGCGCGCCTTCTCGTCCAGCCCCTCGATCAGGCGGCCGAGGTCCGCGACGTGGGCTTCCACGCGCGGCGCCATCAGGGCGTTGACGGCAGAGAGCACCAGGTGGATGGCGGTTTTCTCGCCGCAGCCCATGCAGGCGTTGTCGCCGCCCAGCATGGACATGTAATTGCGCTGCTTGAGCAACAGCGAGGGCATCATGCCGATGCGCTCTTCGAGGCTGGAGATGCGGACGTAACGGTCGTCCGTTTCCGGCAGGTTGCGCCACAGGCGCCAGTTGGCCTCGAGTTGCTCCTGCTCCTCGTCGGTCTGCGGCACGTTGACCAGCGCGCCGTCTTTGCACACCGCCACGCAGACGTCGCAACCCTTGCAGGTTTCCGGGTTGATCGTGATCGACAGCAATCCGCCGCTGCCCTTCTCCTGGCTTTCCGGCACGTCGAAGAACGGCGCCGTCTTCGCCAGCGGGAAGTGCTCGAGGGCGTCAAAAACCTGCTGGAATTCAGCGTCGTAGGCCGCCCGGCGGGTTTCGTCCCACTTCGATTTTTCGGCGACCTTCTCGTAGGCGTCCGCCAGGACCTTGCCGAACGTTTCGAATTCGTCGCCGGCCAGCGTCTTGCGCGACTCGCGCGCGAGCAGGCGGATCAACTGGCTGAACTGGGTCAGCGGGTTCTGCGGCGTCGCCACGGTGCGAACCGCGGTGTCCAGCACCTCTTCGACCGTACTGACCACCCCGGGAATCGCCGAATCGGGACACTGCACCCAGCACTTGCTGCAACCGGTGCACTTGTCCGCGATGAAACGCGGCACGGTTTCGCGGACCGTCGACATGTCGCGCATGCTCGAGGTCGCGGCGGGAATGGCGCTGATCGCGGTGAACGGGTCGGCCAGCACATCGTGGCCGGTCTTGTACTGCGCGCAGACCTGGTCCCAGAAGGCGCCCTGGTTGCCCGGCCCCTGTTGCGCATCGGCCTCGGCCATGGATGCCGGGATCAGCGGAATCTTCGCCGTGCGGCCCTGGTCGTGCAAGGTCGCGAGATCGAGCGCGCGAACCTCGTCGAAGCCCCGCCTGCAGGCATGGAGTTCGTCTTCGAGAAGCGCTGCGTCCGCGGCGCCCTCCGGCGTCGCGAGGTGCGCCCGCAGGCGCTCGAACAGTTGATCCTGGTCCAGGCCATGCCGGCCCAGCAGGCCGGCCGCGTTGAAGAACGCGCCCATGAAGGCCATGCCCTGCATCCGGTAGCGCGCCGCGGTTTCATCCGCCGTTTCCCGCGCGATACCGGCGCCGTCGAGGGTGCACACCCGAATGCCGCGGGAGCGAATCGCCCATTGCGCGGTCTGCGGCAGATCGTTCCAGAATTCCTCGGCGGAGCGGTCGCTCTGTATGACCAGGAGCCCGCCGTCCCGCATGCCGTCCAGCGGATTCGAGTGGCGGAACACGCCCGCGTCCTGGGCGAGCACGATATCGACGTGCCTGAGTTCGTGGTTGCGGCGCACGGGCTTGCGCGACAGCATCGCCGCGTAGGTCGTGGGCTGACCGCGCCGTTCGCGGGCCCGCGACGGAAACGCCTTGACGTGCATGCCGAATACCTCGGCCGCGGCGGCCGCCAGCGAGCGTCCGGTCGGCCGGGCGTCCCGGCCGCCGATGGCGTGAATCCGGAGTTCGATGGAATCGTCACCGTCGAGGTCGATGTCCTTGGCCGGCGACAGGGCCAGTTCGGCCAGTTGCGGATAGTCGGCCAGCACGCTTTCCTGCCGGATCTGCACCTTGGGCAGCGGCGTATCGGCGTCGACGAAATCGATGCCGAGGTAGAACTGGCGGCGCCCGGCGCCTTCGGCCAGCATGTTCTGCACGGCCGCGACCAGGTCGGCGGGCTGCAGGTCGCGTCCCCCGAGTCCGTAACAGCCGGAATAAAGATCGGGCACCTGGTCAGCCGCAAGGGCCGGCAGCCGCGGATACGGCAACGGTGCGTCGGTTTCGGCCTTGCGCTTGCGCCGCCGGCGGCCGCCGTTGGCGCTGCGCGCGCGAACACGTCCGTTCTCGTTCGCCTGCGCAAGCGCCGCGCGGATTTCGCGGATCATCGGCAATTCGACCGCCAACGGTTGATCCGTGCGCTCCAGGACGACGACGCCCTGTTTGCCGGCCAGCAAGGCGGCCACCCGGTCGGCCGGAAACGGCCGGAACATGGTCAGGTTGAGCACCCCGACCTTCAGGCGCTGCCGGTCGCGCAGGTAATCGGCGACGGCTTCGGCGTCCCGCACGACGGAACCCTGTCCGACGATGACGTACTCGGCGTCGTCGAGTCGGTAACCCATGGCCCGCGCGTAGCGGCGCCCGGTCAGTTCGGCGTACTCGTCGAAGGCGCGGTCGGCCAGTTCGGCGATGTGATCGAAATAGAACGGCCGCTGGGCCGCCACGCCCTGGGCGTAGGCTTCGCTGTTCTGGACCACGCCGGTGCTGGACGGGTAATCGAAATTGAACGCTTCGGGAATGCGCCGCCGCTGTTCACCGTACACCGCGCGTTGCGCGGGCGTCGGCGTGTCGATGAGGTCGGCGGGATCGCCGAGGAATTCCCGGATCAGCTCCGGTTCCGGTTCCCGGTAGGACTCGACCACGTGGCTGGTCAGGAAGCCGTCCTGGGCGCACACGCCCGGGTTCAGCGACAACTCGGCGATGCGATGCGCGATCAGGTTCAGGTCCGCCACCTGCTGGACATCCGCGGCGAACAGCTGGAAACAGCCGGTGTCGTCGATCGCGTGGTAGTCGTCGTGGCCCGCGTAGATGTTCAGGGCCTGCTTGGTCATCGCCCGGCAGGCCACGTTCAGCACATAGGTCAGCCGCTTGCCCACGGCCGCGTACAGCGACTCGTGCATGTAGGCGAGGCCCTGGCCGCTGGCGAAATTGGTCGAACGCAGCCCGACCAGGCTCATGCCGGCCGTGACGCCCGCCGCCGCGTGCTCGCCCTCGGCCTCGAAGTGCAGCAGGCTCCGTCCGTTGACGTTCCTGGCGCCGGCCGCGGCCGCGTCCGCCCAGCCCTGCCCCATCGGCGTGGACGGCGTGATCGGGTAAGCGCCCGCCGCTTCGCTGGCCGCCGTCTCCATGGCGACGACCGCCGCGTTTCCATCCCCGGTCTTGAGGGTTCCGGGATAGCGGGCCTGGCTTTCCTGTGACTTCATACGGCTCTTTTCTCCGGCTCCTTGGAGCCCGTTGCAAACTGCTGTCCCTCGACCCAGACGATCGCGTTGGTCGGGCAGCGCGAGGTCGCCTTGGGGTCGGCCAGGGCGTTCTTTTCGTAATCGACCACGGCCAGGTTGTCGATCATCTCGATCAATCCCGGCGCGGCATCGGCGACGCAGCGTGTACAGGCGTTGCACGCGACGCTGCACATCGCCTCGGCGGCATCACCGTGCACCAGGTTCCTGCACTGCACGATGAGTTTCTGATCCATCGGCATCAGCACGAACAGATCCTTGGGGCAGGTTTCGACGCAATCGTTGCAGGCGGTGCATTTCTCGGGAATCACCACCGGCAACTCGTCCTCGTTCATGTAGATCGCGTCGAAGGTGCAGACCACCTCGCAATCGGCCAGCCCGAGGCAGCCCCAGGTGCACCCCTTACCGCCACCGGCCACCGCGGCGGCCGCCTTGCAGGACCCGAATCCGCTGTAATCCGCATTGCGATGGGCTTCGTTTTTGCCGCCCGCGCACAACAGGCGCGCAACGCGCTTGTTCGCCTCGCCGGCGTCCACGCCGAGGTAATCGGCCACGTCCTCGCGGTCTTCGGGGCTCATCACCGTGCAATCGGACGGCTGCTGTTCACCCGCCACCAGCGCCTCGGCAAAGGCCCGGCAGCCGGGTCGCGAGCAGGCGCCGCAGTTGGTGCTCGGCAACAGCTCCTCGACACCGTCGATGCGCGGGTCTTCCCAGACCCGGAACCGACGGTTGACCAGCGCGATGACGAAGCCGAAAAACAGGCCCACACCGCCCAGGATCAGGGCCGAATCGATTATGGCGTTACCGGTCATGGATCAGGACTTGCTCTCGCCCACCAGGTTGGTCTGACTCAACAGCCAGGCGGAGAGCTTGCCGGCCGGATCGGACGCGGCCTCGCCGGTCGGCGCCGGAATGACCCCCAGCGTCTCGAGCAGGGCGTGATCCTCGGCCTGCTGCGCCACGCTGATACCGCCGACGGCGCGCTTGCGGATCTCCCGCGGAAACTCGAGGGTGGTGAAGCGCTCGTACGTCGTTTCCCCGGCCAACGGATCGTGCGTGAACACGACGGCGCCGTCGGGCAGCAACGCCGCGGCCGCGGTGCCGTCAAACGCCGCGAAGGCCTCCAGCGCGGAATCGCCGACCGCCTGTTGGACGAAAACGCCCGGGGTGACGAGACGCGCCATCGCCGCCGCCGGCGCATCGCCGTCGACCACGAAAACCAGCTTCATGCCGGCATCCAGGTACGGCGCCGCCTGCGCCGGCGTGAAATCCGCACCGGCCAGCTCGACCACCAGTCCGGGCGCGAGCGCCCGTTCCGCGTGGCTCCAGTCCGCGTACGCGAGACCGTCGAGCAACCGGGCGTGTTCCGCCTCGCGGTAAGCCCCGCGCTTGGCCAGCTCCACCAGGTGCGCCGCTGCGAAGGCGTCGCCGATCGTGGCCAGGCGTTTGGCGATCTCGTTACCGAGATTCGCCCCCGGGTCCAGCGTCAGCACGAACAGCCGGTCGCCGATGTGCAGCAGGTCGTTCAGGGCTTCCTGGGCGGCGCGGATCGGCGCTTCCGCCGTCGTATCGACACGCGCCGACGGCTGCGTGAACGAAGCGAAGCGGTCGACGTTGACGTGCCCGCTGGCGAAGTTGCCCAGGGCAATGGTCTGATCCTCGGACGAGGACCCGGTGCCCGCCAACAGACCCCGGATTTCCTCGGTCGTTGCCGCGATGGCGGACAGGAACAGTTCCTTGCGCGGGCGGATCGCCTCGAGGGCGAGCGCAGTTCGTTCTTCAAACGGCATAACGTTCAAATTCCTTGTTCAGGCGGGTCACTTTTTCCTCGGCCGACACCTTCGGCACGGCGCGGATCTTCTCGTACACCGGCAGGCTGTCATTACGGTAGAACACGCCGAGACGAAGCAGGTCGGTGCGGGCTGCGAGCGCGCGCGCATCGTCGAGGTGCAGCGGATCATGAACGCGCCGGGCCTTGTAAAGCTGCTCCAGGCTCGGCACGTCGACGCCGTTCTCGTGCACCAGCAGTTCGGTCAGGTCGGGATCCTGCACGTGCCGCAGGAACACGTCGGGCGTGAACTTGGGGCAGCGCTGCAGGATGCGAACGAAGGAAAAGCCGGGGTGGTCATAGGCGGCCTGCAACGTCGCGAAAAGGTGCGCCGGGACCCAATCGGCCGTCTGGGCGACGAACGAGGCATTGGAGATGCCCAGCGTCGCCTGCAGCGGATCCAGCGCGGGCAGCACGGCGCCGCGCGGCGACGTCATCGATTTATGACCCTGCGGCGTGGTCGGCGAAGTCTGGTTCTTGGTCAGGCCGTAGATGTTGTTGTCCAGCAACATGACGACCATGTTCGCGTTGTAGCGGGTCGCGTGGATCCAGTGTCCGGCGCCGATCGAGGTGCAGTCGCCGTCCCCCATCGTCACGAACACGTCGAGCTCAGGGCGCGCCAGCTTGACGCCGGTGGCGACGGGCAGCGCGCGGCCGTGGATGCCGTGGAATCCGTAGGCGTTGACGTAGTGGGGAAAGCGGCTCGAACAACCGATGCCCGAAACGAACACGGTTCGGTCGGGTTGCAGTTGCTCCTTGGCGAGCAGGCGCTTGACGGCGTTCATCGCGCCGAAATCGCCGCAACCGGAACACCATTTTCCGGGCCGGCGCTGGTAGTCCTCGGCATCCAGGCAGACGCGCGCATCCGGTTCCAGGTCCAACAGGGAAATTGCGAGACTGCTCATGCGGCGACTCCTTCTTCGGTCGGCAGCTTGGCCATGATGTTTTCGTAAATGTCCCGCGGACGCAGCGGCTGGCCGGGACAGCTCGTCCAGCAATCGACGTCCACCAGTGTGTGGGCGCGCAGCACCCAGGCGAGTTGACCGTAGCGGCGCGAGTCCTCGGTGATGTACGGGTCGCCCGGCGTGTCGGAATAGTTGATCTCGACGGTCATGACGCGTTTGAACCGGCTGAAAATCTCCTTCAGCCCGGGCTCCAGGGGCGACAGGAAGGTCAGCTGGCAGGTCGAAACCTTGTGTCCTTCGGCGCGGGCACGGTCCACCGCCTCGACGATGGCGCCCTGCGTGGAGCCCCAGCCCACGACGAGCAGATCGCCCTCGTCGTCGCCGTGCAGTTCGGGCGGCATCAGCGTGGACTGGAACACGGCCAGCTTGCGGCTGCGCATCTTCATGCCCAGCTCGTTGCTGGAGGGATGGTAGGAAACCAGGCTTTCCTCGTCGTGCGCCAGGCCGGTCACGGTGTGCTGGCCGTCCGGCATGCCGGGAATGATGCGCTTCGACAGGCCGGTTTCCGGATCCCAGTCATACGGCTTCAGCCCCTCGGGCACCGGGGACTGGTCGATCGCGCCCTGCTGCCAGCGCACATCGAGATCCGGGCGCGTGAACTGCTGCACGCCGGTCGCGAGGTTGGCGTCGGTCAGCACGATGACGACCATGCGGAACGTCTCCGCGATGCGTCGCGCGGTGACCATGGCATGAAAGCACTCCTCGATCGAACGCGGCGCGATGACGACCCGCGGCGCGTCGCCGGGCTGTCCGTACAGCGAGGACAGCAGGTCGGACTGCTCCACCTTGGTCGGCAGGCCGGTCGACGGGCCGCCGCGCTGCACGTCCAGCACCACCAACGGCACCTCGATCATGATGGCCAGCGCCAGGAACTCCGTCTTAAGCGCCATGCCCGGCCCCGAGGTAACGGTGAGCGCCACCTTGCCGGCGTAGGAGGCGCCGATCGCGACGCCGGCGGCGGCGATTTCGTCCTCGGACTGGTGCACGATCCCGCCATAGCCTTCGATGATCTCGGAGAGCTCGTGCGAGACCGACGTGGCCGGCGTGATGGGGTACATCGCGCACAGCTCCATGCCGGCGGCGACCGCGCCGAGCGCCGCCGCCTGGTTGCCGTTCATCACGATGCGTTCTTCGTCGAACGGCACGGAGTTGACGTGAAACTGGAAATCCAGGTTTTTCCGCGCCCAGGCCATGCCCGCCTTGACCAGTTCGACGTTCTTCTCGGTCACCTTGGCCGGCTTGAACCGGAAAATGTGGGCGATCTGTTTCTCGATGATGGCGAGGTCACGCTGGTAGATCTCGGCCAGCAGGCCCAGCGCGAACATGTTCTTGCCGTGGTTGGGGTTGTCGACGATCTTGAGCGCTTCTTCCTCGTACGGCACCAGGATGAACTTGTAGTTCTTGGAGGACATTTCCTCCATCGCCTCGTCGTACATGCGGCGCAGTTCCTCGTCCTCGCTTTTTTCCCAGGCGGCCTCCAGCAGGATGATGCAGTCGTCGCGCAGGGAATCGAGGCGGTGGCGGGACAGCAGCACCTGGTCGTTGAAGGCAATGGCCAGCTTGGATTGATCGCCCCAGTTGGTGATCTTGTCCGTGCCGAAGCGAATGATATTGCCGGAGGTGCTGGTCACCGTGTGGTGCGGTGGCTCGATCTCGGCGGGAATGATTTCCACGGTCCAGACGCCGTTGCCCATCTTGGCGCAGGTCTGGCCGAAGATCTGAGCGCACTTCTGCGCGCCCTCCCCCGAGTTGGTGATGATTTCTACGGTATGTTCCGCAACTTCGTTGACTTGGATATCCCTGATGGCCGCTGTGCTCACGCTCACTCACTCCGTCTCTGATCGTCCGAACACCGCGCCGGCGGCGTTCGCCCGGACCAACTTTATATATACGGAGTTGCTAATAAATTGGCCTAGATCAATTACAACGCATTCATTCCGAAAAAATCATCTTATTTTGCGGAATTCCGTTGCAATCGACCGGCGCAATCGACCGGTTCGCCGGATTGGCGTCCGCAGGCGCGAACGGAACCGGCCCCTAATTCAGCAGCGGCTCCAGTTCGGCCCAGACCGCATCGAGGATCAGCGGTTGCGCCTCGATACTCGGGTGAATGCCGTCGTCCATCATCATGCCGGGCTCGAGCGCGATGTCTTCCAGCAGGAACGGCAACAGGGTCGCGCCGGTTTCTTCGGCCAGTTCGCCGTACATCGCGTGAAACCGCTCGGTGTAGGTCGCGCCGTAATTGGGCGGTATGCGCATCTCGGCCAGGATCACCTGCGCGCCGGCCGCCTGGCTCATTTCGATCATCCGCGCGAGGTTGCCGCGGGTGACGTCCAGTTGAATGCCCCGCAGGCCGTCGTTGCCCCCGAGTTCGATCAGCACGATGGCCGGGGCCTGTTTTTTCAGCAGGCGCGGCAGCCGCGCCAGGCCGCCCTGCGTGGTATCGCCGGCGATGCTGGAGTTGAAAACGCGGTAGGCGTAACCATCTCTTTCCAGACGGTCCTGCAACAGGCTGGGCCAGGACTCGATCACTTCCATGTTGTATGCGGCGCTGAGGCTGTCGCCGACGATCACGATCGAACGCGGCTCCGCGGCATGGACGGCAAACGCCAGCAGGCAGGCAAGCAAGGACAGTAATTTAACGCGCATGAACACTCCCGAATCCGGTCAGTCGCAGGTTCCTGCGAACGATACCCCCGCCAGCTCCGTATTGAAAGCGAGCGGATTGAGCAAGCAGGTCGCCAGCCCCGAGGGTCCGCTGCGCATTCTCGATGATGTCGGGCTCGACGTCGCCGCGGGCGAGTCGGTTGCGATCGTCGGCACGTCGGGCGCGGGCAAGTCGACCCTGCTCGGCCTGCTGGCCGGCCTGGACGAACCCTCCGCCGGGCAGGTGTGGCTGGCCGACGAGGAACTCACGGCGCTGGACGAGGACGGCCGCGCCGCGCTGCGCGCGCGGAGCGTCGGGTTCGTGTTCCAGTCCTTTCACCTCATTTCGTCGCTGACCGCGCTGGAGAACGTCATGCTGCCCCTGGAGCTGTCCGGCGCCACGAACGCCCGGGAATCCGCGCTCGAGGCGATCCGCACGGTGGGCCTCGAGCCGCGCAAGGGGCACTACCCCAATCAGCTTTCGGGCGGTGAAAAGCAGCGTGTCGCCATTGCCCGCGCCTTCGTCGTCGAGCCGGAGGTGCTGTTTGCGGACGAGCCGACCGGCAACCTCGACCAGCGCACCGGCGACCGCATCGTCGACCTCCTGTTCCGGCTCAACCGCGAGCACGGCACGACCCTGGTGCTGGTGACGCACGATCTCGACCTCGCGTCGCGCTGCGACCGCATCCTGTTCATGGAGGCCGGGCGCATCGAGCGCGAAGAGGCGGGCCGGACCTCGTGACCGGCGGCTGGCTCCACGACCTGACGCTGGCCGCGAAACTGCTGCGCCGCGACTGGCGCGCCGGGGAGTTGACGGTGCTCGTCGCCGCCCTGCTGATCGCGGTCTCGGCGATGACCGGTGTCGCTTTCCTGACCGACCGGGTCGGCCAGGCCGTGGAACTGCGCGCGGCCGAATCGCTGGCCGCTGACCTCCGCGTGCGCTCGACCGAGCCGATCGAGCAGGAACTGCTCGACTTCGCCGCCGCGAACGACATGCGCACCGCGAAGGTGACCAGCATGCCCAGCGTCGTATTCTCCGGCGAAGCCAATACCCTGGCCGCCGTGCGGGCGGTGACCGCGGGTTACCCCCTGCGCGGCGAACTCAAGACCGCACCGGGACTGCTGGCGGACGAATCGGTCTCCCGCGAGATACCCGGACCCGGCGAAGCCTGGGCGTCGCCGCGTCTGCTGGCGCGCCTGGGCGTCGACACCGGCGCCACGCTCGAGGTGGGCGCGGCGCGGCTGCGGTTGACCCGGGTCCTGACCTTCCGCCCCGACGAGGGCTGGAGCTTCGTCGACCTGGCCCCGACCCTGCTGATCAACGAGGCCGACCTGGCCGCCACCGAACTCGTCCAGCCCGGCAGCCGCGTGGCCTACCGCGCCCTGTTCGCGGGGGACCGCCGGGCCGTCGACGCCTTCAAGCCCCGGCTCGAGGAACGGCTCGCCGAAGGCCAGAACCTCAGCGACATCAAGGACACCAACCCCCAGATCCGATCGTCGATGGATCGCGCCGGGCGCTTCCTGAACCTGGCCTCGCTGGTCTCGGTGCTGCTGGCCGCGGTCGCCGTCGCGATGGCGGCGCGGCGCTACGCGCAACGCCACCGTGACCGCATCGCCCTGATGAAATGCATGGGCGCGGTCAACCGGACGATCTTTCGCAGCAGCGTGTTCCAGTTGCTGATGCTCGCGATCGTCGGCAGCGCGGTCGGCGCCGTGCTGGGCTACCTCGCGCAAATGGCGCTGGCCTGGCTGATGCGCGACATGATCGGCCAGGCCCTGCCGCCGCCGGGCCTGCAGCCGGCGGTGCTCGGCCTGGTGACCGCGCTCAGCATCCTTGGCGGTTTCGCCCTGCCCGACCTGGTGCGCATGGGCCGCACGCCACCCCTGCGGGTGCTGCGCCGCGACCTCGATCCGCCGGCGCTGCGTCACGGCGTATCGTGGCTGGCCGGCGTCGCCGCGGTACTCGCCCTGTTGCTGTGGATCGTCCGGGATACGCGGCTGGTGCTGACGATTTTCGGCGGGGCCGCCGTGACCTTCGTCGCGCTCGGCGCGACCGGTTGGCTGCTGGTCCGCTCGCTGCGCGGATTCCGCGGCGCCGCCGGCGTCGCCTGGCGCTACGGGCTGGCCAACATCGCCCGCCGCGGGCGTGAAAGCGTGGCCCAGGTGGTCGCCTTCGGCCTGGGGCTGATGGTCCTGCTGCTGCTTTCCACGGTGCGCACCGAGCTGATGGACACCTGGCGCGCCAGCCTGCCGGAGGACGCGCCCAACCAGTTTCTGATCAACATCCAGCCCCACGAGGTCGACGCGATGGAGGCCTTCCTGGCGCAGAACGGCGTCGAGGTGCCGCGCTTCGTGCCGCTGGTGCGCGCGCGCATGACCACCATCAACGGCGCGAGCGTCACGCAGATGACCTTTGAGGACCCGCAGGGCGAGCGCTGGGCGCGGCGCGATTCGAACCTGAGCTGGGCTCCGGAACTGCAGGCCGACAACCGCGTCGTCGCGGGCGAGTTCTGGAACGGCACGCCGGAGCGGGCCGAGGTTTCGGTCGAGCAGGACTTCGGTCGCGAACTCGGCCTGTCGCTGGGCGACGAGGTGGGCTTCAACATCGCCGGCGAGGAGGTGACGGCCACCGTCACCAGTTTCCGCACCGTCGAGTGGGACAGCTTCAGCCCGAATTTCTTCATGGTGTTTTCCCCGGGCGTGCTCGACGACTACCCGGCGACGTTCATCTCCAGCCTGTACATCGACGCGGCCGACCGGCCCGTGCTGCTGGAGCTGATGCGCCAGTTTCCCAGCGTCACGGCGATCGACCTGGACGCCGTCCTCGGCCAGGTGCGCGACGTGATGGACAAGGCCGCGCTGGCCGTCCAGGCGGTCTTCATCTTCACGCTGCTGGCCGGGCTGACGGTGCTGTGGGCCGCCGTGCAGGCGACCCGCGACGAGCGCCGCTACGAAAGCGCGATGCTGCGCACCTTCGGCGCCTCGCGCAACCGCGTGCTCGGCGGCGTCGCGGTCGAGTTCATCGCCATCGGCCTGCTGGCCGGACTGCTGGCCGCGACCGGCGCCAGCCTGGCCGGCTACCTGCTGGCCACCAACCTGTTCGACCTCGATTACGGCTTCAGCGCCGCGCTGTGGTTCGGCGGCATCCTGTCCGGGGTGCTGTTCGTCGGACTCAGCGGCATGGCGGCGACCTGGCGGGTGGTCACCCACGCGCCGGTCAGCGTGTTGCGGGCGGCATGAGCCGGCGTTCTGTGGAATAATTCCCCGCGAACGCTCTCGCGGCACCGATTGCCGCGACCAAACCACCGGAAGAGAACACCATGACGCCCTATCGAATCCTGCTGATCGCCGCCCTGCTCCTGGCCGCCACCACGGCCCACGCGCAGCGCTTCAACACCAAGAAGATCCACGAGGACGCGCGCACCGGCAGCTGGGAGGTCTCACTGCTCGCACAGCAACAGGGCAGCGCCGACGTCACGGGCGAGCGGGGCTCCAGCGCCGAGATCGACAGCGAGCTGGGCTGGGGCTTCACGATCGGCTACAACCTGACCGCCAACTGGAACTTCCAGTACAAGTTCACCCTGGTCAAGCCGGACTACCGGGCCACGCTGGTACCCGAACCGCCGGAAGACCCGGAGGAAGAAGCGCCCGGGCCGCAGACCTTCGACTGGGGCATGACCAAGTACGCCCACGCCCTCAACGCGACCTACCATTTCTCGCGCGGCCCGCTGACGCCGTTCCTGCAGCTGGGCGCGGGCTTCGTCAAGCTGGACTCCAACGTCGTCCGCGACGTGGTGACCGGTTGCTGGTGGGATCCCTGGTGGGGCTATATCTGCGATTCGCAGCTGCGCACGTACGAGTCATCCGGATTCGCGTACAACGCGGGCCTCGGCCTGCGGTGGGACTTCAACCCGTCGCTGTTCCTGCGCGGCAGCTACAACCGCGAGTGGATCGACACCGACGCCGGCGGGCTCGACTTCGATACCCTGAGCCTCGAATTCGGCCTGATGTGGTGAGCTCGCGGGGCGCCCTGCCCCGCAGGCATTAATTAATCTTCAATTTTTTCAAGGCGATATATTGCTTTTATAACGCAATACTCGACTCTTCCCGGCCCATCGCGGACCAGCAGCTTGTCGTACTCGCGCACCACGCGACCCGTCGATGTGAACGCGATCGTGCGGGCGAACTCGAGGTTCGGGCATGGGGCTCGCGTTTCGACCAGGTAGTTGCGCGAGACGCCCTCCTGCAACACGACGTTCTGCCGATTGACGTACTGGTAGCCGCGAATGTTGAAGTTGACCAGCTGGTTCAGTTCCTCGACGACGCGCAGGTTTTTCTCCGCCAGCAGTTCCTCGACGGATTTGCCCTCCTCGGGCGGAGCGTTCGCGCAACCCGCCATGAAAGTGGCCAGCGCCGCCAGCGCCAGGTGCTTCGCGATTCGGATCATCGTTTCGATTCCTCCGTGGATGCCCGCGCGGCCCGCGCCGCGCGCAATGCCGTTTTCTCGGACTCCGGCAGAAACGCCATCGCCAGGCCATTGACCTGCGCCTGCCGCGTCTGCCCGGGCGTGAGTCCGGCGCGCGGCGCCGCGACCTCGAACTCGTGCCGCAGGTCGATGCCGCTGATCGCCGGGTCGTCGGTATTCAGGTTAGCGACCACGCCGCGCTCGAGCAATGCCTTCACCGGGTGTCCGGCGTAGCGCTCGACCGTCCCGGTATGGATGTTCGAGGTAATGGCAATCTCGAGCCCGATGCGCCGCTCGACCAGGTAGTCGATCAACGCCGGGTCCTGCAGCGAGTGGATACCGTGGCCGATCCGGGTCGCGCCAAGCTCACGGATCGCCTCCCAGACGCTTTGCGGGCCGTCGACTTCGCCGGCATGCACGGTCACCCGCAGCCCGGCGTCGCGGGCGCGGCGAAAGTGCTCGCGAAACAGCCGCGCCGGAAACCGCTCCTCGTCCCCGGCGAGGTCGATCGCCACCAGGTGGTCGCGGTGCGCCAGCAACGCATCCAGTTCGTGATGGCAGGTCTTTGTGTCGTAGGTCCGGCTAAGGATGCCGATCGCCTGCGCGCGCACGCCGAAATCGCGCTCCCCGGCGACGATGCCGTCCGCGACCGCTTCGACCACGCCTGCCGGCGCGAGTCCGTGGGGTTCCGCCATGAACCACGGACTGAAGCGCAACTCCACGTAATCGAGACCCTCGTCGCGCGCGTCCTCGACGTTCTCGTAGGCCACGCGGCGGCAGGCGTCGAGATCGGTCAGGATCGCGGTCAGCCAGCGAAAACGGCCGATGAAGTCCATCAGCCCGTCGGCGCGACCCTCGACCACGACGTGCGGACGCAGGCCGTCGACCGTGTACGCGGGCAGCTCGATGCCGTTGCGTTGCGCGAGTTCGACCACGGTCTCCAGTCGAATCGCACCATCGAGGTGGCGGTGCAGGTCGACGAGGGGCAACCCGGGATCGATGTAGGCGTCGTTTGCCATCGGGAACTATTCTGACATGAACGGGCGCTGGCCGGGACCGGGGACGGCACAAAACGAAGGGCCGGCGGATGCCGGCCCTTCGCGGTCTTGACAGGCCCGTTCGATGGCCATCGGCAGGATCAGTTCAGACCGCGGATCTCGAGCAAGGGCTCGATCGACGGATCCTGCCCGCGGAAGCGGCGGTAGAGCTCGTCGGCATCCATCGAGCCGCCGGCCTGGTACACGTTCTGCTTCAGCCGCGCCGCGAGCTCCGGGTCGAAAATGTCACCGGACTGTTTGAACGCGGTGAAACCATCGGCATCGAGGATTTCGGACCACAGGTAAGCGTAGTAACCGGCCGAATACCCGCCCGCGAAGATATGCGAGAAGTACGGACTGCGGTACCGCGACTCGATTTCGTCCGGCTTGCCGATCGCCGCCATCGCGTCGTCCTCGAACTTCGTGGCGTCTTCGACCGCGGCCGCCTCGTTCGGCGCCAGCGTGTGCCAGTTCATGTCCAGCAAGGAGGCCGCGATGTACTCGGTCGTCTTGAAGCCCTGGTTGTGCGTGCCGGCCGCGATGATCTTGTCGACCAGCTGCTGCGGAATCACCTCGCCCGTCTCGGCGTGCTTCGCGTAAACCGCCAGCACTTCGGGCTGGGCCGCGTAGTGCTCCATGAACTGCGACGGGAACTCGATGAAATCGCGCGGCGTGCCGTTGGTGCCCGAAAAACGCTCGTAGCGGGCCTGGGTCAGAAGACCGTGCAGTCCGTGCCCGAACTCGTGGAACAGCGTTTCGACCTGGTCGTAACTGAGCAGGGTCGGCTCGCCATCGGCGGGAACCGCGATGTTGAGGTTGTTCGTCACGATCGGCCGGACGTTCTGGCCGCCGGCGTTGAACGCCTCGCGGTAATTGCTCATCCACGCGCCGCCGCGTTTGGCGTCGCGCGCGTAATAGTCCAGCATGAACACGCCCAGCAGGCTGCCGTCGCTGTCCAGGACCTTGTAGGGCTGCACGACATCGTTCCATACCGGAACGTCCTGCAGCGGCTCAAAGGTCACGCCGAACAGTTTGTTGGCCACGTAGAACGCGCCGTCGCGCACGTTACCGAGCTCGAAATACGGTTTGACCTCGTCCTCGGTAATCGCGTACTTCTTCTGGCGGAGTTTTTCCGCGTAGTACCACCAGTCGTGTTGCTCGATCAGGAAATCGTGGCCTTCCTCCTGCACGATCTGCTGCATCTCGGCCAGCTCGTCGCGGGCCTTTTCCAGCCCGGGCTGCCAGACCTCGTTGAGGAAATTCTCGACGTTTTCCGGCGTTTTGGCCATGTTGGTCTCGAGCACGTAAGCGGCGTGGTTCGGGTAGCCCATCAGCTCGGCGCGCTCGGCGCGCAGCTTGGCCATTTCCGTGAGGATGTCGCGGTTGTCCTGGTCGTCGCCCTGGGCGCCCCGGGCCCGGTAGGCCTGGTTCATCTGGCGGCGGAGCTCGCGGTTGTCGGCGAAGGTCATGAAGCCTTCGTACGTGCCGCGATCGAGACCGAACACCCAGCCCTCCTTGCCCCGGCTCTCGGCCTTCGCGCGCGCGGAACCGATCATGTTGTCCGGCAATCCGGCGAGATCGGCCGTGTCGGTAACGTGCAGTTCGAAGGCCTTGGTCTGCTTGAGCAGGTTCTGCCCGAACACCGTGCTCAGCTCCGAAAGACGCGCGTTGATCTCTTTCATGCGGGTCTTGGCGGCGTCGTCCAGCGCCGCGCCGCGACGCACGAAATCGCGGTGGGTCAGTTCGACGAGGCGCAACTGCTGCGGATCGAGGCCGAGCGTCTCGCGCGCTTCGTACACGGCCCGGACGCGGCCATACAGCTTCTCATCCAGCAGGATGCGGTCCTCTTCCGCCGTCAGGCGCGGATAGATCTCGACCTCCAGTTCCTGCAGCTGATCGTTGGTGTCGGTGTTCGTGATGTTGCCGAAGACCCCGCTGACCCGGTCCAGCAGCCCGCCGGCGAGCTCCAGCGCTTCGACGGTGTTCTCGAAGGTCGGCGGCTCGGGGTTGTCGCGAATCGCGGCCACGTCGGCCCGCAACTGCTCGATACCCGCCTCGAAGGCCGGCTTGTAGTGCTCGTCCCGGATCTGGTCGAACGGCGGAATGCCAAACGGCGTATCCCATTCGGCGAAGAACGGATTGCCGGCCGTGTCCGGCGCCGGGGCCGGAGCCTCCGCAACGGGGTTTTCATTGGCTTTCATGCCGTCCTCGGCGACCTGGCCGGGCTGCTCGCCACAGCCGATCAGCAGTGCCGCGATGCCGGCGGCGCAAAGGGTTTTCAGTGGAACGATCGGTTTGGAATACATGTCTCGACTCGGTTGTTGGATATGCGCGTAACCGTACCATTTTACGGCCCGGATCCACCCTGAGCCAGATCATTTGTGACGCGCCAGAACGTGCATCTGCCACAGATCCTTGCGCTCCATCTGCAGGAACGGCCGCATGGCCAGTCGCCCGGTCCGGCCAATACTGCGTTCGAGGTACCGCAATTCCTCGAAGCGCGCCCGCGTGCGCTCGCCGACGGGCAGTTCCAGCCCGTTTTCGCGGGCGATCAGCGCGGCCTTGGCCCGGATCGCGAGTTCGGTGTAGACCCGCAGGTAGCACAGCATGTCGGCGACGACCGGGCCGTCGAACTTCGTCTTCAGGTCGGCCAGGAAGCGACCGACCTTCGAGTCCGGAAACTCCCCGGACGTAATCATCCGGATCAGCCGGGCGTCCGCGTCAAAATCGAGTTCCAGCCAGTCATGCAGGGCGCGCGCGCTGCGATCGAACACCAGCGCGAGCGCCGGCGGCAACAGCGCGGCCGTGCCCAGGGCCTGCAGGACCGGGGTTACCGGAAAATGGTTGAACACCGCGTGCAGCACCGCGGCCAGGCCCAGGCCCGGCAGGTAGCGCAAGGGGTTGATCTGCATCTGCCGTTCGGTCAGGGCCTGCGACACCAGCGCGAAAATCGCGGTCACGCCACCGT
Organism: Lysobacterales bacterium; assembly: GCA_037384065.1. Lineage (GTDB taxonomy): Bacteria > Pseudomonadota > Gammaproteobacteria > Xanthomonadales > SZUA-36 > JABDPF01. The sequence continues at coordinate 26,660 of JARROJ010000001.1, forward strand.
GCATGATGGCCGTGCCGAAACCACGCACGAACCAGACCGTCATCCGCGCGTCACCGTGGACCTGCAGGATGAAGAAGTTCTCCACCATCGCGAAGCCCGCGCCGACCGCGAAGCCGAGGATGGCGGCATCGATCAGGAAGCCGACGCGGTGCGTGCGGAACAGGTAAACGACGATGAGCGCCTTGAGCGCCTCCTCCACCAGCGGCGCGACGTAACGGGAATACCGGGCGAAATCGAGGCCGGTCGCCGGGAGCAAGGCGCCGTTGAGGACCCACGCCAGCAGCGCGACCGCGCCCCCGGCGGCGATCACGGCGACCAGGGTTTTCAGGCGCAGCAGCTTGTAGCTGTCGAGGTACACCAGGAACCCGAGAAACGCCAGCACCGGCAGCAGGCCGACCAGGGCCTTGATTGTGAATTCGGCGGTCACGGCGGCCAGTTTATCGGGAAACGGATCCGCCGTCCGGAGCGCGCAACCGCGGCGTCGGCCCAAAAAAAGCCGCCTGGGTACAGGCGCCCAACCACACAGAGTGGATTCGCATGCGAATCCGGTCCCCCAATTCAATCCTTCGCTACGCGCCCTCGCGCGAACAACGCACCCGATCCCGCGGTCGACGGCCGGATCGGCTCATTCGCCGAACGCCGTTTCGAAGCGGGTTCGGCCGTCGCTGCGGATCGCGACCCGCACCGCTTCGCCGTGGTCCGGATGAGCGGCCGTGGCCGGCAGCAGCAGCCCGAAGGCTGCCCCCGCCCCACCGGCCACACGCACGGTCCCCCCCGCAAATTCGATCCGGCCCGGCCCCGGACCGTCTTCGGCCACAACGACGCCGCCAAAGGTGCGTCCCGTGCCGTTCAGATCGACTTCGATCTCCACCGGACCCGTCGCCTCCACGCGGAACTCGAGCGAACGCGTGCCGCCGCGCTGGCCAAGACGCACCGACCCCGTGAGGCCGTCGGCGTCGATCCGTTGTTCGGCGTGTCCGGGCAGGCGGGCGGCCGGCGCCAGGGTTCCGCTCATCCACTGCTGCTCGAGCGGCGAGCCCCCCACCGGCAACAGACGCGACACCGCGACCGCGACCAGCAGGCCCGCAGCGAACGCCAGCGGCACGTGCGCGCGGCGCCAGCGGGGGCGCAACGGCGTCACCTTCGCATCGCGCGAAGCGGCACGCGCCAGCACGCGTTCGGCCAGGTCCGCGGGCGGCGCCTGCTCGGGCAGCGATTCCAGCGCCGCCCCGACGCCGCGCAATTCCGCGCGCAGGGCGCGGGCTTCCGCCGAGGACGCCAGCAGCTCGTCGTGCTCGCGCTGCTCGCCGGGCGCCAGTTCGCCGTCCAGTCCGGCGCTGATCAGTTCGCATTCGTGACGATCAAGCATGCCGCCCCCTAGAGCTCCACGCCGCGCGCGACGAGAACGTCCCGCATGCGGCGGCGCGCGGTGAACAACCGTGACTTGACGGTTTTTTCCGGAATTTCGAGAATCTCGCCGATCTCGCGGTAGCTGAATTCCGAGTAATGCCGCAGCACGACGACGACGCGGTAAATGTCGTCCAGCTGCATGAGACTGTCCCGGATTTCGCGGCTGAGCGATCCGCGCTCGGCCGAAGCATGGGGCCCCCGGTGATCCGGGATGTCCCGCTCGTCGAGCGACTGGGTGCGGTACCTGCGCTTGTTGTGGTTGATCGACTCATTCACTGCAATCCGGTAGATCCAGCTGAAGAACCGGTAGGACGGATCGTACCGGTCCAGATTCTCGAACGCCTTGAGGAATGCGGACTGGGTCACATCGGACGCATCGTCCGGGTTGCCGACGATGCGCAGCGCGGCGTTGAAGACCGGACCCTGGTACCGGTCCAGCAGGCCCGCCAGGGCCTGTCGATCGCCACGCCTGCCGCGCTCGATCAGTGCACTTTCCGGCGTTTCAGTCACAAGTACATCCGGCCGCCGAAAAAGTTGGTGGGGTCGGGCAAAAAACGGTCATCGATTGCGAATGACGAACAGCCGGTCAAACCCGGAATAACTGAAAATATCGCTGATGTGGGCGTTGACGTTGCAGAGTTCGAGCCCGCCGCCGGCGCCCGCGAGACGCTTGTGCGTGCGCAACAGGACGCCGAGCCCGGCGCTGGAAATGTATTCGAGCGCCGCCATGTCCACCACGCAGCCGTCCTCGACCCCGTCGAGAAACGCCTGCGCGGACGGCGCCTGGGCCGCGTCGAGGCGGCCGCTCAGCACGACTTCGCCGTGTTCATTGAGTCCGATTTCGAACATTCTCCCCCTCCTCGCCGGAACCGCTCCGGTTGCTGAACGTGATCTTACTGGTCCGGTCCCGGTATTCGTAGTGGATCGAGTCCACCATCTTCGAGACCAGGTAGAGCCCGAGCCCGCCCGGTGCGCGCTCGGCCAGGACCGACTCGATGTCGACCGCGCCCGCCCGGGTCGGATCGAAGCGGTCGACACCGCGGTCCGTCATCGTCACCTCGATACCGTGGTCGATGGCGCGCAGCTCGATCGTGACCGGCTCGCTGGCCTCGGTATTGTAGGTGACCAGGTTGACGAACAGCTCCTCGATCGCGAGATCGACCTTCAGGCGCAGGGCCGGATCGATCGCCTGCGCTGTAAAAAAGGACGCCGTGTCGGCCACGATGGCATCGATTGCGGAAAAGCTGCGCGGGTAGCGGTTCTTCACGCAGCGCCCCCGGGTCGGCGCCTGACCAGCACGATCGTGATGTCGTCTTCCTGCGGACTGTCGCCGCCGTGGGCGCGAACGGCGGCCAGCAGTTCGTCGGCAATGCGTTCGGCCGGCCGGTCTCCGGCGCTTTGCAGGACGGCCTCGACGCGTTCGACCCCGAACTGCTCGCCGTTTTCGTCGCGATACTCGAAAACGCCATCGGACAGCAGCGCCAGCAGGTCACCGGCGCTCAGCGCCAGGGTGGCCGCCGCCGGCGCCCGGTCGAGCGGCAGCGCGCCGAGCGGGAACGTCGTCGGCGGCAGCACCGCGCAGGTCCCGGTCGCCGCACGCCAGTGCAGGATGGGCGCCTGGCCCCCGGAGTGGTAGCGGAGTTCGGCGCGCTCCGGGTCGAGGAAACCGATGAATGCGGTAATGAAACGGTCGTCCGGCAGGTCTTCCTCGAGCTGGTTGTTGACGTGGCGGTAGGCGGCATCGAGATCCGCGCCGCATCGGAAGGCGACCCGCAGCATGGCCTGCATCTGTGTCGCCGACAGCGCCGGCCCGAATCCGTGCCCGGTCGCGTCGCCCATCAGGATGAACAGGCGGCCGTCGAGCATCACCAGGTCGAACAGGTCGCCCCCGGCATGCCGGGCGGGAAAAAAGCAGCCGTGGACTTCGTACCCGGGAATCGCCGGCATGGTTTCGGGCAGGGTGCTGAACTGGATTTCCCGGGCAACCTCGACTTCCTCCTCCAGGCGCACGTTCTCGCGCAAACGGTCGATCAGCTGCACCTGCTGCATCGTCAACTGGCACTGGGCGGCCAGCGCGCGCATCAGGCGCCGGTCGGGTTCGGGCGCGGGCCCGGCGCACGGGCGCAGCAATTGAAGCACGCCGAGCGGTTCGCCATCGTGTCCGGTGAGCGGCAGGCACAGCAGCGAACGCGTGCGCAGGCCGCAGGCCGCGTCGGCGGATGCCCGGAACCCGGGCTCGACCGTGACGTCCGCCACATCCAGGTCACGCTGCCCGCCCAGGCACGCGGCGGCGAGCCCGTCGAGCGATGCGACGGGCGCCGGATTCCGCTCCGGAAACGCCAGCCGCAGGCCGTCGCTCTCCCCGTCGCACAGCCACAGCACCGCGCGGCCTTCGGACAGCACCGCGTCACCGGCAGCAATCAACTGTCCCAGCCATGCGAACCGGTCGAAGCCGCCCGCCGCGCCGGACCCGTCGCCCAGCACGCGCGCGGTCGGCTCGGCCTGCAGCAGAGCGGCAAAATCACGACCTGGCATGATGGATTTCTCCCTCCTTGCGAACCGGCAGAAGCAAGAGTACCAGAGCGAACCACCGGACGGACAACCCCCCGTCTTTTTCGGACAAGACGCGGGCCCGGTTGCGCGACATCATCGGGAGCGTGACCAAAGTGAACCTGCGGCATCGCTTGGTATCATAATGAGAGGATGCCCGATGACCCGAAGCACGAGCGGAGGAAGCCCATGAAACATCTGAGACTACTGACCGGCCTGCTGGCGCTGGCCGCGCCACTGGCTGCAATCGCGACCGACAGCGACCCGTGGGAGGTGGCCCTGGACGGCATGGAGCAGATCGACAAAAGCCGGCACGGGGCGATCTATGCCGATCCGGGCGTCGACTGGAGTATCTACCAGCAGGTCCGGCTCGACCCGGCGACGGTCGCCTTTCGCAAGAACTGGCTGCGCGACCAGAATCGCTACCAGACCAACCGGATCCGGACGCAGGACGTCGAGCGCATCAAGAACACCATGGCCGAGACCTTCGACAAGGTGTTCCGCGAGGAACTGGGTGGCGAAGGCGGCTATACCCTGACCGCGGAAAACGGCGAGGACGTGCTGCGCATCACGCCGCACATCGAGGATCTCGACCTGTACGCTCCGGACCCCCGCTCCGCGCCGGGCATCCAGCGCAGCTACGCGGAATCGATGGGCCGGATGACCCTGCGCCTCGACTTCTACGACTCGGTGACCGGCGACCTGATCGCCACGGCCAGCGAGAACCGCGAAGCCCCGCGGCGCGGCTACCTGCAGTGGTCCAACAGCGTGACCAACACGAAGGAAGCGCGGTTGATGTTCCAGGGCTGGGCCAAGCGGCTGCGGGAACGCCTGGACGAAGCCCGCACGGTTGGATTGACGGAGGATTGAACGATGGCAACGAACCATGCCCTGTTACGACTGCTGCCGACCGCCGTCCTGCTGTTCGCGCCGGCCGCCATGGCCGCCACTGCGGACGCGGACAATGCGAGCGGCAGCGAAGGCCTGCAACGGGTCGAAAAGGACGCGCGGGGCGCCATTTACGCGCAGCCGGACGTCGACTGGAGCAGCTACGATTCGATCCTGCTCGAAGACGCCACGGTCGCCTTTCGCAAGAACTGGCTGCGTGACCAGAATCGCAGCCGCCGCTCGCTGACCGAGCGTGTCGGCACCGACGACGTGGAACGCATCAAGACCGGTCTGTCCAAACTGTTCAACGAGGTGTTCGTCGACGAACTCAGCCGGAACGGCGCCTGGTCGCTGGTCGAAGAGGCCGGCCCCAACGTGCTGCGGATCCGGCCGCAAATCGTCGATCTCGATGTCCGCGCACCGGACGTGCGCGGCACCAGCTACAGCCGGTCCTACACGGACTCGTCCGGCGAGATGACCCTCAAGCTGGAGCTTTACGACTCCGAGACGGGCGACCTGATCGCAGCGGCCAGCGACCGCCGCGAATCACCCTATCGCGGCTATATGCAGTGGACGACCAGCGTTTCCAACGCAGGCGACGCCCGGCAGATCGTGCAGCAATGGGCGCGCGCGCTGAACGAGCGCCTCACGGAGGCGACCCGGGACCGGTCGCAGCAATGATCCGCCGGAGCCCGTCCGGGATTCCGCGATGAAACCGAAACCGGGGCCGCTCGCGGCCCCGGCTTCGATCAGCGTTCAGCGTCGCCAGTCGGGAATGCGTGACGGCGTCCAGGGCGCCCCTTCCGCTTCCAGGGCCTGCTCGATCTTTTCGAGTTCGCCCGCCACGGCCCGCAGCTCGTTCAGCACCGGCGGGAACTGCTGCGCGGCGACCGCGTAGGAATCCCGGAAGGTGCCGCCGGCCTCGGACTGGCTGCCCCAACTGCCGTTGACGATCCGTGCGACCCGGCCGCGAATGGCCAGCGGTGCCGGTTCATTGCGCGACGTGACCGTGCGGTCGCCGTTGAGCTGCACCCGCAGAGCCTGCATTCGGGCGCGCAGTGCGCGCAGCGCCCGGGCCTGATCGACCCCGGCGCCCGGCGTTTCGCTGACCGCTTTGAGCAGGTGGTCGATCCGGCGCTCGATCTCGCCGGCCGCCCGGTCGGCGCCGAGCACGGCGCGATAGAGTTCGGCCGTCTCGTACTGGAATTCCAGCAGTCCGGCGCGATCCTCGGTCACCAGGCCGCCGCTGTACAAAGGTTTCAGGACGACGGTCTGCGGTTCCGCGATCTCCTCATAGCGGTCCTCGACGCGCTTCGACAGCGTCACCGTGTAGCGACCGGGCAGAACCATCGGCCCGGCGGGATCCTCTTCCCAGGGCGCTCGATCGGCAGCGCCGTCCAGCTCGACCGGGTTCGGCGCCGGGTAGCGCATGTCCCAGGCCACGCGATGGAAGCCCTTGTCCGCCGGGCCTTCGAGCCGGCGAACCACTTCGCCCGCGCTGTCGCGAATGGTCAGGGTGATGTCCGGCGCCTCTTCGCGGTCCTCGCGACGCAACCGGTCCCAGCTCGGATACGGCGTATCCTCGCCCGCTTCCTGCTTGCGCGCTTCCTCCTCGCGGCGCCGATCGCCCAGGGTCTTCAGTCCCTCGGGGAGATAGTAGGAAAGGACGGCACCGTGCGGCGGATTCTCCGCGACGTAACGCTGCGTGCCGAAATCGCCCTTCTCGCCCCAGCCGCGACGCGGATCCGGGTTGAACATCCAGGTGTCGCGCGGCGCGAACAGAACCGGCCCGGCGGCCAGGACCTTGGCGGACGAGCGCAGCGGCGCATAGTCATCGAGGATGTAGATACCGCGACCGAAGGTGCCGACCACCAGGTCGCTTTCGCGGCGCTGGATTTCGAGGTCGCGGACCGCGATCGTGGGCAAGCCGCTCAGTTCGTGCCACGAACCGCCGCCGTCCTGGCTGAAAAACACGCCGAATTCGGTGCCCACGAACAGCAGGTCCGGATCGACGTGGTCTTCGGCGATCGTGTGCGCCGAACCGCGCACCGGCAGGTCCGAGGAGATCAACGTCCAGTTGCGGCCGCGGTTTTTGGTTTTCAGTACGTACGGCTTGTAGTCGCCGCGCTTGTGATTGTCGATGACCGCATAGGCCACGTCGGCATCGTGCCGGGATGCGATGACGTCCTCGATGAGCGACATGTCGGGCACGCCCTTGAACGAGTCGACGCGCGTCCAGTTCTCGCCGCCGTCGCTGGTGACGTGGATCAGGCCGTCGTCGGTGCCGGCATAAAGCAGGCCCTCGACCAGGGGGCTCTCGTCGATGGCGATCAGGCTGCCGTACATCGAGGTCGAGTCGTTCTTGGCGATCGCGTCGACGCTCCAGACACGCCCCATCACTTCGAGCGCGTTGCGGTCCAGCTGCCGCGTCAGGTCGCCGCTGACCGGAACCCAGCTCGCGCCGCGATCGTCCGAGCGGAACAGCCGCTCGGCGCCGTAGTACAGGCGCTCGTTATCGTGCGGGGAAATGATCAGCGGCGTATTCCAGTTCCATTTGTAATCGTTCTCGTCGGGGCCCGGTTGCGGGGTAATGGCCAGGCGTTCGCCGGTGATCTTGTCGAAGCGCGCCAGCCCGCCGTACTGGTACTGGGCGTAGATGACGTTCGGGTCGGTCGGATCGATCTGCGCCTTGTAGCCGTCGCCGAACTGCGCGAACCACCAGTCGGCATTGCTGATGCCGTCCGTGTAGGTGGTGCGGCTGGGACCGCATTGCGTCATGTTGTCCTGGGTGCCGCCGCAGACGTTGTAGAACGGAAAATCGTCGTCCGGCGTGACCCGGTAAAACTGCACCGCGGGCAGGTTGGTCACGTGACGCCACGTGGCGCCGCGATCCCACGATTCGTACGCGCCGCCGTCGCCGCCGATGAACAGGTGCGCGGAATTGTCCGGGTCGATCCAGAGCGCGTGGTCGTCGACATGGCGGCTGTTGAGGGGCAACGGGGCCCAGGTCTTGCCGCCGTCTTCCGAACGGTGGGTGAACGTGTCGACCGCGTACACCACGTCCGCGTCGTTGGGATCGACGATGAGCTCGTTGTAGTACTGCGGGCTCGTCGTCATGTGATCGGAGCGTTTTTCCCAGCTCTCGCCGAAATCGGTGCTGCGGTAAACCCCCTTGCCCTCGTCATCGGCCTCGATGATCGCGTAGAGCACGTTCGGCTGCGACGGCGCCATGGCCAGGCCGATCCGGCCCAGGTCCCCTTCCGGAACGCCCTTGCTGACCTTGCGCCAGGTCTTGCCGCCGTCGGTGGTCTTGTGGATGCCACTGCCCGGACCGCCGTTGATCAGCGTCCAGACGTGACGGCGGCGCTGGTAACTCGATGCGACGATGCTGTCCGGGTCGGCCGGGTGAACGACGAACTCGTTGACGCCGGTGTCGGCATCGATGTCGAGCAGCTTCTCCCAGTTCGCGCCGCCGTCCGTCGTCCGATACAGGCCGCGGTCGCCGCCGGAATTCCACAAGGGCCCCTGCGCCGCCACCCACACGGTGTCGCTGTCGTCGGGATGAACCCGGATCATCGAAATGTGCCCGGAATCCTTCAGCCCCATGTTGCTCCAGCTCGCACCGCCGTCCAGCGACTTGTAAACGCCGTCGCCGTAACCGACGCTGCGCTGGCTGTTGTTCTCGCCGGTGCCGACCCACACGACGTTCGGGTTGCGCGGATCGAGTTCGACCACGCCGATCGCGTAGGCCCCCTCGTTGTCGAACACGGATTGCCAGGTGACCCCGTTGTTGCCGGTTTTCCAGAGATTCCCGCTGGCCATGGCCACGTAGTGCGCCTGCCACTGACCGGGAACGAAGGCGAAATCGGAAACACGGCCCGAGGTCAGCGCCGGTCCGATCGAGCGCAACGGGATCGAAGCCAGCGGATGGGCCTCGTCGTCGGCCGCCTGGGCCGCGAGGCCGGACACGAAAAACAGGGCGGAAACACACAGCGTGCGAGCGAGTTTGAGCGTCATTTGGGATTCCTGATCATGCGGTTCGGTACGTCGGGACTGCGAGTGTAAGTCAAACACGGGGGACGGCGCATCCGGACGAGTGCGTAGTCTTCAGGCAGGCGGGCCGTCCCCGCCGCAACGGGGACGGCCTGTGGCGTTCGCGACCGGGTTGCGCCCGGCCACGCGTCGATGATCAGCCGTCCGCGGCCGCCTGACGCGCCTTGTAGTCGCGGACCGCCTCGTTGAAGCGGTTGGCGACGCGTTCTTCCATTTCGACGGAATAGTTGTAGGAATCCACGATCGCCTGCTTGTTGCCCGGGGTGTTGTCCGGGTTGGCGTTCGCCTTGTCGAGGCAGGCGCGGAATGCGGTCACTTTCTCCTGGAAGGTCTTGATGTCGCCCTTGGCGGTCAGCAACTGATCGCGGTTCGCGTCTTCGGGAATGGCGTCGGGCGAGGCCGGCAAAACACACTTCTGGGCATCCGGAGGCAGGATGACCATGTCGGCATCGTCCTGGGCGATGGCGTAATTGGCGGCCAGAGCGGCGAAGGTGAGTACTGCAAATCGTTTCACGGTAAAACTCCTCGATAATCGAACGGCGATTATAATAAATTTTTTGCGCGCGAGAGACGACCACCGCCATGAACACCGATACCGGCTCCGCCGTCGCGCAGGCCATTCTCGACGGCTTCGACCGCCATTACGCCCTGTTCCGCGAGTTCAGTCGGGAAGGCAAGAACTGCTTCGAAACGGCGGACTGGCTGCGCGCCGCGGAAACGAGCCGGGAGCGCATCCTCGGTTACGAGCAACGCGTCGACGAGACCGTCCGGGCGATCCGCGAGCGGTACCCGGAAGCCGCGGAAAACGCCGGCGCCTGGCCACGGATCAAGATCGCCTTCATCGGGAAACTGATGGATCACTGGCAGGCTGAATGCGCTGAAACATTCTATAATTCAGTTGCCTGCAGAGTTCTTGACAGAGAGTACTACAAGAGTGAGTACATCTTCTGGCGACCCGCGATCAGCACCGAATACCTCGAAGGCAGCCGCCCCGTCTACCGCAGTTACTACCCGGAGAACGACGGCCTGCGCCACAGCCTGCTGGAGATCCTGACCAGCTTCGGACTGACCGTGCCCTTTCGCGACATTCGGCGCGATCTGCGCTGTCTCGAACGGGCCGTGCTGGAGCAACGCAACCGCGGCTGGAGGGCGCAACCGAACTACCAGATCCAGGTACTCGACAGCATCTTTTTCCGCAACAAGGGCGCCTACATCGTCGGCCGGATGATCAACGGGGCCGACCGGCGGCCGTTCGTGATCCCGTTGCTGCGCAACGACGACGGCACGATGAGCGTGGACACGCTGCTGACCAACCAGCGCCACGTCGCGGTGCTGTTCAGCTTTTCGCGCGCCTATTTCCTGGTCGACATGGAGATTCCGTCCGCCTGCGTGCGCTTTCTGCTGAGCATCATGCCGCGCAAATCCGAGGTCGACCTGTATGCGATGCTGGGTCTGCAGAAACAGGCGAAGACGCTTTTTTACCGCCTGCTGCAGCACCACCTGAGGCATTCGCGCGACAATTTCCAGATCGCGCCGGGCGTCCGCGGCATGGTGATGCTGGTGTTCAGCCTGCCCTCCTTTCCCTTCGTGTTCAAGATGATCAAGGACCGTTTCGACCCGCCGAAAACGGCGACGCGCGAGGACGTGCGCGCCAAGTACCTGCTGGTCAAGAACCACGACCGCGTCGGGCGCCTGGCGGACACGCTCGAATACTCCAACGTCGCCATTCCGCTGAGCCGGATCGAACCCTCGCTGATGGACGCGCTGCGCGAGGATGCATCCGGTTCGATCGAGATCGACGGCGACCGCCTCGTGATTCGCCACATCTATATCGAGCGCCGCATGGAACCGCTCGACAACTACCTCGCCACCGCGTCCAAGCGGCAACGCAAGGACGCCATTCGCGACTACGGCAACTCGATCCGTGACCTGGCCGGGGCCAACATCTTTCCGGGCGACATGCTGAAAAAGAATTTCGGCGTCACCCGGCACGGCCGCGTCGTTTTTTACGATTACGACGAAATCTGCTACATCACGGACTGCAACTTTCGACGCATTCCGCCCGCCCGGGATTACGACGACGTGATGTCGGATACGCCGTGGTACTCGGTGCAGGAAAACGACGTGTTCCCGGAAACCTTCGGCCCGTTCTTCTTCGCCGACGCCGGCGACATGGAAATCTTCCGCAAGCATCACGCCGAGCTGATGACCCCGGAGTGGTGGAAATCCGTGCAGGAAAACATTCGCGCCGGCAAACCGGCGGACATCTTTCCCTACCCCGAAAAAATCCGCTTTCGAAACCGCTACGAGTGCGACGGCGACCCGGCCCGCGACTGAGCGGTCCGGCGGCGGCGCATCCGGCCCCACAACCGGTAAGCGAGCAGGACGGCCAGCGCCGCGGCATACAGGGTGGCGTCCAGCGTATCCAGCTTGACCTGCCAGTAGTAATGCCAGACGCCGAGGATCGCGGCGAGGTAGACCCAGCGATGCAGCGTTTTCCAGCGCCGTCCGAGCCGCCGCATCATGCCGCGGGTGGACGTCGCGGCAAGCGCCGACAGGATCAGCAGCGCGGCAAACCCGATGGTGATGTAGGGCCGTTCGGTGACGTCCTCGAGCACCGGGGCGAGCGCGAAACGCTGGTCCAGCCCCAGGTACACCAGAAAATGCAGCGCCACGTAAAAAAAGGCGAACAGGCCCAGCATGCGGCGAAAACGCAACAGCCAGGCCCAGCCGGTCAGTTGCCGCAGCGGGCTCACCGTGAGCGTGATCAGCAGGAAATTGAGCCCCCAGATGCCGCAGCGGTGCAGCAGTTCCTCCACCGGGTTGGCGCCCAGCGTCAGCCCCGCGACACCGAAGGTTTCCAGCAGCAATTTGCCGAGCGGCACCAGGCACAGGCCGAAGACCAGCACCTTCAGACCGCGCACATGCGCGTTCCGCATCAGTAGTTCCTGCGCAGATCCAGTCCGCTGTACAGGTCCGCCACCTGCTCGGCGTAGCCATTGAACATCAGGGTCGGCTGCTTCTCGGCAAACAGGCCGGCGCCGATGCGCCGCTCGCGCGCCTGGCTCCAGCGCGGGTGATCGACTTCCGGGTTGACGTTGGCGTAGAAACCGTACTCGTGCGGCGCCGACTGGTTCCAGGACGTGTCCGGCTGGCGCCGGGTAAATTCGATTTCGACGATCGACTTGATGCCCTTGAAGCCGTACTTCCAGGGCACGACGAGGCGCAACGGCGCGCCGTTCTGGTTCGGCAGGGTCTTGCCGTAGATGCCGACCGCCATCAGGGTCAGGGGATGCATCGCCTCGGCGATGGTCAGGCCCTCGCGGTACGGCCAGCGCAGGATCGGCCGGCGCTGGCCGGGCATCTGCTCGGGATCAAAGAGCGTCTTGAACGCGACGTACTTCGCGTTGGAATTGGGTGCGAAGCGCTTGAGCAGGTCGCCCAGCGGAATGCCGACCCACGGCACCACCATCGACCACGCTTCCACGCAACGATGGCGATACACCCGGTCTTCCAGCGTGTGCGGTCGAATGATGTCCTCGAACGCGTAATCGCCGGGCTTGTCGCATTCGCCCGAGATCCGCACCGACCAGGGCGAGGTCACGAGGTCGCCGGCGTTCCGGTACGGGTCCTCCTTGCCGGTGCCGAATTCATAGAAATTGTTGTAGGTCGTGATGTCGCGCCAGGAGTTGGGTTCTTCGTCCGTGCTGAACGGCCCGGACACGGTTTCCAGTTCGCGCACCTCGGCGGCCGTGAGCGTGGGCAGCAGACCGCCCGCGGCAACTCCCGCCACGATGCCGGCCGAGCGCAGAAAGCTGCGCCGGTTCAAGTAATTCGCTTCGCTCGTGATCTCCGATGAGCGGATGCGGTGGTCGTTTTTCATAGTCATTCAGGCCGATTGCGTGGGTTAACGTATACAGACCCGCGAACGGCGGAAATGCTTTCAGTGCATTCCGGCACGGTCGTCGGCCGGCTCAGGCCAGAGCGGTACCGGGGCCGTTCGCAGATCGCGTCGCGGCGCCCCCTAGAAGGGCCCGGGCACGCCGGGGCCCTGCGTCATCGATTCGCAGAGTTCCACATGGTCGCGCAATTGCTGGATCGTCTCGATCGGGATCTGACCGGCGACCGGCGGCGTGGTCAGGGAGTAGTCGACCGAACCCGTCATGCAATCACTGAACTCAACGGTCATCGAGCCGACCGGCACGGCCGCCTCGGCCGGGGGATTGGTCGCGTCGAACACGCCCCCCTCCGACAGGAAGACATCGAGCTGCGCCATCGCTCCCTCGATCGGACCCTGTGCCGTCAGCCAGCGGTGGCCGGGTTCGCCCAGCTCGGCGGTGCCATCGACCGGTCGCTGGAGATCGTAGGTAAACCACGACAGAAACATGAAGTTGAGGTTCTCATAGACGTCCAGGAAAAAGCCCTGGCCGTCCGTCGCCGGGTTGTACCAGGCGCCGGCCAGCGCCTTGTTGATCCGGAACGGCGCCGGCGGCGCCAGGACGAAGAAATAATCGCCCTCCGCCGCAACACCCAGCGGCTGAACGACGAAGTAGTAGTCCTTGCCGGACTCGAGCTCAATCGTACCGTCGTCGTCGAGGTAATTGCCGCCGGTCCACGGCTCATAGGCCGGTACGCGGTTCGCCGCCGGCTGCGCCGGGTCGAATTCATCCTCGTAAACCAGCACGCAGACGTCGAAGAACTCCGCATACCAGGAGACGTCGGTGTAGTAGTAGGTGCCGGTCACGGGTACCTGAACCGGGCCGGACACGTGGTATTGCCCGTCGCTGCAGACGGTCGACGCCGTCGGGTCGGATGCGGTGAAGCGCCCCTCGGTCAGGGCGGGCATCGTGACCGCGCTGCTCGAGTCGACCTCGCCCGGCCCGCTGAAGGTCAGCGCCCACGCGCCCTCGCGGTTCTCGCACCATTGCTGCACGACCAGAACGTAGGTGACGCCCGCCTGCAGCGTCACCTCGGTGACGTAATCGATGCCGTCGGGCGTGACCAGGTTGAGGCCCGGGTTGTCGATGTTGAACACGCCGTTGTAGATCAGCCCACTGACGTCGAGCCCGCTGTTCTTGATGCCGTTGAGGTACAGGGCGTCGTACACGGTGTACGTCCCGGTCACCGAAACCTGCAGGGTGCCGGCTTGCTTGTAGGCGAGCGGATCGTTGCCGCCACAGGTGCCGGGCAGCGGCGCGGCCTTCGCCTCCGTACCGTCGAAGGTACCGGCCAACACGGTATTGGCGGCCTGGGCCAGGCCGGGCAAAACCAGCATCAGCAGGGTCAGGGCGAAAAGACGAGGGTTCCTGTACATGTGCGATCTCCACGATTCCACGGGCGGCGCCGGTATGCGAACGCCCATTCTAGCCGAAACGCCCCGCGGTTCCATTCCGCTCGCCCGGCGCGGATAATTCGCGCATGCGCCGCCGTTCATTCGCCGCCGAAGCCGTTCCGTCGTGAGTCCTGCCCGGAACACGCGCCGATTCATCGCCATCGCCGGCAACATCGGCGCCGGCAAGTCGTCCCTGCTCGACTTCCTGACGGCGACCTACGACATCGCGCCGTTCTACGAGCCGAACGCGGAGAATCCCTATCTGGAAGATTTCTACGCGGACATGCGGTCCTGGGCTTTTCATTCCCAGATGTTCTTTCTCAGCAACAAGTTCCGCATCCACCAGGAAGCGGACCGCACGCCCGGCGTCGTCATCCAGGACCGCACCATTTTCGAGGACGCCGAGATCTTCGCCACGGCCCTGCACCAGATGCGCAAGATCGACGACCGCGACTGGGATACCTACTGGTCGTTCTACCAGAGCATTCTCGACGCGATCCAGCCGCCGGACCTGATGATCTACCTGCGCTGCCCGATCCGGACGATCCGCCGCCGCATCCGCTTGCGCGGCCGGACCATGGAACAGGCCATACCGCTGGCCTATCTGAAACGCCTGGAGCGCCTGTACGAAAACTGGATCGGGAACTACGAACTGGGCGAGGTGCTGGTGCTGGATTCACACCGGCTGGATTTCGTCAGCGACCTGATCGATCGGCAGGATGTGCGCCAGCGCATCGAACGGTTGTTGCCGATCCCCCGCCGGCGCCGCTGAGACCCGGCGAAATCCGGCGCCGTCAGCATCCGGTATCGCGGTCGCGCACCGGGTCGCGGTCCGCGCCGTCTTCGTCCTCCTCGTGCTGTTCCTGTCGCGCCTGGTTGGCCAACCGGATGTTCTTTTCCAGTTCGGGGTCCGGGGCGAACATCGAGAACAGCGCGCCGGTCATCAACGCGCCGCGGCTGCCGCGCCGCGCTGCGCGCACCAGCAACGCGAGCAGTGTGAACAGCGCAGCCAGCCCAAGGGCCAAGATAAGACCGGTCATCCACGGTGCGTCCATGGTAAGGATCTGGGGTGCCGCGCGGCGCAAAGCAATCCCGCGGCGCGGCCGGGCCTGCTAGACTCGGCGCCTCGACACACGAGAAACACGCCATGCGCCGTAACGTCGTTCTGTTGCTCTGCGCAGCGCTGCTGAGCGCCTGCGCCACCCTGCGGCCCGGCTTCGAGGAGCCGACGGTCACCCTGACGTCGTTCCGCGCCCTGCCCGCCGACGGTATGGCGCCGTCGTTCGAAGTCGGCCTGCGCGTCATCAACCCGAACCCGGACGCGCTGCAACTGCGCGGTATCGTCTACACGATCTCGCTCGAGGGACGGGAAGTGATCAAGGGGGTCGGCAAGGATTTCCCGACCATCGAGGGCTATTCGCAGGAAGACCTCGTCATCGTGGCCAGCGCGCAACTGCTCGGCGGCCTGCAATTGCTGGCCGACCTGATGGCGACACCGCGCGATGCGCTGGACTACGCCTTTGACGCCAAGCTGGACCTTGGCGCGCTGTACCCGTCGATCCGGGTCAGCGAGGTTGGGCGTCTTGACCTCGGTCGCAGCTCACCACGGTAACGCGTACCCCTCCTGGTGCCAGAAGGTGCCGGTCTGCTCGGGCTCCAGGCGCGCCATCGTCGCGATGAGTCCCGCGGCGGATTCCTCGACCGGGATGCCGGTGCCGCCGGTCATGTCCGTCGCGACCCATCCGGGATGCAGCAGGAACACGCCGATGCCCGCGTCGGCCAGGTCGACCGCCAGGCTCTTGCCCGCCATGTTGACCGCGGCTTTCGACATCCGGTAGCCGTAGGATCCGCCCGACGTGTTGTCCTCGATGGAGCCCATGCGGCTGGTCACGATAAAAACCTTCGAGCCCTTCGCGAGGTGCTTCCGCAAGCCCGCCGTCACCCGCAGGGGGCCGAGCGAATTGACCCGGAATTGCCGTTCCATCGCGTCGAAATCGAGCGCATCGAGCGACGTGCGCTCCAGGATCCCGGCATTGTTGACCAGCCAGTCCACGGTTCGCCCTTCCAGTCGTCCCGCGAGCGCGGCCACCGAATCGTTCGACGTCACGTCGAGGCCCTCGATGATTTCCGCGCCCGTCGCGTCCAGTTCCCGTGATGCCGCGCGGCAGGCCGCGATCACGGTATCGCCCCGCGCCACGAGTTGCCGCACCAGCTCGAGGCCGATACCCCGGTTGCCCCCGGTGATCAGAATGGTTGCCATCGCGCGTTTCCTCTGTTGCCGAACAATCACGTTTCATTATCCGCAGCCTGCCGGCGACGGTCCACAGGCGACCTCAGATCGGCTCGGGTCGTTCGTCCTGCCGGACCTTTTGCGCGTCGGCGGCACGGCCCGGTCCCCGGCGATCCGAGGGGGCGGGGCTGACCGCGCCCGGTTAGCGCTCAACCCGACCGTTCGGCCGACCGCGCCACCCGGTGCTCGACCAGCGAGTACAGCGACGGCACGACCACCAGGGTAAGCAGGGTCGAACTGATCAGCCCGCCGATCACCGCGATCGACAGCGGGCCGTTCGTGTCGGAGCCCGCGCCGAGCCCGATCGCCGCCGGCGCCAGCGCAAGGATGATCGTCGCCGAAGTCATCAGCACGGGGCGCATGCGCACCGGACAGGCCGCCTGCAGCGCCTCGTCGATGGACAGGCCCTCCTCGCGCAACTGGTTGGTCAGGTCGACCAGCAGAATCGAATTCTTGGCGACCAGGCCGACCAGCAGCACGAGACCGATCATGGAGTAGATGTTCAGCGTATTGCCGGTCAGCCACAGCGCGCCGACACCGCCGATCACGGCCAGCGGTTGCGCGACCATGATGATCAGCGGCTGGATGAAGGAGTTGAACTGGCTGGCCAGAACCATGTAGACCAGGATCATCGCCGTCACGAAGGCGAAGGTCATGTAGTACACCGTTTTTCCGAATTCCGAGGCGCGACCGATCATCAGCACGCTGTAGCCCGGCGGCAGCGACCGGTCGGCGACCTCCTGAACGTAGTCGATCGCGGTCGCCTCGGCCATCTCGGGATTGCCCAGAAACTGCGCCGAGTACTGCAGGTCGTAACGTGACACGACCGCCGGCCCGAGATCGCGCTCGAGCGTAACGAGGTTGTCGAGACGCACGAGTTGGCCCGCCGGCGTGCGCAGGTACAGCCGACTGAGGTCCGGCGCCTGCTGCAGGCTGCCGGCGCCGGCTTTGAGGCGCACGTCGTAGCGCTCGCCGTCGCCCGGTTCATCGTTGTAGCGCGCGACGTCGAACCCACCGGACATCACGTTCACCGCCAGCGCCACGTCGCGGGTGGTCAGCCCCAGTTCGCGGATCCGCTCGCGGCGCGGCGTCATTTCCAGTTGCGGCAGTTCCATCTGCAGCAGCAGGTCGAGCTTGCCGATTTCCGGGTTGCGCTCCAGTTCGCTCCGCAGATCCGCGGCGAGTTCCGCCACGCGAGCCAGTTCCGGGCCGCGAAGCACGAACTGCAGGGGGTCGCCGCGCATGCCGCCGACCATCGGCACCTCCGACACGAAGGCCTCGATTCCGGGAATCCCGGCGATGCGCCGGCGCAGGGTATCCATGATCGCCGCCTGGCTGGCCGACCGCTCGTCCCAGTGCGCCAGGTTGACCAGAACGACGGCCTCGCTGACCTGCTGCGCCTGGTCCTCGCCGATCGTGGCGAAGGAACCGGTGATCTCGGAAATATCCGCCAGGATCCGTTCGACCTGGGCCAGTTTCGCCTCGGTATAGTCGATGCTCGAGCCCAGCGGCGCCTTGAGCGTGATCATGAAGCGGCCCTCGTCTTCCTCCGGCATGAAGCCCTTGTCCACCTGCTGAAAAAAGAACCCGCTGCTGAGCACGGCCAGGCCCGCGGCGACGAGCACCAGGCCGCGGTGGCTCAGGCTGGCCCCGATCAGGCGCCGGTACGCCCGGTCCAGCGCGCGAAAACCGCGCTCGATCGCCCGGTACAGCGGTCCGTGTTCGCTCGAAAAGCCCAGGTGGCGCGAGCAGAGCGCCGGCGTCAGGGTCAGCGATACGAACAGCGAAACCAGCACGCCGACGGTTACGACCACCGCGAACGAGGTGAAGAAACTGCCGATGATGCCTTCCATGAAAATGACCGGCGCGAAAATCGCCACCAGCGTCATGGTCGCCGCCAGCACCGCGAAGACCACCTGCCGGCTGCCGCGGACCGCGGCTTCCACCGGATCACTCGCCCCCGACTCCCACTGCCGGTAGATGTTCTCGAGGACGACGATCGCGTCGTCGACGACGATGCCGATCAGCAGCAGCAGGCCGAGCAGGGTCATGTTGTTGAACGTGAAGCCGGAGAAATACATCACCGCCACGGCGCCGAGCAGTGACACCGGAATCGCGGCCGCGATGATCAGCGTGCCCGGCAGACTCTTCAGGAACAGCAACACGACGGCGGCCGTCAGCAGCGTGCCGAGCACGATGTGCTCCTCGAGCGCGGAGACGATTTCGTTGATCAGATCGGCGTCGCTGGTCGCGACCTCCAGCCGCATGCCCGGCGGCAGCGTCGGCAGCAGTTCCTCGCGCATGCGCCGTTCCACTTCCTCGACGATCGCGACGGTATTCGCCTTGCGCACCTTGACGATGCCGATGCCGACGGCCGGCTCACCGCTGTAACTGGCGAACTTGCGGTGGTCGGCGAGCCCGTCCTCGACCACGGCGATGTCGCGCAGGCGGATCGGCGCGCCCTCCGGATAGGCGACGATCAGCCCCTCCAGTTCCCGCGGATCGTGGAATTCGAGGTCGAGATCGACCAGTTGCTCCTGGCTGCCGCCGACCAGGAAGCCGCCTTGCATGCGGATATGCTCGGTGGCGAAGGCGCCGATCACGTCGTTGGCGGCGATGCCGAAAGCCGCCATGCGGTCCGGGTCCAGGTTAACCCGAATGGTCCGTCGGCGCTCACCGCCGAGCTTAACTTCTCCAACACCATCAATAGTTTCTAGCCGTTTCTTGATTATATTTCTTGCATACTGGTTGAGTTGCTGCAGGGTGCGATCGCCGGTCAGCGCAAGCCACATGATCGGCAACGCGCCGAACTCGACCTTGGCGACGACCGGCGGGTCGGCCTCCTCGGGCAACTCCGGCAGCACCTGGTTGACCTTGGCCTGGACCTCGTTGAACGCCACGTCCTGGTCCTTGTCCAGGACGAACTGCACGATCACGACCGAGACGCCCGGCGCCGAGGTCGAGCGCACGTGCTCGATGCCCGGCACGCTGTTCACCGCGCCCTCGATCAGGTTGGCCACGCTGGAGTCGATGATCTCGGGGCTGGCGCCCGGCAGCACGGTCTGCACCGAGATCACGGGAAATTCGATGTTGGGAAAGCGGTCGACGCCGATGCGGTCGTAGGAAATCAGCCCGAAAAGGAGCAACACGCCCGACAGCATGTAGGCGAACACGTGCCGCCGGATCGAGAGCTCCGGCAAACTGCCGCCGAGCTTCTGCAGCGCCGGCGTGCGCTTGGACGTTTCGTTCACGGCTGCGCGTCCCGCACCTCGATGGGCGCGTCGTCGCTCAGGTAGCGAGCGCCGTCGACCACCACGGTTTCACCGCCCGCGAGACCGTCGACGATCTCGATCACACCGTCCTGCCGTTCGCCGGGCTGGACGACGCGTTCCCGGGCGCGCCCCGCCTCCGCGAGGTAAACCACCTGTCGGCCGGGCCGCTCGACCACGGCCATGAACGGCACCAGAACCGCAGCGGGACGCCGGTCGACCACGACCGATGCATAGACGTCGGCCCCGGGCCGCCAGTGCCCGGGGTTCTCGATCTGCGCGATCGCGACCAGGGCGCGGTTCAGCTCGCCGACATTGGGCCGGATGTTGTCGATCTGCGCGGACTGTCGAACGCCGGGGGCCACGGGGCTCTCCAGGATCACCGGCTGGCCGAGGCGCAGCTGGTGCGCGACGGTTTCCGGGAACGGCATCTCGGCGCGCAGCGCGACCGTGTCGGTCAGCGAGATCATGGGCGTGCCGGCCTGCACGAAGTCCCCCACCGAAACGTGGCGTCGTTCGACCACGCCGGCGATCGGCGCGGACAGAGCGGTCTTCGCCAGGCGATCCGCGGCAATGGCCAACCGGGCCTGCGCCGCGGCCAGCGCCGCCCGGTCCGCCGCCAGCGCGGCTTCCGCGTCATCCAGGCGCTCCTGCGACAGGGCGTTGGTCGATTTCAGATCGCGGTATCGCACCACGCGGCGCTCGCCATTCGCGATGCTGACGTCCAGCGAGAGGATCGCCGCCTGCGCCTCCTGCAGGGCCAGTTCAAAGGCCGTCCGGTCCAGGCGCACCAGCACCTGTCCGGCGCTCACCGTCTCGCCCTCCTCCACCAGCACCGCCTCGACCCGCGCCGCGACCTCGGCGGCCAGCTGCGGGGCGTTCTCGCTGACGAAACGACCCACGGAATGCAGGCGCGTTTCGACGTCCCCCGTGCGCGCAAGCGCGGTGGTGACGGGCACGCTTCGCGTATTCCCGGCCTCGCCTTCGGCGCCGCTCTGCCGGTCGCAGCCCGCCAGCGCGAAGGCCAGCGCCAGGACAAGCCCGCCCCGAGCGACGGATTCTGCCAACATCCCGAGGCGCTTCATGACGACCGCTCCGCGGTAGCGGGCGCGACCAGCATGCCGCCGAGCAGGATGTCCGCCATCGCCTCACTGTACTGCGCACGATCGCGGGCGGACGCCACTTCCGGAATGAACTTCATCATGCCGTAGGACTGGAAGTAGAAAAAATTGCTGCCGAGAATCTGCATGGCGCACAGCCCGGGATCGAGATCGGACCGCAGGACGCCCTCGGCCTGGCCATTTTCGAAGATCGCCCGCAGCCGCCGAACGATGTCGCCCACGACGTGATCGATCAGCAGGCGCTGCCATTTCTCGCCACCGGTGAACACCTCGCGCAACAGCAGGCGAACGGTCATCGCGTGCGCGAACAGGTGTTCCATGTGGGCCCGGGCGAACGCGCGCAGACGGTGCTCGAAACTGCCGCCGCCCTCGGCGAGCGTATCGACCAGTTCACTCAACCAGGCCGCGCTGGACTGCATGATGGCCAGGTAGAGTTCTTCCTTGGAGCGGAAGTGATGGTAGATGTTGGATTTGCTGACCCCCGCCTCCTGGGCGATGGTGCGCATCGAAACGCCGTCGAACCCGTGTTTCGAAAACAGCCGGACGGCGGCGTCGAGGATCGCCTGCTCGCCGGAAGACCGCCCGGCGGGCGCGGGCGCGGATTGACTCGAAGACATGGTCGAACTCCTGGATTCGCAAACTGACCGTCCGGTCGGTCAGTATTATGCGCGAACGCGGGACGAAACGGAAGCGACCCGCGCGCGCCGCCGTCAGCCGGTGTTCTGGATGCCGAGGGCGATGCCCTTGACGGTCGCCTTGAGCGCCTCGAGCAGACCGTCGTCGCTGCGGCCGCCCTCGCGCCAGCGCCGCAACAGGTCGATCTGCAGGTGGTGCAGGGGGTCCACGTAGGGGTTGCGCAGGCGGATGGTGCGCTGCAGTACGGGCTGGTCGTCCAGCAGGACGTCCAGCTTCTTGAGTTCGAGGATGCGCCGCGTGGCCAGGTCGAATTCGTCGCGGATCGCTGCGACGAAACGCTCGCCCTCCGGTCCCGCGAGCGCCGCGTACCGCCCGCCGATGCCGAGCTCGGACTTGCCGAGCACCATCTCGACGTCGCTGACCATGGCCTGGAAAAAGACCTGCCGTTCCAGCAGCCGCCGCAACCGCGGGTAGCCGAATGTCTCGACGGCCCGGTCGAGCGCCGTACCGAAACCGAACACGCCCGGGAAACCGACCCGGACCTGGGCCCAGGAGAACACCCAGGGAATCGCGCGCAGGTTTTCGATGCCCTCGCCGGAGCGGCGCGAGGCCGGCCGCGAGCCGATGTTCAGCCGTTCGATCACGTCGATCGGCGTGCTCGCCCGGAAAAACGCCGGAAACCCGTCGTCGTCGTAAACCAGGCCGCGAAACCGCTCGCGCGAGGCTCGCGCCATGAACTCGAGCACTTCCTGCTCGGACGCATCCATGCCCTGCGCGGCCTCGCCCAGGCTGTGCGCCAGCGTGGCGCCGGTGACCAGTTCGAGATTGCGCAGCGCCAGGAACCGCACGCCGTACTTCTGGTTGATCACCTCGCCCTGCTCGGTCAGGCGCAGGAACCCCTTCACGGTATCGGGCGGCGCGCCGAGAATGCCGTTGACGAGGTTACCGCCGCCACGGCTGACCGTGCCGCCACGGCCGTGAAAGAAGACCACGTCGACGCCGTGGTCGTCGCCCGCCGCAACCAGTCGGCGCTGGGATTCGTGCAGCGCCCAGCGCGACGAGACGATCCCGCTGTCCTTGTTGCTGTCCGAGTAACCGACCATGATCGCCTGGCGCTTGCGCCGGCGGTCGAGATGCTTGCGGTACACGGGCAGGTCGAGCAGTTGCTCGAGGATCGTGGGCCCGGCCTCGAGGTCGTCGACGGTCTCCAGCAGCGGGGCCACGTCGAGCTGGGACCGGGCGCCGGTGTGCGGATTGGCCATCTCGGCCAGCGCCAGCGCGGTCAGCACGTCGTCCGCGCCCTGCGTCATGCTGATGATGAACAGGCCGATCGCGGCCTCGCCGTACCGCTGTCGGGCCGACGAGATGGACCGGAAGACGTCCAGCGCTTCGCGCGCCTCATCCGACATCGGCGTCTGTTCGTTGATTTCCGGCAGACCGCCCTGCTCCAGCAACTGCGCCAGCACGCCGGCCCGGTTCGCGGCCGCGCGCTCGGCCCAGTCCGCGCAACCCAGCAATTCACCGAGCACGCGGCGGTGCAACAGCGCATCCTGGCGCACATCGAGCGTCACCAGGTGGAAGCCGAAGGTGCGGATGCGCCGCAACAGGCGCTCAATGCCGAACAGGCCCGCGTGCTCGCCCCGGTTCGCCGCCAGGCTGTCCCGGATCAGCCGGACGTCGTCCTCGAACTCGCGCGCCGACGCGTAACCCTGCTCGCCCTCGACCAGGGTCGCCTCGAGCCGCGCGGAAACCATGCGCAGCAGGCAACGGTACGGCATGTCGCGGTGCCGCTCGGGAATGTCGCGCTGCACGTCGGGAAAACGTCGCGCGTAACGCTCCAGTTGCCGGGTGACGGCATCGGCGACCCCGACTTCCGTCAGCGACTGGCTGAGATAGCGCCCCAGCCCGGCGACCTCCGGCAGGTAGCGCCGGATGACGACGGCGCGCTGCGTGGCCAGCGTCGCGAGGATGGTTTGCGACGTCACGTTCGGGTTGCCGTCCATGTCCCCGCCCACCCAGGAGCCGAACCGCAGGATCACGTCCTGCAAAAAGCCTTCCGGCGCCGGCCCGAAGTGCGCCTCGAAGGCTTCGACGAACCGCTCGTAGAATTCGGGGGTCGTGCGGTACAGGATGTCGGTCAGGTAGAACAGGATGTTGTCCAGTTCGTCGGCGACCGTGGGCCGGGCGTGCGGCGCCAGACGCGTTTGCCAGGCCGACGTCAGCGCCGAACGGATCCGGTTGATGGCGAGCCGGTCCTCTTCCGGGGTCAGTTCCGGGTTCAGCCGCTCCGCCAGGCGCAGAACGATGTCGTACTCCTTCTCCTGCAGCGTGCGCCGCGTCGCCTCGGTCGGGTGCGCCGTGAACACGGGCTGGACCCGCAGTTCGTTGATCTGACGAACCAGTTCATCGCGCGCCACACCGCGCCGCTTGAGTTCGCCGATGATGAAATCGAGGCTGCCGCGCTGGGCGCCCACCTGGGCCCGCTGGTAGACGCGACGGCGCCGCAGACGGTGCACCTTCTCGGCCAGGTTGGCGGCGCGCAGATAGCTCGCGAAAGCCTGGATCACGCGCATCACCTGGTCGTGGTCCAGATCCTCGAGCAGGTGTTCGAAACCGTCGTCCGACGCGCCCTCACGGCGCCGAATGGCGGCCTTGCGCACGGCCTCCACGGTTTCCAGCAGAGCCGGTCCGTGCTGTTCGGCGAGCATGTCGCCGACCAGCGAGCCGAGCAGTGAGACGTCGGCCCGCAGGGGGCGGTCCTTTTCAGGCAGTTCGATCCGGCGAATTTCAGGCATAGCGCCGGACTATAGCAAAAGCGGCCGCCTCAGAGCACGCGCAACCGTTTCACGCCCTCGACGGCCGCGATCGCCTCGACCACCTCGGCGGTCAACTCGGTCCCGACGTCGATGATGTTGTAGGCCATCTCGTTGCGGCTCTTGTTGACCATGTCGATGACGTTGATGTCGCGATCGGCCAGCACCGAAAGCACGTGGCCGAGCACGCGCGGCACGTTCTCGTTGGCGAAGGTGAAGCGATGGCCGCCGTTGCGCGACATGCGCGTCCGGGGAAAGTTGACCGAATTGACGACGTTGCCGTTTTCAAGAAAATCCATCAACTGGTCGGCGGCCATGACGGAGCAGTTTTCCTCGGCTTCCGCCGTGCTCGCGCCCAGGTGCGGAAACAGCAGGCAATCCTCGCGGCCAAGCAACGCCGGCACCGGAAAATCGGTGATGTAGCCGCCCAGGCGCCCGTCGTCCAGCGCCGCGACCACGGCCTCGACGTCCACCACGGCCTCGCGCGCGAAGTTCAGCAGCCGCGCGCCGGGCTTGAAGCGCAGCAGCGTGCTCGAGTTGATCAGGTCACGCGTGGCGTCCATCGCCGGGACATGCAGCGTGACGAAATCCGATTCCCGTAACAGCGCGTCGAGGCTCTCCATGCGCTGTACCTGGCTCGACAGGCGCCAGGCCGCCTCGACCGAGAGGGCCGGGTCGAATCCGACCACGCGCATGCCCATGTTCAGCGCCGCGTTGGCGACCAGCGAGCCGATGGCGCCCAAACCGATCACGCCCAGCGTGCGGCCGGCGATCTCGCTGCCGCCGAACTGCTTTTTCTCCTTCTCGAGTTGCTTCGCCATCGTTTCCGCATCGTCGAACTCCGTCATCTGCTGCACCCGGTTGATGCCGTCGACGATCCGGCGCGAACCCAGCAGCAGCGCGGCCGTGACCAGTTCCTTGACCGCGTTGGCGTTGGCGCCCGGCGTGTTGAAGACGACGATGCCCCGGGCGGTGTATTCCTCCACCGGAATATTGTTGACGCCCGCGCCGGCGCGGGCCACCGCCATGACGCTGGACGGGACGGGTTCGCCGTGCAGCTTGTGGCTGCGGAGGATCAGGGCGTCCGGATTGTCGATCTCCGGGGCGACGTGGTAACGGTCCAGCGGGAACCGGCTCAGGCCGATGTCGGAAATGACGTTATACGTGCGAATCTTGTACATGGTTCGATCAACCTTCCTTCACTTCTTGGTAAGCCCATTCGATCCAGGGCATCAATCGTTCTACATCGGACGGCTCGACGGTCGCCCCGCACCAGATGCGCAGGCCCGCGGGCGCGTCCCGGTAGGCCCCGATATCGTGCGCCACACCCTCGCCGTCCAGCAACGCGACCAGGGTCTTGACCCGCTCGGGCGCGAGGTCCACGGACAGGCAGACGCTGGTGCTGGAGCGCTGCGCCGCGTCACGGGCGAGAAAGCGGATCCAGTCGTGTCGTTCCACGAAGTCGCTGATGATCGCCAGGCTGCTGCGCGAACGGGCGATCGCCGCGTCGACGCCGCCGATCGAGCGGATCCAGGCCAGCGCGTCGAGGTAATCCGCCACGCACAGCATCGACGGCGTGTTGATGGTGGCGCCGCGAAAAATGCCTTCGATCAGCTTGCCGCCCTTGGTCAGGCGGAAAATCTTCGGCAGCGGCCAGGGCGGCTGGTACTGTTCGAGTCGCTCCACGGCGCGCGGCGACAGGATCAGCATCCCGTGTGCGCCCTCGCCGCCCAGGACCTTCTGCCAGCTGTAGGTGACGACGTCCAGCTTGTCCCACGGCAGCGCCATCGCGAACACGGCCGACGTGGCGTCACAGATCGTCAGGCCGCCCCGGTCCGCGCTGATCCAGTCGCCATCCGGAACGCGGACGCCGGACGTCGTGCCGTTCCAGGTGAACACGATGTCGTGCTCCGGGTTCGCCTGCGCCAGGTCCGGCAGTTCGCCGTAGTCGGCGGTGTAGGTGTTCACGTCGTCCAGCCGCAGCTGCTGGGTGACGTCCACCAGCCAGCCGGTGCCGAACGACTCCCAGGCGAACACGTCGACCGGACGCGGGCCGAGCAGCGACCACAGCGCCATTTCGACGGCGCCGGTATCGGAGGCCGGCACCACGCCCACCCGGTACCCGTCCGGCAGGTTCAGCACTTCGGCGGTCTCGTCGCAGACGCGGGCCAGCACGCCCTTGCCGAGCGCCGAGCGGTGCGAACGACCCAGGGTTTCGAGCGCCAGCCGGCTGACGTCGTACCCCGGCCGCTTGCTGCACGGGCCGGACGAAAAGTTGGGATTGACCGGTTTGACAACAGGTTTCATCGAATCCTCTCCGGGGATGGTTCGGGCCCTGGCGGGCGCATTTTTCGAAGTCGCCTAGTGTCACCCAAACCGGCCCGGAAAACCACCCGTCACCCGGACCGGATTGACCCAGGTCCCGCGCATCCGGGCGGCGCACGGAACTCCGGCCGCGGCGACGGCTCAAACCAGAAGGATGACACCTCGCGTGACACAACGGCGCGTCGGGCGGCACCTGGCCGCGGCGGCCGCGTGCGCGCTGCTCGCGTCCTGCGCCACGCTGGACTTCGAACCGCCGCCCGTGCCTCCGCTCGAAGGCCACGCGCGGTTCGATATCGAGCGCATCGAGCCACTGGCCCTGTCCACGGAGATGAAACAGTTCGTGGCCGCCCGCCTGGGCGGCGCCACGCGCGACCCGGAGCGTGCCTGGCGCATGGCGTACGCCATGCTGGACCCCTGGATGTTTCCGTTCGAGTACGACCCGCGGGTCACATTGACGGCCCGCGAGGCGTTCCGCACCCGTCGCGGGAACTGCCTGACCTTTTCCAACCTGTTCATCGCGATGGCCCGCGAGGCCGGCATGGAGGCCTGGTACCGGGCGGTGGAAATTCCGCCCGAGTGGAGCAGCGTGGACGACACGCTGCTGGTGAGCATGCACGTCAATGCGGCGATCCGGGACCGCGGCGACGTCTACGTAATCGACGTCAGCCGGCGCCTCGATAAACCGGGCGACCGGGTCCGCACGCTCAGCGACCGGGAAGCCGAAGCCCAGTTCTACAACAACCTCGGCGCGGACGCGCTGGTCGCCGGGGAGCTCGGGCTGGCGCACGCGTATTTCCGCAAGGCGGTGGAGACCGACCCCCGGCGCGCCTACGTGTGGTCGAACCTCGGCGTGGTCCTGCGCCGCAACGGCCAGACGACCGATGCGATGCGGGCGTATGAAACCGCGCTGCAACTGGACCCCGACAGCGCGGTCGCCCTGAACAACCTGTACACGATCTACGACGAGGACGGCATGACCGCTCAGGCGGCAAAACTCGAAGCCCGGGTCGAGCGTAACCGGCGGCGCAACCCGTACTACCTGCACCACCTGGCCGAGCTGTCCGCCGAGCAGCGTGACTGGGCGGAAGCGATCGCGTACAGCCGCCGCGCCATCGACCTCAAGGAGGACGAGTACCGCTTCCACTACACGCTGGCGCAGATGCAGTTCCAGGCGGGCGACGTCGCCGCGGCGCGTTCGAACCTGGCGGTCGCCCGGCTCCTCGCACCGCCGAGCGTCGATCCGGACGCACTGACGTTGCCGGGCGAACTGCCCCGCCCGAGCGAGGGCTGACGCGCGCCGGTCTCAGCCGGCCATCGACTCCAGCACCGACTCCATTCGCTCGAACACGATCGCCATCTCGCGCTCGTCGGGCAGGGTCGTCAGGCGGAAGTGGTCGGCATACGGCACGTTGAAGCTGCTGCCGGGGGCGATCAGCACGTGCTTTTTCTCCAGCAATTCGAGCGCGAACGCCTGGTCGTTGAAGTCCGGGATGCGCGAGGTGTCGACGCGCGGAAAGGCGTACATCGCGCCCATCGGCACCGCCAGGTCGAGAAATGCGCTGGCGGCGCAGCCCTCGATCACCGCCTGCCGCGACTGGTAAAGACGGCCGCCGGGCTGGGTCAGGCTGCGAATGCTCTGGTGACCGCCGAGCGCCGTCTGCACCGCCCATTGACCCGGCACATTGGCGCACAAGCGCAGCGAGGTCAGCAATTCGACCGCGTGCAGGTACTCCGTGGCGTTCTCGCGTTCGCCGCTGAACGTGACCCAGCCGACGCGGTAACCGCAGGCCCGGTAGATCTTCGACAGGCCGTTGAACGTCGCGCACAGCGTATCGTGCACCAGGGTCGCCATCGGCACGTGCTCGGCGTCCCCGTACAGCATCTGGTCGTAGATTTCGTCGGAAAACACGATCAACTGGTGCTCCTCGGCCAGCGCCGCGAGCTCCTGCAACAACGCCCGGCTGTACACGACCCCGGTGGGGTTGTTCGGGTTGATCAGCACCAGCCCGCGAGTCCGCGCGGTGATCAAACCGCGTATCTCGTCGGGATCGGGCTGAAAGCCGTTCTCCGGACGGCAGGCGTAGTAGACCGGTTTGCCGTGGTTGAGCGACACGGATGCGCTCCACAGGGGGTAGTCCGGGCTCGGCACGAGGATTTCGTCGCCACTGTTGAGCAGCGCCCGCAGCACGAAGTCGATGCATTCGCTGACCCCGTTGCCGATGAACACATCGTCTGCGGTCACGTCGAGCACACCGCGGTCCTGCTGCTGCATCACGACCGCTTCGCGGGCCGGAAAAATACCCTTCTGGTGGCAGTACGCTTCGCTTTGCGCCAGGTTTTCGATCATCGCCAGCCGCATGGTTTCGGGCGTGCGGTAACCGAACAGGCCCGGGTTGCCGATGTTCAGGGAGATGATCTCGTACCCCTGCCGTTCCAGCTCCATGGCCTTGTGGGCGAGTTCACCGCGGATTTCGTAACGCACCCCGCCGAGAATGGCGTTGGTGGCGATCGGTTGCTTCTGCATGGCGCTGCACCTCCGGTATCTGCTGAGCATACACAAACCGTTGACACCCGCAATTGACCCAAGCTAGGCTCGATGCATGATCCGCACCGTGCATGTTCCCTGTATGACGAACCGCTGCGGCACCGGTATGTGCCGCCGGCGCCCGTGCGGTTCCTGTCCCTGCTGACCCCCTCGAACTCATAGGACCGGACACCGCCACGGAGCCCCGGGGCGAAACCTTTTCGGCCCTGCCCCGGTCTGTTCAAAAAGCACCGGATAAAAACGACCCTGAAAAACACGACTGGAGAGCCACACGATGAAGAACCCGAGTAACGTCGAGTCCATCGATACGGGAACGCGCCCGGAAGACCGGCCGCCGACCCGTGTTTACGACAACGTCGCCGATCTCGTCGCCGACCCGGACAACCCCACCCCGATGATCCGCCTGAGCCGGCGCTTCACCGGGCTCGACGCGTTCGAGCTCTACGTCAAACTGGAGCGCAACAACCCGTTCGGCTCCATCAAGGACCGCACCGCGCTGTACCTGCTCAACGGGCTCGACATCCGCGAGGGCCAGGTGCTGGCCGAGCCGACCGCCGGCAACACCGGGATCGCGCTGGCCGCGCTGGCGAACGCGCGCGGCACGCCGATCGAACTGGCCCTGCCCGACGGCACGCCGGAGGAGAAAAAGGCCCTGTTGCGTTTCCTCGGCGCGGGCCTGCTCGAAGTCGAGGACGACCTGTGCCCGCTGTTTCCGACCGAGGGCGCGCGCGGAGTCGTGAAGAGCCTCGTCGAGAGCGCGGCTTACGACGGCAAGTACGTCAGCCCGAACCAGTACGAGAACGAACTGAACGTCGAGGCCCACTACCGGACGACCGGCCCGGAAATCTGGAACCAGACCGGCGGCCGGGTCGAATGGTTTTTCGCCGCCTTCGGCACCTGCGGCACGATCACCGGCGTCGGCCGGTACCTCAAGGAGCGCAACCCGAACGTGCGCATCATCGGCATCGAACCGGCGTCACGCCAGCATCGCCTGTCGGGTATCAAGCGGATTTCCGACCTGCCCGAGGAGCACCGGCCCAAGATCCTGGACTACGCCCTGCTCGACGACATCATCGAGGTAAGCGACGAGGATGCCTTCGGCACCGGGATCGAACTGGCCCGGACCGAGGGCCTGATGGTGGGGCCGACGACCGGCGCCCTGCTGCACGCAGCGCGCATCACCGGCGCGGACGCCCGCGGCACGGCGGTCGTGATTTCACCGGACGACGCCGGCAAGTACATCAGCAGCTACGCGGCGTACCTCGCCGCTCAGGACGCGGACTGAAGCGCGTCCAGCACCCGCAACAGGAATTCATGGCCGGTCTGCCGCGGCAGGTTGCCGTCGCGGCAGGCCGACTCGCCGAACGACACCACAGCGCCGTCGCGCGCCCGGGTGGGGTCATGGATCAGCACCGGCACCGGGTCGTCGGTGTGTGCGCCGGTGTTGCTGTCCGTCGAGTGATCGGCCGCCAGGGCGAACAGCGCGTCACTGCCGTCGAGGGCGCCGAGCGCGCGGTCCACGCGCTCGATGAAGGCTTTCTTTCCTTCCGGCTGGAAATCGTGCGAGAACAGGTCCGGCGCCTTGATGTGCACGAAAACCAATGCGTGCTCGTCCAGCGCCGCGCGCGTGGCCGCCAATTTACCCTCGACGTCGGTGTCCGCCGAGGCCGTGAACTCGCGGCGCGTCACGGTCGCCAAACCGAACATCCGCGCCAGTCCGAGCACCGTATTGCACCCCGCCACCAGGGCCGCATCGACGCCGCGGTCGCGCAGCAGCGGATCAAACGCCGAGAAGGCCCCGGCGCCACGGGTGATTACGGCGGTTGCCGGCAGCTTGCCTTGCGCCTGCCGGCGAACATTGACGGGGTGCGCGCGTAAGCGCTCATACGTCCGCTCGATGAAGGTATTGACCTTGGCGGCGGTCCGTTCCGCGTCGGCGGCCAACGCCGCGCACGGCCGCAGCCAGTCGGGCGCATGCCGATCACCGGGGTCGGTGTCGCTGACCGCGGCGACGAGGTCCGCGCCGGAAAACACCAGCGCCCCGCGGTGCTGGTCGGTCGACACGAAACGCGCCGAAACGCCGTCGCCGAGATCGATGTCCTGCAGGTCGGCGGCGAGCTCCGCGGCGTCCGCGGTGATCCGCCCGGCGCGCCGATCGACGACGTAAAAGCGGCCCTCGCGCGGCTCCAGCGTCGCCAGGTTGGCGCGAAATGCGATCTCCCCGGGTTGCAGCGTTCGCCCGGCGCCGGCCGCTTCGACCGGACCGCGGGACAGGCGCGCCGCCTGCTCCGGGCGCAGACCCAGCAGCATGCCCACGCCGGTGTGCGTGTTCGGGATCACGCCCCGGGCGATCGGATCGACCAGGCCATACCGGCCGGCTGCCGCGAGACGGTCGAGCCGTGGCGTCGCGGCGGCCTCCAGCGGCGTTTTACCGCCGAACGCGGGCGAAGGCAGGTCGCCGAGCCCGTCGAGAATCAGAAACACGCCGCGACGGAGGGCGCCGCCCCTGTTGCCGGCCGACCCGCTCATACGCCCAGCAGGGCCGGGACCCGCTCGAACCAGTCGGCATCCTCGGCCAGTTCACCCGCGCGTTCCACCACCTCGCCGAAAACATCGCGCGGCGAACCTTCGAAGTGGCGCGAAAGCTCGTAATTGACCTGCAGGATGACCTGGTGAATGGTTTTTTCCTTCTCGGTGTTGGTGATGATCGGCACGTCGCAGCGATCGGATTCCGACAGCAGGAACGTCTGCAGGCTCCAGATCGACTCGAAGGTGTTCAGGTAGCGTTTGGCGCGGCGCTGCGGCACCTCGGCGCCCCGGCCGCGCAGGCGGCGTTTCAGTTCCTTGGACTTCAGCACCGCCAGCGTGGTGTGCACCGTGATCGCATCGGTGTCCTCGGGAAGGTTCATCGAAATTTCCGGATGGGCGTGCACGCCCTCGAGAATGATCGGCACGGATTCCTCCACGGCCCGGTGGATCACCGCCTCGATGGCCACGGACAGCAAGCCGGCCTGGCTGTGGTAACCGTCCGCGACCAGCAGGTCGCGGTCGCGGGCGCGGACGTCCTGGATCGGCAGCACCTTCCAGGCGTTGAACGACGACGCGTGCAGCACCGGCAACAGTTTTTCGGGCAGCATCATCCGCATCACCTCGCGCAGCATGTCGGTCGACTGGATGCGCACGACGTCGAGCAGGTGAGCGACCTCGGTGGCGATGGTGCTTTTGCCCGTGCCGACGGTGCCACAGATCATCAGGATCAGCGGCCGCCCGCTGCGTTGGTACTCGGACCAGACCAGGTACCGCTTCGCGGCCTTGCGCGAGACTTCCTGTTCCAGCGCCAGGTAGGTCAGGTAGCCCAGCGTGCAGGTGTCGATCGCCGTGGCGCCCGCCGCCAGCAGGTGCTCATAGACCAGGGACGTCGTCTGCTCGGCTTTCTCCGCCTTGACCCCGGCCGCGCGCAGGTAGCGCTCGTGCTTGCCGCGCGAAAAGGCGCTGCTGCCGCGGCTGCGACTGGTGACGACGATGCGGCCCGGCGCCGCCAGCGGCAGCCGGTACGGTTCCAGCGCGCCGAGGTGGCCTTCTTCCTCGAGCATCTCGCAGACCCGCTGACGGATGTCGTCGGACGAGACCTCCTCGACGTCCGCCAGCGCGTCGCGCATGTCGGACGCGAGCCGATACGCGTCGTCGAATTCGAGGCCCGCGTCGAGCAGGCTGCGGATCAGGATGCCGCGCAGAAACGGGATGCGGGTCTGGTCCTTTTCATTGTTGACGATGGTTTTCATGCCGGGGCCGGCGCTGGGCCGCCGGCCGTTCCTCGCTTGACCTGGATCACGGAATTATCTTTGCTTCGCGGTGATCGGTGCAAGCCGGTCTGCGCGGCAGCGGATTGCGGCGTTGGATGTGGTATCGTTTGCGGCGATTCAAGCGCGCCGCACGGGAACCCCCAGATGCAGATGTTCCAGACCGCCGAGCTGGGCCAGAAAGTCTCCAAGAAGGAGTTCAAGGAGCAGGAGACCGCCTTACGCGGCAACCTGCTCGCACTGCAGCAACGGCTGCGCCG
Source organism: Lysobacterales bacterium (assembly GCA_037384065.1). Classification (GTDB taxonomy): domain Bacteria; phylum Pseudomonadota; class Gammaproteobacteria; order Xanthomonadales; family SZUA-36; genus JABDPF01. Next base: position 59,952 of record JARROJ010000001.1, read on the forward strand.
AAACGGCAACTTCTCGGTCCTGCTCGATTTCGCCGGCGTGCGCGGCGCCGGCAAGGGTTCGTCCACCAACCTGCTGAACAAGTGGATGGACGCGCGCTGGATCGTGACCAACGCCTTCGACCACCCCACCGACGTGGAGGCGGAACGGCCGGCTTTCTGGCGTTTCTGGCAACAGATGCCGCCGCGGGGCCAGATCGGCATCCACCTGAGCGGCCGTTATTCCCGCCCCCTGCTCGATTACGTCTACGGCCACATCGACAACAGCGAGTTCAAGCATCAGCTCGAGCGCATCAACAACTTCGAGAAAGCGCTGGCCGACGACGGCACGATGGTGCTCAAGTTCTGGATGCACATCAGCAAGGACGTGCAGAAGGCGCGTCTCGAGGCGCTCGAACGGGATCCGCTGCGCAGCTGGCGCATGTCCGACATCGACTGGAAACACTACGAGATGTACGACACCTTCATCGAGGCGGCGGAACAGATCATCACCTTCACCAACACGGGGCACGCGCCCTGGGAAATCGTCGAAGGCGAGGATCATTTCTACCGCAGCCTGCGCGTCGGCGAGGTGTTGCAGGAGCAGCTCGAACGCCATTTGGTCAGCGAGGAATACCGCCAGCGCTACCTGGCCGAAATGCGCGAATCGCTGCGCGAAAAATACGAGGAGCAGGACGGCGAATCGTCCGCCACGGGCGCCACGATCCTCGACCACATGGACCTCGACAAACGGCTGGCGAAAAAGGACTACCGCAAGCAGCTGATCGTCGCCCAGGCGCGGTTGGCCAACCTGGTCAGCGAGGCCGTGCAGAAGCGGATTCCGACGATTCTCGTGTTCGAAGGGCCCGACGCCGCCGGCAAGGGCGGCTGCATCCGCCAGATCACCGAGGTGCTGGACGCCCGCTACTACAAGGTGCATCCCTTCGCTGCGCCGACCGACACCGAGAAGGCCCAGCACTACCTGTGGCGGTTCTGGAACTGCGTACCGCGCGTGGGCCGCATGGCGATTTTCGACCGCAGCTGGTACGGACGCGTGCTGGTGGAGCGCATCGAGAACTTCGCCGGCGACGACGAATGGCGGCGCGCCTTCGCCGAGATCAACGACTTCGAGGACCAGTTGATCGAACACGGCATCGTGCTGCTCAAGTTCTGGCTTCAGATCAGCAAGGAAGAGCAACTGGCGCGGTTCAAATCGCGCGAGGAAACGCCGCACAAGCGCTGGAAGCTGCAGGACGAAGACTGGCGCAACCGCGAACGGTGGGATGACTACGCCGTCGCCACGCACGAGATGATCCAGCAGACCTCGGTCACGAACTCGCCCTGGGTGCTGGTGGAGAACGAGAACAAGCATTACGGCCGCATCAAGGTGCTGAACACGGTCTGCAACGCCCTCGAGGCCGCGGTCAACGGCGCAACGGAAGCCTCTTGAGCCGAACCCGCTTTCCAGGCCACGCGCACTTCCAGACATTCCCGGAGATCGATCCGGACTGCTCGCTGATCGGACCCGGCGACCCGCCGCCGTGGATGAGCTACAACGATCACGGCTCGGCGCCGGTTCTCCTCGTGGCCGACCACGCCAGCCCGTATTTCCCGGCCGCCCTGAACCAGCTCGGCCTGGCCGACTGGGTGCTCGAGCGGCACGTCGCCTGGGACATCGGCGTCGACGAACTGGTCCGGGCACTGGCCGACGAACTCGACGCGCAAGCCATGCTGGCCGGCTTTTCGCGGCTGATCGTGGATCCGAACCGCCAGCCGGACGACCCCGGCGCCATTCCTGAAATCAGCGACGGCATCGCGATTCCGGGCAACATGGACCTCAGCGAGGCCGACAAGGCCCTGCGCATCCGCAGTTTCTTCAAGCCCTATCACGACGCGATCAGCGATCGCCTCGAAGCCTTCGAGCAGCGCGGCATCGTGCCCGCCCTGATCGCCGTGCACACCTGCACGCCGGAATTCGACCGGATCGTACGGCCGTGGCACGTCGGCATCATGTGGGACAAGGATCCGCGCATCCCGTTGCACGTCTGGCGGCATTTCCAGGCCCGCGGCGACGTCTGCGTGGGCGACAACGAGCCCTACTCCGGCCGCCACCCGCACGACTTCACGATCGATTTCCACGCCGAGCCGCACGGCCTGCCGCACATCGGCCTCGAAGTGCGCCAGGATCTCGTCGCCGACCGCGACGGCGCGCGCCGCTGGGCCGGAATCCTGGCCGGCGCGCTGCGCGGTATCCTGCAGGATGAAAGCCTTTACTGCCCGCTGCCGGAGGATGCAGAATCACCGCTCGTGCTGACGCCGCGTTGATCCGGGAGAGCCATCGGGCCGTGCAAGCGCTGTTGCTACAATTTCTGAAATCCCTGCGTCAGAGCTTCCAGGACCTGTTGCCGATCATCCTGGTGATCGCATTCTTCCAGTTGGTGGTGCTGCGCCAGCCCGTGCCGGAGTTCGGCCAGATCCTGCTCGGCGGCCTGATGGTGCTGCTCGGTCTCAGCCTGTTCGTCCAGGGCCTGCAGATGGCCCTGTTCCCGCTCGGCGAGGACATGGCCTACAGCTTCGTGCGCAAAGGCAACCTCTGGCTGCTGCTGCTGTTCGCCTTTACGCTGGGCTTCGGCACCACGGTGGCCGAGCCCGCGCTGATCGCGATCGCGGACGAGGCCGCGGAAATCGCCGCCACGGGCGGTGTCATCGAGGACCTCGAAGCGGCTCGCGAGTCCTATGCGACGGGCTTGCGGCTGGTTGTCGCCCTGGCCGTCGGCTTCGCCCTGCTGGTCGGCGTGATCCGCATCCTGAAGGGCTGGCCCGTGCAATACCTGATCATCGGCGGCTATGTCGGTGTCGTCATCATGACCGGTTTCGCGCCCAAGGAGATCATCGGCATCGCCTACGACTCCGGCGGCGTCACCACCTCGACCGTCACCGTGCCGCTGGTCGCCGCGCTCGGCATCGGCCTCGCCAACAGCATTCGTGGCCGTGACCCGCTGATCGACGGCTTCGGCCTGATCGCCTTCGCCTCGCTGACGCCGATGATTTTCGTCATGGGCTACGGAATGCTTTTCTGAGGCGGCCGGATGGACCTGTTGATTTCATTCGCCGTCACGATGCTCGACCTGCTGGTCGACGTCACGCCGATCGCGGTCATCCTGCTGGGTTTCCAGTTGTTCATCCTGCGCCGGCCGATCCACAACCCGGCGCGCGTTTTCATTGGCCTGGTGTTCGTGCTGCTCGGCCTGACCCTGTTCCTGGAGGGGCTCGAACTCGCCCTGTTCCCGCTGGGCCGGCTGATGGCGAGCCAGTTGACGCTGCCGTCGTTCATCTTCGGCGATTCGGCCGGGGCGGTCGCCACGATCAGCTGGACCGACTACCTGTGGGTGTACGCCTTCGCCGCCGCGATCGGCTTCGCCACCACCATCGCCGAGCCCGCGCTGATCGCGGTCTCGATCAAGGCCAACCAGGTGTCCGGCGGCACCATCACCGTCAACGGCCTGCGCTTCGCGGTCGCGGTCGGGGTCGCGATCGGCGTCGCCATGGGCACGTTCCGGATCGTCACCGGCACGCCGCTGCACTGGTACATCATCGTCGGTTACGTGATCGTCATCGTGCAGACCGCGGTGGCGCCACGGGCCATCATTCCGCTGGCCTACGACACCGGTGGCGTCACGACGTCCACCGTTACCGTTCCGCTGGTCGCGGCCCTCGGGCTGGGCCTGGCGGAGACCATCCCGGGGCGCAGCCCCCTGCTCGACGGCTTCGGCCTGATCGCATTCGCCAGCCTGTTTCCGATGATCTCGGTGATGGCCTACGCGCAACTCAGCGAATGGCGTTCGAAACGGGCCCGGCTGTCGGCCGACGCACTATCGTCCCCAAGAGAGGATTAGTCATGCACTTCAAACTCATCATCGTCATGGTGGAGGACCATCACACCGAGGAGATTCTCGTCGCGGCGCGCGAGGAAGGCGCCACCGGCGCGACCGTGCTCAACCAGGCGCGCGGCGAGGGCCTGAGCCCGACCAAGACCTTTCTCGGGCTGAGCATCGGCAACCAGGTCGACGTGATCCTGATGCTGGTCGAGGAACACCTGAGTCGCCAGGTGCTGGAGCGGATTGCCGAAGTCGGCCAGTTCGACCAGTCACCCGGCACCGGCATCACCTTCCAGGTCGATGTCGAGGACGCCATCGGCGTGCGGCACCAGATCAGCGCGCTGACCGAAACCGTGGAGGACATCCTATGAAACCCAAGAAACCGATCGTGCGCGTGCGCGAGGTCATGAAGCGCGAACTCGACATCGTCGACGGCATGACCACGGTGGCCGACGCCATCCGCAACATGAAATTTCCGGAAACCCGGACGCTGATCGTCGACAAGCGGCACGAAGACGACGAATACGGCGTCGTCATGTTCCGCGACGTCGCCAAGCGCGTTCTCGCGCCCGACCTCTCGCCGGAGCGCATCAACATGTACGAGATCATGTCCAAGCCGGTCATGGGCGTCGATCCGGACATGGACGTGCGCTACTGCACCAAGCTGTTCGACCGTTTCGGCCTGTCGCGTGCGCCGGTGATCGAAAGTGGTAAGATCATCGGCCTCGTGAGCTACACCGACATCGTGCTGAAGGGCGTGATGCTGCAGGATTGACGAAATACATGGTCGCCATACTCGAAAAAGAAGACTTCAAGCGGACGATCCTCAAGCGCCTGATTTACGGCGTTGGCAAGGACACCGATTTCGCCGTGCCCCACGACTGGTGCGTGGCGCTGACCTACGCCGTGCGCCAGCACGTGCTGGATCGCTGGATGGAGACGACCAAGCGGGTCTACCGCGAGGACGTCAAGCGCGTCTACTACCTGTCGATGGAATTCCTGATCGGCCGTCTGCTCGAGGACACGATCGACAACCTCGGCATGACGGAACTGGTTCGCGAGGCCCTGGCCGACCTGCACGTCGACTACGACCAGATCCTGGCCGAGGAACCCGACGCCGCGCTCGGCAATGGCGGCCTCGGGCGCCTGGCGGCCTGCTTCATGGATTCGATGTCCACCCTCGGCATTGCGGCCTACGGTTACGGCATCCGCTACGAGCACGGCCTGTTCCGGCAGCACATCCAGGAGGGGTGGCAGATCGAGGAGGCCGAGGAGTGGCTGACCCAGGGGGGGAATCCCTGGGAACTGGTGCGCTCCGAGGTCCGGTACGAGATTCCCTTCGGCGGCGCCGTGGACAACGAGGTGCGCGACGGTCACTGCTGGAGCCCGCAGGAACGCGTGGTGGCCGTCGGCAACGACATGGCGATCCCCGGCTGGCGGACCCGCCACGTCAACACGCTGCGCCTGTGGTCGGCCAAACCCGCGCAGACCTTCGACCTGTCGCAGTTCAACGAGGGTAACTACCTCGAGGCGGCGCAGCACGAGGTGCTGGCGGAGACCCTGTCGCGGGTGCTGTACCCGGACGATTCGACGCCGCAGGGCCGCGAGCTGCGCCTGAAACAGGAATACTTCTTCACCTCCGCCTCGCTGCAGGACCTGGTGCGTCGTTTCCTGATGACGCATGACGACCTGCGCGGCCTGCCGGAGCACGCGGCGATCCAGCTGAACGACACGCACCCGGCCATCGCGGTGCCCGAGTTGATGCGCCTGCTGGTCGACCAGCACGGTTTTCGAATGAAGGACGCCTTCGACATCACCCGCAAGTGCATTTCCTACACCAACCACACGCTGTTGCCCGAGGCGCTTGAGCGCTGGCCGCTGGACATGTTCAGCCGCGTGCTGCCGCGGCACGTGCAGATCATCGACCGCATCGACAAGTTTTTCATCGAGGAACTCAACAGCCGCGATCTCGACATCAAACCCGAGTCGGTCTGCGCGGTGGACTACCACGACGGCAACGGCGGCTCGGTGCGCATGGGCAACCTCGCCTTCATCGGCGCACACCGGGTCAACGGCGTATCCGAGCTGCACACCGAGTTGATGGCGCAGACCGTGTTCCACGATCTGCACCGCATCTACCCGGACCGCATCGTCCACATGACCAACGGCGTGACGCCGCGGCGCTGGCTGCACAAGTGCAATCCGGCGCTGTCCGGTCTGATCACCGAGGCCATCGGCGAGGATTGGGTTGGCGATCTCAGCAAGATCGCGCAGCTGAAGCGCTTTGCGGACGACAGCGCCTTCCTCGACGACTTCGCCCGCGCCAAGCGCCGCAACAAGGAGGCGCTGGCGAAAGTGATCCGGGAACGCCATGGCATCACGGTCAACCCCGATGCGCTGTTCGACGTTCAGATCAAGCGTATCCACGAATACAAGCGGCAACTGCTGAACGCGCTGCAGACCGTCTCACGCTACCAGGCGATCCTCGCCGACCCCGACGGCGACTGGCTTCCGCTGGTCAAGATCATCAGCGGAAAGGCGGCTCCGAGCTACACGACTGCCAAGATCATTATCAAACTGATCAATGACATAGCGCATGTTATTAATAACGATCCTGTGGTCGGCGATCGACTGAAGGTCGTCTACGTTCCGAACTACAACGTGACCCGCGCCGAGGAGATCATCCCCAGCGCCGACCTGTCCGAACAGATCTCCACCGCGGGCATGGAAGCCTCGGGCACCGGCAACATGAAGCTCGCCCTGAACGGCGCGCTCACCATCGGCACGCTCGACGGCGCCAACATCGAGATCATGCAGAACGTCGGCGAGGAAAACATCTTCATCTTCGGGCTGACGGCGGAACAGGTCGCCGCGCGCCGCGCCGAGGGCTACCAGCCCATGCACATCATCGAGGAGAGCCCGCGCCTGGAAATGGCCCTGCAGGACATCGCGAAAGGCGTGTTCTCGGACGGGGACACGGGGCGCTTCAAACCGCTGCTGGACAGCCTGTACCACGACGATTACTTCATGCTGGCCGCCGACTTCGGCGACTACCTGCGCGCCCAGCGCGACGTGGGCGCCGCCTACCGCGACCGGCAGCGCTGGTTCCGTTCCGCCCTGCTCAACACGGCGGGCATGGGGTTCTTCTCATCCGATCGAACGATTCGGCAATACGACCGCGAGATCTGGAAATCGATGCCCGCCCTGCACGAATGACAATCCGGGCCTCATCGGCTGCGGCGCAACACCACGGCCGCCAGCGGCGGTAACGTCAGGCACAGGCTGTTTTCACGGCCGTTCATCGGCGCGGGATCGCTGTGCAGCGCGCCGTGGTTGCCGAGATCGGAGCCGCCGTAGACGCCCGCGTCCGAGTTGAACACCTCCTCGTAAGCCCCGCCCTCGGGCACCGGAATCCGGTAGTCGTAGCGCGGCACGGGCGTGAAATTGAACACGGCGGTCAGCGTTTCATCGCCGGCGCGGCGCAGGAACGCGATGACCGACTGCACGTCGTCGTCGCCGTTCAGCCACTCGAAACCGCGACCGTCGCAGTCCCATTCGTACAGCGCCGGATGGTCGGCCTGCAGGCGGTTGAGGTCGCGCAGCACGTCGTGGACCCCCTGCGGCAGCGACTCCCGGGTGCGCTCCCACGGCAGCGCGGTGTTGCAGTTCCACTCCGTGGTCTGGGCGAACTCGCCGCCCATGAACAGCAGCTGCTTGCCGGGGTAGAGCCACTGGTACGCGAACAGCAGGCGCAGGTTGGCGAACTGCTGCCACTCGTCCCCCGGCATCTTGGCGAACAGGGACTTTTTCAGGTGGACGACCTCGTCGTGCGACAGCGGCGACATGAAATTCTCGTCGAAGACGTACAGCGGGCCGAAGGTCAGCAGGTTCTGATGGTAGCGCCGGTAAATCGGCTCCTTCTCGAAATAATCCAGCGTGTCGTGCATCCAGCCCATGTTCCACTTCAGGCCGAAACCGAGTCCGCCCTCGCTGGTCGGCCGCGTCACGCGCGGCCAGGAGGTCGATTCCTCGGCGATGGTCACGCAGCCCGGGCATTCGTGCCCGACCGCCGCGTTGAACGCGCGCAGGAAATCGACTGCCTCCAGGTTCTCGTTCCCACCAAAGCGGTTGGGCCGCCACTGTCCTTCCTTCCGGGAGAAATCGAGGTACAGCATCGAGGCGACCGCGTCGACGCGCAGGCCGTCCAGGTGAAACTCCTTGAGCCAGTAGATGGCGTTCGAAATGAGGAAGCTGCGCACTTCGTGACGCTCGAAATTGAACACCAGCGTGCCCCAGTCCGGGTGGCCGGCCTTGAGCGGATCGTGATACTCGAACAGGGCGCTGCCATCGAACGCCGCCAGCGCATGACCGTCGCGCGGAAAATGCGCGGGCACCCAGTCGAGGATGACGCCGATGCCGTTCTGGTGAAAGTGGTCGACGAACCAGCGAAAATCGTCCGGCGACCCGAAGCGGCGCGTCGGTGAAAAATACCCGGTCGTCTGGTAGCCCCACGATTCATCCAGCGGGTGTTCCATGATCGGCAGCAGTTCGATGTGGGTGAACCCCAGGTGCTTGACGTAGGCGCACAGTTCCTCGGCCATGCGGCGGTAGCCCATGAACGTGCCGTCCTCGTTGCGGCGCCAGGACCCGGCGTGCACCTCGTACACCGACATCGGCCGCGCATGCCAGCCGCCCTCCGCCTTGCGCTGCTCCCATTCCGCGTCCTGCCAGTCGTGCTGCGACGGCGCCGTGATCACGCTGGCGGTGTCCGGACGGTACTCGCTCGCGCGCGCGAAGGGATCCGACTTGGCCAGCAACTCCCCGGTCTGCGCGTTGACGATCTCGAAACGGTAGTTGCCCTCGAACACGTCCGGGACGAACAACTCCCAGATCCCCTTGTCGACGTGCCGCCGCATCGGGTGAAAACGCCCGTCCCAGTCGTTGAAGTCGCCGATCACGCTGACCCGCCCGGCGTTCGGCGCCCACACGGAAAAAAGCGTTCCGCCGATACCGTCGACCGCGTGGTGCCGGGCGCCGAGCAGGCGCCAGGCGTACCGGTGTTCGCCGAAATTGAACGCCGCCATCTCGTCCGGGTTCAGTTGCGGCCAGAATGCATACGGATCGTGGCGGGTGAACGTCACGCCGTAATCGGTTTCGCGGATCACCCGGTAGTGGGCCGGGATTTTCCCGGCCGCCGCGCGGAACTCGAACAGGTCGGTGCCCGGCAGGCGCCGCATCGGCTGCGATTCATCGTCGATCCACAGCTTCAGGGTGCGCGGCGCGAAACAGCGGATGACCTCGCCATCCGCCACCGTGTGACGACCGAGCACCGCAAACGGATCGCCGTGCCGACCGTTGGCCAGGTCGGTGACATGCGGCGAATCGGCCGCGAGGGTAAATCCGGAATTACTTGATCTGGCCACGGCTTACATTTCCTTTTTCACTGTATTGTCATTTCGATCTTAGTATCATTGGATCATACACAGAGCCGCACCGGAGACAACCATGAACCCCAGAAAATCAGGTCGCTTCGTCAGCCGACTCACCCGCAGCACGATGGCCATGATCATGGCCGGCGGGCGCGGTTCGCGGCTCGAGGACCTGACCGAAATCCGGGCCAAGCCGGCCACGCCGTTCGGCGGCAAGTTCCGCATCATCGATTTTCCGCTGTCCAACTGCGTCAACTCCGGCATTCGCCAGATCTTCGTGCTGACCCAGTACAAGGCGCACTCGCTGATCCAGCACATCCACCGCGGCTGGGGCTACCTGCGGGGCGAGTTCGGGGAGTTCATCCAGATCATTCCCGCCCAGCAGCAGATGGGCGAGCACTGGTACCTCGGCACCGCCGACTGCATCTACCAGAACATCAACGAGATCCGCGAGCACAGCCCCGAGCACGTGCTGATCCTGGCCGGCGATCACATCTACAAGATGGACTACGGCCCGATGATCGCGGCGCACGCCGAGAACAAGGCCGACATCACGGTCGGCGTCATCCAGGTGCCGCTGCACGAGGCGACCGGTTTCGGGGTCATGTCGATCGACGAGAACAATCGCGTCAAGCACTTCGACGAGAAACCGGCCAATCCGCAGCACGTGCCGGGCAACCCGGACGCCGCGATGGTGTCCATGGGCATTTACGTCTTCGACCGTGAATTTCTGATCGACATCCTCAAGAAGGACGCGGCCAACCCGGATTCCTCCCACGACTTCGGGCACGACGTGATTCCGGAAGCGATCGACAACTTCCGCGTCTTCGCCTACCCCTTTCACGACGTCAAGACCCGCGCGCAGAGTTACTGGCGCGACGTCGGGACCGTGGACGCCTACTTCCGCGCCAACCTGGAACTCGTCTACGTGCACCCGGAACTGAACCTGTACGACGAGGACTGGCCGATCTGGACCTACCAGGAACAGTTACCGCCGGCCAAGTTCGTGCTCGACGACTCCGGGCGCATCGGCATGGCGACCAACTCGATGGTCTCCGGCGGTTGCATCGTTTCCGGCGCCTACGTCAAGCAATCGCTGCTGTTTTCCAGCGTGACCATCGACGAGGGCAGCGAAATCATCCAGGCCGTGATCCTGCCGCAGGTGAGCATCGGCAAGAACTGCCGCATCACGCGGGCCATCATCGACAAGCGCTGCGTAATCCCGGACAACACGGTGATCGGCGAAGACCACGCCGAGGACGCCAAGCGCTTCAAAGTGACGGCCGAGGGCGTGGTGCTGGTCTGCCCCCACATGCTGAAGGCGTCGTGACCGCCGGCGGCGGGCCCTACTCCCGTACCAGCTTGCGGAGCCGCTCCTCGTAGAGCCTGCCCTGCTCGGCCCAGGAGTAGTCTTTCTGCATGCCGTTGTAGACCACCTGTTTCCAGGCGTGCTTGTTCGCGTAGAGTTTGAGCGCCGTGGTCATGCCCCAGGTCAGCCCGTTCGCATCGAAGTCGTGGAACACGATGCCGGTGCCGTAGCCGGTCTTCGGGTCGAAATGCTGCACCGAGTCGGCCAGGCCGCCGGTGGCGCGGACCAGCGGGACCGTGCCGTACTTCAGGCTGTACATCTGGTTCAGGCCGCAGGGCTCGTAGCGTGACGGCATCACGAACACGTCGCTGCCGGCCTCGATCCGATGAGCCAGCGGATTGTTGAACCCGCGGTAAAAACCGACCCGCCCCGGAAACTCGTTCTGCAACCAGTTGAAGAACTGCTCGTACGCGGGCTCGCCGCTGCCCAGCACCAGCAGCGAGAAATCGTGCTCGCGCAGCAGGGCCGGAACGGCCTGCTCGACGAGTTCGATGCCCTTCTGATAGGTCAGGCGCGTCACCATGCCGAACAGCGGGCGGTCGAACACGTACTCGAGCCCCAGTTCCTCCAGCACCGCCCGCTTGTTCTTCTCCTTGCCGGCGAGATCGGATGCGCTGTAGGTGAACGGAATCAGGGGATCGCTCGCGGGATCCCACTCGCCGTAGTCGACGCCGTTGAGGATGCCGACCAGGCGTCCGTGCCGCGCCCGCAAGGCGTGCTCGAGGCCCATGCCGTACTCGTGCCCGAGAATCTCTTTCGCATAGGTCGGGCTGACGGTGGTCAGCAGGTCCGCGTGGGTCACGCCGGTTTTGAGAAAATTGACGCGACCGTGGTACAGGTCTTCCTGGTCGAGGAAGTCGGTCGAGTGTTCCAGCCCGATGGCGCCGAGCACGTCGTTGCCGAACACGCCCTGGTAACCGATGTTGTGGATGGTCAGGACCGTGCGGGTATCCCGGAACAGGTCGTCCCAGGCGTATGCCGTCTTCAGGTAGACCGGCAACAGGGCGGTATGCCAGTCGTGGATATGGAACAGGTCCGGCCGGAATCGAAGCCGCTGGCACATCTCGATCGCCGCCCGGGTCAGCAACACGAAGCGGATGTGCTCGTCGTCGCCGCCGTACAGGTCGGGGCCGGCGAACAGCTCCGGGCATTGCAGCAGGTAGAACGGCGGGCTGTCCGCATCCTGTCGGGCGCGCACGATCCAGAAATGGACCGTATGCCCGTCCAGTTCCATCGCCATGTCCTGCAGTTCGGGCACCACCTCGATCTCCAGCGCGCCCTCCTCGATGCTGCTGTAGAACGGCATCAGCAACCGCACGTCGTGCCCGCGGCTGTTGAGGTAGGCGTGCAGCGCCGCGGTGACGTCGGCCAGTCCGCCGGTCTTGGCCAGCGGGGTCATTTCGGAGGCGGCGAGACAGATTCTGAGCGGCTTGCTGGCGGGCATGGCTTTTCGTCCGGACGATGCGCAAAATGGTATTTTACGGGCACCGCAGCCCGCGAAGCGAGAGCCAGATCATGCCCGAACGCATCCTGCTGACCCGCGACGGCGACGTCGCCCACGTCCGGCTCAACCGGCCCGAGGTGCGCAACGCCCTCGACCTGCCGATGTTCCGCGCCATCGTCGACGTGCAGAAGCAACTGGCGCGGGACCGCACCGTGCGCGCGGTGATCCTGGACGGCGCCGGGGTCGATTTCTGTTCCGGCCTGGACGTCAAGGCGATCATGCGCGACCGCGCGGGCATCGTGAAACTGCTGCTGAAATGGCTGCCGTGGCGCGCCAATCTCGCGCAACGGGTCAGCGTCGGCTGGCGGCGCCTGCCGGTGCCGGTCATCGCGGCGCTGCACGGTCGCTGCTGGGGCGGCGGCCTGCAGATCGCGCTCGGCGCCGATTACCGCATCGTGACGCCGGACGCCTCGCTATCGGTAATGGAAGGCCGCTGGGGACTGATCCCGGACATGGGTGGCAACCTGGCGTTGCGCGAAGTGGTCGGCGGCGACCACGCCCTGTGGCTGGCCCTCTCGGCGGAAGTCGTCGACGCCCCGCGCGCGGTGGCGCTGGGCCTGGCTTCGGCGCTCGCCGAGGATCCGCTGGCCGAGGCCCGGCGCATGTGTGCGGTCGCGTGCGAGCGCTCCCCGGACGCCGTCGCGGCCGTCAAGCGCCTGTTCCGCGGCGGCTGGACGCGGCGGCCGGGCGGAATGCTGGCGCAGGAAACGTTCCTGCAGGCCCGGATTCTCGCCGGGCGTAACCAGCGTATCGCGTCGCAGCGGCAACAGGGACAGGACCGCGACTACGCACCGCGCGGCCGCTGGTAAGCCCCCGCGTCGACCGCCTCGATGAATTCGCCGACGCGGCGCCAGGCCTCGCCGGCCTCCGGGACCTCGGGGTAAAAAAGCTGCCAGACATGCAACAGGCCGGGCCAGCTCTGCAGGCGGGCCGGTGAGCCCGCGGCCAGCGCCTTGTTCACGTAACGGCGGGCGTCGTCGTACAGCATCTCGGACTCGCTCACCTGCAACAGGGTCGGGGGCAGACGCGAAAGGTCGCCACGCACCGGCGACACCAGCGGGTTGGCCGGGCGCAGGCGGTTGTCCAGCACGAACATCCAGCTCAGCACGCTCTGAGGCACCCGGGCCAGTCGTCCGAACAGGGTCGAAATGAGGGTGTCGGTAGCCAGGTTGCCGCGTATGCTCGGGCTGGTGTACGTCGAGTCCGTCAGCGGCGAGAGGGCCACGACCGCGTCCGGCTGGCGCAGCGCCGCATCGCGCGCCCAGGCCGACAGCACCAGCGCCAGGTTGCCGCCGGCGGAATCGCCGCCGAAATAGACGCGCTGCGCGGGCGCCGGCCCCTCGGGCCCGTTTTCGAGCAACCAGCGATACGCCGACTGACCGTCCCGAATGCAATCGCGGCGCGCGTTCTCCGGCATCAGGCGGTAATCGACCGCCAGCACCGCCGCGCGGGCCACCGCCGAAAACCGGCAGGTCGCGGTGCGGTGGCTGTGCGGACTGCCGGCGATGAAGGCGCCGCCGTGCAGATAGAGTACGCGACGATCCGGGTCCGCGTCGGGCGCCAGCACCCACTCGCACCGCACGCCGTCGGCCTCGACCGGTCGAAAGGCGCAATCGAACCGGCGGCCGCCCGGGATGTCCTCCATGAACTGCCGCGCAAAGCGGATCATGCCGCCGCGGGACAGGCCCTCGACCTGGGGACGCAGTTTTTCGATCGCCGCGACCGCACCCGCGTGGCCGTCGCTCGGACCGTCGGGCGCGCCGCAGTCCTCGAACGCCGCCGGGTCGACCGGCGCATCGTAACGGGACAGATCCTCGCCGCGGCGAAAGAGCCAGGCGAGAACCAGGAACACGGCAAGCGCCGTGGCCAGGATTCCGAGTAGCGTCAACACGACCGTCATCGTCCGTTCTCCTGTCGGCAGCAGTCCGCCATGGCGTCCGCGAGGATGGCCAGCCCCTCGTCCACCTGCGGCATCGGAATCGTCAACGGCGTGAGAATGCGTATGACGTTCCCGCGCACGCCGCAGGACAGCAGGACCAGTCCGCGTTCCGCCGCGCTGGCGACCAGCGCCTTGGCGAGCAACGCATCCGGCCGCGCCGGATCGCCGCCGGTCACGAGTTCCATGGCGACCATCGCGCCGAGGCCGCGAACGTCGCCCACGCGGTCGGGAAAGGCGCGCTGCAACGAGCGCAACCCCGCCTGAATCCGCGCGCCCACTTCGACTGCGCGGTCGCACAGGCGCTCCTGCTCGATCACCTCGAGCACGGCCAGCCCGGCCGCGCAGGCCAGCGGCGAGCCCGCGTAGGTGCCGCCCAGTCCGCCGGGCTCGGGGGCGTCCATGACCGCCTGCCGGCCGGTCACCGCGGCGAGCGGAAGGCCACCCGCGATCCCCTTGGCCAGCGTCATCAGATCCGGTTCGACGCCGTGATGCTGGCACGCAAACAGCTTTCCGGTTCGACCGAATCCTGTTTGTATTTCATCCATTATCAATAAGATGTCATGCTTATCGCATACTTCACGCAAACTCTTCAGAAACCCTTCGGGCGCCGGGTAGAACCCACCCTCGCCCTGCACCGGTTCGACGATGATCGCGGCCACCTGGTCGGGCTGCAGGTCACTGCTGAACAGGGTCTCCAGGGCGGCGAGTGACGCTTCGGCCGTGACGCCGAGGTACGCCGCCGGGAACGGTGCATGGTAAATGCCGGGCGTAAACGGACCGAACCCCTTCTTGTAGGGGACGACCTTGCCGGTCAGGCCCATGCACAGATTGGTGCGGCCGTGAAACGCGCCGCTGAACGCGATGACGCCCGGCCTTCCGGTCGCCGCGCGGGCGATCTTGATCGCATTCTCCACGGCTTCCGCCCCGGTCGAGACGAACATCGTGCGGGCGTCGCGCACCGGGGCCAGGCGGTTGATCCGCTCGGCCAGCTCGACCGCCTCGGCGTACGGCGTCACCATGATGCAACTGTGGCTGAAGCGTTCGGCCTGCGCGCGAACGGCTTCGACGATGTGCGGATGGCTGTGACCGGTGTTGAGCACCGCGATCCCGGAGCCGAAATCGAGGTAGCGCCGGCCCTCGATATCCCAGAGTTCCGCGTTGCGGCCCCGCGCGACGTAAATCGGCAGGATGTTGCCCATGCCGCGGGGGAATGCGCCCTGCTTGCGCCGTTGCCAGTCGCTGTTGTCCATCGCCCGTCGTCCGTCCGTTGCGAGAGACCATTGTCGCCCCTTCGCGCGCTGACGGAAAGTCGCACCACTCAAGCACTGTCCGCGCTGCCGGCAGGCTGGTAGGCTAGTACGCCATTTGCCTGCGATCGTGGAACCGCGTGGATTTCTTGCTTCTGATAACCGGACTGATCGGCTTGTGGCTGGGCACCGAGCTGACCATCGGCGGCGCGCTCGCGATCTCGCGCCGACTGAACCTGTCGGAGTTTTTCGTGGGCCTGGTGATCCTGTCGATCGGCAGCGATCTGCCCGAACTCGCGGTCGCCACAGACGCCGGCATCACGAGCCTGACCGGGCTCGATGCATCCGGGGTCGTCGTCGGGTCCTCGGTCGGCAGCGTGATCGCGCAAATCGGCTTCGTGCTCGGTATCGGCGCCGTCATCAGCCGCCTGTCCCTGCCCCGCGATTTCGTCTACCGCCACGGCGCGGTGCTCCTCACGGCCACCGTGATGTTGTTCGTGATCGCCCTGGACGGCACCGTAACGCGTGGCGAGGGCCTGGTGCTGATCGTCAGTTACGCCGTGTACGTGATCGCACTGCTGCGGAACAGCACCGACACGGCCAAGCAGGCGCCGGACGCCATCGCCGGCGGCGGCCTGCGCTCGTGGGTCCTGTTGGTGGTCGGACTGGCAACAGTGATCATGGGCTCGGAGGTCACGGTCGATTCGGTCATCAGCATCGCGCAGCGCCTGCAGATCAGCGAGGCCCTGATCGCGGTTCTGATCATCGGCATCGGCACCAGCCTGCCCGAACTGTCGATATCGATCTCGGCCATCCTCAAACGCAGGACGCAGATGTCCGTCGGCAACATCATCGGCAGCAACATCCTCGACACCCTGCTGCCGATCGGCATCGCTGCGGTGATCTCCACGGTCACCATCGAATCCCAGACCCGCTATTTCGATATTCCGTTCATCTTCGCAGTGACGGTCATCGTGCTTGGCCTGTTCCTGGCGCGCCGGGGCGTCTACCGGCCGCAGGGGGTCCTGATCCTGTCGCTGTACGGCGTCTACGTCGCGATCAAGTTGGCCCAGTTCTGATCCCGACGGTTCGAGGTGATTGATCCGCCGCCCGTTCTGGGCGAGCATGGCCGCATGCCCTCTTCCCGCGGAATTCAGGTGCCCCGCATTCGCCCGCGACAGAGAACGATCGTGGCGGACGGCAGGCCGACAACGCGCACGATCTCGGTCGCGGTCCAACCAGCTCGCCGCGTTCCGCCCGGGAGCGCGCGACGTATCCGGCTTTTGATCGGCCTGCTGCTCGCGCCCCTCATGGCCGCCTGCGCAGGAAGTCCGCTCACCCCCTGGTCCGCCGACGGACCGCCTCTGGTCGTGGCGCCCGCCGCCAGCGTCGGTGTTCACGATCGGCGCGGACGGTTCCGCGAGATCGCCTGCGCCGTGATCGACGCCCGTGCGGCGGACCAGCCCGGCTACCAGCCCTGCCGCGAGGCCCTCACCGGGATCGGCGAAGAACCCGGCGCAACCGGGGCTGCCGTCGACCTCGGACCGTCGCGACGGGGCCTTGTCGCGGCGCTGGTTCCGGGGATCGGCTGGGACTGCTTCGGCAACTGGATCGGTTTCCGGCAACTGCCGGATGCACTCGACGAGCGGTCCGGTTTCCCGGGCTTCGTGCTGGAAGTGGACGGCCTGTCTGGCTCGACGAACAATGCCCGCCAGATTCGCGAACGGATCCTGGCCGACGCGGACCGATTGGCGAACCGCTCCCTGGTGCTGATCGGCTATTCAAAAGGCGCGCCGGACAGCCTCGAGGCCCTGGTCGCCTATCCCGAAATCCGCCGCTATGTGGCCGCGATGGTCAGCGTCGCCGGCGCCATCGGTGGCTCGCCCCTGGCCAATATCGCCACCGAGGGGCAACTCGATCTGCTGCGACACGTACCGGACGCGAATTGCACGCGCGGCGACGATCAGGGCATCGAAAGCCTGCAGCCGGCGGTGCGGCGCGCGTGGCTGGCCGAGCATCCCCTGCCGCAGGACATTCCGTATTATTCGGTGGTTTCGCTGCCGACGGAGGACCGCATCTCGGCGATCTTGCGGGGTCCGCACCGTCGACTGGCGCGCATCGACCCGCGCAACGACGGCCAACTGATCGCCTGGGACCAGATCATTCCGGGCAGTACGCTGGTCGCGTACCTGAACGCGGACCACTGGGCGGTGGCCGTTCCGATCGCCGAATCCCACCCGTTCCTGGGCAGGACGTTCGTCAATCACAACGACTACCCCTGGCGGGCGATCCTCGAGGCCATCCTGCGCTTCGTCGAGGAAGACCTCGAGCGGCGCGACGCCCTCAGCGGTAACCGATGAGCACCGCGATCACCATCGTCACGCTGCCCAGCACCAGCAACTGCAGCATCAGCGGCCAGATAAAGCGGAACCAGCGGCCGTAGGGAATCCCGCAGATCCCGAGGATGCCCATCAGCACGGCGTTGGTCGGCACGATCATGTTCATGAAGCCATCGCCCATCTGGTACGCCAGCACGGCGACCTGGCGGCTCACGCCGACGATGTCCGAGATCGGGCCCATGATCGGCATGGTCACGTAGGCCTGGCCGGAACCCGACGGCACGAAGAAATTCAGCGCGCTCTGGATGAACAGCATGCCGATCGCGGACGCCTCCGCCCCGGCGGCGAGCAGCGGCTGCGACAGGCCGTGCACGATCGTATGCAGGACCTGGCCGTCGTCCAGCGTGATCTGGATCGCGCGCGCGAACCCGATCAGCAGCGCGGTTCCGATCAATTCCCCGGCGCCGTTGACGAAATGCCGCGCCATGTCGTCGAAGCTGAGACGCGCGATCACGCCCGCCACGATCGCCAGCGCAAAAAACGCGGCGCCGAGTTCGACGAAGTACCACTGGTGTTCCTTGATGCCCCAGACGACGAACACGAGGGTCGCCAGCGTCGCCAGCAACACCAGCCGTTGCCGCAGGGTTATCGGGCCGGTCTGCGGCGGCTCCGGCGGCTGCGCCTCGGGGATATCGGCGACCAGCGACGCGGCCGGGTCGTTGCGCACGCGGTTCGCGTAACGCAGCACGTGCACGTAACCGAGCGCAAAGAACGGCAGGAACATCGCCAGGCGGAACATCAGCCCCGAGACCGGCTCCAGGCCGGCCACCTCCTGCGCCACCAGCACCGTGAAGGGGTTCATCACGGCCGTGCCGTAACCGATGCCGTAACCGACCACCATGATGCCGAGCGCCGCGACCGTGTCCATCCGCATGCCGACACACAACGTGATCAGGATCGCGACCAGCGGAATGTACTCCTCGGCCATGCCGATGGTCGACGAGCCGATCGCGAAGGCCAGCATGCCCATCAGGATCAGCAACGCGGGCTGGCCGCCGAAGCGGCGCAGTATGCGGGCCAGGGCCGCGTCGAGTGCGCCGGTCGCGCGAATCACCGCGAGCGCGCCGCCAATCAGGAACACGAAGAAGATGATGCCCTGCGCGTCGCCCAGGCCGCGCGGAATGACCGTGAACAACTCGGTCAGGGGCAGCCGCGGCGCGTCCTCGATGACCGCGTAGGTGCCCGGCACCACGACCTCGTGGCCGTGACTCGTTTCGGTCGCGAACTTCCCGGCCGGCAACAGCAGCGTCAGCGCGTAGGCGAGCACGATCATGCCGTACAGCAGGACCAGCGTATGGGGTACTTTGAGTTTTTTGATCATCGTGATCCGACCTTATTCGAAAACCCGGTGACAAGGAGCGCAAATGCCGCGAAACAAACCGGCGGTGCCGGCCGGCCGCTCCCCCGGCACTATGCCCCGGTGGTCAACACCGGCATCAGCGCGCGGGACGAAACCCGGGGCGCACCATGCGCACCGCCCTGGCGGCGTCCGATGACGCATTCCGGCAGACGCCTGACAGCGGCATGCGGTGCAGGGTAGCAGAAGCGCCCGCCACGATCAGTCAAAAACCCGGACGGACTTGAAATTCCGGTGCAGAAACAGAATTTACACGCTGGTACGCCGGCGTTTGCCGCCGGCACGAAACTCGTGGAGGTTGACCGAACATGATGCGCATCCTGCTATTCCTGGCGACCAATGCCGCCGTCCTGGTCCTGATCAGCATCGTCTTCCAGGTGCTGGGGCTCGAGGGCATCCTCGCCGAAAACGGCGTCGACCTGAACCTGCAGGCCCTGCTGGTGCTGTCCGCCGTGATCGGTTTTGGCGGCTCGTTCATTTCGCTGGCCCTGTCGAAGTTCATGGCGAAGCGCGCGATGGGCGTCCAGGTGATCGGGCAACCGCGCAACCAGACCGAGCAATGGCTGCTCAGCACGGTTCAGCGGCAGGCCAAGGAGGCCGGGATCGGCATGCCGGAGGTCGGTATCTTCAACGCGCCGGAACCGAACGCCTTCGCGACCGGCGCGCGCCGCAACAACGCCCTGGTCGCGGTCAGTACCGGCCTGCTGCAGGCGATGGGCGCCGACGAGGTCGAGGCCGTGCTCGGCCACGAAGTCTCGCACGTCGCCAACGGCGACATGGTGACGATGGGCCTGCTGCAGGGCGTCGTGAACACCTTCGTGATCTTCCTGTCGCGCGTCATCGGCCACACGGTCGACCGGGTCGTGTTCAAGACCGAACGCGGCTACGGGCCGGCCTACTTCATCACCTCCATCGTGGCGCAGATTTTCCTGTCGATCATTGCCAGCACGATCGTCATGTGGTTCTCGCGCCGCCGTGAATTCCGCGCCGACGCCGGCGGCGCCGCCCTGGCCAGCCGCCAGAAAATGATCAGCGCGCTTCAGGCGCTGCAACGGCGGGCCGAACCCGAGGATCTGCCGGGCGAATTCGCGGCCTTCGGCATCAACGGCGCCATCGGCGATGGGCTCAAGCGGCTGTTCATGAGCCATCCGCCGCTCAAGGAGCGGATCGCCGCGCTCGAGGCCCAGGTCTGAGACGCGCCGCCATGCCGGAACGGCGCACGAAGATCCATTACGCCGCGCTGTTCCTGCTGCCGCTGATCGTCGCGGCGTTCGGCATCTCCGTTGCGGGCGCCGTTGCGCTGGTTCTGCTGATGCTCGCCTGGCGCTGGGCCCTGTCCCTGAGTTTCATCGCGGCCCCGCCGCGCGGTCCCGAACTGGTGCTGGAGACGATCTCGGCCAGTCATTTCGTCGAAAAGGTGCGCTGGTGCCTGGATCGGCTGGGGGTCGATTACGTCGAGCGGGCCGCCGGAGGCACCCTGGGCGCTTTCTTCCTGGGCCGAACCGTGCCCAGGCTCTGGTTCCGCGCCGGGGCGAGCCGCTCGATGATCGGCAACTCGAGCGAAATCCTGCGCTACCTGTGGGGCCGTTACGCGGCCGAACGACCGGAGGCAGCCGCGTTCCTCGAGGCGACACCGGAACGCATCGAACTGGAAGGCCGGATCGACCGTTGCGGCGCGGACCTGCAGGTCTGGGTCTATTTCCACCTGCTGGCGCATCGCGATCTGACGCTGCACGCCTGGGGCGCGAACAGCCCGGATCTGCCGGCCTGGCAACGCGCCGTGCTGAAGCTGCTTTACCCGCTGCTGGCGTTCCTGATTCGCCAGGCTTTCCGGATCTCGCCGCATCGGCACGAACGCGCCGTCGCCCACCTCGAACAGCTGATGAGCGACGTCGAGGATCGCCTCGCCGACGGCCGCGGCTCGATTCTCGGCGGCGCCACGGTGAACTACACCGACCTCGCCTTCGCGGCGATCATGGGGCTGTGGTTGATGCCGGCGCAGTACGGTGGCGGGCGCGCGGACCGGGTACGGATCGCTGCGGACGACGTGCCCGACGCGATGCGCCGCGAAATCGACGACTGGAAGACGCGCTATCCGCGCGTTACGCAGTTCATCGAAAGCCGCTACGCGGAGCGCTGAGCGGCGTCAGGGGGCGACCGGCGGCACGGCCTTGAGGTACGCGGCGATCGCGGCGCGGTCCGCGTCGGTCAGGCGGGCCAGGTTTTCCTGCACGTCGACCATCGAACCGCCGACGGTGTCGAACTCCGGCGTGAACCCGGTTTCCAGGTAATAGGCGATGTCGCGGGCCGACCAGCCGCCCAGCGCCGCCGCGTGCGGCGTGATGTCGGGCGCCCTGCCCTCGCCCGCCGGCTCCGGCGCGCCCGCGAGCCAGGCGGCGGTGTCCAGCCCGCCGAAGCGGTCGCGCGGCGTGTGGCACTCGCCGCAGTGCCCCAGGGCCTCGACCAGGTAGCGCCCGCGCTGCACTTCGGCGGTCGTCGCTTCGGCCAGCACCCAGTCCGTGTTCAGGTACAGGCGCTTCCAGAGCCCGATACCGCGGCGAACGTTCCACGGAAACGGCAGTTCGTGCCGCGCCACTCGGTGAGCCGAGGGTTCGAAGGTGTCCAGCCAGGCCTTGAGGTCGATGAGATCCTGCCAGGTCATGCGGGTGTAGGCGGTGTACGGAAAGGCCGGGTAATAGTGGCGGCCGTCCGGGCCGACGCCGCGCAACATCGCGTTCGCAAACTCGGCCAGGGTCCAGCCGCCGATACCCGCTTGCGGATGCGGGGTAATGTTGGGCACGTGAAACACGCCGAAGGGCGTGGTCATTTCGTGGCCGCCGCTGAGGTCCGCGCCATGGCACGAGGCGCAGCCGCCGGCGTGAAACACCCACTCGCCATGGACCGGGTCGGCGGCCAGATCCGGCACGTCCGACGGGTCGATCGTGCGCGGCCGCGTCGCCAGCCACGCCGCCAGGGCGACCAGGACCGCCAGGATGACGATTTTTTTCAGCACGGCTGCCCTCGCCGCCGGACCGGGGCCGGACAAACGGCCGGGCCCGGCCGGCGGACTCCGGTCAATCGTCTACGCGGTAGGACTCGTGGCAGGCCTTGCAGGTCTTGAACACGGGGCCGGCCGCCGGCTGCAGCTCGGCGAGCGTCTGCGGGTTGGCCGCCACGGCGGCGTCCGCTTTCTCCTTGAAGGCCGCCAGGGCTTCCTCGAAGCCGGCCCGGTCGGTCCAGATCGTGGACCGGGCCTCGGTGTCGTAACCCGTTTCGCTGCCCTCCGGGAACAGGGTGCCGAACGGCTCCGCCGCGTCAGCCCACACCTGAAGCGCTTCCATGGCCTGCGCCGCGTCGAACGGGGCTTCTTCCTTCAGCATCTTGCCGATGGTCTTGGCCGCGCCGCCAACGTCCTCCATCAGATCGTGACGTGCTTCCTGCGGCGAATCACCGGCCGCAGCGACGGCAACGGGAAACAGGGCCAGGGCAAGCGTTGCAAGCAAAACTTTTCGTACCATGGGAAACCTCCGGAACAAGGGGAGCGGACCTAAGTCACATGAGTATAGATGTTTGCCCCGACACCCGACAATAACTTGACTTGCATCACGTTTAATTGCCGGAAAAGGCATCATTTCTTGGTAGACTCTGCACCAGATTTTCACCCGTCCCGGAGACGATGATGTCAGACACCAAATACGTTTATCTTTTCAACGAATACGACGAGGCGATGGCCAAGTGCGGCGACGACTGGGAAGGCGTTCGCGGACTGCTTGGCGGCAAAGGCGCCAACCTGGTCGACGCCACCCGCCTCGGCATCCCGGTACCCCCGGGCTTCACCGTCACGACCGAAGGCTGCAACGCCTACCTCGCGGCCGGCGAGACCTTTCCCGAAGGCATGTGGGAACAGGGGCTCGAGGCGGTCAAGGCGCTCGAAGCGCAGACCGGCAAGAAATTCGGTGACCCGAACAACCCCCTGCTCGTCTCCTGCCGCTCCGGCGCCAAGTTCTCGATGCCCGGCATGATGGACACGATCCTCAACATCGGCCTGACCGACGAGATCGTCGAAGTGCTCGCGACCCGTGCGCATCGGCCGCGCTTCGCCTGGGACATCTACCGCCGGCTGATCCACATGTTCGGCTCCGTGGTCATGAACGTGCCCGATGAAGTGTTCGAAGCCGTCATCAGCGCGCAGCGTCGCGAATCCGGCGTCCGCGCCGACACCGAACTGAACGCCGAGGCGTGGAAGAACGTCACCAACCGCTTCAAGGAAATCATCCGCACGTATACCGGCAAGGAGTTTCCGGCCGATCCGTACGAGCAGCTGCGCCAGGCCACCGAGGCCGTGTTCCGTTCGTGGAACGGCAAGCGGGCGATCGACTACCGCAATGCCAGCAACATCGATCATGACCTGGGCACGGCCGTGAACATCCAGACGATGGTGTTCGGCAACCTGGGCGACAACTCCGCCACGGGCGTGTTCATGTCGCGCAACGCCACCACCGGCGAGCCGCAGCTCGAGGGCGATTTCCTGATCAACGCCCAGGGCGAGGACGTCGTCGCCGGCACGCGCCAGACCATGCGGATTTCCGAGATGGCGGACACCATGCCGGAGATGTACGAGGAACTGCGGCAGATCTCGAACCGCCTCGAGAAACACCACCGCAACATGCAGGACATGGAATTCACCGTCGAGCAGGGCAAGATGTGGCTGCTGCAGACGCGCGACGGCAAGCGCACCGCGCAGGCCGAGGTTCGCATCGCCGTGGACATGGTCGAGGAAGGCCTGATCAGCCGCGAAGAAGCGGTGCGCCGCGTGCGCCCCGACCAGGTCGATTTCTTCCTGCATCCGCAGCTCGATCCCGAGGCGGTCAAGGGCCAGGCGCCGATCGCCAAGGGCCTGAACGTGTCGCCCGGCGCCGCGGTCGGCCTGATCGCCTTCGAGCCGGACCTGGCCGAGCGCTGGGCCAAGGAAGAAGGCAAGAACGTGATCCTGGTGCGCCCCGAGACCCGGCCCGACGACGTGCACGGCATGCTCGCGGCCAAGGGCGTGGTGACCTCGAAGGGCGGCCGCACCAGCCACGCGGCGCTGGTGGCGCGCCAGTTCGGCAAGCCGGCTGTCGTCGGCGTGGAGGAAATCGAAATCGACCTCGACAACCGGCGCATGTACATCGGCGAGGACCTGGTGATCAAGGAAGGCGAGTACCTGTCGATCGACGGCAACATGGGCCTGATCTACTACGCCAACCTGCCGACCGTCGAACCGGACATCAAGGATCCCTACCTGCTGAAAGTCCTCGAATGGGCCGACGGTTTCCGCAAGCTCGGCGTCCGCGCCAACGCGGATTACCCCAACGATGCGCAACGCGCCCGCGAGTACGGCGCCGAAGGCATCGGCCTGTGCCGCACCGAGCACATGTTCTTCGCCGACGACCGCCTGCCGATCATGCAGCGCATGATCACCGCCTCGACCACGGCCGAGCGCAACGAGGCCATCGCCGGCCTGGAGCCGATGCAGCGCAGCGATTTCGAGGGCCTGTTCCGCGCCATGGACGGCCTGCCGGTCATCATTCGACTGCTCGATCCGCCGCTGCACGAGTTCCTGCCGTCCTCGCACGAACTGATGCTGGAACTGACCGACCTGAAGCTGCGCATGCAGCGCACCACCAGCCTCAAGGAAATGGACGCGACGCTCGAGAAGATCGAGGAAAAAACCCACCTGCTCGAACGCGTCGAGGCCCTGGCTGAATCCAACCCGATGCTCGGCACGCGGGGCGTGCGGCTCGGCATGCTGATCCCGAACCTGTACAAGATGCAGGTGCAGGCGATCTTCGAGGCCGCGGCGCGTTGCGCCGAGGACGGCATCGACGTCAAGCCGGAGGTCATGATTCCGCTGGTTTCGCACGTGGGTGAACTCGACGCCATGGTCGGTCCGCTGAAAGCAGTGGCCGAGCGCGTCCTGGCCGAGTCCGGCGTCAAGGTGCCGATGATGTTCGGCACGATGATCGAGATTCCGCGGGCGGCCCTGACCGCCGGCGAGATCGCGGGCACCGCCGAGTTCTTCTCCTTCGGCACCAATGACCTGACGCAGACGACCTACGGCATCTCGCGGGACGACGCCGAAACCGGCTTCCTGGTGCACTACCTGCAAACCAAGATGCTGAAGGACAACCCCTTCACCAGCATCGACCCGGAAGGTGTCGGCCGCCTCATGGACATCGCGATCGACGAGGGCCGCAAGGCCCGCGAAACGCTGGAAATCGGCGTCTGCGGCGAGCATGGCGGCGATCCGAAGTCGATCGACCTGTGCCATGGGCTCGGCGTCGACTACGTCTCGTGCTCACCGTTCCGCGTGCCGATCGCGCGTCTCGCGGCTGCCCACGCGGCGCTCAACGCGAAGTAGACGGCGCGCGCATCGCGACGAAAAAAGGCCGGGCAAGCCCCGGCCTTTTTTTAACCGATCGCCCCGCTCCGTTGCGGGACGCTATCGTCTGGCGGGCTTCGGTGGCAAGCGGTTTCTTCCGCTGCCGGCGGCCGCTATGCGTCGTCGAGTTCCCCTTCCCGCGCCAGCGCGGCCGCGTATGCCGGTCGCTCCAGGCAGCGCTCGAGATAGGCGTCCAGCACCGGCCGCTCACCGAGCAGGCCGAACTGGCGCATGAAGTTCACGGACGAGCCGAGCAGGACGTCGGCGGCGGTGAAGCGCCCGCCCATGATCCACGGCCCCGCTGCCAGACCTTCCTCGAGCACCCGCATCACGATGTCGAAGTTTCCCCAGCCGCTGCTGGTCGGCGACACCTCGAGCCCGTTGAACTTCTCCATCATCGCGGGCTCGATCGCGCCGGGCGTGTAGGTCATCCAGTACAGGTAGCGGCCCCGCGCCGCGTCGTCGATCGTGGGCGCCAGGCGCCCCGAGGCGTAACGGTCCGCCAGGTACAGGCAAATGGCCGCCGAATCGGCCATGTAGACCGTGCCGTTGTCGAGCGTATCCATCAGCGCCGGCACCTTGCCCATCGGGCTGGCTTTGACGAAATCGGGATCCTGTTTCGTTTCCGGGTTGCGGATATCGACCAACCGGGTACGGAACGGCGCGCCGGTTTCCTCCAGCATCCACAGCGCGCGGGACGCGCGGGTCCGGGGACACCAGTACAGTGTGATCATGTCGTTCTCCTAGAGCGTGTGTTCGATCGCGTCCGCCAGGACTTCCAGGGCCGTTTTGTCGCACGGCGGCAGTTCGGCGTCGCTCTCGCCCAGCGGCGTGACCCGTTCGCCCCAGCGAACCAGGCCGGCCGCCCGCGTCAGCCCGGCCCCGAAGGCCGCCAGCAGCACGCGGTCACCGGGGTGGATGCGACCCTGCTCGAGCAGTTCGCACAGCGCGACCGGTATCGTCGCCGCCGAGGTGTTGCCGTACTTCTCGATGTTCACGGCGACCTGCGACATCGGCACCTTCAGGTAATGCGCCAGCGACTCGATGATGCGCAGATTGGCCTGGTGCGGGATGATCACGTCGATGTCATCCGTGCCGAGTTCGAGGTCGCCCAAAACCTTGCGCACCTCGCCCGCCATTCCCTTCACCGCGCGCTTGAAGATCTCGCGGCCGTCGAAGTTGATCTGGAAGACACTGTAGTTTTCCACGAAGCGATCCCCGGCCGTTCCGGAATTCGGCACCTCGAGGATGTGCGCGTGGCGGCCGTCGCAGCCGAGATGCGCGGCCAGCAGCCCGGATTCCCGGTCACTGGGCTCGAGGACCACCGCGCCCGCGCCGTCGCCGAACAGCACGCCGGAGGAACGGTCGGAAAAATTGATCAGCCAGGTAAGGCGCTCGGAGCCGATCACCAGCGCCTTGCGGTAGCCGGCGGACCGGATCATCGCGGTGGCGGTTTCCAGGCCGTAGATGAATCCGCTGCAACCGGCGTTCAGGTCGAAGACCGCGGCGTTGAGCGTGCCGGTCTTGGCCTGCACGTAGGAGGCCGTGGACGGCACGATGTTGTCGCCCGAGGTCGTGGCGAGAATCAGCAGGTCGATTTCGTCGGGCTCGGCGCCGGCGGCGGCCATCGCCCGTTGCGCGGCGACCGCGGCCAGGTCGCTGTTCGGCACGTGGGAGACGCGGCGCTCGGCGATACCGCTGCGCGTGCGGATCCATTCATCGGACGTGTCGATGACGGAGGCGAAATCGTCGTTGGTCATGACGGCCGGCGGCATGCACTTGCCCCAGCCGGTGATGTCTGCGTACTTAGGCATGATTCAGCCCTGTTGGCGTTTATGCCGGAGCCTAGCAGCGTACCGGAAAAAGCACAACGCGCCGCTTGCCTGACGCGCGCGGCGCGCCGGGCCGCAAGCCCGGACGCCGGCGATCAGAGCAGGGCCATCACCCGTTCCTGGATCGGCTGGCCGTCAAGTTGTTCGAATCGGTACGTTACGCGCACCAGCGGAACATCCAGCTTGATGACGCGTTCGAGTCGGGCCGGACTGCCGTTGACCACGCAGGCGATGTCCTCCGCCTCGGCGCAGGCCCGGATGGTCCTGGCGAGCGCGTCACGTTGGGTTTCCGAATAGCCCATCGCGGGCAAAATCGGCCCCATGTGCGGGTACGCCGCGTAGGTGTCCGCGATGGTGCCGGCCGCGTAGGGCCGCGGGTCGACCGGGATCGCGCCGTGGCGCTGCGCCGCGACCGTACCGGCGCCGAACGCCATGCCGCCGTGCGTGACCGTGGGGCCGTCCTCGACCACCAGCACTTTCCGGCCTTCCATCACGCCGGGATCGTCGACGAGGATTTCCAGGCCGGAGGTGCAGATATCGGCCTTGGGGTTGAGTTCGCGCGCCCGCCCGCGAATGCCCTCGACCGCTCCGGGCTCGGCGGAACGGACCTTGCTGATCACCAGCACGTCGGCGCGGCGGAAGTTGACCTCGCCGGGAAAGTAGTCGATCTCGTGCCCCGCGCGCAAGGCGTCGACGACGACGATGTCGAGATCCGGCCGAATAAAGGAAAAATCGTTGTTGCCGCCGTCCCACAGCACGATATCGGCCTCCTCGGACGACGCATCGAGGATGCCCTGGTAGTCGACGCCGGCGTAAATCGGGATGCCCATTTCAACGTAGGGCGCGTACTCTTCGCGCTCCTCGATCGTGCACTCCTGCTCGTCGAGGTCCTCCGGCGTCGCGAAGCGCTGCACCGCCTGCATCTGCAGATTGCCGTAGGGCATCGGATGGCGGATTACCGCCACCCGCTTGCCCTGGTCCGTGAGGTAGCGGGCCAGGAACTGCGTCAACGGGCTCTTGCCCGCACCGGTGCGCGTCGCGGTGATGCTGACCACGGGCTTGTCGGCCACCAGTTGCGTGTGCTCCGGCCCGGCGATGATGAAACTGGCGCCGGCCGCCTGCACCAGGCTCGCCTTGTGCATCAGGTCGGCGTGCGAGATGTCGCTGTAGGCAAAGAAGACGAAATCGACGTCCAGCTCGCGGATCAGCCGCGGCAGTTCGGATTCGTCGTAGATCGGGATGTCCTCGTCGTAGTCCGATCCGGCCAGGGACCGCGGAAACTTGCGTTCGCTGATGAACGGAATCTGGGTGGCCGTGAACGCCTTCACCCGGAAATGTTCATTGCCCTTGAGAAACGAAAGAAAGACGTGGAAATCGCGCCCCGCGGCGCCCATGACGATGCAGTTGTATTCGTTTTCCATGACGGCCATCCGTGATATCGGGTTTGCCGCCAGCATAGTCGCAGCGGGCCGTCCTGCACATGATCTGATGCATGAGTCAGCGCGAAAAGCGCGTCGTCATGTCCCGGTGGTATTCGGTTCGCCGCCGTCAGTTGCGCGTCAACAGCGCCTTCCAGCCGAAGGGTGTCTTGACGTATACGGTGGTGAACCAGCTCTCGAGCATCGATCCATCCTTGAACCGCAGCGAGAGGCGTCCGTAGGCGACGGCGTGCGTGTCGCCGAGTTCCTCGACGGTGACCTCTGCGTAGTCCAGCCGGCCGCGATCGCCGCCCCCGCTGACCAGCTCGCGAATGCCATCGATCCGCTGCTTTCGTGAGAAAACCCCGTCATCGCTGACCAGCACGAAATCCTGGTGATAGTACCCCTCGATCGCTTCGAGGTCGTTTTCGTTCCAGACCTCGGCATAGTAGTCCAGGGCGTCACGGATGTCCGACGCCGTGTCGGCGGCGAGCGGCGTGGCGGCGATGAGCAGGGCGAGAAGGATGAATCGGTGCATCGGCCGTCTCCGGGGTCAGACGAGGTCCAGCGCGTGTTTCTTGAGATCGGCCAGCTTGCAGACCTGAAGCGCGGCCGCGTGGGTGGATTCGAGCAACACGCGCGGCGCCACGCCGGCCTGGAACGCTTCCTGCCACCGCGCTGCGCACAGGCACCACTGATCGCCCGGATTGAGGCCGGGAAACCCGTAGTCGGGCATCGGGGTGATCAGGTCGTTGCCGCGCGAGCGGGAAAACTCGAGAAATTCCCGCGTCACACGCACGCAGACGACGTGTCGGCCGCGGTCTTCATCGGACGTGTTGCAGCAACCGTCGCGGAAGAACCCGGTCATCGGCTGCGTCGAGCAGGGCTTGAGCGGTTCGCCCAGAACGTTGAGCTTGGCATCCATGCGGCCAAGCGTAGCAGAGAACGGCGCGGCTGGCACCGCCCCGTTGCGGGGCGGCGCCGTTTCAAAAAACGATCAGCCGTAGTTGGCGGCGACGAAGTCCCAGTTGACGATTTTCCAGATCTCTTCGAGGTACTTCGGACGGGCGTTGCGGTAGTCGATGTAGTAGGCGTGCTCCCACACGTCGATGGTCAGCAGCGGACGGCGTCCGTCGCGCAGCGGCGTGGCGGCGTTGGCGGTGTTGACGATCTCGACCGAGCCGTCGTCGTTGCCGACCAGCCAGGTCCAGCCCGAGCCGAAGTTGCCGACCGCGG
Organism: Lysobacterales bacterium; assembly: GCA_037384065.1. Taxonomy (GTDB): domain Bacteria; phylum Pseudomonadota; class Gammaproteobacteria; order Xanthomonadales; family SZUA-36; genus JABDPF01. Next base: position 89,957 of record JARROJ010000001.1, read on the forward strand.
ACTTGATGAAGGCCTCCTTGAACGCGTCAAAGGAACCGAACGCCTTGTCGATGGCCGCGCCGAGCGCGCCACCCGGCTCGCCGCCGCCATTCGGGCTCAGGCAATTCCAGTAAAAAGTGTGGTTCCAGACCTGCGCCGCGTTGTTGAAGATGCCGCCGTCGGACTGCATGACGATCTCTTCGAGCGTCGCGTCTTCGAACGGGGTGCCGGGCACCATGTTGTTGAGGTTCGTGACGTATGCCTGGTGGTGCTTGCCGTAATGAAAGTCGAGCGTTTCCGCCGAAATCACGGGCTCGAGTGCGTCTTTCGCATACGGCAGGGGGGGCAATTCATGGGCCATGAGATAAGCTCCTTGGTTGTTTTCGATGGGAACGTTCGCTTTCTTTCATCTGTGTATCGGCGCGGCGCAATTCAAGTGGGCAGGTCGCGCCGCAGCGCCCGCGCCGCCAGGACGAAGTGCAGCACGCACCAGGACTTGGCGACCAGCGCGGTGGCGATGATCGCGTAACGCAGGCCATCCGCGTCGCCCCAGGCCGGGCGCAACAGGTCGGACAGCGTGCCGATGATGAGCGGACCCAGCCCCAGCCCGATCAGGTTGATCAGGAAGAACAGGACCGCCGAGGCAACGGCGCGCTGGCGCAGGTCGACGATCGAGTGGGCCACCGCCAGCGAGGCGCCCAGCCACGTGGCGCCGAGCATCTCGTACGGAATATACGCCAGGAACATCGTGCCGGTATCGGCGGTCAGGAAGGTCAGCGGAACCAGCGGCAGCGTCAGGCCGATCGTGATGGCCGGAAAACGGGCGTACCAGCTTTGCGAGCGTTCCGACAGGCGATCGGTGACCCAGCCCGAGAGGGCGATGGCGATCGCACCGCCAAGGCCCGTGATCAGCGCCAGGCGCCAGCCGATGTCGCCGATCGGCAGCCCGTGCGCGCGAATGATGAACGACGGCATGAAGTTGCCGACGCCGTACCCGGCCAGTGACTGCAGGCTGCCCGCAATGGCCAGGTGGCGAAACGAGCGGCGCCCCCAAAGCAGACGCAGCGTGTCCAGGAACCGCGGCGCGTTACCGGACGCGACGGTCGCGGCGGACGCCACGTCCGCGCGATAACCGTGATCGGCCAGACCGCGCACCGGCTCGCGCACCGTCGCCGCGACCAGCAGCGCGATGAGCACCCCCGGCAAGCCGACCGCGACGAACGTCGCGCGCCAGCCGAGCTGCTCGGCAGCCCAGCCACCGGCGCTGTACGCCACGAGGTAGCCGAAATAGACGCCCATGGAGAACAGCGACAGCGCGAACGCGCGCCGCTGGCGCGGAAAGATGTCGGAAATGATCGAGTGCGACGGCGGGCTGCCGCCGGCCTCGCCGACGCCGACACCGACGCGCAGCAGCGCCAGTTGCAGAAAATTCTGGGCCCCGCCCATCAGCGCCGTCATCAGGCTCCAGAACGCCAGCGAAAGCGAGACGACCCGCTTGCGTCCGTAGAGTTCGGCCGCGTGCGCGATCGGCACCCCCAGCACCGAGTAGAACACCGCGAACGCGAAACCGGACAGCATGCCCAGTTGCCAGTCCATCAGGCCCAGGTCTTCGCGGATCAGTTCCTGCAGGATCACCAGCACCTGGCGGTCGATGAAATTGAAGGTGTAGACCACCGTCAGCAGGCCGAGAACATACCAGCGGTACGTCGGCTTGCGGTAACGATTCACGGACAGCGGGTCGGACACGGCAGCCTTGATGCAGGGCGATCGTCGGAACTGGGATGGTGCAGCATATCAGGTTTAGAATAGGTTGCAGACACCGGGGGCGGTTGCAGATGCTGGAACGGGAGGTCAAACGTTACGCGGCCTATTTTCGGGGCTGGTGCCAGGCGTTCGGCGAACACGAAAGCCTCGCGGATCACGAGCGCGACGTATTCTGGCTGGTGACGGACGAGGCCGCCGGCTTCGTGCTGCCGGCCACCTACCAGCGCCAGCTGTACCGGGAGATTCTGCTGCACCGGACCGCGCCGACCCTGACCTTCCGCAGCGACCGCGTCGAGGTCGGCGGCTTCCAACTGGAACTGGCGCGGCAGTACGAAACGCGGATTCTCGATTCGATCGGCGGTCTGCTCGCATCGGACCGCAGACTGCACGTCTACCTGACCTCGCACCTCATGTACGGCACCGCCGCCCGCATCCTCACGTTATCGGCGAAAAAACCGCTGCTGATCATTTACAAGGAGATCGGCACCCTGCGCATCAGACTGGACCGGCCCGCTCCTCCCAGACCCGGCACAGCTCGATGATGACCTCGACCGCCTTGTGCATGTCGTAGGTCGAGATCCACTCGTACCGTGAATGGAAATTGTGTTCGCCGGCAAAAATGTTCGGCGTCGGCAGCCCCATGAAGGACAGCCTGGAACCGTCCGTGCCGCCCCGAATCGGCTCGACGCGTGGTTCGAGTCCGGCCCGCCGAATCGCCTCGATGGCGTTGTCGCTCACCTCGGGGTAATCGTCCAGCACCTCCTTCATGTTGCGGTAGGATTCCTCGACGAGCACCTCGGCGCGCGCGCCGGGAAATTCGGCCGCGGCTTCCTGTGCGAGGCGTTCGGCCAGCATCTCGCGCTCGCTCAGCCCTGCCGTGTCGAAGTCGCGCACGAGCAGTTTCACGCGCGTTTCCTCGACCCCGGCCTCCATCATGTAAGGATGCAGAAAACCCTCATAACCTTCTGTTGTTTCAGGTGAATTACCTTCTTTTGGGAGGCTGTCGATGAACCGCGCCGCCACCTTGATGGCGTTGACCATGCGGTCCTTGGCAAAGCCGGGATGCGTGTTGCGGCCGTGAAAAACCACCGTCATCGAATCGGCCGAGAACGTCTCGACCTGCAGTTCACCCAGCGTTTCGCCGTCCATCGTATAGGCGCAATGGGCGCCGAAAACGTCGACGTCGAAGTACTGCGTGCCGGTTCCGACCTCCTCGTCCGGCGTAAAGCCGATGCGCACCGGTCCGTGCGGAATTTCCGGGTGATTGACCAGGTATTCCGCCGCGGCCATGATCTCGGCCACGCCCGCCTTGTTGTCCGCGCCCAGCAGGGTCGTGCCCGAGGCCGTGATGATGTCGTTGCCGACCTGGTCGGCCAGCGCCGGGTTCTCGTCCGCCCGAATGACCGTATCGGGATCGTCCGGCAGCACCAGGTCGCCCCCGTCGTAGTCGCGGTGAAACACCGGCCTGACGTCCTTGCCGCTCATCTCGGGCGAGGTATCGACATGCGCCAGGAAACCGATCATCGGGATGTCCCGCTTGTCGCTGTTGGCCGGAATGGTCGCGAACACGTAGCCGTGCTCGTCCATCGTCACGTCCGCCAGGCCGAGTTCAGTACACTGTGCCTGCAGCAGGCGCAGCAGGTCGAGTTGACCGGGCGTGCTCGGGTAGCTGTCCGAATCCTCGCGTGACTGGGTGTCGATTTTTACGTAGTCGAGGAAGCGCTCGACGCAGTTGGTGCGGTAGCTCGGCGTGCTCATGTCCGTCCTCTTCGGTTTCGATCCGGACCCCACTATCGCACGCCCCCGGGGCGCTCGTTAAGCCGGGAACGTGCTATCGTTGATCCAGCACAAGGAGGCCTCATGAATCCCTTCACCAAGCGGTTGATGCGCTACCTGGAATCGCTGCGGTACCCGTGGTTGATGCTGCTCACCGTCCTGCTGTTCGTCATCGACCTGTTCGTACCGGACGCGGTCCCCTTCATCGACGAGATCCTGCTGGGGCTGGTCGCCGTGCTGCTGGGCCGGCTGAAACGCAAACCGACGGACGGGCGGCAGCGCCCGCCGCGCTGACGGCGCCCCGTGAGCGGGGGCCGACGCCCGGCGGCGCCGGCCCGAACGGTCTATTTGCCGAGCTCGGTCGGCAGCGGCGGCGCCTGCTGCAGCACGTCGCTCTCGTAACCCTCGAGCTGTGACAGGATCTCTTCGATGGCGGCTTCCAGCTGGCTGTCCACGCCCCGGTTGTACGCGACCGGATCCAGCGGCACCTCGATATCCGGCGCCACGCCCTCGTTTTCGACGCTCCAGTTGCCCTGGGGGTCGAAGAAGCGGAAGAACGGCACGGTGAGCCGGCCGCCGTCCATCAGGTCGGGATTCGCGTAGATGCCGATCAGGCCGCCCCAGGTACGTGTGCCCAGCAGCTTGCCGATGCCGGCCAGGCGGAAGGTGAACGGCAGGTAGTCGCCGCCCGAGCCCGCATCCTGGTCGATCATCATCAGCTTGGGCCCGTGCACGGCGCCGGCCGGCGTGTTGTAGATCATGCCGTCGCGGTCCTTCCAGCCGGAGAGATGCATGCGGCTCAGCACCTCGATGATGTAATTGGCCGCCTGGCCGCCACTGTTCGAGCGTTCGTCGATGATCAGCGCCTCCTTGTCGACCTGCGCGAAGAACATGCGGTTGAAGAAGGTGTAGCCGGCGCCTGCGGTGTTCGGCAGGTAGATGTAGCCGACGCGGCCGTCGGTCGCTTCCTCGACCCGCTGACGGTTGCGTTCGATCCAGGACCACAGGCGCAACTCGCGCTCGTTGTCGATGGGTTCGACCACGATGTCGCGGGCGTCCCGGCCGCTGGCGTCGGGCCCGACGCGCAACGTCACCTGCTGGCCGACCGTGCCCTGCAGCAGCGCGAAAATGTTGTCCTGCGCCGTGAGTTCCGCGCCGTTGACCGCGAGAATGTACTCACCTGCCCGGGCGGCGTTGCCCGGCGTCGCCAGGGGCGCCGCGAGGAACGGGTTCCAGTCCTCGCCGGTGTAGACCCGTGCGATCCGGTAACGGCCGTTCGCGGTCTCCAGATTCGCGCCGAGCAGACCGGTCTTGACGGCCTGCTCCTTGTGCACGTCGCCGCCGCCGGCGCGGTTGTGTCCGGCATGCAGTTCCGCGATCATCTCGACGATCACCGCGTTCAGGTCCTCGCGGCGACCGACGTGGTCGACCAGGGGACGGTACTTGCGATACACGCCGTCCCAGTCGAGACCGTGCAGGTTGTCGGCGTAGAAGTACTCTTTCTCCATCCGCCACGCCTCATCGAAGATCTGCACCCATTCGACGCGGGGATCGACCATGACCCGCAACCCGCCCAGCTTCACCGGCTCGGGCTCCAGTTCATCGGCGATCTCGGCGACAGCGAGTGAACCGTCCGCCTTGCGCACGATGATGTGGCCACCGTCGCTGCTGATGCGGAAATCACGCACGCCCTCGAGCACGGTGCTCTGCTCGCGTTTCTCGAAATCGAAGCGCAGCAGGCGGTTACCCTCGGCCTCGTTCTTGCCCGGCGGCAGGTTCGCCACGCCCGGCTGAACCCGTTCGAGGTAGAACAGGTGGCCGTTCTTGCCCGCCTGGACCTGCGCGTAGTTGGCTTCGGCGACGGGCAGCCCGACGATCCGACCGTCCAACCCGCCCAGGTCGATGCGCGTGACCGGCTTTTCGTCCTTCTTGTCCTTCGCCTTGTCGTCATCGCCGTTATCGTCTTTCTCGGCTTCCTCGTCGCCGGTCTTCGGCGCCAGCGGCGAGGCGCCATCCGCCGTCAGCACGGCCGCGTAGAGGCCGGCGCGGTAGGGCCGCTCCTGGCTGGTCATGTTCAGGCCGACCTGCAGGGGGCCCGAATTGGTCGAGGCCGCGAAGTAAAGCACTTTGCCGTCGGTACTGAACGCCGGCGCCGCGACGTCAGCCAACCCGTCGCTCACCGTGGTGTCCCGCCCGCTGGCGAACTCGTGCAGCACCAGGTCGCGATGGTAATTGGGTCGTTCCAGCGTGTAGGCCAGCCAGCGGCCGTCCGGAGAGACGGCGACATCGTACTGCTCGCGGCGCGTTCCGAGGGCGATGCGCTCGCTCTTGCCGCTGGCCAGGTCCAGCACGTGCAGGCCGAGGTGATTGTCCTGGTAGACCAGGCGTTGCGTATCCCCCGGCGCCCAGGCCAGCAGGAAGTAAAAATGCGGCCCCAGCGGAAACCGCTTTACGCTTCCCGCGCCGAACTGGTCGGCCAGCACGACTTCCTGGCCATCGTCGGTTTCCGCGATCCAGGCCACGTGCAGGCCGTCCGGCGACCACAGCGCCGTGTACTCGCGGACGCCACCGGTTTCGCTCAGGTTGCGCGTGGAGCCGTCGTCCACGGGAACCGTGAACACCTCGCCGCGCGCCGTCAGCAGCGCCCGCTTGCCGCTGCGCGAGATGTCGACCGCCTGGATGGTGCCCGAGGCGTCTTTCCACTGCGGCCGAAGTTGCGGCAGATCGGGCGCGATGCGGATTTCGAGCGTCTCGACCTGGCCCGACGCGAGGTCGAGGCGCTTGATCTGTCCGCCCGCCTCGTACACCACCGTGTCACCGAGGCCGCCGGCCGCCCGCACGTCCCAGTCGGTCTCGTTCGTCAGGCGCGTCATTTCGCCGGCAGCGGGATCGAAACGGAACAGGTTGAACACCTTGTCGTCGCGGTCGGACAGGAAGTAGACCTGGCCGCCGAGCCAGAACGGGTTGAAGTTGGTCGCACCGGCGCCGGGAATCACGCGTACCGATTCGCGATCGGCCGACAGGATGTGGACTGCCGGCGTCGTGCCGCCGCGGTATCCCTTCCAGCCGGAGCCGCCGCCGAACAGGCCGTTATAGCCCGAAACGAAGGGGATGTAGGCGAGTTCACCGGCCGGTCCGTAACGGCCCTGTACGATGCGCGCCTCCATCTGCCTGACCGGCAGGCCGCCGTCCACCGACACGTGGTACCACTGGCCGGAACGGCCGTGATCGGTCTCCCGGGCGGAGACGAAGGCCACCTCGCGACCGTCCGCGCTCCAGCCCTGCGGGCGGTCCGTGCCGGGGTGCCAGGTCAGGCGCCGAGGCTGGCCGCCGGCGACCGGGATCACGTAAACGTCCGTGTTGTCCTCGTATTCCGCCGCGAAGGCGATGTAGCGGCCGTCCGGCGAGAAGACCGGCCCGTTCTCCTCGGCCGGATGCGAGGTCAGCCGCCGCGCGTCGCCCCCGGACCGGTCGGCGATCCAGATATCACCGGCGTAGACGAAGGCCAGATGGTCCTGCGACAGGGCCGGCTGGCGCAGCAGCAGGGTTTCATCGGCAACGGCGGAAAAACAGAAGGCGGCGAGCAGGAAGCCCGCGAACGCGGTGCGGAAGTTCATGGTGTCTCCAGTACCGGGGCGCGCCCGGCTGCGGCGTAAAAGAAATCGTCGGCAATTATAGACGAGTTTGCGCCACGAAACGTTGCACCGGAAACCGGCGTCAGGCCGCGAGGAGCTGCCGCAGATAGATCATCCCGATGAGCAGGCCGAGCGATACGACCCAGGCGATCACGGAGTTGCGCATCCCGCGGCGCGCCTTTTCCTTTTCCCACCAGACGCGCGGCCGGATGCGCTTGAACAGGAACACCACCTTGCAGGACAGGTTGACGCAGACGATGTTGATCGCCAGCAACAGACCGGCGCCGGTCGCGCCCGTTGTGTCGCCATGACCGAGCATCAGGCCCAGCGTCGCCGCCGGCGGCAGCAGCGCGACCGCGACCATCACCCCGACCAGCACGCTGGAAAGTCCCGACGTCAGGGACAGCGCGGCCGCGGCGCCCGACGCCAGCGCCAGCGCGACCGAGTCGATGCCGACCTGGGTACGCATGGCCAGCTCCGCGCTCTGCGCTTCGTACGGCCAGACCAGTCCCAGCGCGGCGGACAGGGCGATCGCCAGCGCCAGGCCGAGCAGCAGGCTCAGCGCGGCCTCCCGCATCAGTCGCGTATCGCCGAGCGCCGTGCCGAGCGCGAAGGCCAGGTTGGGGCCCAGCAGCGGGGCGATCACCATCGCTCCGACGACGACGGCGACGTTGTCCGCCAGCAATCCGATCGCGGCCACCAGCGTGGACAGCACCACCAGCACCAGGTAGTTGGCGTTCAGGCGCGCGCCCTTGGCGACCTCGCCGTGCAGCGCCTCCCGGGCCGCGACCGCCTTGTCCTCCTCCTTTTCCTCGTGCTCCTGCTGCCGCGGCAGCGAAAGCTCCACCGACAGCACGCTGATCCGGGCGTCGGACTGCGAACCCAGCGTGTTCTGCAGGGCGTCCAGGGCGCCCTGCAGCTTGTCGTCACGAACCAGCAGGCGCATCCAGCGATCGCCTTCCTCGTCGGCAGGCGCCGTGCGCACGTCGACCGCTTCGGTTTGCTCCGCGATGGCCCGGATGGTATCGAAACTGCCGGCGTCGGCGATGATCTCGATGTACTTCATACCCGTACACGTTAGCCTGCCGGACCCGCCGTGTCACGTCGCCGGCCGCGACCCCGGCGCGAGCGCGCCGGCGCCGATTCAGTCCCCGCCGGGCGTCGTGTAAGCTGAGGGGACGACGACGCAAGCGCCACGGAGGCAGAACCGTGAATACCCGCATCGAGCACGACACGATGGGCCCGGTCGAAGTCCCGGCCGATCGCTACTACGGCGCGCAGACCGCGCGTTCGCTGCAGAACTTCCGGATCGGCACCGACCGCTTTCCGCGCGAGATGATCCGCGCGCTCGGCATCCTCAAGAAAGCCGCCGCCCTCACCAACGCCGAACTGGGCGCCCTGCCCCGGGACCGGGCGGACCTGATCGTCAGCGCGGCGGACGAAGTGATCGACGGCCGACTCGACGAGCATTTTCCCCTGGTCGTGTGGCAGACCGGATCCGGCACGCAGAGCAACATGAACGCGAACGAGGTGATCGCCAACCGGGCCATCGAGCGGGCCGGCGGCGAGATCGGCAGCAAGGACCCGGTGCACCCCAACGACGACGTCAACCGCGGGCAGTCCTCCAACGACACCTTTCCGACGGCGATGCACATCGCCGCAGCCGAGCGCATCGTGCACCACCTGCTGCCGGGCGTACGCGGGCTGCGCGACACGCTGGCGGCGAAGTCCGCGGCGTTCGACGACATCGTCAAGATCGGCCGTACCCACCTGATGGACGCCGTGCCGCTGACGCTCGGACAGGAATTCTCGGGGTACGTGCAGCAACTGGACCACGGTATCGCGCGCGTCGAAAGCGCCCTGGACGGCCTTTACGACCTGGCGCTCGGCGGCACGGCGGTCGGCACCGGGCTGAACACGCATCCGGAATTCAGCGCGCGCACCGCGGACCGTATCGCCGAGCTCACCGGCCTGCCCTTCCGCAGCGCGCCGAACAAGTTCGAGGCCCTGGCCGCGCACGACGCCGTCGTGTTCGCCAGCGGCGCGTTGAAGACGCTGGCCGTCAGCCTGACGAAGATCGCCAACGACATCCGCTGGCTGGCTTCCGGCCCGCGCTGCGGGATCGGCGAGCTTCGGCTGCCGGCCAACGAGCCCGGCAGCTCGATCATGCCCGGCAAGGTCAACCCGACCCAGGCGGAGGCGCTGACGATGGTCTGCGCCCAGGTGCTGGGCAACGACGTCGCCCTGAACATCGGCGGGCTGAGCGGCAACTTCGAACTGAACGTCTACAAGCCGCTGATGATCTTCAACCTGCTGAATTCGATCCGTCTGCTCGGCGACGCCTGCGCGAGCTTCGACGCCCACTGCGCGACCGGCATCGAGGCCGACCGCGAGGCGATCGCCGAACACCTGAGCTCGTCCCTCATGCTGGTCACGGCGCTCAATCCGCACATCGGGTATGACCGCGCCGCGCAGATCGCCAAAAAAGCCTTCGCCGAGGGCACCACGCTGCGCGCAGCGGCCGTCGCGCTCGGCATCCTCAGCGGCGCGGAATTCGACCGCATCGTGCGACCGGAAGACATGACCCGGCCGCGATGAACGCGCGACCGCAGCGTACCGCCGCCGGGATGCCGGATCGAGGCCGCGCCTGAACCGTCACAGCGCGTAGCTTTCGCCCTGTGCCGGCATCGCGACCCCGCGCCCGTCGAGGCGCGTGGCGAAGTGCTGCATGGACTCCTCGTCACCGTGCACCAGGAAGGTCCGCTCCGGCGCGCCGGTCTGCTCGTGCCAGGCCAGCAACTCGGCTTCGTCGGCATGCGCCGAAAACCCGCTGATCGAATGAACCTGCGCCCGGACCGGGATCTTCTCGCCGAAAATCCGCACGTGGTCGGCGCCGTCGACCAGGATTCGGGCCAGGGTGCCACGGGCCGCGTAACCGACGAAAATCACGCTCGATTCCTCGCGCCAGAGGTTGTGGCGCAGGTGGTGGCGCACGCGCCCGCCGGTGCACATGCCCGAACCCGCGAGGATCACGGCGCCGGCGTTGACCCGGTTGAGGGCGATCGATTCGGCGGTCTCGCGCGTGAAGTGCAGTCCCGGCACGTGAAACGGATCGCGCCCCTCGCGAAACAGTTCGGCGGTGTCGCTGTCGTAGCAATCGGGGTGTTTCTCGAAAATCTCCGTCGCGGAGATCGCCATCGGAGAATCGAGGAAAACCTGCAGCCCGGTCGGCAGCAGTTCCTGCTCGACGCCCTCGCGCAGGTAGAACAGCAACTCCTGCGCGCGCTCCAGCGCAAAGGTCGGGATGACCACGTTTCCGCCCCGTGCGAAGGCATCGTTGAGGGCCGCGTACAGCGCCTCGACCGACGGCCCGAGCTTTTCGTGCATGCGGTCACCGTACGTGGTTTCCATGACGACGACGTCGGCCGCGGGGGGCGGCGCCGGGCTGCGCAGGAAGGGTCGCTCGGCGTTGCCGAGGTCACCGGAAAACAGGATCGTGCGGCCGTGGCCGTGTTCGGACAATTCGAGGAACACGCATGCCGAACCGAGGATGTGCCCGGCGTCGGCAAAGGTCGCGCGGATGCCGGGCGCCAGCTCCAGCGGGGTCCCGTAGCGCACGCTGCGCCCAAAGTGGCCAGTGCTGTTCAGGGCGTCCAGGATCGTGTACAGCGGTTCGGCGGCCGCCTTGTGGCCGCGCCGGCGCGCGTGCCGCGCCTCGCGCCGGGCCTCTTCCTCGTGCAGGTGCGCCGAGTCCAGCATGACCAGGCGCGCCAGCTCGCGCGACGCCGCCGTGGTGATGATTTCACCGCGGAACCCGCGTTTGACCAGCAGCGGAATTCGCCCGCAGTGATCGAGATGCGCATGGGTCAGCAGCAGGAAGTCGATGCTTCGCGGATCGAAGCCGAAATCCTCCGAATTTTCTTCGCGCAGTTCGCGCCCGCCCTGGTACATGCCGCAGTCGACCAGGATGCGACAATCGCCGCATTCGACGAGGTGACAGGAACCGGTCACGCTGCGATCGGCGCCATGAAAGGACAGTTTCATCGGGATTCTCCCTTCCGGTTCGGCCCGGCGTCCAGCAGGGGGGTGCCGTTGGCTTCGTGCCAGGCCAGGATGCCGCTCCAGATTTCGTCGGCCGTCTCCGCGTACCAGAACAGTTCGCGGTCCTCGCCCTCGATCACGCCTTCCTCGATCAGGAATTCGACATTGAACGCCCGGCGCCAGAATTTCCGGCCCACGAGCACCACCGGTATCGGCTTGATCTTGCGCGTCTGGATCAGCGTCAGTGTCTCGAACAGCTCGTCGAACGTGCCGTAGCCGCCCGGAAAGACGACCAGCGCGCGCGTCCGCAGCAGAAAATGCAGCTTTCGCAACGAGAAGTAGTGAAACCGGAAACACAGATCCGGCGTGATGTACGGGTTGGGGAACTGCTCGTGCGGCAGGTCGATGTTCAGCCCGACGGTCGGGCTGCCGACATCCCACGCGCCGCGGTTCGCGGCTTCCATCATGCCGGGCCCGCCGCCGGTCATCACCACCAGCCGGCAGTCATCCGGTCCGTCCGCGGCGGCGCCGACCCGGCGCCCCAGTTCGCGCGCGACGTCGTAATACCGGGATTTTTCGAGCAAGCGCTCGGCCACGGCCAGGCGCTGCTCGAGCGCGGCATCGCCGGGCTCCGCGGCAAGCGCCGCGCGTAATTCCGCCACCCGGCGTTGCGCCGAAGCCGGCTCCTCGATCCGCGTACTGCCGAAGACCACGACGGAATGCCGGATGCCCCGCTGCTCCATCAGGAACTCGGGCTTTTCGTAATCGATCTGCAGGCGGACGCCTCGTGTCTCGTAGTCGTTGAGCCAGTCGATGTCCTGGTCCGCCTGCCGGTAGCTGGGACTTTCCAGGATTTTCTGCACGCGCGCCAGAGCGCCCGGATCGTCGCAGGGCGGCTTCGGCTGATGCCAGGGAAGGGGTTCGCGGCGCCGGTGTGGATGCGGTGGGTTCGGCACCTGCGACGAACCCGCCACGGTCGGTTTCGTCTTCATGTCATTCTCCCCGGAACGGATTTCGTCGGGGGCGGTCGGCCCGATGGGAGTCGTTCCGCCGTCGCTTTCAGTTTACGCCGGCCGCGCCGCCGACGCGCGGGTCAGGTCGCATCCGCTTGATCTGAAGCGCTTTCGTCCGGGTCCGGGCGGACGTCAGTCGGTATCGGGCCGCTCCAGGAACACCGTCTGCGTCGGATAGGCGAACTCGATGTGCTCGGCCTCGAACCGTTCGTGGATCGCCAGGTAAATCGACTGCTGGATGTCCATGTACTGGTTGTAGTCACGGCTCAGCACGTAATAGACGCTCTCGAAATTCAGGGAGAAGTCGCCGTACTGGCTGAAGTGCGAGCGGTCGAAGCGGGTGTCCTGCTGCGCCTCGATCGCCTCGCGGATGATCTGCGGAATGAGCTTCAGTTTTTCGCGCGGGGTCTGGTAGACGACGCCCAGCTTGAAAACCACCCGGCGCTCGGCCATGCGGCCGAAGTTGCGCACGCGGCTGTTCAGCAGATCGGTGTTGGAAAAGATCAGTTCCTCGCCGGACAGGCTGCGCAGCCGGGTCGTCTTGAGACCGATCTTCTCGACGCTGCCCAGGAAATCCCCCACCATCAGGAAATCGCCCACCACGAACGGTTTGTCCAGCACGATCGACAGCGATGAAAAGAGGTCGCCGAGGATGTTCTGCACGGCCAGCGCCACGGCCACGCCGCCGATGCCGAGACCGGCGACCAGCGCGGTGATGTCGATGCCCAGGTTGTCCAGGATCAGCAGCACGACGACCGACCAGACGACCACGCGCGCCGCCAGGCCGATCATGCCGAGCGTGGTCAGATCTTCCGGATTTTCCTCCCGCTTGCGCTTGCGGTAGTCGTTCAGAACCGAGTTGACCAGGGCGCCGCCCCACAGGCCGGCCTGCAGCAGCAAGGTGATGACGAACACGATCCCGACCCAGCGCTGCCCGCTGTCCGGCAACTCGAGGTACTGCGCCCCGAACCAGGCGCCGACCACCAGCCAGAACAGCAGGCGGGTCGACGCGATGACATTGACCACGTGATCGTCCCAGCGGGTGTCGGTGCGTTGCGCCAGTCGGGCGATGCGGCCGCGAACGATGCCTTGCGCGGTCCGCAGCACGATGACGGCCAGCAGGGCCATGCCGACGGCGATCGCCCACTCCGGCAGATCGTTGCCGAGCAGGACCTTCTCGGTGATGTCCATTCAATACCTCGCGTTTCCGCGCGTCGTTCGCAGCGGAAGTCTCGATTTCAGGGGGAACGATAAGAAGTATACCGGGGACGCATCGAACATTCAGCCCGACATGGCACACGGATTGCATCGCTCAAGGCAGGCAAAAAACCAAGGAGCGCCATGAACGACCTCGCCCAGAAACGACTCGACGACCTGATCGCATCCTTCGATACCGCGATGCTGGTCACGACCTCGCTGTCCGGTCAGCCTCGAGCCCGGCCAATGGCCATCGCCGGCCACGACAAGGGCGGCCTGCTCTACTTCGCGACCCGGGCCGAGGACGAGAAGATGAACGAAATCCTGGAGCATCCGCACGTCGCGGTGACGATGCAGGGCGACGCCCGCTTCCTTTCGATCACGGGCGAGGCGCGGATCGAGACCAACGTCCAGCTCGCGCGCAGCCTCTGGCAGCCTTCCATGCAGCTCTGGTTTCCGAACGGCGCGAACGATCCGCAGCTGACCCTGATCCTGATCGATCCCGTGTACGCCGAATACTGGGACCGCAGCGGACTGCGCCGGCTGGAGTTCCTGTGGGAGGCCGGCAAGGCCCTGGTGCGCGGCGAAGCGATGGACGAACCGTCGGCCGGGGACCACGCCAAGGTCGTCCCGGACTAGGAGGATCCCGTGTACGAACTCGCACTGAGCGGACGCGGCGTCGTCTTCGTGCTGGTCGTCCTGGGGCTCGATGTATGGGCCCTGGTGAAAACCTGGCGCGGCTCCGCCTCGAACGCACGCAAAATCGCCTGGAGCGCGATCATCGTCCTGTTACCCCTGCTCGGCCTGGTCATCTGGGCGCTGGCCGGACCGCGTGTCGCCAAGCCCGATCTTTACGATCACGAGCCCCCATAGCCGGGCCGAGCCCGCCGCGACCGCCGTTGTAAAACTTACACGGACGAGGCGCCCGTTTTGCAAAGTCCGCCGCGCGCGGCCGGGGCGTGATTTTTATCACGAGCCGGGACCCGTTCTTGCGGCCGCGTTGTCTCCGTGCGGCCGACTGGTTTATCGTGAGGTCGACCGCAAGAGGACCGCGCCGTGATCATTCCCCCGCACAATCGATGGACGGTGCCGACCGACGGCACGTTCGACCCGGGTCACGCCCGCTGTGAACCGCCCGACGACGCACCGGTCGGAAAAGCCGCACGCAAGGCCCTGAAGGCTCAGGTAAAACGCCTGGACGACCTGCAGCGCCGCCTGTACGCCGAAGACCGCCACGCCGTACTGCTGGTTTTCCAGGCCATGGACGCCGCCGGCAAGGACAGCACCATCCGCGCCGTGTTCACCGGGGTCAACCCGTCGGCTTTCCAGGTCACGTCGTTCAAGCAGCCGAGCCGGAACGAGCTGGACCAGGATTTCCTCTGGCGGACCACCCGCGCCCTGCCCCAGCGCGGCCGCATCGGCGTGTTCAACCGCAGTTACTACGAGGAGGTGCTGGTGGTTCGGGTTCACCCGGAATACCTTGGCGCGCAGAGGCTGCCGCCGGACGCGACGCCGGCATCGCCGGACGATCTGTGGCCGCAACGTTTCGAATCGATCGTCGAGCACGAGCGACACCTGGCCCGCAACGGCACGGTGATCCTCAAGTTCTGGCTGAACGTTTCCCGCGCGGAGCAGAAGCGGCGCTTCCTGCGCCGACTCGACGTTCCCGAGAAGAACTGGAAGTTCAGCGCGGGCGACGTCGAGGAACGTCGCCACTGGCCGGCCTACATGGCGGCGTACGCCGACGCCCTGCGCCATACGAGCAAGCCCTGGGCGCCCTGGTTCGCCATCCCGGCCGACGACAAGCCCTACATGCGCCTGACCGTCGCCCGGATCGTCGTCGACACCCTCGCGTCGATGGGTCTGCGCTACCCGGACGTCGACGCCGCGGAGCGCGCGCGCTTCGACGAGATGCGGCGGCGTCTGCTCGACGAATAGACGGCCGCGTCCGGGCCGTCGTTACCGGGACCGGCGCGGGTTCGGGGCCTTGTTTCCGCGATCCGCGCCCCTATAGCTAAGGTAACGGTTCGAATTGCAGATGAGAGAGGATTCCACATGTCCGACATGGCTTTTGAAGTGACCCTCGGCGCCCCCTATTCCGAGGCCCTGGACCGCGTGATCGATGCCCTGCAGGATGAGGGCTTCGGCGTCCTCACGCGGATCGACGTGCACGACACCCTGAAACAGAAGCTGGATGTCGATTTCCGCGAGTATTGCATTCTCGGCGCCTGTAACCCGCCGCTGGCCCACAAGGCCCTGTCGAGCCGGCCCGACGCGGGCCTGATGCTGCCCTGCAACGTGATCGTCGAGGCCCTGGAAAGCGGCGGAACGCTGGTCCGCATCGTCGACCCGAAGGCCATGATGAAAGCGGGCGGCCTCGCCGGCGATCCCGCGATCGAGGAAGTCGGCGGCGAAGCCGAATCCCGTCTGCGCCGGGTCGCCCTGGCGCTGACGTCCTGAGCCGAACGCCCGGCCGGCGTCCGCGAACCGGACCGCCGGGCAGCCCGTGACGGGGGCGTGGGCCCACGCCCCCGCGATGCGCCCCGGAGATTACTCGAATACGACCCCGGTGAAGATACCCTCGGGCGTCGTCGGATCGCCATGCGTGACGTCCCTGGGCAGCGGCAATGGCGTGACGGTGAAGAACATTTCCGTCCCCTTGATGTGCAGCCCTTCGATTTCGCCGCCATGGCCCTTGCCGACGACCATGAGTTCGCCGACCCATGCGATGGGCATCCCTGACGCGTCGTACGCTGCCACCATGCGCTTACCGGTGCTGTTCCCGCGCCAGTAAACCTGTGGATCCTGGAGCGCGGCCGGATCGCAGTCGCTCGAGAGCGCGATGGTCCACTCGCTCCAGACCTCGCCCGCGTAGAGCTCGTCCCAGTTGACGTTGAGCTCGTAGCTGCCGACGCCCTGCAGGCGGGGGTCGGGGTCGCCGTGCGCGTCGAGGCCGCTCACGCAGGTGTAGAGCGGCAGGTCACGCACCCTGAGCCGGCCGCTGCGCGTGCAGACCGGCGTGAACGCGTTCAGCCACTCGACTTCGCCGCCGGGGCATTGAACGTCGAGTTCGGCGAGGAAAGGCATCGCCGGCCAGTTGTCGAAAAAGGTCACCGCTTCGCCCATGAAATCATCGGACGGGCCATCCGCGGACGCGATGGCAGGGCCGGCGAGCGCGAGCGGCAGGACACTCAAAAGAATCAATCGGTTCATGACCAGCCTCCGGATTCTGTCGTTTGAAAAAGGGTCCGGCGCCGGATCGGCTCCGCGACCACGTCCAGCGTACGGCCGGCGCGCGAGCGTTGCTTGACGGAGGATGGACGATCTTCGGACGATATCGTGACGGCGCGCCTGCCGGACTGCGGACCGCTGCGCGAGGACCCGCGATTCGCGGCGCTGCCGTGGCGCAGCAATGTCATTGAGCCGCGTCCCCGCGAGGGATTGCCGGCTCAGAAATGGCCCAGGCTCATCTGCTGACCGGGCAGCGGTTGGTCATGGAACGCTTCGAAGGTCAGCTTCGTGTCACGCGCCACGACATCGGCCACCCGCTTCTGCACCGCGAACTCGTTGTCCACGGGCATCTCGTGGGAGCGCGCCCAGACGTCGGTGCCGGTCGACACGTCGACCAGCTGGACGGAAATCCGGTACACGCCGTCGATGCGGCGAACCGACCCCTCGATGATCGCGCTGGCGCCGAGTTCCCCGCGAATCTTGTCGATGTCGATTTTTTTGCCGCCGTACCGCGAGGAATGGGCCCGGGCGATGACCTCGAAACCCGGCACGCAGCACAGTGAATTCTGGATTTCTTCCGCCAATCCGTCGCAGAAATGCGACAGGTCATGATCGCGCGCCATGTCGCAGATCGGCAATATGGCAATGCGGGCGCGGACGTCTTCCGGATCCAGGTGCGGGCACGCGCAGCTGACGCGGGTGACCGGTTCCCGGCTGAGTTCCCGCACCAGGTCGCGGCGCACACCTTCCGGCGTAATCTCGTAAGCCCAGGCCAGCACCACGGCCACCGGGAAGCCCAGCAGCACCAGGATGACCAGCAGCGTGTAGGCCCCTTCCGGAACCTGAAAGGCCTCGAACAACAGTTCGCCGACCTGCATCACGCCCCAGGCCATCACCGCGTAGACCAGGGCCACCTGGAATACCTTGCGCTGCCTCAGCTCCTCGTAAACCGCGCGAATCAGCCGCGAATCACGCCAACTCATGGCCGGATGCCGGCCGTGAGCCGGGTGCGCGTATGCCCGAATCTTGTCGCCATGCAAACCGTCACGTATCGCCCGCCAATGAGGGATGTGGGTTCTCTAAGCATAGAACACGCTGAAGAATCTGCCGCTTGCGGCCGCGATTCGGACACCGTGCAACGGGGCGCCGCGCGGCAACCGTTGCGTGCGCCCGGCCGGCGCGGCACGCCTGCCGGGGACGTTCCGCGACGCCGTGTGCTGCCTGTCAGGCGTTCGCTGGCGGGCAGTACTGCTGCAGGAAATCGCGGTGCGCGGGCATGTTGGCGACCGCCTGCCCGATATTGCCTTTCAATGAATCGAGCGCCCGCTGCAGGCGCTGGTCTCCGAGCAGGGCGCCCATGTGGTGGTGATGCTTCGGCACGATGCCCTGACCGTCCATGACGAACAACCACGAAGCGACCTTGAAAAGCTCCTCCGCCGCGGGCTGTATGGTGCCGCTCTCGCGAAACAGCGCGATGCGCCGGGCCAGGCTGTCGGGGATGTCCATGTCGCGGCAACTGCGCCAGAACGGCGAGTCGTCGCGCCGGGTCAGCGTGTAGTGCAGGATGATGAAGTCGCGCACGTGTTCGAAATCGTAGCGCGTCCGCTCGTTGTACCGCGCGGCGAGCGCCTCGAAGTTGCCGCCGAACGGGAACAGCTGGACCAGGCGCATCGCGCCGATCTGGATCAGGTGGATGCTGGTGCTCTCCAGCGGCTCGAGGAATCCGCCCGAAAGCCCGATGGCGACGACATTCTTGTCCCAGGCCTTGCGCCGCCGACCGGTCACATAGCGGATCAGGCGTGGCTCGGTGAGGGGCTCGCCTTCCAGATTACCCAGCAATTCGTCCCGGGCGGCCTCTTCCTCCTGGTGCGCGCTGCAGAAGACGAGGCCGTTGCCGACGCGACGCTGCAGCGGAATGCGCCACTGCCAGCCGGCGCTGCGCGCGATGGCCCGCGTGTACGGCGGAATCATCCCGGTGGATTCGGTCTGCACGGCGAGGGCGCTGTCGGTCTGCAGCCAGTGGCGCCAGTCCTCGTAACCGGCCTTCAGGGTCTGCTCGATCAGCAGGCCGCGGAACCCGGTGCAGTCGACGAACAGATCGCCCGCCACGCGCTCGCCGTTTTCCAGCAGCAGCGCGGTCACGTAGCCGGACTCGCCGTCCTGCTCGACCTGCGCGATCCGGCCTTCGATCCGTTTGATGCCCTTGGGCTCGAACAGGCCGCGCAGGAAGCCGGCGTAGAGCCCCGCGTCCAGGTGATACGCGTAATTGATCTTCGCCGATTTCGAGGTTGCGAATTTGCCCGCTGCGGCCGCCTGGTGCTCGAAGCAGTAGTCGCCCAGGTCACCGGCGAAACCGCGATCCCTGCCCATCAGCCACAGGTGGTGGAAGTCCGCCATCCAGGTCGACTTGCCGACATCGCCGAAAGGGTGGATGTATCGGTCACCGAGCTGGCCCCAGTTCTCGAACGAAATGCCGAGTTTGAAGCTGGCCTGCGTCGCGCTCATGAACGCGCGCTCGTCGATGCCCAGCAGGGCATGAAAGGAACGGAAGGTGGGGATGGTCGCCTCGCCCACGCCCACCGTGCCGATTTCGTCGGATTCCACCAGGGTTATGTCGAGCAGCGGACCCAGTTGCTGCGCGAGCAGCGACGCCACCGTCCAGCCTGCGGTGCCGCCTCCGGCGATGACGACGCGTTTTACGGTCGGGTTCTGCATGGCGATTCCTTCAACGGTTGAGGCGCCGCAGCAGGTATGCGCGCAGGCGCCGGGCCTTGAGTTCGTCCATCGGCCCCAGGTTGCCGCGCGCCGCCTCGGGCAGGTGGGCGCCGGCACGGTCCGCGGGGCCGAACACGTAGTAATCGAACACGGCGCGCCACGCGCGCTTTTCCTGCTCGGGCCGGTCGCGCAGGCTCAACAGTGCGTGCAGCAGCGTGTTCTGCGGCGTGTCCATGAACTGCGGCGAGGTATTCCACCAGTAGTTGACCATCACGTTGAAGGCGTCCCGCGCCTCCACCTCGTGCCACCACATCGCCGGGTAGTACAGCGCATCGCCCGGCTCCAGGTCGGCGATCTCCCCGGCGGCCAGCGCTTCGCGCAGCCGCGGAAAGCGCTCGAAATCCGGCGCGTCGATGTCCGCCATGGTCACGACCTGCCCGCCCGGCGTCGGATCCAGCGGACCCGGGTAGAGGTTTTCGATCTGCTCCGGCGGAAACAGCGTGAAACGGCGATGCCCGACCAGGCAGCAGGCGATGTTGTTCGACATGTCGTAATGGGCCCGCGCGGTCGAGCGGTTGCCGATCCATGCGCCCACCAGCGGCGGATTCGCTTCGAACATCGCGTGGTTGAGCACCAGGTCGTTGTCGGCCCGAAAGCCGGGCAGGAACACATCCACGTCCGTCGAACCGATATAGAAGGTCGGCGCCTCGTCCTCTTCGAGCAGCCCGAGCACAATGTCCAGGTACTCGTCCAGCCGCCCGCGGTCGGACTCGAAGTCGAGTTCGGTCGCGTCCGCCGTGTAACCGAAACGACCCCGCTGGTCCGGTTGGGCGATGAACGCCACGACCGGCCGCCCCTGGTAGAAGGTCTTGAGATAGGATGCCGCCTCGGCCGCCGAAGCCGTTCGGGTCAGCGGCCAGTCGCGCACCAGACCCTTGAGAATGACGGGCTGCTCGGCCGCCAGCAACGCATCCCAGGGAACGGCATCCGGCGCGATACCCTCGAGCACCCGGGTTTTGCGTTCAATCTGAGTCGTCACGGCCTGGTCGCCCTGTTCCGGTATCCGGCCATTCAGGCCTGTGCTGCTGCGAGCCGGCGCTTCTTGAGCTCGATCAGCCACTCCATGTTGCCCAGGGAATGGACCACCATCATGGCCAGCTGCAGGTAGCCCAGGCTATTGAGGCGCTGGAGCGTCGCGCCATCCAGCGCCGCCAGCCGGTCCTGGTTGATGGTAAAGAAATCCGGCAGCGTATAACCCACCCGGTCGTCGAGCCTGACTTCGGCCTCCATCGACTCGATCAGCCCCGCTTCCTCGAATGCGGCGAACATCGGCGGCGCCAGTTCCGCACCGTGGTAGATGAGTTGCAGCACGCGGCTCACATGCTCCAGGTACGGCGAATTGCCGCCATGTTCCAGGAACAGCGGCGCGCCCGCGGTCGAACTGACCCGCGGGTGATCGAGGTCGACATGGATCATCGGCTCGCGTTCACCGCTCGACCCGCCATTGCTCTGATGAAGCCCGATGATGAACGGGCCACGCTGCTGCACGGCCGGAACGTACCGGGCGTTCCAGCCGGAGTCGTCGAGAAACAGGTTCTCGCCCTTGTCCAGCCCCAGCAGAACGACGGCCTGCAGGTCGCCGGTCGATTCACGACGGAACAGGATCGGATACTCGCGCTGTGCGAAGGCGAATTCCGTCGGAAACACCAGCGTCATGTTGATGTTGTCGCCGAACTCGGCCGAGTAGCCGGTCCGGACCCGCAGGTCCTTGTGCGTTACGTTGTCCAGTAATACGGTGTTCGTCATCGAGGCATCCCGGCGTCCAGCGGCGATTCTGCAGGTTTCGATCCCGGCGTATCGCGGCCGGGCAGCCGGCTCGTTCGCCGATCGAAAGCACGTTGATTGTATCAATTGGGCGGTTCGGTCGACACCGGCAGCGCCGATTATGTGACCGTCAGCCCCGAAAACGAACGAGGGCCGCCCAACTGCGGCGGCCCTCGTACGATACCGGCTGAACCGGGTTCAGAAGCGGTACATCGCGCCCAGGGTATACCGGGGCTCGAGTTCGTACGCGTAGATGACCATGTTTTCCTTGCGGCGGTACTGCAGGGAATCCTCACCGGTCAGGTTGATGCCCTCGAACAGGAAGCTCCAGCTGTCGTTCAGGTTGTACGTGACGTTGATGTCCCACTGGCCGAATTCATCCGTGTATTGCGGGCTTCGGCTGCCGCCCTGGTTGGTGGCGTTCAGGAACTTGTCGCGCCAGTTGTACGCAAGGCGCGCCGAGAAGCCGTAGTTCTCGTAGATCAGCGTCAGGTTGGCCGTATCGGACAGTCCCACCAGCGCGAACTGGTTCTCGTTGGGATCCTGGCCAATGTCCGCCGTCACGTCGCCGTTGACGATCGTGTAGCTGCCGGCGATACCGAAGCCGGTGTCCCCGAAGAAGTGCTGCGCCGCGAATTCCCAACCGTCGATGTTGCCTTCCTTGTCGTTGATCGGCTGCGTGACGCGGAAAATCATCTCCGGATCCGCGGCGTCGCCCGTCACGTCATACAAACCCGCGATCAGGTCGACGTAATCCTGCGGCAACACACCGTTCACGAGGTTCGATTCGAACTCCGCCTGGGCCGCGCCGAGATCGCCGTTGTTGGCGTCGATCAGAGAAACGAGGGTGAAGAGGTTGGCCTCGGAGCGGTCGATGCCCAGGCTGTCGATAATGTCCAGGGCATTGCCCGAACGCGAACCCGGCACGCCGGCCGTCGGATCGAGCAGGCCGAAGAGGGGCCGGTTGAACACGCCCGTACCGAGGAAGTTCTTGACCGTCTTGTCGAAATAGCCGGCCGACACGTAGCTCGCCTCGCCGTAGTACCACTCGACCGACAGATCGATGTTTTTCGACTCCAGCGGCAACAGGCCGGGATTCTCTGAATTGCCGCCGGTCTGTCCGCCCAGCACGGTCGGACGGTTCGGCGCACCGGCCGTCGTCGACGCGAACAGGTTGCCGTAGGGAACGCGACCGATCGTCTCGCTGTAGGACACGCGCGCGATGAGGTTGTCGGTCAGGTCGACCTTCAGATCGATGCTGGGCAACCAGTGATCGTAGTCGCCCTCGCCGTCGACGTTCTCGTTGTCGCTGTCGTACTGCAGCAGGAAGTCGTTGTCCGAAATCCAGAGCACGCTGGTCGGCACGGCCTGGAAGGCGTAGGAACGGACCTCCGTTTCCTCGTAGCGAAGACCGGCGTTCAGCAGCATCGGGAAGCCAAACGCCTCGAAATCGAGCTGATACTGGCCGAACAGCGCCATGATCTCTTCCTGGACCGTGTTTTCGCTCGTGCTGGAGGTCACGGCGTTGTTCGAGTAGGCCGATTCGAAGATCGGGAACAGGTAGGCCGCATCCGCGCGGAACGCCGTCTGGGCGTCACCGACCGGGTAATCCGTGAACTGGCAGGCCAGGCAGAAGGTCTCGACGGCGCCCGGCGCGTACAGCTCGACATCGCCCGGGTTGGCCAGGCCCCAGCTGCCCAGATCCTGCTGGGTCGTGGTCGCGGAGACGTAGACCTCGGTGTCGCGATAGTTCGCACCGAAGTCGAGCCGGCTGTTATCCCAGTCAAAGGAATAACGCAGATCGATCTCGTTGATGTCCATGGTCTGCGTCTGGGACGAACTGCGCTGGACCTGCGTGGCGAGATCGCCCGGGTCCAGCACGCCGTTGCCGTTGCCGCGAATGGAATCATCGAAGGTGTAACTCTGGATCGGGAACTGCCTCGACCAATCCACCGAGTGCTGCAGGATGACCGGCGCGCCGAAGGTTACGAAGGTCGACGTATGGCCCAATGGGTTGTCCGGCAGCGCTTCGCCTTCCGAGGTATGCGCGTCGAAGCGCAGGGTCTGGTTGTCGAACACGTCCCACTCGACGTTCAGGCCGAAGGACTGGATCGTTTCCTTGGTCGCACGATGCGTCTGTTCGAAACCGATGTCCTTGGTGCCGTTGTTGTTCTCCTGCATGAACAGCGCCTGGGAAACCGGACCCTCGCCGTCGAAGACCAACTGGTCGAACGGCGTGGCGAACCAGTTGGTCTGCTCGTAACGCAGCTCCGTCTGTTTGTTTTCCACGTAGGTGAAATCGGCCGTCATGCGCAGGGAATCGGACGGGTTGAACTGCACGACGAGCTGGCCGTTGACGCGCTCGCGGCTGATTTCACTGAAATCGTAACGGCTGTCCTGCGGAATGGCATAGAGTTCGCCATCCGCCGGCGCGTTGACGTAATTGCTCGGATCGCTGCCCGCACGAACGATACTGGTATTGGAAAAGAAGTCGTCGGCCCGGCGCACAATCCAGTCGTTCGCCTGGCCAATGGCGGCGCCCGAGTCGCGCTCCGAGTAGGAGCCGAAAACGCCGACACCGAAGGTGGAGTCTTCGTTACTCCAGTTGTACAGGCCGGAAACCTCGGGCGTGATGGTGTCGCCCGACGGCCCTACGCTCGTGTCATAGATCCCTTTTGCCGTGACGCTGCCGCCCTGGTTCTCGTCGAGCGGACGGCGCGTCACGATGTTGATCGTCGCGCCGATACCGCCGGACGGCAGCAAGGCCTGCCCGGTCTTGTAGACTTCCAGCCCGCTGACGCCCTCGGAAGCGAGGTTCTCGAATCCGAAGCTGCGCCCCTGGCCGCCCGTGTAGTTGTCGCGCAGACCGATGATGCCCACCGTGGCCGTCGGCAGGGTGCGGCCGTTCAGGGTGACCAGGTTGAAGCCGGGGCCGAAACCGCGCACGGTGACCTTCGAACCCTCGCCGTTCTGGCGGTCGATCGACACGCCGGGGATGCGCTGCAGGGACTCGGCCAGGTTGGTATCCGGGAATTTGCCGATGTCTTCGGCCGTGACGGCGTCGACGACACCGATGGCCTCGCGCTTGATGTTCATGTTGTCCCGCATACTCTTGCGAATACCGGTGACGATGACTTCTTCCACCATGCCCGCCTCGTTCTGGTCCTGAGCGAGAACGGGTTGGCTCACGCAGGTGAACAATGCGGCGCTGACCGCTGCCGCGATCGGGGTGTGACTGAACTTCGAATTCCTGGCCATTTGACTCTCCGAGTTACCCTAGTTGGTGTTACGCGTTGTGGGTTCCGCCGTCTCGTGCGACAGATTGATGAGGTGCGGGAATGATTTCGTGACTGACGAACGTTTCGCCACGTAGTTGATCTCCCCAGCCCTCGCGTCCCCGCTGCCCGGACTTCTGTGTTCCGGCCAAGCGCCCCGTCGTCTTCGAACGAGTGATTTTCGGACGCACACGCCGTGTTTCTCGGCGTCGGCGACCATTTGTAAACAAACGAAACCGCAAAGTCAAGAAAAATGTTAGCGCTAACGGAAATTCTCTCTCAAGCGCCACCGGCCGGCCGCACCATCGAGCGCGCGCAGGAATTCGAACGCGACCCCGGTAACCGGGGTCATTGATTCGTATCCGCCAACGCATCCTGGCGGACCGTTTTCATTCGAAAAGCCGGGTAAGCCAGCCCCACAGACCCGCGCCTGGCCTGTTTGCCGGTCAACATCACCTGCTTTGCGGCGGAACCCGCGGCGAAGCCCCTGACAGCCGATCGGCCCGATCGTAGTCGATCAGTAGCGGAAATGCTTGATCCGCTCGCCCTGCTGGCCGATTTCCGTCATCGCCTCGATACCGATCTGCAGGTGCAGCGACACCCATTCGCCGGTCACCCTGCGATCCGACTCCTCGGTCTTGACGCCCTCAGGCGTCACCGGCACATCCGAGACCAGCAGCAGGGCCCCGCGCGGAATTTCGTTGGCGTGTCCGACGAGGAACAACGTCGCGGTCTCCATGTCGATGCCGATGACGCGCAGTTCATGTAAGCGGTCATGGAAGCCGGCGTCGTGCTCCCAGACACGCCGGTTGGTGGTGTAGATCACACCGGTGCGGTAGTCGACGCCGTGCTGGAGGATCTTGTCGGACACGAACTTGTGCAGCTTGAACGACGGCAGCGCA
Organism: Lysobacterales bacterium; assembly: GCA_037384065.1. Classification (GTDB taxonomy): domain Bacteria; phylum Pseudomonadota; class Gammaproteobacteria; order Xanthomonadales; family SZUA-36; genus JABDPF01. The sequence continues at coordinate 115,309 of JARROJ010000001.1, forward strand.
GGCACCTCCGGCGGACAGTAATCGTCGCCGGTGCCT
>JARROJ010000002.1:0-78278 GCA_037384065.1 Lysobacterales bacterium
TGGCCGATGTGCGGCTTCTCGGTCTCGATCCAGATCAGGTCGGCGCCGTTCTGCAGGGACGTGATGCAATCCAGCACGCAGCGGTCCTCGCCGGTGCCCTCGCGGAACTGGAACAGGCCCGACTCGAGGCGCTTGGGCCGCAGCAGGTGGCCGTCGCGCTTGAGCACCACGTCGCCGTCCTTCATCTCGTCGTGCGCGATGTCCTCGCAATCGAGGAACGAGTTGTACAGATCACCGATGTCGCCGGGTTCGTGCGTGACCGCAATCTGCTTGGTCAGGCCGGCACCGAGCGAGTCGGTGCGGGCGACGATGATGCCGTTATCGACGCCCAGCTCCAGAAAGGCGTAGCGGCAGGCATTGATCTTGGAGATGAAATCCGCGTGCGGCACGGTGACCTTGCCGTCCTGGTGGCCGCACTGCTTCTCGTCGGACACCTGGTTTTCGATCTGCAGCGCGCAGGCGCCCGCCTCGATCATCTTCTTGGCCAGCAGGTAGGTCGCCTCCTCGTTGCCGAAGCCGGCGTCGATGTCGGCGATGATCGGCACGACGTGGGTCTGGAAGTTGTCGATCTGCTCCAGCAGGCTCTGCTCGGTCGCCGCATCGCCCTGGGCGCGCGCCTTGTCCAGCCTGCGGAACATGCCGCCCAACTCGCGCGCATCGGCCTGCTTGAGGTAGGTGTACAGCTCCTCGATCAGTTCGGGCACGGTGGTTTTTTCGTGCATCGACTGGTCGGGCAGCGGGCCGAACTTCGAGCGCAGCGCCGCGACCATCCAGCCGGACAGGTAGAGGTACTTCTTGTCGGTGCTGCCGAAGTACTTCTTGATGGAAATCAGCTTCTGCTGGCCGATGAAGCCGTGCCAGCAGCCCAGCGACTGCGTGTACTTCGCCGGGTCGGCGTCGTACTCGGCCATGTCGCGGCGCATGATGTCGGCGGTGTAGCGCGCGATGTCCAGGCCGGTGAGGAACCGGTTCTGCAGGCGCATCCGCGCGGCCGATTCCGGGTTGATGGCGCTCCAGTCGCTGCCGGCTTCGGCGCAGACTTTCTGCAGGGCGGCAATTTCTTCGCTGTACTTCAACATGGTGAACCCTCGTGCTGTGCTGGTGGTGGGCGTGCGTTTCGGTGCGTGTTCAGGTCGTCACGACGCCATTCTAGACAGCCCTATTAAATAAGACTAATTAATGGATGATATACTCGCCATTCATCACATGAATATAAAAAACGGCCTTCATGACGCATCTTCAACGCGCACCGGCTGATCCGTATTGACCCTGCAATCGTAACGCCGAATGAACCTGAAACACATTGACCTGAATCTGCTGGTGTACCTGGATGTCCTGCTGCGCAAGCAGAACGTCACCCGCGCCGCCGAGGAGCTCGGCATCAGCCAGCCGGCCATGAGCAACGGCCTGCAGCGCCTGCGCAAACTGTTCGGCGATCCCCTGCTGGTGCGTACCGGCAAGGGCATGAGTCCGACCGAGCGCGCGGCGCGCCTGCGCCCGCTGGTGCGACAGATCGTCGCCTCGGTCGAAAAGGCGGTCGAGTCCGAGCAGGCGTTCGAACCGGCACGCGCCAATCGCGTGTTCCGTGTCTCGGTCAGCGACTACACCGAGTCCACCCTGGTGCCGATGCTGCTGCGCCACTTGCGCTCGCGCGCGCCGAACGTGACGCTGGATTTCCTGACCCCCAGCGACGTCACCTTCGAGGACCTCGAGCAGGGCAAGGTCGACATGGTCATCAACCGCTTCGACGACCTGCCCGAATCGCTCCACCAGCGCACCGTCTGGCGTGACGGCTTTTCCTGCCTGTGCAGCCGGCACAACCCGATCCGCTACGAGTTCAGCCTGGAGAACTACCTTTCGGCCAGCCATGTCTGGGTGAGCAAGACCGGCATGGGCGTCGGTGTCGGCATGGAGCCGGCCGCCGTGCAGCAACTGGGCTGGGTCGACGACGCGCTCGCCCGCCTCGGGCGCAAGCGCCGCATCCGCGTCTTCACCCGGCACTACCAGGCCGCGATGAAGCTCGCCGAATTGCGCGACCTGGTGGTGACGCTGCCGACGCGCGCGGCGACCCTGGCCCAGGACAACCCGGAACTGGTGATCCTCGACCCGCCGTTCGAGATCCCGGAAATGGAGCTGAAAATGGCCTGGAGCCCGCTGCTGCACCACAACCCCGCGCACCGCTGGCTGCGCGGCGTGATCGCCGATGTCGCCCAGGGAGACGCCGCGTGACGTCGTGAGCGGAGGATGGCCCGGAGACCGTCGCCCCCCTTGCTCATGCCGCTGAAAGTGCTAAGTTATTAGGTAGAGACAACCGGCGCCACGAGCGGGAGGTAACCATGCACCACGCCCCGCAAACCCAGTCGCTGGCCGGTCTCGGCACCGGCCGCTCACTCGTCCGTTGGCTGATGCACGTCGTCGGCGATCCGGACATCGCCGTCCGCCTGTGGGACGGCAGCGAATTCGACGTCACCGATCGAAAACCGGTCGCCACGCTGGAGTTCAGCTCGCCCCGGGCGCTGTATCGCCTGCTCGCTTCCCCCTCGATCGGTTTTGGCGAGTGCTACAGCGAGGGCCTGCTGGAGGTCCACGGCGATTTACTGGCCTTCATGAACGAAATCATGCGCGCGTCGGCCCGCCGGCAGGCCGGCGGGTACCGCTGGCCGCAACTGATGTCGAAGCTGCACGCGCTGCGCCAGAACACGCCGCTGCGCGCGACGCGCAACGCCCGCCACCATTACGATCTCGACAACGACTTCTATCGACTGTGGCTGGACGAGCGCATGGTCTACACCTGCGCCTACTACGAGACGCCGGCCATGAGCCTGGCCGAGGCCCAGGTCGCCAAGCTCGACCACGTCTGCCGCAAGCTCGACCTGCAGCCCGGCATGACCGTGGTCGAAGCCGGCTGCGGCTGGGGCGCGCTGGCGCTGCACATGGCCGAGCACTACGACGCTCGCGTGCTGGCCTACAACGTCTCGAGAGCCCAGGTCGACTGGGCGCGGCGCGCGGCGGCCGAGCGCGGCCTGGAAGACCGGGTCCGCTTTGTGCTGGATGACTACCGCAGCATCGACACGCGCTGCGACCGCTTCGTTTCGGTCGGCATGCTCGAGCACGTCGGCGTGGCCAATTACCGCGTGCTGGGCGACCTGGTGAAACGGGTGCTCGAACCGAACGGGCTCGCCCTGGTGCACAGCATCGGCCGCAGCCATCCGCGCGTCACGGACGCCTGGATCCGCCGGCATATCTTTCCCGGCGGACACGTGCCCAGCCTGGGCGAGATGACGGCGATCTTCGAGCCCAACCGCTTCACGGTGCTCGACGTCGAGAACCTGAGGCCGCACTACGCGCGCACCTGCGCCGACTGGCTCAAGAACTTCGAAGCCGTCGCCGATCGCGTGACCGAGCGCTTCGACGAGACGTTCACGCGCATGTGGCGGCTCTACCTGGCGGGCGCCTCGGCCGGGTTCCGCTCCGGCACGCTGCAGCTCTACCAGGTCGTGTTCGCGCACGGCGACAGCGACGCCGTCCCGTGGACCCGTGATTACATGTACCCGGGCGCCCGCGGACCGCGGGTGTGAGGCAGGCCGACGCCATCATCGTCGGCGGCGGGCCGGCCGGCTCCACCTGCGCCTGGAAACTGCGCCAGGCCGGCCTCGACGTGATCGTGCTCGACAAGGCGACCTTTCCGCGCCTCAAGCTGTGCGCGGGCTGGGTGACGCCGAAGGTCCTGCGCGACCTCGAACTCACGCCCGAGGACTATCCGCACGGCCTGCTGACCTTCGAGACCCTGCGCCTGCACTGGGGGCCGCTGTCGATCCGGCATACCGCACGCCAGCACTCGATCCGCCGCACCGAGTTCGACGCCTTCCTGCTCGAGCGCTCCGGCGCCGAGGTGGAGACTCACGCCGTGCGCGATATCCGCGCCGAGCGAGGCGATTACGTCGTCGACAACCAGTACCGCGCCCCGTACCTGGTCGGCGCCGGCGGCACGTCCTGCCCGGTCTACCGCGCACTGTTCCGCGAAGCGAGTCCGCGTGACGCCGCGCTGCAGGCCGCGACGCTGGAACTCGAGTTCGAATACGACTGGGCCGACCCGGACTGCCACCTGTGGTTTTTCGGCGACGGACTGCCCGGCTACGCCTGGTACGTGCCCAAGGCCGGCGGCCACGTGAACGTCGGCCTCGGCGGCCTGGCCGGGCAATTGAAGCACGGTGAGCGCAATCTGCGGGACTACTGGGCCCGCTTCACGCGGCGCCTGCAGCGCAAGGGCCTGGTCGGCGACGTGGCCCTGGCGCCGAAGGGCTACAGCTACTACCTGCGCGGCCGGGTCGACCGCGTGCGGGCGGGCAATGCCTTCCTCGTCGGCGACGCCGCCGGACTGGCGACGCGCGACATGTGCGAGGGCATCGGGCCGGCCGTCGAGAGCGGGCTGCGGGCCGCCCGGGCCATCGTCGACGGCGCGGACTACGCCCTCGACGGCATCGCCCCGCTGAGCGGCGCGAGTTTCGTCAGCCGGGCGCTGGAGCGGCGCTTTGCCGGCGGGCCGCTGGCCGCCGCGGCCTGAACCGTCACTCGATGACGAAATCGAAGTAGGTGTCGGGGTACGGCTCGTCCTCCAGCGTGAAGTGCCACCACTCCTCGGCCAGCGGCCGGAAACCGTGCTTTACCATCAGCGACTGCAGCAGCATCCGGTTGGCGCGCTGCTGCGGCGTCACGTCCCTGCTGGCCGGCCAGGATTCCGGTCCGAAGTAATCCCACCCGGTACCCATGTCCAGTTCGACCGGATCGCCCGGTCCCAGGGACACCAGGGTCAGGTCGACGGTGCTGCCGCGCGAATGCCCTGACCGCGCGGCGATGTAGCCGTCGCGGAACAGGTTTTTCTTGGCGACCTCGGGGTAGTACCGCGCTTTCATCGTCGTATCGTCGAGATCTTCGGCCCAACGCACGAAGTGGTCGACGGCGCGCTGCGGGCGATAGGCGTCGAACACCTTGAGGCCCAATCCGAACGCAGCGAGTTCCTGCTGGACGGCGGCGAGCGCCGCGCCGGCCTCGCGCGTCACGAAGCACCGCTCCGCTTGGTAGCCGGTAACCGGGCGGCCGACGAAATTATCGTCCGAAAAATAGCGGAGCTCGACCCGGATGCCCGGCGCGGCGTCGCGGATTTCGATGAACCCAACAGGCGGCTTCGCCGCAAGTCCGGCGCCGTACAGGAACCCGGCCAACACCACCAAAACGAATCGGTTCATCGCAAAACCCGCCAGTTACGGTAATCGATGCTCAGGATACCAGCACCCCGAAAACCGATTTGTCTCAGCTTATCGACAAAATGGAAAGTTTACTTGACATTATGCGCGCGAACGTCATACTAATAAGTAAAGCTTACTTTACATTTTGACAAGGGAGATAGACACATGCCGTCAGCAGAAGCAAACCACACGACCCGCGCCGCGCTCACCCGGCGCAATACCGTAACGCTCGCGAAATGGACCGCGGCCTGGCTCGTCACGATGGCCCTCGCCGTTTTCGGCCCGCGCTTCATCTGGGATTACGCCATGGTCGGGACCCTCTCGGCGATCGCGCTCAACCTCGTCGCCGGCTTCGGGATGATCGTCGCCAACATCCGCCACCTGAAGGGGCTGGACGAGCTGCAACAGAAGATCCAGCTCGAGGCCATGGGCCTGGCCCTGGGCGTTGCGGTCGTCGTCGGCCTGGCCTATTCGAGCCTGGACATCACCAACGTGATTTCCTTCGACGCGGAGATTTCGCACCTGGTCGTGATCGTCGCCCTGACCTACCTGGCGGGCGTGCTCGTGGGCCAGCGGAGGTATGCGTGAAAAACCGGCTCAAGGTGCTGCGCGCCGAGCGCGACTGGACCCAGGCCCGCCTGGCCGAGGAACTGGACGTTTCGCGCCAAACGGTCAATGCCATCGAGAAGGGCAAGTTCGACCCCAGCCTGACGCTGGCCTTCAAGATCTCCCGCGTGTTCGCCCTGCGGATCGAGGAAATTTTCGAGGACGAAGGGGATTCCGCGGCCTGAACAGCGGCGCAGGCCCGTCGGTGGGTTCGACGCTGCCGGCGCCCGGTGGGATAATCGGTCCGACGACACGCCGAGGTCGCGGCCAGGAAAACGGAAACCAGATGCAGGAAACCCGGATCAAGCTCGACTCCGAGATCGGCCGGCTCAACGCGGTGATGATTCACCGCCCGGGGCGGGAAATCGAGAACATGACGCCCGCCAGCGCGGCGGAAGTCCTGTACGACGACATCCTGAACCTGCAGCTGGCCGCCGGCGAGCACGATCAGCTGACCGGCGTGCTGCGCCGGGTCGCCGACGTGTACGAGTTCGAGGACCTGCTCCGCGACACCCTCGCCGACGAGCACATGAAGGGCCTGCTGATCGATGAACTGACCCAGCTCTACGACTGCGTGGAACTGGCGCCGGAGCTGCGGGAAACGGACAACGCCCGGCTCGCGGCCCAGTTGTTCCAGGGCACCCCGATGCGCAAGGACACCCTGGAAAAGTTCCTCAGCCCCCTGCGTCACGCGATTCCCCCGCTGCCCAATGCCTTCTTCACCCGTGACGCCGTGATGGCGGTGAACGAACGCGTGATCATCGGTTCGATGGCGTTCCGGGCGCGCTACGCGGAAGCCCTGCTGTTGAAAGCCATTTTCAAGTACCACGCCGCGATCCGCTCCGATGGCTTCTACTTCGACGGCACGTCCAACACCAGTCAGAAGATCACCATCGAGGGCGGCGACCTGCTGGTGCTGCGCGACGACCTCATCATGATCGGTTACAGCGAGCGCACCACCGCGCGCGGCATCGATACGCTGATGGGCGCCATCGCGGAAAAAGGCGGCGTGCAGAACTTCATCGTGGTGGAGATCCCGAAATCACGGGCCACCATTCACCTGGACATGATCTTCACGATGCTCGATCGCGATGTCTGCGCGGTCTTTTCACCCCTGATCACCGGCATGCACAAGTGCCGGGCGTTCCACGTGCACTTCGAGCAGCAGCAGGTCAAGCGGATCGTCGAGTACCCGGGCGTGCTGGACGCGCTGCGGACCCAGGGCCTGGACCTGAAACCCATCGCCTGCGGCGGCGACGACGAGTTGCGCCAGGAACGCGAACAGTGGTCTTCCGGCGCGAATTTCTTCGCCATGGCCCCGGGTCACATCCTCGGTTTCGAGCACAACCAGGCCACCGCCGAGGAACTCGGAAAGAACGGCTTTGAAATCGTGACGGCGGAACAGGTCATTCGCGAGCAGCGCGACCTGGAACCCGGCCGCCCCACCCTCGTCACGATGCAGGGCGCCGAACTGTCGCGCGGCGGCGGGGGCTGCCGCTGCATGACGATGCCGTTGAACCGCGACGCGGTGGACTGGTAGGCGGCGCCGCGAGCGCCGTCGGCGCGGCCATCCCCCCGGGCGCCTCAGCGATAGGTGCGCCCCCGGTGCCGGATCCATCCGTCGGCGTGGCGACCGGCGGGATCGTGGTGCGTCCAGTGGATCACGCCGCCCCGCGGATTCCATTCGTATTCGCCGTAAAAGGTGATCTCGTCCCCGACACGCAACCCGCCGATTCGCGGCGCGAGGTCGATATTGTGGCTGACCAGCAAGGTCTGTCCCGAGTCCAGTTCGATGATGAACCGCTGGTGCCGGGACCCCTCGAGATCATCGCTCAGGATCTTCACGACCCGTCCCGCGCCCTCGACCTGGATGTCGCCCTGACGCCTGGCGTACGCCTCCTGCAGCGTGGTTTCCGCAGCCGCCGGCGGCGGTTTCTGCGATGCCGCATCGCGATACAGGTCATAGCCGTAAACCAGGACGGCGAGAATCAATACCGGCAGGTAACGCTTCATCTGGCTCAACCCGAAGCTCGTCGAAACCGGAAGGATACGCGACGGCTTCGAGGACGTCTGCCCCGGGCCGGCCTCGAAAAGCCCGTTTCACCGGCCATTCGGCGAAGGCTGCCCGGTCCGCGCCGGGCGCTCAGAACCTGTACGCGAACGTCGCGCCGAGGATCGGCGCGGGATCGTAGTCCTGCGCGGACAGGACCCGTCCGCTGACGTCCTTCAGTTCCAGTTCGCCGCCGAACTCCACACCCGCGAACACGGACAGGGCCACCGCCGGGTTGGGATCCCAGGCGGCGCCGAGCACCAGCGGAATCGCCTGGTCGGTGCCCACGCCGCCGGGCGCCGGGCCATTGCCGTCGAGGCGGAACTGCACTTCCTCGTAACGTCCCGACAAGCGGAGGCTCCACGCCTCGTCAAGCCGGTACGCGAGCGTCAGGCCGGGGCCTTGCGATGCGGCCAGGCCGCGGCCGGTGGAAAGGTTCCAGCGCTCGCTGATGTTCCAGTCGATCAGCAGGATGGGGAAAACCCGCGTGCTGTCCTCGATACGATCGAACACGCCGAGGCCCGGCCCGATGGTGAGGTCCGCGTTGATGCGCCAGGCGACCCCGCCGAGCAGGCCCCAACTGCGGCTGTCGCTCGATGAAGCGCCGCTTTCGCGGTTCAGCCGAAGCGTCGGAATGATGAAGATGCTGCCCTTGTCGCCAAGCGCGAATCGCCCGGAGAGCGACACCCGCCGGTCCTCGATCTTGCCCCAGGGCGCCTCGGCGCCGGTGCCGGCAAAGTCATAGTCGGAGTTTCCGCCACCGATCGAGATACCGAAGGAGTTCCGGAAATCCCATCGGTAATTCAGGCCCGCGCTGACGAACACCCGGTCGACGGAAAACGCGCCGTCCGCGCCGTCGAAATCGGCTTCCTGCTGCACCGCGAACCCACCGTCGAGGTCGAAGGACCAGGGTCCGGCCGGCGGCGCCTGTGCGAAGGAGGCCGCGGAAACGAGAACGAGCGCGACGGCGGCGGCGAGGCGAATCAATGATATCTGCACAGCTGATTTTCCCGGTTTGAGCGGACAGGGGCGACATTGTGTTGGATTCGCGGCGCGGGTTCCACCAAAAAAGCCACCGCGAGGGTGGCTTTGCGATTTGGCGCGCCCGACAGGATTCGAACCTGTGACCTCTGCCTTCGGAGGGCAGCACTCTATCCAGCTGAGCTACGGGCGCTCTGTAGAACCATTGTACCTGTCGCAACGACAGGATTATTCCGGGTCGCGTAGTTTAGCGGTTTTCGCCCGATGGGTAAACGCGCGGATGCTTTCGGTGGGGCCTGCCAGAGGCTATAATTCGATGCTTGCCCATTCGCGAATTTGCTTGATTTCAGAGGCCCTCAATGAATCACAAAGACGACCGCGCCTTCATGCGACAGTTCACCGGTGTCATCGTTGCCTTCATGGTGCTGACCGTCGTGCTGATTTTCGTCGCACGCGCCATGCACCCTGAAACCGAATCGGTCGCAAGCGCGGCCCAGGCGGCGCTGGCCGCGGAACGGATCGCGCCGGTCGGTGCGGTACGCTCCGGCGAGGCGGGCGCGGCGGCGCTGGCCGAAGCCCAGGCGGCTGCGGCGGCGGCCGTGGCAGCGCCGGCGGAGCCCGTCGAGGTCAGCGGCGAATCCGTCTACAACGGCCTGTGCATGGCCTGCCATGCCGCCGGTGTCAGCGGCGCGCCGATCCCGGGGTCCGACGAACTGGCCGCCCGGCTGAGCGAGCGCGGACTGGATGGCCTGGTGAATAACGCCATCAACGGGCTGAACGCCATGCCGGCGCGCGGCGGTAACCCGGCGCTGACGGACGATGAGATTCGTGCCGCAGTCGAATTCATGACCCAGTAAGGGCCGGCCACCCTGCTCTCCGCACTTCGCCCGTTCGATCGACGCCCGGCAGTCCTGCCGGGCGTTCTGCTGATTGCCCTGCTGACGGCTTCCTGCAGCCAGGCGCCCGTGCCGGAAACGCCGGCCTGTGACGCCAGCGCAACGCCCATCAGCGACATCCAGGGAAACGACTGGCGCTCGCCGCTCGAAGAACAACCCGCCACGGTGCGCGGTGTCGTCACCGCGCTCGAACCGGGTCGGGGTTTCTATCTCGAGCAGGCCGGGGACCGTTGGAACGGAACGGTTTCGCGCGCTCTGTTCGTCGCCGACGACGGGCGCCTGGCCGGCGTTCGCCCGGGCCACGACCTGCAGTTGAGCGGCGTCGTCGAGGAAGCCGGCGCGGAGCGCGACACCATGACGACCCTGGCGGCCGTCCGGGCCAGCGCTGTCTGCGCCGAAAACCGGGAACTGCCGCTGACGACCGTCGAACTCCCGCTCGATAACCGGTCGCGCGAGGCCCTGGAGGGAATGCGGCTGCGCATCGACGACGACCTCGTCGTCACCGACACCTACTCGCTTTACCGCGGCGCGGTCACGCTCAGCGCGGGCGCCGCGCTGCGCATTCCGACCGAGGATGCGCGCCCCGGGGCGCAGGCAAGCGAGCTTGGCCGGCGCAACCGGCAGCAGGCGCTGGCGGCGCAGTTCCCGGGACCCGATGTTCCGCCGCTGCCGGCCGGTACGGCACTGGGTTCGCTGACCGGCGTGATGGGGCACGACGGCCGCCGGCAGCGCCTGCTGGCCGAGCAATCGCTCGCGGTCGATGTGCGTTTGCCCGAACGCCTGCCGCCCGCCCCTGCCGGCAGCCTGCGCGTGGTCAACAGCAACCTGCTGAACTTTTTCAACGGTGACGGGCGTGGCGGCGGTTTTCCGACCGAGCGCGGCGCCGAGACGCCCGCCGAATTCCGCGCCCAGCAGGCGCGCACCGCGGCCGCCTTCGCCGAAATAAAGCCGGACCTGCTCGCCGTGCAGGAACTGGAAAACGACGGCTTCGATCGCCACAGCGCGGCCGCGACACTGCGCGATCTGCTGGGCGACGCCACCGGCGCACGGTACGCCGTGATCGAACCCGCGACGCCACGCATCGGCGAGGACGTCATCACGGTCGGCCTGTTCTATCGGCCCGACCGCCTGCGTCCCGTGGGCCCGGCGCAGGTGCTGACCGCGGCCGAATTCCGTGGCATCAGCCGCCAGCCACTGGCCCAGGTGTTCGAAACGGTCGCGGACGGCGAGCGCTTCCTGGTGGTCGTCAACCATCTGAAATCCAAGGGCAGTTGCCCGGACGAGGGCCCCGACCGCGCGCAGGGCGACGGCCAGGGTTGCTGGAATCCGTCGCGCACGGCGGCGGTTCGGGCGCAATTGCCCTGGCTGCAGGGACTGGCCGCTGACGCCGCCACCGACCGCATCCTGATCGTGGGCGACATGAACGCCTGGCGGCTGGAGGACCCGATCCGCGCCTTTCGCGCCGCCGGCCTGATCGACGTGGTCGAAGCGCGGCAGGGTTTGCCGCTGCACAGTTACCGGTATTTCGGTCAGGGCGGCACGCTGGATTACGCCTTCGCGTCACCCGCGCTGGCGGAGCACGTGCGCGACGCGCGGAACTGGCACATCAACGCCGACTGGCCGCGCAACATGGACCTGCCGCAGCCCTGGCTGCGCATGTCGGATCACGACCCGGTGATCGTCGACCTCGATTTCCGCCACTCGTCCAGTTCGGACTGAACCGACCTCAGCAGCGGGGCGAAGGCGGCCGCCATCCGCGGCTGCACGTCCGGCCAGATTTCCGCCACGCGGTGCAAGGGGTTGGGCCGCGAGAGGCGGCGACCGACACCGCGCAGGCTGTGCATGATCTCATCCGCGCTGGCGTAGGTGGCGAACAGCCCCCGGCGATCGGCATAACGCATGAAGCGCGCCAGCCCGTCCGGAACGAGCGCCGTGTTGCGCGCCAGCATCCGGCGCACCCCGGCATCGAACGCCGGCAGCGAACGATTCGAGTATTCCGGCCAGCGCCTCGCCAGTTCATGGTCCAGGCCGAGATCGATGATGATGCCGGCATAGCGCCGGAACGGCGGCTCGAACCCGGACCGCAGGCGCTCGAAGTCCGGCAGCGTATCGATAAAGGCGTCGATGTGGCGATGCATGCGGATCCCCTCGCGCACGGGTTCCGGATACGCCGCCAGGGCCTCCCGGCCGCGGACAAAGTCACCCAGCAAGGCCCCCAGCCGCAGCGCCTCCTCATCGCCGGCCAGGAACAGATGCGCGAGAAAGTTCATGCCGTCAGCGTAGCAGAGCGGCGGCTGCTTTTCTGGCCGGGCCGGGCGCGACTGCGGTATCATGAATTTTTCCGACGACGAACTGCAGACGATGTCAGAAGCACGGACAGTCGAGCGTCCCGGCGTCTTTCCAGAGGAGCACAGCGAGTTCCTGCTGCGCGGTCCGGCGGGCGCGCTCGAATGCGCGACCGACGTACCCGAACCCGGCAAGGCGCGCCGGGCCACCGTGATCATCTGCCACCCGCACCCCGAGCACGGCGGCACGATGCACAACAAGGTGGTGACCATCACCGAACGCTCGATGCGTGAACTCGGACTGCGGACCGTGCGTTTCAATTTTCGCGGCGTCGGCCTCAGCGAAGGACAGTTCGACGACGGTTACGGTGAGACCGACGACCTGTTCGCCGTCACCGAATGGGTGCGCCGAACGCGGCCCGAGGATTCGCTGTGGCTGGCCGGGTTCTCCTTCGGCGCCTACGTCGCGGCGCGCGCGGCGCTCAACCTCGATGTCGGCCAGTTGATCTCGATCGCACCGGCCGTCAATCGTTACGCCTTCGACGCCCTGCACCACCCGGAATGCCCGTGGCTCGTCATCCAGGGCGACGAGGACGAAATCGTCAATGTCGAGGTCGTCAGGCACTGGGCCAGCGAACTGACTCCCCCGCCGGACCTGGTCATCATGAAGGGTGCGGACCACCTCTTCCACCGCCGTATCATGGACCTGCGCGGTCTGCTGAAGAACGGCGTGCGCGACAACCTGCCGCGGCGTCCCGACGAAACCGACACCTGACACCGCACCGTGCCCGGCCCGATCCTGCGACACTACCGGGAGCTGATCTCGGATGGCGGCTTCATTGCGGACGCGGCCCAGCATGCGGCGGCCCGCGTGCTCGACGAACTCGCACGGGATCTCTGCGCGCGCCGCACGACGCCGGGTGTTCTGGGCCGGTTGCGCCGCAGCCGTCACGCGCCCGTGCGCGGCCTGTACCTCTGGGGCGGCGTCGGCCGCGGCAAGACCTGGCTGATGGACCTCTTTCACGACGGCCTGCCGCTGGAACGCAAGGAGCGGGTCCACTTCCACCGCTTCATGCGCAAGGTGCACGACGCCTTGCGCACGACCGGCCAGGCCCGCGACCCGTTGCTGCGCGTCGCCGATGCCTGGAGCCGGCGCTGCGACGTGCTTTGCCTGGACGAATTTTTCGTCAGCGACATCGCCGACGCCATGCTGCTGGCCGGCCTGCTCGAGCGCCTGTTCGAAAACGGCACCACCCTGGTCACAACGTCCAACATCGCACCGGACGGGCTGTACCGGGATGGCCTGCAACGCGCCAAGTTCCTGCCGGCGATCGAGTCGATCAAGCGGAACATGCAGGTCATGCGGCTGGACGGCGACGCCGACTTCAGGCTGCGCATCCTGGAGCGCTCGGAAATCTTCCACGCGCCACTCGGCGACGACGCCGAACGCGGCCTGGCAACCGCCTTTGCAAGGATCGCCGCGGAAGCCGGAATGGATCCCGTGCTGGACATCAACGGACGCGCTTTTCACGCCCGGCGCCGCGGCGATGGCGTGGTCTGGTTCGAGTTCGAGGAGCTGTGCGGCAAGCCGCGCGGCGCGATCGATTACATCGAACTCGCCCGGGCCTTCAATACCGTTCTGCTCGGGAACGTTCCGCAATTGGGCGAAGCGGATGCGGATGCCGCCCGCCGGTTCATAACCCTGGTCGACGAATTCTACGACCGCAACGTCAAGCTGCTGATGTCGGCGGCCGTGCCGGTGAACGAACTGTACCGGGGGCGCCGCCTCGCCTTCGAATTCGAACGCACGGCGAGCCGCCTCACCGAGATGCAGTCCCACGCGTACCTGGCGCGACCGCACCTGCCCTGAATCCGGATAAAAGAAAGGGCCGGCAAGGGGTCCGCCGGCCCTTTCGTGAGACCTGGTGCAAGGGGAACACCGGCCTCGAACCAGGCGTGTCGTAAGGGGGGACGACAAACCCGGTTTGATCGAACTGTCCGTCAGGCGAATTTCAAGAACGCACCTGATTCCACTATAGCCAATGGCCGCGACTTGAGCAAGGAATCGACCGGCACCGTAATGACGTCGGGATCCGTGCTGCGGCGCCGCGCAGGCTCCGGCGGACCGAAGGCCGCACCGTAAACGATTTCGTAACCGAGCGGGTACTTCCCCTCGCGCGACAACGGCCGCCAGGCCTGCTCGAGTTCGGTCTCCCGTTCCGACCAGCGCGCCCAGCCGCGCACCAGGAGACTGGAACCGGTGGCCTCGAGCTCCTCGCACAGCGCAGCGAGCCGCGGATATTCCAGCGTGATGAAATCGGTATCGAGCGTCGGCTCGGCGAATCCGGCCGCCGCCAGCGCATCGCCGATTTCCAGGATGTCCGGGAACGCCGGCACCTCGACCGCGGGATCGACCGCGGCCCAGGCCGCGCGCATCTGGCTGAAGGTGTCCCGGCCAAGCGTGCTGAAAAGGAACATGCCGCCGGGGCGCAGCACGCGCCGGACTTCAGCGAAGAAACCCACCGGGTCGCGGCTCCAGAAGGCGGCCATGTTCGAAAACACCAGGTCGACCGACTGCGCCGCCAGCGGCAGTTCGCCGATATCCGCGCAAACCGTTCGAACGGGCCGCAGCAACCGGCTCCTGCGGCGCGCGCGGGCCAGCATGGCCGGCGCGAAGTCGAGCCCGGCCACGAGGGCCCCGGGGTAGCGCGACTTCAGGTCGGCCGCGCCCGAACCGGTGCCGCAGCCGAGATCCACGATACGCGACGGATCGTATTGCTGGAAGACGGTGCGTGCAGCGAGTCGCCGGCCGACCTCCTGCTCCAACGCGGCGTGCCCGTCGTAAACCGCGGCGATGCGGTCGAAATGCGCCTGGATGTCGGGAACCGAAGACACGGCTGCTCCTGGTCGGTTGCAAGCCTTCAATCTATGGGCGGGCTGCAGGAAGTCCAAATCGCGGCGCGCGGCGCCGGGTGAATCTCCTGCACGGGCCGTAGCCGGATTCGCATGCCTCTGGGCACGCACCGCGCTAGCCTGGGGTATGGATGGGCTGCTCGATTACGTCCTGCCGCGTCATTGCCTGGTCTGTGGGCGATTCGCCGGCGCGCAGAACCTGTGTGCGCCGTGCGCGGCGGAGTTGCCGCGTGCCGGTGACGCCTGCCGGCGTTGCGCATTGCCCCTGCCCGGCAATCCCGACGCGACCTGCGGCGCCTGCCTGAGCGCGCCCCCGCCCTGGAACCGGGCCGTGACGGCCTTCGCGTATCGTTACCCGGTGCGCCAGCTCGTGCAGCGCTTCAAGTTCAACCGCAGCCTGGCGAGTGGCGAAGTGCTGGCCGTCGAGCTCAGCCGCAGCCTGCGCCGCAGCGGCCAGCACGCGGACGCGATCGTGCCGGTGCCGCTGCACGCCTGGCGATTTTTCACGCGCGGCTATAACCAGGCCGACCTGCTCGCCCGGCGGATCGGCCGCGACCTCGGACTGCGCGTGGATGCCGGACTGCTGCGACGCGGGCGGCGAACCGCCGCCCAAACCGGTCTCGACGCCGTCCAGCGCCGGCGTAACGTGCGCGGCGCGTTCCGGGTCGCTCGCCGTCGGCGGGCGCCCCTGCCGCAGCACGTCGCCCTGGTCGATGACGTGATGACCACGGGCGCGACGCTCGAGGCCTGCACCCGGGCGCTGTTGCGCGCGGGCGTGCGCTCGGTTTCGCTCTGGGTCGCGGCGCGGGCGCCGCCGCCGTGAACGGGGCGCCGTGTCAGACGCTGTACACGCCCCTTTGCCAGAAGTGCAGCACGAGACCGATGAACAGCAGGAATCCGACCCAGTTGTTGTTCAGGAACGCGCGGAAACAGGCATTCCGGTCGCGGTCGCGCGCCATGATGATCTGCCGGGCGAACAGCACCGCCGCCGCCCCCACGCCGGCGAACCAGCCCCAGGCCAGTTCCTGCCGCAGACCGAGCGCCACGAGCAGCGCGATCATGACGACCATCAGGACGGCGACGATCACGACGTCGTAACGCCCGAACAGGATGGCGGTCGACCGGATGCCGACGGCGAGGTCGTCATCGCGGTCGACCATCGCGTACAGCGTGTCGTAGATCACGGACCAGAGGGTATTCACGGCCAGCAGGAACCAGGCCAGCAGCGGGATGGCGCCGGTCTCCGCGGCAAAGGCCATCGGAATGCCCCAGCCGAAAGCGATGCCCAGCACCACCTGCGGCAGGTGGGTGACCCGCTTGAAAAACGGGTACGAGGCGGCAAGCGCCGCGCCGACGAACGCCAGCTTGATCGTCAGCGCATTCGTCATCAGCACCAGGGCGAAGGCGAGCGACATCAGGACCAGGAACAACCCCAGCGCCTGGCGCAGCGTCAGTTCGCCCGCCGCCAGCGGCCGACAGCGCGTGCGCTCGACGTGCGGGTCGAAATCGCGATCCGCGATGTCGTTCATCACGCAGCCCGCCGCGCGCATCAGGATCACGCCGGCGGTGAAGATCAGCGTGTTCTTCA
This sequence comes from Lysobacterales bacterium, assembly GCA_037384065.1. Classification (GTDB taxonomy): domain Bacteria; phylum Pseudomonadota; class Gammaproteobacteria; order Xanthomonadales; family SZUA-36; genus JABDPF01. The sequence goes on from JARROJ010000002.1 coordinate 16,566, forward strand.
GGCTCGGGCGCCCCGCCCCCGCGAACAGCAGGGCCCACCATGTCGGCCACAACAGCAGCAGCGTTCCGATCGGCTTGTCGAACCGCATCAGGCGCCAATATGCGTTCCAGGGTATCGCCATGGGAACCGTTCGAGTCGGAAAACCGCTATTCTGACGGGTTCCGCGCGCGGTTCCAACAAAACCGATACAATGCGCCCCGCTGCCAAGCACGCAGCAAACGGTACCCATGGAAACCGCTCGACGATGGAACTGATCGATATCGGCTGCAACCTGACCCACGACAGCTTCGACGCCGACCGCGACGAGGTGCTGGCGGACGCCCGACAGGCCGGCGTCGTGCAGATGATCGTCACCGGTGCGAGCGCAGACGGCAGCCGCGCGGCGCTGGAACTCGCGCGGCGGCATCCCGGCGTGCTGTACGCGACGGCGGGCGTCCACCCGCACCACGCGGCGGACTACACCCCCGAAACGGATGTGCTGCTGCGCGACCTCGCGGCGCAGGACGAGGTGGTCGCCGTCGGCGAGACCGGCCTCGATTATTTCCGCGATTTCTCGCCGCGCGACGCGCAACGCGATGCCTTCGCCCGCCAGTTGCGCATCGGCGCGGACACCGGCCTGCCGCTCTTCCTGCACCTGCGCGACGCGCACGACGACTTCCACGCCATGCTCAGCGAGCACCGCCCGGCGCTTTCGGACGTCGTCGTGCACTGCTTTACCGGCAGCCGCGACGAACTGCTGGACTACCTCGAGCTCGGCTGCCACATCGGTATCACCGGCTGGATCTGCGACGAGCGCCGCGGCACGCACATGAAGGACTACCTGGACGAAATCCCGGCTGACCGCCTGATGATCGAGACCGACGCCCCGTACCTGAAACCGCGCAACCTGCGGCCGAAGGTCAAATCGCACCGCAACGAGCCGCGCTTTCTGCCCTGGATCGCGGGCACGCTGGCGGCCGTGCGCAACGAACACCCCGAGCGCCTGGCGGCCGAGACCACGGCCAATGCGCGGCGCTTCTTCAGGATTCCGGCGCTTTGACCGCCGGCGCGGCGTGGCTCGCCGCGTCGAACCGCTGCTCGATCAGTTCTTCGGCCAGGCTGTCGAACCGCCAGTTCTTCAGAAAGCTGCAATGCCCGCCGTAGCGGGTAATGATCAGTTCCAGGTTCGGGTTGTCCGGCAGGCGGTGAAAGTCATCGACCGGAACGATCGGGTCGTCCATCGCGGTCAGCAGGGTCGCCGGCACGGAAAGACGCGCCAGGCGCCCGCCGGCGATCGAATAACCTTCGAAATAGGCGTCCGCGCTCGCAAACCCGGCATGCCGGGTCGCCAGGTAGTGCGTACGCGCACGCAGGCTCTTGATGTCGTACCAGGTTTCGTGCGCGTAGAGTTCCGGAAAGGCGGCCTGCTTGGCCTTCAGCGAACGCGACCACTTGCGTTCGAAATAGCGTTCGTAGAAACGCATCCCGCGCTCCATCGACACCATCGCCCGGGCCGGATCGATAACCGGGCAGACGGCGACGATGCGGCCGATGTCGAGGCCGGCCCCGGCGGCGCGCAAACCGACGCGAAGGGAAAAATTACCCCCCAGTGAAAAACCCGCCAGGCACCAGTTCCGCGCCTCGAGGCGGCTTTGCAGGTCGCCCAGGGCATGCACCACCTCCTCCAGCCGGCAGGAGTGGAAGAGACCGGGGTTGAGATGGTGCGTGTCGCCATGGTCGCGAAAATTGAGCCGGAACACGTCGAAACCGGCCGCGAACAGCCGGGCGCCACTGCCCAGGATGTAGTTCGAATCGACGTTGCCTTCCCAGCCGTGCAACAGGACGGCGAGCCCGCGACTGCCCTGCGCCTGCGGTGTGTACAGCCCCTGCAGGCGGACGCCGTCGCCGCCGTCCAGCGTCCAGACCTCGGCGCGGCTGCACAGATCGGCGGCGCGGCGCCGCACCGTCCGGCGCCGCAGGACGCTGCTGCCGAGCAGGGACTGCAGGTGACCGCTGCGCAGGCTCAGCGGCGGTCGAAAGGCCGCGAACGCGTCAGCTGCGCGCAATGTCGGCCTCGAACGCCGCGCGAACCGCGGCCTCCGCCTGCGCCGCGAGCTCGCGGCGCTGCCTGCCCGTCGATTCGAGTTCCGGCAGCACCTCGACGTGCGCCGTGCAGGGGCCCTGCCGCAGCAGGCGGAAGAAATTGCCGACGAAGTGCTCGCCGGGCAAAAACGTCATGTCGGGATCGTGTCCGCCATCGCGCAGGTAGCGCAACATGACCGGCTGCACCGGGGCGCCGCTGTCGATCGCCGCGGCGAACATCCGGCCGTGGAATCGCTTGACGCCGTGCCCCGGCCGGATCCCGCCCTCCGGAAAGATCGCGACCCGGCCGCCGGCCGCGAGGCGCTCGGCCATCACCGTGGCGACACCGCTGGCCGAATCGTGGCTGCCGCGCTGGTGAAAGACCGTGCGCCCGGATCGCGCCATCAACCCGATCACCGGCCAGTCGTTGATTTCGGCCTTGGAAACGAAGCTGACGGCCGCCATGCTATTGATCAACGGAATGTCCAGCCAGGAAATGTGGTTCGCGACCAGCAGGCGCGCGCCCGCGCCGACCGCACCGATCTGTTCGATGTGCAGGCCGAAGAGTCGGCAGATGGTGCGCATGTAGAGTACGGCCGTCACCTCGCTCAATGGACGTCCGCCGAGCCGCAGGTCCCGGAACGGACGGTATTGCGTCACCACGGTGACGGGCGTGCCCAGCAGGAGATGCAGCAGCAGCAGCGGAAGTCTGTAAACGAGCCTGAGGTAAGCGAGCATGTCGCGCGTGGCCTGATGTTGCCGGTCGAACCGGCGCAAGCCTACCACATGGTGCGACAATCGGCGAAAATGAACGGCTCACCCCGGAGAGTTATGTGAAGCAATTCAAAGTCACGCTTGCCGCGAACGGCAAATCCTTCGTCGTCAACGAGGGCGAGAGCGTCCTTGCAGCGGCACTGCGCCAGGGCGTGATGCTGCCCTATTCGTGCAAGAACGGCACCTGCGGCAGTTGCAAGGGACGCCTCGAGAGCGGCGAGGTGCACTACCCGTTCCATCCGCCGCTGGCGCTGGAGAAATGCGAAATCGCGGACGGCCAGGCGCTGTTGTGCCAGGCCGAGCCGCTCGAGGACCTGGTCATCGAGGCCCGCGAGATCGAGGCCGTACGCGATATCCAGATCCGCATGCTGCCGGCGCGGGTGGTCGAGAAATCGTTCCTGGCGGACAACGTCGTCCGGCTCGTGCTGCGCCTGCCCAGCGCGCAACGCCTGCAGTTCCTCGCCGGACAGTACGTCGAGCTGTTGCCCCAGGGCGGCAAGCGGCGCGCCTTTTCGATCGCCAGTTGCCCCTCGCTTGAAAACGAGATCGAACTGCACATCCGCCACGTCGAGGGCGGCGACTTCACCGGTTTCGTGTTCGACGAACTCAAGGAGCGCGACATCCTGCGCTTCGAAGGCCCCCAGGGCAACTTTTTCGTCCGCAACGACGCACCGGAGCGCCCGCTGATCATGATGGGCGGCGGCACCGGTTTCGCGCCGCTGAAGTCGATGATCGAGAACCTGCTGGAAGCGGGCGACGAGCGCGAAATCCACCTGTTCTGGGGCGCGCGCACCGCCGCGGAACTCTACCTCGACCAACTGCCCGCCTTGTGGTCCCGCAAACACGCCCACATCCACTACACCCGCGCCGTCTCCGACGAAACGCCGCCGGCCGACCTCGACGCCTTTCAGGGCCTGGTGCACGACGCCGTGCTGGCCGCGCACCCCGACCTGTCCGGCTTCGACGTCTACATGAGCGGCCCGCCGGCCATGATCGAGTCCGCCAAGAGCGCGTTCCGCGCCCACGGCGTGCAGCCCGACCGCCTGTTCTACGATTCCTTCGAATTCGGCCTCGACGTTCCCGTCCGCGTGCTCGCGCGGCCACACTGAACGCGCTTCCGCCGCGCCAAAGGGTATGCCGGCCAGCCCGGTTCCGGGCTGTAGGACGACCCGGATGTCGTCATCCGGGCGATACAGGACGTACTCGAGCGCTCCCGGAACCGGGCTGTGCGGTTGCCCCGCGCCTCGCCGGAGGGCAAGAACAACTCGTCAGAGCGACAGGCGAACGGCGGACAACGCCGCGCAGCCTCAGACCTTCGGCTTCGCGCCCGGCGACTCCAGCCGCGCAAGTTCCCCCGGCAGTGGCAGGGGATCACGTCCCTGGCTCATGCGCAGGGCATTGCGGAAGCAGGCCATCGCCACCTCGAGCTCGCCCTTGCGCTCGAGCAGCTGACCGAGGGAGTCGTACCCGGCCACCGACGGCTCGAGTTCGAGGCCGCGCACGAGGTGTTCGCGCGCCTTGCCCCACAACTCTTCCCGGGCGCACAGGCGACCCAGCGCGAGGTGCAGCAGCGGTTCTTCCGGATGGGCGCCAAGCCACTTTTCGCACTGGCGCATGCGCTTGCTGGCGTCATCGGGGCCCGCTTCGCCGTAGGCCGGCAACAGGCTCGGATCCCATTCGCGCTTGAGGCTCGCGCGAATCACCTCTTCGGTCAGCGCGGCCGCGTCGAGCCGGATCGCGCGTTCCGCGAAAGCCAGGATCACGCTGTTCTCGCGCTGCATCGCCTTGGGCAGGCTGCGCCAGCCCGCCTGCAGCGCCTCGGCATCGGCGCTGTGCTGGAGCTCGATCACGGCCGCCTGCTGTTTCAGCTCGGCGGCGCGCTCCGGGTCGAGCAGGTCGGTTTTCAACATGATCGGCAACAGGCGCATGAGCGATTCCATGTCGCCGAGCTCGGTGTAACAGCGCGACAGCAGATCCAGCACCTGGGGATGCTTGCGGCGTTTCCGTTGCAGGTCCTCGAGTATCGGCCGGGCTTTCTCGTAATCGCCGTTGGAAACCAGGATGCGTGCGCGCGTCAATTCGACCAGGAAGCGTTGCTTTCGATTGCGCGTATCGGCCTGTTCGAGGTAGCGCTCGGCGCGGTCGCCGGCGGCCTGGCCGTCGGCCGCCTCCGCGGCGGCGAGGTAACGGGCCGTCGTCCGGCCATGGCTGCTCGCCGATTTCTCCAGGGCCCGCTCGGCGGTTTCCCAGTCCCCCTCGTTCAGCGCCAGCAGGCCCTTCTCCAGCTGAACCATGGCCCGCTGTTCACGAACCCGGCGAGCGGCGCGGGCCGGCATCTGCCACAAGCGGATCAGCGCCCAGACGAGGGCCCACAGCAGGAGGATGCCCAGCACCAGCACCAGCACGCTGGTTTCCACCGTCCACCCGCGAAAATGAACCTGGACCATGCCCGGGTCGGCCTTGAACACCGGCGCCAGCGCGGCCGCCAGCAGCGCCAGCAGGATCGCAAAGACGACCAGGAACGCCGTTTTCATCCCTGCGCTTCCCCGTCGGCCGGCGTTTCCGCCGCGGGCTCGCTCGCGCCTTCCGGTGCGGCAGGCGGCGCCGCGGGCCGCGGCCGGTCGCCGCGCAGGACGCGAAGCTGGGACCAGGGCGCCGTGATGTCCGGCACGTCCGGCTCGATATCGACCGCACGTAATGCGTCGATTTCGCGCATAACAGATTCGAACGTGGGGTCATCTGCTTCGAACCACGTCGAAAGGGATTCTTTCACGCGATCCAGGGCGTTGCGGAACGAGGCCTCGTCACGACGCATCAGCGCGAGGTGGGCGACCTCGACCTGCAGCCAGGTCCGCTGGCGCACATAGTCCTTGTCCTCGATGCTCAGCCGCCCCTCGGCCTCGGTCGCGCGGCGCACCGTGACCAGGCTGGAGAAGACGCTTTTGGCCTTCGCCCACCAGCCCGACTCCGCGGTTTCCGGTGGCGCGGCGGCCGCGGCGGCCTCGCCTCGGAACGTCAGCCCGGGAATCCGTTCCTGCACGTGGTCGAGCCGGTCCGCGAGCGCCAGGTAATCGGGCACGTCGATACCCGCCAGGGCGCGCCGCGCGGTGGCGATTTCCTGCCGAACGCCGAGGTACATCGGATTGTCCAGCGCGGCGAGGTGTTGATCGGCGACTTCCAGCGCGGCGTCGGCGGCCACGGGGTCGGCGAACAGCTTGAGGCGCTCGTTCGCCAGCCGCAGCAGGTAATCGACCTCCGCCAGGTCCAGTTCACCGCCGGCGTCCAGTTCGCGGGTCGACATGCCGGTGACCGCCGCCTCGGCGGCCTGCAATCGATCCTGTATCGCCTCCGTCGCGGTCTGCAGCGAGCGCGAAAGCGCCATTTGCTCGCGGATCGTCTGCTCGAGGCGGGCGAACTGCGCGCGATCGCTTTCCATCCGCTGCTGCATGGCGCGGAACTCGGCGGTGACGTCGCCGGAAGCCAGCGCATCCAGCTCGTCACGCAGTTCCCGGATGCGCAGCCGCAATTCATCGTCGCCCCCGTCGAGGCGGGCGATTTCGGTCATCAGGCGGGTCTGTTCCGCCTCGCCGGCGCCCTGGTCCTGCCACCACATCCACGCGGCGCCGGCCAGTGCGGCCAGCGAAAACAGGAGTGCGATGAAGGCGATGAACCGCCCGCTGCGCTGCGGAGGCGGCGCCCGTTCCGGCTCGGTGGATTCCGGCGCCTCGGGACGTTCGTCGCCGTCCGCGGCGGAACGCCCGTTGTCACCGGACGCATGATCGAGGTCGTTCGATTCGTGGTCGCTGTGTTCCGTGTTCACCCGCTGGTGCCCGCCGTCGCTGAAGGGGAAAAGGAAATCGTAACCAAAAGAGGGCCGCAGTTCACCTTTTCGCCGCCGTCAGCCGAGCACCGCGCGGACCGCGGCCACGATGGCTGCGTTGTCCGGGCCGCTCGCGCGAACGATGCGCTCCGGGCCGTAGGCCCGCGCCAACCGCTCGAGCCGCTCCGAGATGACCACCCAGGGCCCGTGACAGACGCGAAACCAGGCCGCCGTGGGCAACCGTTGCGACAACGCCTTGAGGGTGTTGCCGCTGGTCCAGACCGACAGCACGAGGCGCGCATGGCCCAGCCGTTCGAGTTCGCTCGCCGGCAGCGACGCCGGCTCCGCGCGGTAGGCCCACAGCATGTGAACCCGCCACCCCAGTCCGCCAAGCCCGTGCGCCAGTTTTTCACGCCCGCCCGGCGCAGCGACGATGAAGGCGCGCGCCCGGGACCCTGAGCCCGGACCGGGCGCCAGGCTCTCGAGCAGGGCTTCGCTGGTGTAACCGCCGGCCGGGGCGACGCGGGCGCGAATACCCGCCCGGGCGAGTTCCCGGGCCGTCGCGGGTCCGATCGCGCAGACCTGCGCCCGACCGAGCGCCGCCGGCGGCAGTTGCGTCAGGCCGTGCGCCACCGCCCGCGGGCTCGTAAAGATAATGAGATCGGCCTCCGTGGCCCGGTCCAGCAGATCGAAATCGTCCGGCTGCGCCTCGGCCAGCGCCTGCCCCCGGTAATCGAACGCCGGCAGGATGACGGGCTCCAGGCCGAGCGGCGCCAGCAATCCGGCCAGCGCTTCGGATTCCGGCAACGGCCGCGTCAGCAGGACGTGACTCGGGGCGTTGTCCATGCCTCAGCGGAGCGCGGCGATGATCTCGCCGGCGCCCTGCGCGAGAAGCTCTTCGGCAACGCGGCTCGCCAGCCCCTCCGGATCGGCCACCGGCCCGGCCCGCTGCGCGCGCAGAACGCGGGCGCCATCCGGCGTCCCGACCATGCCGGTGACGCGGACCTGCCCGGATTCGAGCTCGGCGAACACCGCCAGCGGCACCTGGCAACTGCCTTCCAGCAACGTCGCCACGCGCCGCTCGGCGCGCGTGCGCAGGGTCGTCTCAGCGTCGGCCAGCGGCCGGATCAGCGCCGCGACGGCGTCGTCGCCGCTGCGATGCTGGATGCCGATCGTGCCCTGCGTGCCGGCTGGCAACCAGCGCGGCGGCTGCAGCACCTCGGTGATCAGGCCGCCCATGCCCAGCCGTTCGAGCCCGGCGCAGGCCAGCACGATGGCGTCGTATTCGCCTTCCTGCAGCTTGCGCACGCGGGTATTCACGTTGCCGCGCAGGTCGCGGACCTCCAGGTCCGGCCGCAGGGCGCGCAGCTGGCACTGCCGCCGCAGGCTGCTGGTGCCGACCCGGGCGCCGGCGGGCAACTCGTCGAGCGACTGGCCCGCGCGACTGAGCAGCGCGTCGAAGGGATTGGCGCGGGCGAGCAGCACGTCCACTTCCAGGCCGGGCGCGTCCTCGACGGGCACGTCCTTCATCGAGTGCACCGCGATATCGGCCTCGCCGCTCAGCAGCGCCTTTTCGAGCTCTTTCAGGAACAGCCCCTTGCCGCCGATTCGCGCCAGCGGTTGGTCCAGGATGATGTCGCCACGCGTCACCATCGGCAGCAGCTCGACGTCGAGCCCGGGGTGGGTTTCGCGCAACAGCGCCTCGGCGTGACGGGCCTGCCACATCGCCAGTTCGCTCTTGCGGGTTGCGATGACGATTTTTTTCTTCATGCGATCTCGCTCAGCAGTTTACGGAGGGAAGACACGTTGCGCCGGCTGACCTCGGGTTTGCGATCGGTGCCGCTGAGCAGCGCGTGCGTCGTGCCTTCCGGGGTCCGCTCCAGGCCGCGCAGGTGCCGGCGCGAGACCAGCGCGTTGCGGTGGATGCGGAAAAACAGCGCAGGATAGCAGTTTTCGAGTTCCGTCAACGACTCGTCGACCACCGTCGCCCCCTTCTCGTGGACCACCGTGGTGTACTTGTCCTCGGCCAGCAGACAGATCACGCGGGCGATTGGCGTCAGGACGACCTTGCCGCCAACCGTCGAGCGCAGGAAATGCTTCTCGTCCGCTTCCTCGTCGGCCTCCCCCACGTAGCGGCTCGCCTTTTCCAGCGCTTTGGCCAGGCGCTCGGCGCGCACCGGCTTGACCACGTAATCGACCGCTTCCACTTCGAATGCGTTGAGCGCCTGGTCCTGGTACGCCGTGCAGAAGACGATCGCCGGCGCCGCACCGCTGTCCTGCAGGGTTTGCGCCAGGGCCATGCCGTCCATGGCGGGCATGGAGATGTCGAGCAACACGATATCCGGACCGAGTGTGCGGATCTGCTCCAGCGCCTCGGCGCCGTTCCGGGCCTCGCCGGCCACCGCGTAGTCGGACATCGGCTCCAGCAGGCGGCGCAGGCGATCGCGCGCCGGCTGCTCGTCGTCAACGATCAGTACGTTCCACATAGGGCACCACCATCACTGCATAGAATCGTTCGGAATCCCGGTTGGTGAACAGCTCCGCCCGGCTGCCCCAGGCCAGCGCCAGCCGTTCACGGATGTTGCGAATCGCCATGCCGTGGCCACCGGTCGAAGCGCCGTCCGGGGCCAGCGGGTTGCCGATCGTGATGACCACCCGGTCATTTTCGCCGCGCCCGTACACGCTCAGCGTGCCGCCCTCGGACCGGGGCTGGATTCCGTGCGCAACCGCGTTCTCGAGCAGGGGCTGCAACATCAGCGGCAACACGGCCGCGCCCCGGGGCAGTTCGTCCACCCGCCACTCGATCTGCAGCCGCTCACCGAGCCGCCGCTGCTCCATGTCGAGATACTGGCGCGCCAGCTTCAGTTCCTCTTCCAGTGAAATGAGCTGGTCGGCCCGGCGCATGCTGCCGCGAAAAATGTCGGCCAGGTCCAGCGTGGCCGCCTCGGCATTGTCGGGATCGTCATGCACCAGGCTGGCGATCGTGTTCAGGCTGTTGAACAGGAAATGCGGCTGGATGCGGGCCTGCAGGGCCTGCACGCGCGCCTCGGCCTGGGCCAGCAACTGGGCTTTCCAGCGGGCGCGGATCACCAGGTAACGAAAGAACACGAGCGCCACGAGGCCGACGGCGAACACGTTCTTGAACACGAACATGCCGATGTCGTCCGGCAACAAGCCGGGACTGCTGATGCCGGCCCCGAGCCAGGCCGCGAAACTGAAGATCATCGCCAGGAACAGCACGATCAGCCAGCTGAACACCCAGGCGCCGTCGGTCGAGAAGCGCCGCGTCCAGCCGCTCGAAACACACAGGCCGGCGGCGCAGAACAGGGCCATCCACTGGGCGTAGACACTGGCGGTCAGCAGCCAGCGCCAACCCGGAAACCCGCCCGGCCCGAGTCCGACGAGGACCACGGAGACTTCGGTGATCACCATGACGGCGAGCAGCAGGCGCCAGTTGCAGAACGTGGGCGGATAGACCCCCGCCGGCCGGTCCGTGAAATCCTTTTCGACGCTCTCGTTCATGTCCTGCGAGCCCCGGTCAGGCGGCTGAATCCGCTGTCGTCATGGCGTATAGTGTAGCAGCCCTTTTTACACCGAGCGCCGATGGAAAACGACCGCAGCACGCCCCGTCCGACGCAGGTCGCGACCGCCGCCCTGGCGCTCGTTCTGCTGCTCGCCGCCTGTGGACAGAGCGGCCCGCTGTACCTGCCGGACGAGCCGCCCCGAACGGTGCCGGAACAGCCCGCGGCGACGCCGCCGGCCGACGAGGACGACGAAGACGAGGGCGCGCCGCGCCCGTAGCCGGGGCGCGCGACCGGCATCGATCCGACCGTGAGCCTGCAATTCCACAAGATGCACGGCGCCGGCAACGACTTCGTGCTGATCGATTTGCGCAGCGAGGTCTTCGAACCCGGTCCCGAAACGGCCCGCGCCCTGGCCGACCGGCATCGCGGCGTCGGTTGTGACCAGATTCTTCTGTTGCACGCCCCTAACGACCCGGCGCACCTGCTGCGCTACGAAATCTGGAACGCCGACGGCACGCCCGCCGGCCAGTGCGGCAACGGCGCCCGCTGCGTCGCCCTCCACATCGCCCGCAACGGCGAGTACCCGGGGCGGCCCTACACGCTGGAGAGTCCGGCCGGCGTCGTCACCGTGCGGCACTGCGACGACGGCGAGTTCGAGCTCGACATGGGCGTTCCGGTGTTCGACCCGGAACGCGTGCCGCTGACGCTGACGGGCGAACGGGGGCAGTACCGTCTCGAATCGCCCTGGGGGCGGCTGGCCTTCGGCGCCGCCTGGCTCGGCAACCCGCACGCCCTGCTGATCCGCGACTCGACGGACGATGCGGACATTCCTGCGATCGGCGCCTGGCTGGGCGGCCACGCCGCCTTTCCCGAAGGCGTCAACGTCGGGTTCGCCGCGCTGCGAGGCCGCGGCGCCATCGATCTGCGGGTCGTCGAACGGGGCGCGGGCGAAACCCTGGCCTGCGGCTCGGGCGCCTGCGCGGCGGTCGCCATACTGCGCCGTTTCGGCCAGGTCGACGAGCGCGTCGAGGTCTTTCTGCCGGGCGGCCGTCTTGTGATACAGTGGCCCGGAAACGCGGCCCCGGTGTCGATGAAGGGGCCGGCCGAACACGTATTCAGAGGGATCATGAATGAGTGACGACAAGGCAGCTCTCGAGGACGTTGTCGCCAGCTATCTCCGCAAACACACCGATTTTCTGACCGAACACCCCGACCTGCTGGAACAGCTGGAACTGCAGCACGGCAGCGGATCCGCGGTGTCCCTGATCGAGCGCCAGGTCGAACAGCTGCGCACCGCGAACGCGGATCTGCGCGACCGCCTGAATCGCCTGGTCAACGTCGCCGCGGAAAACGAGCAACTGATGTCGCGACTGCACCGGCTGACCCTGGAGCTGATGCCGATCGAGGCGCCCGGCGCGTTCTTCGACCGGCTCGGCCACGCGCTGCGCGACGACTTCGGCATCGAGGTGCTGAGTCTCTGCCTGTTCGATCCGGCGGCCGCCGCGGACGCCGGCGACGACGTTTTCGCCGTCACCCGTGAGGATGCCGCGCTGGACCCCTTCCGCAAACTGCTCGATGACGGACAGGCGCTTTGCGGCCGCCTGAGCGAGAGCAAGCTCGGGTTTCTGTTCGGCGCGCGGGCGGAACAGGTGCGGTCGACCGCCCTGGTGCCGCTGGGCCTGCAGGGCCGCGATGGCCTGATGGCGCTCGGCAGCGAAGACCCCGACCGTTTCTTCCCGGGCATGGGCACCCTGTTTCTCGGCCTGCTGGCGGACGTGATCGCCGCCCGTCTCGCGCTGTCACGGCCGACCGAGCAGCGCCGCTCGGCCTGACGGCCCGGGCATGCGCGGCCAGGCGGAATTCCTCGACTACCTGACGCATGAGCGCCGCCTGTCGCCGAATACCGTAGCGGCCTATCGGCGCGACCTCGATGCGCTGGCGACGGAGCTGGCCCGCCACGAGATCGATGACCCGCGCCGAGTCGACGAGCACCACGTCCGCGGCCTGATCACCCGGCGGCACCGCGCGGGCCTCGGCCCGCGCAGCATCCAGCGCCTGCTTTCCGCGATCCGCAGCTACTATCGCTACCTGATGCGCGAGGGACTGGCCGACGCCAACCCGGCCGCGGCGGTCAAAGCGCCGCGCGCGGCCAAGAAGCTGCCGGCCACGCTCGACACCGACGCGGTCGCGCGCCTGCTGGACTTCGAGCCGCGAACGCCGCTGGAAATCCGTGACAAGGCGATGCTGGAGCTGTTCTACTCCTCGGGATTGCGCCTGTCGGAACTGGCCACGCTCACCTGGGACCAGCTGGACACGGCCTCCGGCCTGCTGCGCGTCACCGGCAAGGGCAACAAGACCCGGCTGGTGCCGATCGGCCGGTACGCGGTACACGCGCTGGACGCCTGGCGCCGCGTGCGCGGCAACTTCGCCGGTTTCGAGGTGCCGTGCGTGTTCGTCAGCCAGCGCGGCACGCCGATCGCGGTCCGCACCATCCAGTCGCGGATCCGGCACTGGGCCCGCAAACAGGGTCTGCCGCAGCACGTTCATCACCACCTGCTGCGCCACAGCTTCGCCAGCCACCTGCTCGAATCGTCGGGCGACCTGCGGGCCGTGCAGGAACTGCTCGGCCACGCCGACATCTCCACGACGCAGGTTTACACCCACCTCGATTTCCAGCACCTTGCCCGCGTTTACGACAAGGCGCATCCACGGGCGAAGAAGAAGTCCTGACCGCTCAGGACTTCCCGTTCTCGAACCAGCGGTAAACGAGCCCGGCGATCGCCGCGCCGGCCAGGGGCGCGATCCAGAACAGCCACAGCTGGGCCAGCGCCCAGTCGCCGACCAGGAGCGCCGGACCGGTACTGCGCGCCGGGTTTACCGAGGTGTTGGTGACCGGGATGCTGATCAGGTGGATCAGGGTCAGGCACAGGCCGATCGCGATCGGCGCGAAACCGGCCGGCGCCCGCTTGTCGGTCGCGCCCAGGATGACGAACAGGAACATCAGCGTCAGCACCACCTCGGCCCCGAAACCCGCCTGCATCGAATAACCGTGCGGGGAATGTTCGCCATACCCGTTCGCCGCCAGGCCGTTCGCGAGGTCGTAGCCGCCCGGCGCACCGCTGGCGATCCAGTAGAGGACCCAGGCGGCGAGAATGGCGCCCAGCACCTGGGCAACCACGTATGCGGGCAACTCCGCGAAGCGAAACCGGCCCGCGACGGCGAGACCCAGCGACACGGCCGGGTTGAGGTGACAGCCCGAGATGTGGCCGATGGCGAACGCCATGGTCAGCACCGTCAGACCGAAGGCCAGCGCCACGCCCGCATACCCGATGCCGACGTCGGGGATGCCGGCCGCCAGAACGGCGGACCCGCAGCCGCCGAACACCAGCCAGAATGTGCCGATGAACTCGGCGGCGGATTTCTTTGCTAACGACATGGATCATTCCCTCCCGGGGTTCGTTGGTGTGGAAAGACGCAACCGCTGTACCGGCGCGGCGGCGCCGGACGACCGTTCTAACCCGAGCATAGTCCAGCCCGGGGCGAAGGTCAGCGCGCTCAGCACGCGCCGTCGCCATCGTCGATCCGCCGCGCCCGGTACTGCCGGATCGCCAGCTGGCTGCCGGCCCAGTAGCCGACGTACGCCGCGACGAACCAGGCCCACAGGTGTTCGCCGCGAAAACCCTGCATCCAGTAAACCGGCCAGGCGATGGCGAGGAACGTATTGGTGATCGCCTCGATGAAGATGCCGATGAGCATGTCGAACGAAATCGCGGCCAGGAAAGCGCTGAAGCCCTCGAACGAACGAACGAGATTCCACAGGTCCCGACCCTCGATTACCAGCCAGGTCAGGAACGCGACCACGCCGTAGAATCCGCCGCCCAGGGCCAGCCACTTGCGCTGCACCACGTCGGCCTGCTTGCGCTTGTCCTTGTCCTTGCTCAGGCGCTTGATCTCGCGCTCGACGTCGCGCAGCCCCTCGACGTTGCCGAGATAGCCGTTGCGCAACGCCCACCAGGCCAGGAACCAGGCGGTCACGGCGACCGGCAGACCGGCCTTGAGCAGCGCCATGAAGAGTTCGGTGATCATCGACTCCGGATTGTGCCGCCTGACGGAAACACTGTCGATAGCGCCGGCCTTCCGCAGCCGGTTGTTTTGAACCGGCCCTATCCCCACTTTGCAGGCATGACGGGGCGGCGGCAGCCGCCTTCACCAGCCAGTTTGAGGAGTCCATCGTGGAACAGTATCGCGGCACCACCATCTGCTCGGTCCGGCGCGGCAACCTCGTCGTCATGGGCGGCGACGGCCAGGTCACGCTCGGCAACACCGTCATGAAGGCGAACGCCCGCAAGGTGCGCCGCCTGTACCGGGACCAGGTGCTGGCCGGCTTCGCCGGCGCCACGGCCGACGCCTTCACGCTGTTCGAGCGCTTCGAGGGCAAGCTGGAAAAGCACTCGGGCCACCTGGTCCGGGCGGCTGTCGAGATGGCGAAAGACTGGCGCACCGATCGCGCGCTGCGCCGCCTCGAAGCGCTGCTGGCGATTGCCGACAAGGAAAATTCCCTGCTGATCTCCGGCAACGGCGACGTGATCCAGCCGGAACACGGCCTGATCGCGATCGGCTCCGGCGGCCCGTTCGCGCAAGCCGCCGCACTGGCGCTGCTGCGCAACACCGAACTCGACGCCGAGGCGATCGCCCGGCAGGCGCTGGAGATCGCCGCGGATATCTGTATTTACACCAATGCGAACCTGACGGTCGAGACACTCGAAGTCGACGCATAGGCGAAACACGAACGGAGGAGCGCCTTCAGGCGCGACCCGGTCGCCCGGCGACGCGCGGCTGCAACCGCGCCCGGCGGTCGACCAAAACACCAGGAAGCCCCAAGCCATGTCCCAAATGACCCCCCGTGAAATCGTCCAGGAACTGGACCGCCACATCATCGGCCAGTCCGACGCCAAGCGCGCCGTGGCCATCGCACTGCGCAACCGCTGGCGCCGCATGCAGGTCGACGAGGACCTGCGCGCCGAGATCACGCCCAAGAACATCCTGATGATCGGACCGACCGGCGTCGGCAAGACGGAAATCGCGCGCCGCCTGGCCCAGCTGGCCAACGCGCCGTTCATCAAGGTCGAGGCGACCAAGTTCACCGAGGTGGGCTACGTCGGCAAGGACGTGGAATCGATCATTCGCGATCTCGTCGACACCTCGGTCAAGATGACCCGCGAGCAGGCGATGGCCCGCGTGCGCTCCCGCGCGGAGGACGCGGCCTACGACCGCGTGGTCGACTGCCTGCTGCCACGCCCGCAGAGCACGCCGGGCATCGGTTTCGCCAACGAGCCGGCGCCGGAATCGACCGGTGACGGCGCGACGCGCCAGAAACTGCGCTACCGCGTGGTGCACGGCGAGATGGACGACAAGGAGATCGAGTTCGACGTCTCCGCCCAGATGGGCGTGGACATCATGACGCCGCCCGGCATGGAAGAGATGGCCAGCCAGCTGCAGGGGCTGTTCCAGAACATGGGCAGTGGCCGCAAGCAGAAGCGCCGCATGAAAATCCGGGACGCCCTGCCGATCCTGATCGAGGAGGAAGCCGCCAAGCTGGTCAACGAGGAAGAGATCAAGCAGCAGGCGCTGGAGAACGCGGAGCAGAACGGCATCGTGTTCATCGACGAACTGGACAAGGTGGCGCGCCGCTCCGAGTACGCCGGCGCCGACGTCTCGCGCGAGGGCGTGCAGCGCGACCTGCTGCCGCTGGTCGAGGGGTGCACGGTGTCGACCCGCTCCGGCATGGTCAAGACCGACCATATCCTGTTCATCGCCTCGGGCGCCTTTCACCTGTCCAAGCCGTCGGACCTGATCCCCGAACTGCAGGGCCGCCTGCCGATCCGGGTCGAACTGCGCGCACTCGAGGTTGAGGATTTCACGCGCATCCTGACCGAGCCGCAGGCCTCGCTGACCGAACAGTACCGCGCCCTGATGAACACCGAGGGCGTGCGGCTGGAATTCACCGACGAGGGCGTGCGCCGCATCGCGGAGATCGCGTGGCAGGTCAACGAATCGACCGAGAACATCGGTGCACGGCGCCTGCACACGGTGCTCGAGCGCCTGCTGGACACCGTGTCCTACGAGGCGCCGGACCGCAGTGGCGAGGCGTTCACGATCGATGCCGCTTACGTCGACGAGCACCTTGACGCGCTGGCCGGCAACGAGGACCTGAGCCGCTACATCTTGTGAGCGTCGCAACGGACACCGCGGCCGCCGGGCGTCAGCCGTGAGCGGCGGGCACGAAAGCCGGTAATCGGGTTCGAGCGAGACGCAGAATCGCGCGGGCGGCACTGGTCGTGCAGCCCCTGAACGAACGGTTCCGCCCCGGTCCTGCGAAGGTCCATGCCGCCGGCTTCCTCGGCGGCCGGTCGGGCGGCAGCCTCAGCTCCAGATATCGTCCTGCCGCGTCATGTCGAACAGCGCTTCCGCATCCCGCACCAGCTTGTCGGCCAGGTTTTTCATTTCCGAGCGAGCGGAATCGGTCAGGGCCGCGTTTTCGGCCTGCCTGCGGATCCGTTCGGCGTCCGCCTGCCATTTGAGCGCGAAGTGGTTGGCCACGTCTTTCGGGTTGACGGCCACGGAACCGGCGACATGGTCGGTGACGACCGCCGGGCCGGAAATCGTCCAGATGAACTGGCTTTTCTGCGCGGCGGACCAGATTTTCGCGATCAGAATCCGGTCCGGCACCGCCCACATCGGCGTCGCGTCGATCGCCACGCCGGTCACGGCGCGGGCCTTGATCATCTGCTCCACCACGCGGTCGAGTTCGGATTTGAACCACGCCCTGAATGCGTCGTTGTCCGTGTCGTTTTTCTTGCTCATCGCTGTTTACCCCGAAACCCGTTCAGCGCCGTCGGCTCGGTCTACGCCGTCGGGTTTCCATTTTCGTCCACCAGGCGCGCGGCTTCCAATCGTTGCCGCACGGGCTCCATCCCGTCCGCCACGTTGCGCCAGCGCCCGATCGAACTCGTGTAAATCGGTTCCCGGACCTGCGCGGCGCTCGCCGTCGAACACGCCCGCGAGCTGTCCTCGATTTCGACCATCTCCTCCGACCACGGGATACCGACGAACTCGGCGATCTGCCGGGACACCGTCAACGGGTCCGACACCAGCGCCTCGTAGCGCACGTCGAGTATCGCGCCGGGCATCAGTCGATGCCAGTGGTCCATGGTCTCGCGGTACGCGACATAATACGCGGCGAGGTCGTCCAGGTCGTAGGAGTAAAAGTAGGCCCGCGAGAACAGGGTCTTGAACACCGCGTAGCAGGCGTCCATCGGATCCCGAACCATGTGGATGATTCGCGCCCGCGGAAACGCCTTGCGGATCAGGCCGCAATAAAGGTAGTTGAAGGGCGTCTTGTCCAGGTACACCGACGCGTCGCCGAGCATGCCGCGCATGTTGGCCAGGTAGCGGCGGGCGATTTCACCGTAGTCCACTTCCAGCGCCGCAGCGAGCGGCGACAGCCCCCGTTCGGGGTTCGCGGCCAGGTACTCGTTAATGACGGACGTGAACGCCAGCGTGAAATCGTAGATCTCTTCTGCCGAGCGCACGTCTCCACCTCGCGTGACCAGGCGCTCGACCAACGTCGTCCCGGTGCGCGGCAGGCCGACGATGAACACCGGCGATTCGGTCGCTCCGGATTCGGGAATCGCGTCGAATGCCTCCGGCCGGAACGTCTCCAGCAGCCCGCGGATGTTCGCGAGTTCATCGGTCAGCCGGTAACGGATCAGGCGTTTCTGAAGCGCGGCGCCGGTCCGGAGCGTTTCGAACGAATCCCGGTGCTCGCCCAGGTCTTCGAGCTCCTTGGCCAGGGCGAAGCAGGCGTTGACCGCCTCGTTCGGGGGCGGGGATCCATCCAGGAACCCGCGCAGAGACGCGACGTGATTGCGATCCGGCGTCTGCGTACGCAGCATGGACCGCAACAGGAGCTTCCGGCCGATGGCCGGAGGCTGCAGGGCGAGGTAGTCCGCTATGGCCTGCTCGGCCGACTCGGTCCTGCCGAGGAAGAACTGGTTGGTCGCGAAGCGGGAGAGAAATTCCGCGCCGTTTCGTTCGTCCGCGGGCACGGCCTGCAGAAACGCTTCGGCGCCCGCATGGTTGCCGCACTCGCCATAGAGACGGGCCACGCTCAGCTGGATTTCGGAATTCCCCGGGTGCCGGGCGGCAAGCTCGGCCGCCGTCGCCTGCGCCTCGAGACCCCGGCGGCAAATCAACTGGATCTGCGCCTTCCGCAGGCGATATTCGGGCTTCTCCGGATCGAGGCCAATGGCCCGGTCGATGTGTTCGAGCGCAGCGGCCGCCCGATCCTGTGCCATCGCCACCTCGCACGCCAGAGCCTGAACCTCGGCCGCGTCCGGCGACTCGGCGAGCAGCCGACCGGAGAGGCTGGCCGCTTCCCCGACCTGCCCCTGGGAAAGAAGCCGCATGGCGAAGTTCACTTTTCGGATTTGATTCATCAGGCTGATTCCGGCTCTGAACGACGCGCCGTTCCGGCCAATGCGCGGGGCGGACGTCGTCCCCGTAGTCGAGGGATGCGGTATTTTACACGCATCCGGCAGCGCCTGGTGCGTCGACCGGCGCACGCCTTCCGCGCCGCGATTGACAATTTCCGAAGGGGCGGAGAGTATGCGCTGCAGCACCGAATTCAACCGGGCAACCGCCGAACGGACCAACGTGAACCCCATCATCGACAATCCGGACCACCTCGCATACCGGTTCAATTTCCAGACCGAGAACATCGAGTTCCTGCCGGTGTCGCGCGCGGCGATGCGCCGGGCCCATTCGCTGAGCCGCCAGGCGCTGGGGCCACAACGGCAACTGGCCCCGGTGCCGCTGGCCGAGCTGACGCCCTTGCTGAAGGATCCCGACCGCGCCGTCGAAAAGAACCCGCCGCGGTTCATTTTCCATACCGCCTTCTGTTCCTCGACGTTTCTTTCCCGGTGCCTCGACGCCGACGGCGCCTGTTTCGGACTGCGTGAACCGCAGCTGTTGCTGGACGCGGCAAACGCCAAGCGCCTGCAATGGCGCTCGACGACGACCGGGCTGGACTACCGGGATCTCGCACGACTGGCCCTGATCCTGTTGCAGAAACACGCCGCGCCGGCGGAGAAACTGGTCATCAAGCCGATCAACTCGGTCAACAACATCGTCACCGAGTTGCTGCAGATCACCGGCGACGGCACGGCCCTGATGCTGTTCACCGATGCCCGGAACTTCCTGCTCTCGACCCTGAAAAAAGGCGAAGGGGCGAAACATACCGTGCGATCGATGTTCGACCTGATCCGCTGCGACTTTCCGCACCTGGCCCAATTGCGTCTGACCGACACGATCCACATGACGGACCTCAAGTTGATCATGACGCTGTGGCGCCTGCAGATCGAACAGGCGCAGCAGGCCCTGCGGTCTGTCGCGCCCCGGAACCGGCTGGCATCGGTTTACGGCGAGCGATTGATCCAGGATCCGCTCACGACGGTGCGGGCCGCCAACCGCTTCCTCGAGCTGGGTCTGCCGGACGGGCACTTCGACGGCATCGCCGACAGCGAGCTTCTCTCGGCCGACGCGAAAGTCGACGGGGCGCGTTTCAGCGCAACGCGCCGCGAACAGGCCTATCGGAAGGTGGAGGAATACTACGGTGACGAGCTGGACAACGGCTTGCGCTGGATGGTGCAGAGCAATCCGGGCACGCGGCTCGTCCCCGAATTCAGCAATCCGCTGGCCTGATCGTCCGCGCGCCCCGCGCAGGGGGTGCGGCGTTTCCCGCGGCCCGGAACCCGACCTCAGGCGTCGTCCCGCGCCAGTTCGTCGAACAGCGGCCCCAGATACGCTTCGTAGCGCTTCCACAGCGTGACCGAACTGTCGTAGAGCGGCTGACGCACCTGGCTGTAGCTCGCGGTCCGGACCACCCCGCGGCCGCGATGGAACTCCAGGCACGCGGGTTGCCAGTCCAGGCCGCAGGCGGACAACAAGTCGCGGATCTGGCGTTCCGGTTCGCGCGTCAGGGCCTCGTACTCGATGTCGTGGATCGCGCCCGGAAAGACCCGCCGCCAGTGGTCCATCATGCGCTGATAGAGCTTGTGGAATTGCGCCACGGTTCTGAGGTCGTACGCGAAGCGGTAATTCTCCGTGTTGAAGTTCTGCTTGTAGATCGACAGGCAGGTCGCGCGGGGGTCGCGGACGCAATGCACGATTTTCGCCTCGGGCAAGGCGAACCGGATCAGGCCGATCATCATGAAATTCATCGGCAACTTGTCGGTCACCCGGGCCGCCCCGTCGTCGAGCCGATCGATCTTTTCGAGATACTCGCGACCCACCGACGCCCAGGCCTCCCGCGGATACCGGTCCAGCGGTTCGAACCGGACCTGCCCGGACACCCTGAGAAAACGCGCGACGCCCAGGGCGTAGAGGTAATCCAGTTCACCGCCTGCGCAGACGTCGCTGTGACTGGCGAGTATCCGTTCCACCAGGGTGGTTCCCGAACGCGGCATCCCGACGATGAAAATCGGTCGCTCGGAGGCCTGGCCCGGGACCTGCAGCGCCCGAACCGCGTCGGGGCTGAACGTCTCGATGATGTTGTCGAAGAGTTCCCGGTCACCCTCGATGTCGTACGCGTACTTCCGGTACCGCAGGCCATTGCCCGCTTCGAGGTAGCGGAATGCCCGGCCGTAATCCTCCAGGTCCTCGTAGGCCTTGGCGAGCGCGAAGGCAAGTTGAATCCTGCCGTCCGTTTCCAGCGCATCGGCGTCGTACAGCGCGCGCATCTCGGCAAGATGGGGATCGTCAGAACGTTCGTATCGGTGCAGGCCCGCGTAGGTGAAGTGGGCCTGGGTATAGTCCGGCTTCTGGGCCAGGACCGTGCGGTAATGATCCTTTGCCTCCTCCATCCGACCCTCGGCCTTGAGCAGGTTGGCGGCGAGATAGCGGGCGACGTACAGCCCCGGTTGCTCGGACAACAGCCGCTCATAGCACTGCAGCGCCCGGTCCGTCCTGCCCTGGCGCTCGTACAGCGCCGCCAGGTGCATGCGGGCGTCCGGGAAGCGGGGCGCGACGCGCAACGCCGTTTTCAGAAGTTGCAGGGCTTCCCGCTCGCGATCCGTCTGCATGCAGATCAGGGCCAGGTTGTTGAACACCTGCGGCTGCCTGACCCTGTCCGCCAACAAGCCGCGGTAAACCGACTCGGCAAACGCCAGGTCGCCGGCGGTGTGCGCCTGCAGCGCCTGGCGGAAATGCAGATTCTGCGTATCCGTCATTGGCCGCGCGGCGCCACCGCTGTGCGGCCGGCCCTTCGCGCCCCTGGATTTCTTCCTACGCGCCATCGTTACCGGCACCTTCCGTGCGCCTGGCGGGCGCCGGGGCGGCGTCCGTCCGTCTGTCGATCCGGGCGGAAAACGCGCGCAGGCTGTCGTCGATCAGAGGCCGCCAGTCTTTCCAGCCGTGACCGCCGCCGGTGGCCACGTCCTGTACCGCGTAACCTTTGTCCTTCAGGGTCTGAATGAAGCGCCGGGCCGCCTGCTCGTTGTCGTCCGGCCCGCCGTGGGAGACGAACAACGCGGACGGATTCCGCGGTCGGTCACGGTAAAGGTCCTCGATCACCCTCAGGTGCTCGTCGCTGGCCGGGGAGTGCATGATCAGCAACTGGAAGACGCCCGGAAGCAGCATGCCGAAGCACGCGCTGTTGATGCCCCCGAAAGAAACGCCCATGATGCCCCGCGGCGTTGTCGGCCCGGCTCCGGTCCAGCGGCTGGAAATCGCCGGCATCAGTTCGCCCGCGTAGAACTTCGCATAGTCGACGTTGCACATGAACTCGCGGTTGCGGCGGGATACGTCCGGAGCATCCGGATCACGGCTGTCGACGAAAACGACCGCAAACGGCAGGATGCGCCCTGCCTCGTACTCGCGGTCGAGCACCTCGACGACGCGGCCCGCCCCGAGGTACGCCTGTCCGTCCGTGACGTACAGCTCGGGCAGGGGTCGCGCGGCATCCTCCGGCATGTAAACCCAGTACTGCAGGTCATACCCCAGAATCGTGCTGCTGATCCGGTTCGGACCCTGCAGCGCGCCGTTTGCCGATACGCAATCGACCGACAGCAACAGCGACAGGGCCAGCGGAACACCCAGGTGACGAATGTTCACGAAACTTCAGCGCAAAATAAAGGCAATTGAGAACGCACGAGACAGGCGACCTCGTCTAAAAAAGGTGATTTTCTCGTTAAAATATTGTAAATTCGCAGTTTGGACAATGAAGATTTTAAAACCAATCAGTCCAAGTAAAGGTTTCGCCAGCAGTTTTCACCGGTTGAGCGTAAAAACGTAACGCCCCGCTGGCAGCCCCACACGCTACATCAGAAACAGGAGATATACCATGCATCGCAAAAAGCATCTGTGCCTGTCGGTGTCTGCAGCACTCGGGTTCTCGTCTTTACTGGCGGCCCCCGGGATCGCAATGGCCCAGGACCAGGCAACCGATGACGAAGTTGACGATCTTCTTGTAGAGGAAGTGATTGTTACCGGTTCAAGGATCATCAGCCAAGACGGCTTCGGACAAACCAGCCCGGTAACGGTGGTTGGTATGGAAGACATCAGTTCCTATGGACTGACCCGAGTCGAAGACATCCTCAACAACCTGCCCCAGATCGAGGCGTCCAACGTCGCTTTCGACTCCAATGGCGCGACCGGTACGGCTTCCATTGACCTGCGCGGTCTCGGAACGAACCGCACCCTGGTGCTCGTCAACGGCCGCCGTGTGCAGCCCGGCGGTATCAATACCGAAGCGGTCGACGTCAACCAGATTCCCACGATGATGATCGAGCGTGTGGACGTTCTGACCGGTGGTGCCTCGGCGACCTACGGCGCCGACGCGGTTGCGGGTGTCGTGAACTTCGTCATGCGCAAGATGGACGGCGTCGAAATCAGCGCCGGCTACAGCGCTTATCAGCACGACAACAGCAATGGCTTCATCCAGGACCTGATGGACCAGCGGAACTTCGAATACCCGACGGGTGATTCCGGTCTCGACGGCAAAGCCTACAATGTCGAATTCGCATTCGGCAGCGACTTCGCCGACGGCCGCGGCAACGCCACGGCGTACGCCACGTGGACCAAGAACGAGGCCCTGACCCAGGCGGCGCGCGACTACTCGAGCTGCGCACTGAGCAACTCGGGCACCTCATGCGGCGGCTCGGGCAACGCCATCGTGCCGAACTTCGCCATCTACGCGTTCGATGAAGACGGCAACCTCGACGGCGCCAGCGGCCAGTACCTCGGTCTGCAACCGGACAACACGCTCGGCCCGACGACCGTTTACAACTACAACCCGACCAACTACTACATGCGGCCCCAGGAGCGCTGGACCGCGGGCGCGTTCGTTGATTACGAAATCAACCAGCATGCGGTCGTCTACCTGGAAACGATGTTCGCGAACACCGAAACGCGCGGACAGATCGCTTACTCCGGTACGTTCTTCGACGAGGCCTACGACCTGTCGATCGACAATCCGCTGTTCCCCGAAGCGTTCCGTCAGAACCTGATCGAACTCTTCCCGGGTGAAGACCGCCTCGGCATCTACATCGGCAAGCGTAACGTGGAAGGCCTGCCGCGCCGCGACGTGCTCACCTACAACAGCAACCGCTTCGTGGTCGGCATGAAGGGCGTGCTCGTCGGCAACTGGGATTACGATGTGTCCTACATGCATTCCGGCGCCACGTCGACCTCGACCTACCAGAACGACTTCTACCGTCCGGCCGTGCAAGCGGCAGTGGACGGCGACCGCTGCGCGGCAACGCCCGGTTGTATTCCGTACGAGGTGTTCACCTACCAGGGCGTGACGGCAGAAATGGCCGCTGGCCTGACGGGTGTCGCCATGGCGTCCAACACGAGCAAGCTCGACGTGATCGAAGCCATCGTCTCGGGTGACACCGGCTGGGGCCTCAACGCCGGCAACATCATCATGGCGGCCGGCTTCCAGTGGCAGCAGACCAAGTACGAAAGCCTGATGGACACGGTGTACGAGAACGGCGACCTGCTTGGACAGGGCGGACCGCGTCCGAGCGTCGGCGGCACCATCCGGGCCTCCGAGTACTTCGTCGAAGCCAGCGTTCCGCTGATCTCTGACGCCGAGTGGACCGACAACCTGACGCTCGACCTTGCCTATCGTTACTCGGACTACAACACGACGGGCGGCGACAGCACGTATCGGGCGGGTTTTGATTGGCAGATCAATCGACCGTTCCGCCTGCGCGCCGGTTACAACCGCGCGGTTCGCGCACCGTCGGTCGCCGAGCTGTTCTCGCCGCAGTCCCTCGGTCTGTGGACGGGTGTCGATCCCTGCGCCGGCACGAGCCCCGTGCCTTCTGCAGCTGCGTGCGCCCGCACCGGCGTCACGGCCGATCAGTACGGCAACATCAGCCTGAGCCCGGCCGGTCAGTACAACGCCCTTTATGGTGGTAATCCGGATCTGGACGTCGAATCGGCCGATACGTATACCGCGGGCGTGGTCCTCGACCTGTTCGATTCCATGCAGTTCTCCGTTGACTACTGGACGATCGAAATCGACGACACGATCTCGAACGTGTTCGCCGAGACCAGTCTCGATGAATGTATCGCCGGTAGCGACCAGTTGTGCGACAACATCGTTCGCGGTGTCGGTGGCTCGCTGTGGCTGGGTAAATCCGGCTACGTGATCTCCACGCAGCAGAACATCGGTACGCAAACCTGGGCCGGTGTCGACCTCGCGTGGAACTGGTCGTTCGACGGCCTCGGCGGCACCTGGAACGTGGACCTCGTCGGCACGTACACGCTGGAGAAGGAAACCATTCCGCTGCCGAGTGCTCCGGAAACCGCATACGACTGCAAGGGCGTCATCAGCCCGCAGTGCTATCCGAATCCGGACTGGCGTCACACCGCCACGGCGACGTATGACTCCAACAGCTGGTTCGCACTTACCGGTCGTTGGCGTTACCTCGGTTCCGTTGATTACAACGGCACCACCGACCTGATCGCGGACAAGAACCTCGGTGCTCAGAGTTACTTCGATCTGAACGCCGTCTTCCGGTTCATGGACACCCACGACGTTACGTTTGGTGTGAACAACATCCTCGACGAGGAGCCGCCGCTGATGGGTGGCACGATTTCCACCAACGGCAACACGGTCGTAGGTTTCTACGATACGCTCGGCCGGTACCTGTACGCCGACGTTACCCTGCGCTGGTAAAGCAGGCGTCCTGAAAAGGGCAATACCGAAAGCGGGCCGCAAGGCCCGCTTTCTTTTTGGGTGCCCCGGCGATATCCTCAGCGACAATCCCGAAACACCGCCCCACCACGATGAAACTGAGCCCGCAAAAGAAAGGGGAGCTGGACCGGCTGCTCTCGTTCCTCGACACCCACGCGAATGATCTCGGCGCCATCGATCAATCGGCCGCCTTCCTGTATCAGAAGGGTCTGCCCATGGACGCGGCGCTGGCGGCTTACGAACACTACCTGGAACGACAGCCCGCGTCGGCGACGGCCGCTTTCAACTTTGCCTGGTACCTGGCCCGTGACGGACAGCCGGAGGCCGCGATTCGCATGTACGGGCGGGCCCTGGAACTTGGCATCGACGGACCGGAAGAGGTCCACCTCAACATCGGCAACATCTGGATGGATCAGCTGCTGGACAACGAAAAGGCCCGCGCGGCGTTCAACGACGCCCTCGCGGTGAAACCGGACTATGCGGGCGCGTACCACAATCTCGGCAACCTGGAAGAGCAGGCGGGCAACCGTGACCAGGCCGCCGCCTGCTTCAGGAAATGCCTGGAACTCGAACCGGATAATCACTCGGCGCTGGCGCGCCTGGCAGACACGCACCGCTTCACCGATGCCGACGATCCGCTGCTCGGTCAATTGGAAGAACACGGCGCGACCAGCGCCGACAGCGACCTGCACTTCGCGCTGGGCTCGGCCTACAATCAGCTGGGCGACTACGCGACGGCATGGTCGCATTTCTCACGGGCCAACGCCATGGATCGGGCGCTCTGGCCGCCCTACGACCCGGCGGGGACCGAGCAACGCTTCGACCGGATCATCGCGCAAACGCCTGCCGACGGGCCGGAACGCAGCGGCGGTTCGTCGCCACGTCACGTGTTCATCTGCGGCCTGTTCCGGACCGGTTCGACGTTGCTGGAGCAGATGCTCGCAGCGCACCCGGAATTCACGGCGATCGGCGAGAGTGATTTTTTTCCGCGGCTGGTCGCACGGGAATTCCCGGATTTTCCGCTGGGTCTCGACCGCGTCACCGACGCGGAGGCACGCGCCTGGCGCGAGCGCCACGCGGCCTACGCCCGCCTCGTGGCGCGCGGCGCGGCGCGCCTGGTCGACAAGCGCCCGGACAACTTCCAGTTCATCGGCGTGATCAAGACCGTCCTGCCCGCGGCGAAATTCATCGTGACCGAGCGCGACTGGCGCGACGTGGCGATTTCGATCTACGGCATGCGCCTGGGCGCCGGTCAGAACTACGCGACGGACCTGGCCAGCATCCGCCACTACATCGGCCAGCAGGAACGGCTGGTGGATCACTGGGCGAACCTGCTCGGCAACGACCTGGTGCGCCTGCGCTACGAGGACCTGGTCACGCAGCCACGGGACGCACTGGGTCGGGTGCTGGAAAATCTCGAAGCGGATTGGCACGAGCGCTGCCTGGCGTTCGACACCCTGGACACAACGGTGAAAACCGGCAGCGTCTGGCAGGTCCGGGAGCCGCTCCATGCGCGCTCCATCGGCCGCTGGAAAAACTACCGAACGCATTTCGAATCGGTCTTCGGCGATCGCCTCGAGGCTTAGTGCGGGGCCTGCTCGCGGCGCAGCAGATCCAGTTTGTGGTGGTACTTTTCCCGCTCGGAGCCTTTTTCCGCCACGTCCTCGGCCTTCTGCATCCAGCGTTCGGCCTGTTCGCGATCCCCATTCATCAGGTAACTCAGGCTGAGCAGGTTGAAGAGGCGGGCGTCGTCGTCCCGCTTCCGGGTCGCCACCTTCAAATGATCGATCGCCGTCGTGTAATCCCCTTCGTTGAAGGCGGTAATCGCAAGCTGGAAACGGTAATAGGGATTGCGCAGGCGGTGCGTGGTGACCTGGTCGAGGTAATAATCGGCCTCCGCTTCCCGGCCCTCCTGCTGGTACAGGCTGGCCAGATTGCTCATCGCCTGTAAATCCGAGTCGTCGTACTTCAAAGCCTGCAGATACGCCGACTCCGCGTAATCGGCGTACCCCTCGCGGCGATGCAGAATACCCAGGTTGACCCAGGGCGAACTGAACGTGATGTCTTCGAGCAGGCTTTGCCGCAGGTAGGCGTAGGCTTCCGCCGTATCGTCCTCGAGCATGCGTTCGACGCCCATGTTGTTGTAGTAATGCGCTCGGGCCCGTTCGTCGTCGATCTCGCGCATCTCGTTGTCCGAGTCGTAGTCGGCGATGTTGAAATCGATCACCCGCGGGTGCCTGCCTTTCAGGTTGACCACCGCGTTGACGTGCTTGCTGAGCAGGTAGGTCTCACCGGACATCGACCAGTCGGGTGGAATTTCGACTTCCTGAAAGCCGGCATCGAGATTCACGTTGCGGGCCATGGCGACGAACATGTTGGTGAAGGAGATACAGTTTCCGCGGCGGTCCTCGAAGGTCCGTCGGGCGGTCCGCGTGGAATCGTCGTAGGCCAGCACGAAACGCTCGCCGCCGATGATGGCCTGGACCAGTTGGGCCAATCGCTCATTCTGACTGCCGTCGCGGTTCACGTACTCGTCGAGGAACGCGACCATTTCCGGGCTGAGTTCGAGAATGTCGTCCACCGCGGCGAGGCGGACTTCGACGCCATCATCCAATGGACTCGCCTCGAGGATGGCCGCCGGCGGCACCGCGACCCGGGAATTTCCGGCCGGCTGGTTGCCCGGCGACGCGCAGGCCGCCAGAATCAGTACGGCGAAAGACGCCAGGAGCGCCCGGGGCCAACCCGAACGGCGGCGTCGGTCAGTCATTGCCTCCGCTTTCGGGCTCGGGCTCAGGCTCGGGCTCCGGGGGCGCTTCGCCGAGTTCTTCCACCGTCACGGTCGCTTTTTCCTGGTTCACGAGATCCTGTTTGAGCTTCATCTCCTGCAGCTGAAGGAGCAGTTCCGGGCTGACGTATCGGGCGGTCGGCGACTTGGCGATGATGCGCGACGAATTGGCCAGACTCGGCCCGGCGATGGAGGCGCTGCCGTCGGACGTGGTCCGGGTCGTCGTCGCGTCCAGGAGCGCCGCGCTGTTGCTCGCGAAACTGCCTCCGATGCGCGGGTGGCTGCCATACAGGTCCGTCACGGTCCAGTCGTCGATGTTGGGGCGGATCCGGGTCGCGGCTTGCAGATCGTCTTTTTCCGGGGGTTCGAGGTACGCCAGCAGGTGCTCCTTGAGGTCCGCGTCAAAATCCGGGAAATAGTTTTCGTTCCGCTCGTACAGGCTGGACACTTCGAAATCGTCCCGTCGCCCCGGAAAGGTCCCGCGATTGGAGTTGATGAACTCGGCCGCGTTTCGGGCGAGGTTTTTCCAGACGTTGGCCCCGGTGTAAGCGCTCTTCCGGATACTGGGCCCACCGATAATGCCCTGGTAGAGGCCGTACATGATGAGCGGATTGTTGTCGTAATTCGGATCCAGGATGCCGTGTTGGATGTCGTTCAGGCTCAATGGCACACCGGCGACATTGAGCAGCTTCTTCGAGAGGATCGACTTCCGGCCGGTCAGCACCCTCTTCAGGCTGCGCTTGGGATAGATCTTGGTGACCTCGTTGATCACGGTCAGGTTGTAGAGGTTGATCCAGTAGGCCAACTGTTCATCGCGCGAGAAGTTCTCGAGAGGCACCTCACCGGGAATCGATTCGTAGTTTCGCAGCAGGGTCTCGAGCAGTTCACGGTTGTTCTCGTCCTCCTTGAAGAATTCGAAGTAGAACCGGTTCCCTTCCCTGCTGGTCCGGCTCTTGATCGGCGCCTTCATTCGGGTGCCGGTCTGGGCGACTGGCGCCTCCGCGACCTTGCGGCTCGAACGCCCGACGTCCACAACCAGGTTTTTATAGAGCAGGTTGAGATCGTCGTAAAAGATTTTGTAACTGGACGCGGGATCGAACCCCCTGAATTTCTCAAACGGATCCGCTCCCTGATCGGCCCCGGCTGGGGTCCATGGAACCGAAACGAGCAGAACGATCAGGAACGGGGAAATGAATTTCATGAAATTACTCCTGGCGTGAACCGCCAAATTTGTCGCGGACCGGGTCCGCGGACGGACCCGTAACCGGGCGGTGAATTCCGGCGCGTTTGCCATTATACTTTTCGCCCATGCGAAAGGGCAAAAACCACCGTCACCCCGCGCGACCGGCGATATTCAAGGGCCTGGCGTCGTTGTTGCTCCTGGCAATGAGCCTCGCGACCGCAAACGCCGACGCGGCGCGAAGCGTTCGCGACCTGATGGCGCCGGGCGACTTCGACGCCTCGGGGCTCGAAAAACTCAGTGACGATGAGCTGAACCATCTCAGCCAGTGGATCGAACGGTATCGGGCGGGGGCGGTCGACGGACCACCGGTACCGCCCAAAAGGCCCTCGCAGATGACGGAGAGCGAACTCGACGAGTACCAGCAGGAGAAACAGGAAGAGCGGGACTTCAAGCTGGTCGCGAAGGTCATTCCGGCATTCCGGGGATGGTCCGGGAAAACGGTTTTCCATCTCGACAACGGCCAGGTCTGGCAACAGCGCCAGGTCGGAAAAATGCGCTACAACGGCGACGACTCGACGATCATCGTCACCCGGAACCTGATGGGACGCTATGTCCTTACGCATCTGGACTCGGACCGCTCGGTGGGCGTAAAGCGAATTCGCTGAGGGCGTCAGTCCCGAGCCCGCAACGCTTCCAGGTCC
The DNA here is from genome assembly GCA_037384065.1 of Lysobacterales bacterium. Taxonomy (GTDB): domain Bacteria; phylum Pseudomonadota; class Gammaproteobacteria; order Xanthomonadales; family SZUA-36; genus JABDPF01. Next base: position 46,679 of record JARROJ010000002.1, read on the forward strand.
TCGGGCCGGTCGAGATCTTCGGCCGCGTTCGGCAGTTCGACGAATTCCACGTCGTCCATGTGCTGGTCGATCACCTGACGCGCGCCGCGGTCCGGCGGAATCGCCTTGAGTTCCTGCAGCAGGCGCGTCGGGAAAATGACGGGCGGCCCGGTCACGAACGCGCGCCCCTCCCTCCAGCAGGCCAGAACGATGCGCTGCGGCTGGGTCCGCCACCGCTCGACCAGGCGATCCAGGTCGGCGCCGCGCAGTTGCCACTGATCACAGACCATCAGCAGGACACCGTCCGCCGAACGGCTCAGCGCGCGGGCCCCGGCCGCGATCGAAGCGCCCATGCCACTCGCCCAGTCGCGATTGAAAACCGTTTCCACGGGCAGGTTTTCAAGTCGGGCTGCGACCTGCTGCGCCTCGCAGCCGGTAACGACGATCAAACGCTCCGGTTCGAGTCCGAGCGCCAGTCGCGCGGCTCGCCGGACCAGGCACTCGCCGCGGAATTCGACCAGCTGTTTCGACTCCCCGAGACGCGACGAGGGGCCTGCGGCCAACAGGATCACGGCCAGGCTCGTTTTTTGCGCGGTCTCAGTCAATGTCGTGCTCCGTGAGGGAACGGCCGTCCCGGCCGTTCAGGACGGCATGGATTTCAGCGGCGATCGAAACGGCGATCGCCGCCGGAAGCTCCGCGCCGATATCCAGTCCGACCGGTCCGTGCACGAAAAGATCCGTGCAACCGGCCATTTCCTGCAGGCGGCCACGCCGGGCGCGCGGACCGAGCAGGCCCACGTAGCGCGGCTGCGCGGCCGCGAGTTGTCGCAGGTAGTCGGCATCGTTCTCCAGGTGGTGACTCATGACGACCGCAGCGTCGACCTGCCTGAGGTCGACGGCGGCATCCAGCGCGGGCGGCCGGCACCGCACCACCCGGCATTTCGCCGGAAAGCGGTCGGCGCGGGCGAAGGCCGGGCGGTGATCGGTAACGACCACTTCCCAGTCCAGTTCCGCCAGGATCCGCGCCAGCGGCACGGCGTCGGGTCCGCCGCCGCACAACAGCACGCGAACCGGAGCCGGCGCATGAATCAGCATGACCTCAACGCCCGCTTCGTCCGCAAGCCGGCGACTGCGCCAGTCCGGCCAGTCCCGCGCCGCCGATTCGAGAACCGCGCGCAACGCGGGCGCGCCGGTAAACGCACCGGCGGCGTCGAGAGCGGCGATCCGCCCGCCCGCGTCGCCCAGCGACACGGCCAGCAGGACCGCTTGCCGCCGGGCGTGCGCATCGGCGAGCCGCTGCAACACGTCCAGCCCCTCGGCGCGCGAAAGGCGTTGCAATTGCAGGTGAATGACGCCGTCGCAGCCGATGCCGAGGTTCCAGACCAGGTCGTCACCGGCGCTCATGTCGTAGGTGACCTGTGCGGGTTCTCCCGACGCGAACACGGCCTGCGCGTGCTCCGCCAGATCGCCCTCCAGGCAACCGCCGGAGATCAGGCCGGCGAAGGCGCCGTCCGCGGCGATCAGCATCATGGCTCCGGGCTTGCGGTAGGTGGAACCTTCCGTGGCGATGACGGTGGCGAGCACGAGCGCTTCGTCGTCCGCGCGGTCGCGACGGAACTCGAGCAGGGCCGGCAATCCAAGGTGCACGTGCGACTCCGGGGTCGAAAACCCAATGATACCCGCAAACGGCGCCGTTCGCGGTCAGACCGTCAGCGGAAGATCAGCGGGTGAACGGCGAGCGCAGGTTGACCGTAATGGCCCGGTACGCGCCGTTACTGCTCCATTTGTACGCGAGCCCGATCTGCTCGAAGCCGATGAAACCGAAACCGATCTTGCCGCCCTCGCGCGCGAGCGCGAGACCGAGTTCCCATTCGTCACGCACGGTCACGACCTCCTGCGGACCAATATGGAACTCCATTTCGTCGAACATGTAGCTGTACGTCAGGTGCCCGTTCAGCCGGGCGGGCGCGCCGCCCAGCGTGAGTGTCGACGATCGCGTGCTGCCCTCGAAACCGACGAGCGCCGAACCGTAATGGCCGCGACCTTCGTAATCCGGCTTGTACCCGGCCAGCGAAACCGAACCCAGCAGGGCCAGGTTCCGTCCGTCGCTTTCCGCCAGCGTGTAGTGACTGCGGACCCCTCCGTAATAGATGCGCGCCCATTCGCGCGAACTGCGTTCGTACCCGAGCCCGAAATGCGCATGCGGTCGCAACCGCCAGCGCTCCGACATCGGAATTTCGACCGCGACGCCCGGGGTAAACGTCACCGTGCCGTAGTTGTCGAAATCGATGAAGTCCGGCGCATCCTCGAGGCGATGCAGACCGAAGGCCACCGGGTAGAGAATCTCGATACCGGGCGTGCGCGCGCCGCTGCCGTCCCAGACCGGTTCGCGCAGGACCTGTCGCGGCGGCACCCGGAAGATGAACGCTTCACGGTTAGCGCTGACGCGGTACCAACCGGTGCCGAAGAACGCCGCCGTCGCCCAGTGCACCTGCCGGGCCGCGTCGGACTCGACCGATTGCGCCGCGAGCGGAGCGGCGAAAACCAACAGCAGCAGGACGGCGAAGCGGCGCACAAACGACCCTCGATCTGGGATAATGCCATCCTACCCGAAGTGACATCGCCTGACCCGGCCACGATCGAGAGCCCCATGAGCGAGCAAAACGAACTGCATATTCTGCCGGCCACGCGGGACGACGCGCGCGAGGTGATGTCCTGGTTCACGGACGCCGAGAGCGTCATGCTGTGGGGCAGCCCGTTCACGCGCTTCCCGTTGCGCGAGGAGACGTTCTTCATCGATACCGAGTGGGAGGAAATCGCATCGCGCGTCGCGCGCGACGACGAAGGCCACCTGGTCGCCTTCGGCCAGTTCTATCCCAAGCTCGGCCGCTGCCACCTCGCGCGGCTGGTGGTGAATCCGGCATTCCGGCGCCGCGGGCTGGGTGTGCGCTTCATCGGCGAGTTGATGACGCACGGGGGCGCGGCGCTGCAGACGGACGAATTTTCGCTGTACGTGATGACCGCCAACAAGGCGGCCTGGGCCTGTTACAAGAAACTCGGCTTCCACATGGAACCCTATCCGCACAACGACCCGCACCTCGACAACTGCGTGTTCATGGTCGCAGAGCGCGGCGCATCGTGACGGCGCGCCCCGCGGTCAGCGTCACCGGGCTCACGGTCTACCCGGTCAAGTCGATGCGCGGTATCCCGCTGAAGCAGGCGCGGCTGACGCCTAAAGGGCTCGAGCACGATCGCCGTTTCATGGTGACGCGCACGAACGGCCGGTTCGTCACGCAGCGGGACATGCCGCGACTGGCCCTGGTGGAACCGCGCCTGGAAAAAGCCGGCGTGACCCTGTCGGCGCCGGGCATGGACCCGCTCGCCGTTCCCTTCGCGCACGCTGGCGGCGAACCGGCGACGGTTCGCATCTGGGGGCAGGATTGTGCGGCGATCGACCAGGGCGAAACGGTCGCGCAGTGGCTGCGCGATGCGCTGCGAAGCCCGGAACCGCTGCGCCTGGTGGCCATGGCCCCGGGGTTCGTGCGGCCGCAGGGCAAACCCGCGGATCTCGGCGCCGACACGCATACCGTGTTCGCCGACGCGGCGCCGTTCCTCGTCGCCAACGAAGCGTCGCTGGCGACGCTCAACCGCACCCTCGTCGAAGACGGGCGCGACCCCGTGCCGATGAACCGATTCCGCCCCAATATCGTACTCGAAGGCCCGACAGCCTTCGCCGAGCACGCTGCAGGAACCGTGGCGGGTCCGGGCTACGCGCTGCGGCTGGCCCATCCCTGCCAGCGCTGCGTGGTCACGACGATCGATCAGGCCACGGCCCGGCGAGACCCCGAACGCGAACCCTACCGCACCCTGGTTCGACTCAACCCGATGCCGGGTCGGCCGGACGCACCGGCCTTCGGCCAGAACGCCGCGCTGGCCTCGGGCCCGGACGCGACGATCCGCGTCGGCGACCGGGTGACCCTGACCGGAACGACGAAATGAAGCACCCGAAACGATTCCTTCTGCTGGCCTGCCTGCTCCTGAGCGTCGCCCTGCCCGCGGCGGAACCTCCGCCCGATGCCGCCGCTGCACCGCTCGACGTGCCGGCGGAGACGACGCTCGACCCCGCGCAGACCGTCCGGGAACTCGAATTGCTGGCCGCGCCCATGACCCTGGAGCAACTCGAAAAGGAGGCCGCGCGGTGGCAGGAACTCGTCCAGCAGTCGATGGCGCGCATCGCGAACCTGAAAGTGGCTGCGCTGAGCGCGGAGGGCGAAGAGGCCGAACGCCTGCTAACGGCGATCAACGAAAACGCCAGCGAGCGCAATACGCTGATCGGTCAGGCCCGCGTCATCCTCGACTCGATGGAACTCAAGGGCGCGGACCCGGAGCTGCTCAAAGGCTACCGGCAATACGTGTCCGGCGCGCTGGCGGCCGAGATCAAGGCCACCGACTTCCGCACCACGGTCCGTGAAATCGTCGACTGGGCGGCGTCCCGCGACGGCGGTATCGGTTTCATGCTCAAGTCGGCCGGCATCGTCGTCGCCCTCGTCATACTGTGGCTGGTCGCCCGGCTGGTCCGCGCCCTGGCGGCGCGCGGAATCCGCCGCATGACCCGCCTGTCCCACCTGTTGCAGGAGTTTCTGCTCAAGACCGTCTTCTGGCTGTCGTTCCTGGTCGGCCTGTTGATCGTGCTCTCCATGCTGGGTGTCAACATCACCCCGCTGTTCGCAGTCGTCGGCGGCGCCAGCTTCATCCTGGCCTTCGCCATGCAGGAAACCCTGGGTAACCTCGCCTCGGGCCTGATGATCATGATCAACAAGCCGTTCGACGTCGGCGACCTGATCAACACCAACAGCGTGCTCGGCAAGGTCGAGTCGGTGAGCATCGTCTCGACCACGGTGCGCACCATCGACAACCAGGTGGTGATCCTGCCCAACTCCTCGGTCTGGGGCAGCATCATCACGAACGTCACCGTCAGCCCGACCCGGAGGGTGGACCTGGTGTTCGGTATCGGGTACGGCGACGACATCGACAAGGCAAGCAGCGTGCTCGAGCGCGTGGTGCGCGCGCATCCGATGGTGCTCGAGGATCCCGAGCCCGTGATCAAGGTGCACGAACTGGCCGATTCCTCGGTCAATTTCGTGGTCCGGCCGTGGGCCGAAACCGAGAACTACTGGCAGGTTTACTGGGACCTGACGCGACAGGTCAAACAGGCCTTCGACGCCGAGGGGATCACGATCCCGTTCCCGCAACGCGACGTGCACTTCTACCGCGAGACGCCGGAATCCTGACGGCGCGGCGACGGGCGAATCAGTCGCGGTTGAACAGTTGGTCGAGTTTCTGGGCCGCCTTCGCCTTCATCAGTTCGATCGCGGCCGCCTTTGCGGCCTCGTCCAGGATTTCGCGGGCGATTTGCTGGCCGACTTCCTGGGGCGTACCGCGAATCTCGCGCAGTTCGACCGTATCCACTCGAAGATCCGTGTAGAGGTCCAGGGTCGTCGATTCGAGCGCGGCGCGTGACGAGTTCATCCGGAAATGATGTATGACGATGACCGGCGGCGCGGCGGAGTCGTCCTGCGGCGACGTGACGTCCTGCTCGGCGGCACGCAGCAACCGATCGATATTGGTGTCGCCATCGATTTCCTCGATCACCATCTCCGGATTTTCGATGACCACCCGGCGAACCTCCAGGGTGCCGTAGTCGACCGCGGCCTCGATGCCCCGCAGCGTGAGCGCATTGGGATTCCGGAAACCGGCCGGGTTGGCGATCTCGATGTCGCTGATGGTCAGCGAACCGTTTTTCAGATCGGTCCGAACGGCCCCGACCCGAACCTCGGTGCCCAGCGAACGCTCGGCAACCTGTTCGATCTGCTGCCGAATGACGCCGTCGAGACGAAAGGTCAGGAAATACCAGGCCCCGCCCGCGGCGACGAGCAGCAACAGCAAGAGAATACCGATGATTTTTTTCATGCGACCCCTCCCGAACGCGGTAAGGCTTCATTTTCCTTGCCCGTGACCCGCACGTCCAGTGCGCCGGCGCAAAGGCGGTTACCCGCCGCCCGGTTGCGGCGCTACAATAAGCGCTCCCGAGGACACGCCATGACCCAGCAAAGCGACAAAACGACACATTTCGGCTACCGCGAGGTACCGGTGGAAGAAAAGGCCAGCCTGGTCCACGAGGTTTTTCGTTCCGTGGCCGGTAATTACGACCTGATGAACGACCTGATGTCGCTGGGCGTCCACCGCGCCTGGAAAGCGGACTTCGCCGCGCACAGCGGCGTGCAGACCGGCGATCGCGTGCTGGACCTGGCCGGCGGAACCGGCGACATTTCCGCGCTGATGAGCCGCCGCGTCGGCGATGCCGGGCTGGTGGTGCTGACCGACATCAACGAGGCGATGCTGGACGTCGGGCGGCGCCGCCTGGAAGACCGCGGCATCGTCAGCAACATCCGCTGCGCCCTGGTCGACGCGGAGCACCTGCCGTTTCGTGACGGCGAGTTCGACGCGGTCACCATCGCCTTCGGCCTGCGCAACGTCACCGACAAGGATGCCGCCCTGCGCGAGATGCGCCGCGTCCTGCGACCGGGCGGGCGCGCGTTGATCCTCGAATTCTCGCAGGTCCGGGCCGAGCCCCTCAAGCCGCTGTACGAGGCCTGGTCGTTCAACGTGCTGCCGCTGCTCGGCAAGCTGGTCGCCAACGACGAGGCGAGCTACCGCTACCTCGCCGAGAGCATCCGCAAGCACCCGCCGCAGGAAGAACTGGCGGAAATGATGCGCACGGCGGGCTTCGCCGAGGTGCGCTACCGGAACCTGACCGGCGGCATCGTCGCGATCCACGTTGGCACGAGGTCCTGACCGTGCCCCGGGATGACGCGAAATCCTACCGCACGCCCCTGCCCGGCCTGCTGGCCGCGCTGCTGGAAACCGGCATCAACCGCGCGCTGGCGCTGGATCCGGAATCGGAAGCGCGCCTGCAGCGCCTGGCCGACCGCATGCTGCAACTCGACATCGAGGGCGTCGGCATCACGCTGTTCATCGCGTTCACGACGCGCCGGGTCGAGGTCGGCACGCGGTCCGCGCACGAACCGGACACCGTGATCGCCGGCTCACCGTTCGCGCTGTTCGCGATGGCCGCGCCCGAAGGGGCCGGCAACTGGACCACGTCCGATTCGCGCGTGACGATCACCGGGGACGCCAACCTCGCCCGCGACCTGGAGCGCCTGTTCTCGCAACTCGATCCCGACTGGGAAGGCAGCCTGTCGCGACTGCTCGGCGACGTCTGGGGATACCAGGTGGCGGCCGGGCTGCGCACCGGCGCCGACCAGGCGCGTCGCAGCGCTACCGAGGCCGGCGAAATGGTGCGGGAGTTCGTCACCCGCGAAGGCGGTCCCGTCGTTCGCGAAGAGGAACTGGCCCGTTTCACGGCCGACGTCGACGATCTGCAGAACATGCTGGCGCGTCTCGAGCGGCGCCTGGCCGGGCCTGACCGCAACGGAAACCCGGGTTCGTGATTCACGGCCTGAAACAGTTCGGCCGGCTGCTGAAGATCAGCGCGATCCTGGCCCGCTACCGGCTGGACGAGTTCCTGGAGGCCACGCACCTGTACCGGCCCATGAGCCTGCTCCGCGTGCTGGCGCCCTGGGGGGCGCGCGGCGTGGCCGACAAGCCCCGCGGCGAACGCCTGCGCCTCGCGCTTTACGAGATGGGCCCGATTTACGTGAAGTTCGGGCAGATCGTTTCCACCCGGCGCGACCTGGTGCCGCCGGACATCGCCGACGCGCTGGCGGAACTGCAGGACCGCGTGCCGCCGTTCCCGGGCGCGGAGGCGCAGGCGATCGTGGAACAGGCGCTCGGCCGGCCGGTCGCTGAACTGTTCGCCGCCTTCGATCCCGAACCGCTGGCCTCGGCGTCGATCGCGCAGGTCCATGCGGCGACCCTGACGGACGACCGCGAAGTGGTGGTCAAGGTCGTGCGCCCCGGCATCCGGCGCCAGATCCGGCGCGACATCGACCTGCTGATGGTCATCGCGCGACTGGCCGAGAAGTACTGGGAAAGCGGCGCACGGGTCAAGCCGACCCAGTTCGTGCGCGAGTTCGAGATGTTCATCTTCGACGAACTGGACATGAACCGGGAAGCGGCCAACGCCTCTGCGCTGCGGCACAATTTCGAGGGCTCGAAGGAGCTCTACGTGCCGGAAATCTACTGGCCGTACTGCAAGGAACGCGTGCTGGTCATGGAGCGCATCCACGGCATCCCGATCAGCGACGTGAAGGCCTTGCGCGAGGCCGGCGTGAACATGGAGAAACTGGCCAAAACGGGGATCCGCGTGTTCTACACCCAGGTGTTCCGCGACAACCTGTTCCACGCCGACATGCATCCCGGCAACATTTTCGTCGATGTCAGCGACCCCGAGAACGCGAGCTACATCGCGCTCGATTTCGGCATCGTCGCCAGCCTGTCGGAGAAGGACCTGTACTTCATCTCGGAAAACTTCCTGGCGATGTTCAACCGGGATTACCTGCGTGTCGCCCTGCTGCACCAGGAAGCCGGCTGGGTGCCGCACGACACGCGACTGGAAGAACTCGAGGCATCGATCCGCGCGGTCGGCGAACCGACCTTCGCGCGGCCGCTGAACGAGATTTCGTTCGGCGAACTGATGCTCAAGCTGTTCGAGGTCGCCTACCGCTTCAAGCTGAACATCCAGCCGCAGCTGATCATGCTGCAGAAGACCCTGCTCAACATCGAGGGCCTGGGCCGCGAACTGTTCCCGGACCTGGACGTGCTGGAAGCGTCCAAGCCCGAACTCGAACGCATCCTGCGCGAGAAGCACGGCCTGGACAGCGCGGCGAAGGAACTGCGTGAGCGCCTGCCGGTGTGGCTCAGCAAGGCCCCGGACATGCCCGGGCTGCTCCACGACTACCTGAAACAGGCGACCTCGGGAAAGCTGGTCACGCGCATCGATGCGGCGGACCTGGCCGAACTGCGGCAATCCGACCGGCAGGCCCGGCGCATCCTGGCCCGCGCCGTCACGGGCGGCGCGCTGTTCCTGGGCGGCATGCTGATGACCGTGTTTGAAACCGGCCCCTGGTTCCTGGGAGATTTCTCGGTGCCCGGCCTGCTGTTGCTCACGACGGGCGCCTGGCTGATGTTGCGCTCCGGTCGGGCCTGAAGGCCCGTCAGCGCCGCAGGATCGCCCACCAACGGGCGATGTTGAGCAGGCTCATCAGAGAGGCCGCGACGTAGGTCATCGCGGCGGCCTTGAGCAGACGGCGCGCATGCCGCGCGTCCGAGCGGTAGAGAACCCCGTGCTTTTTCAGCGCCGGCATGGCCCGGCCGAAACTGGCGTCGAGCTCGGTCGGCAGGGTCAACAGGTGCACGGCCACGGCCGCGCCGAGCGTCAAAAAGCCGCCGACGAACATCAGCAGACCCGCGAACGGCAGGCGCGTGACCCCGACGATCAGCGGAATGCCCATCATCAGGGCGGCGCCGAGCTTTTCCAGCGGAGCCACCCACCGCACCAGCCGCGTACGCCAGCGCAACGGCGCGTAGGCTTCCGCGTCCTGCAGCGCGTGGCCGACCTCGTGGGCGGCGATCGTCGTCGCCGTCAGCGAACGGCCGTGGTAATTGTCCGCCGACAGGCGCACGACGCGTGCCATCGGATCGTAGTGGTCGCCCTGCTCGGTCGACTCGACGGCGACGGCCTGCAGGCCGTGCGCATCCAGCAGTTGCCGCGCCGTTTGCGCGCCGGTCGCCTCGTAGCGGTCGGCAGGCCGGCTGTAGCGCCGGATCACCCGCTTGACCCACAGCTGCGGCCCGGCGACCAGGGCCAGTATGACGAGCGTCAGGATCAGGAACTGCATCGCATTATCCGTTCAAACCCCGAATCACAATATGGGCTCCAGGAAAAAGAAAAAGGAGCCGATGAAAATCACCAGCAGCTGCCGGCGCGTTCTCACGACCTCGGGAAAGCTGCCCATCGGGTAGTAATGGCGATAGAAATCGGGATGGCCGGGCGGCAACGGCTCCTTGCCGGGCAGCAGTTCGTACACCCAGGTTTCGCCCCAGGGCCAGGCTTCTTCGTCGCCGATGGTGCCGGGCGGCGACTGCGCCGCGCGCGCGGCCTGTTCATCCGTGGGACGCAGCGCCACGACCCAGCTGTTCTGTGGCTCGATGTCGCGCCGGATCAGCGCTTCCAGGCGGGCGGCGAAGGGTTCGTCCCAGATGATCAGGCCGTTCTCGGTGTTGAACCCTTCGGAGCGCGGGTCGAAGTTGTGCGAACCGATCATGGCGACGCGGCCATCGACCACCATCGACTTGGAATGCAGTCCGACGCGGGGCGAGGGCATCGGAATCGTCGAATCGTCGCCCGAGACGACGGACTTGCTGTGCACCCCGTTTTTCTTCTCCTCGATCAGGCGCCGCCAGCGCGGAAAGAAGTCGGGGGCGTCGCCCGGGTAGGGTTTGAATTCGTGCATCCGAAAACCGAGATTCTCGACATAGCGGTGCTTGTGCCGGTGGGTATTGGCGTACACGGTGTCGGCGTCGGTCGAGGCCAGGGAGTTGGTCGAGAACACCAGTTCGAGTTCCGGCGACGCCTCGCGCAATTCCCGGAACATCTTGCGCGCGCGTCGCGACAGGACCATGTACGGCGACTGGATCAGCACCGAGTGGCGGGCGGATTGCAGCACCTCGTAAATCTGGCGCGAGATGTCCGCCGATTCGTCATCGACCGCGCCCGTGTGCTTGCGGGGGGCATCGGCAAAATACTCGAGCCGGTCGACCGCCAGCGCGGGTTCGACGAACAGGGCGGCCATGCGGCTGCGCATCCCGATCTCCGCCAGCACCGGCCGCAGGCGCGCCGGCGGCTGGTAGGGCGGCAACGGCCCCGGTTCGCTGTTCAACAACACGCGCGCCACGTCCCGCAGGTGCTGGACCGGAACCGTGCGCGGGCTGGTCCAGAACCACTCGAACGATTCCCGCATCTCACGGGCCGCGGGACCAAACACGGCAACGTCGCGGTCCTTGAACAGGTAGTTGGTGTCGTAATCGAAATAACGGTCGGCGATATTGCGCCCCCCGACCACGCCGACAGCGCCGTCGACCACCTGCAGCTTGTTGTGCATGCGCTGGTTGACGTTGCGGAAACAGCAGGCGATCCCGGTCAGCCAATCGTGTTTGGCCATTTTCGCCTTGTGGAAGGTCGGGTTGTAGAACCGCACCTGGAGGTTGCGATGCGACAGGGCCAAACGCACCAGGTACTCCGCATCGGAGAAGGAGAACATCTGGTCCAGCAGCAGGCGCACGCGCACGCCGCGGCGCGCCGCGTCCAGCAATTCGTTCAGGAACAACTCGCCGGTATCGTCCTTGCGCAGGATGAAGTTCTGCACGTCGATCGATTCGCGGGCCGCCCGGATCAGGTGCAGGCGCAACAGCAATGCGTCCTCACCGTTTTCGACCAGCGTGACGTGGTGGCGGCCGGCCGCGCTGTTGATCTGGCCGAGTTCGAGCAGCGGTGACGGCACGGCGCAGCGATCCGGCGCCGACGCGCAGTTCTGCGCGACCTCCTGGTGCTGCGCGACGTAGGTGTCGATCTCGACCCTTTTCCGCTCCGGCAGGGCGCAGGCCGAGAGCAGCAGCATGGCCGCCAGGAGAATGAAGACGCGAGGATGCACGCCTACGCGGCCCGCTCCATCGGCGCCAGCCTTCGCGCCACGAGGTTGTCGATGGGCCCGGGCAAGGCCAGCGCGCCCAGGAATTCCTGCTCCGGATGCAACAACACCAGCGACCAGCGGGCCGCCGTGTCGCCGTCGAAATCCAGCACGGCCGGCGGGGCCGCCAGGTCCGTCTCGACCGTGAACCGGCACAACTGGTTGGCGATGCCCAGGCCGGACGCCTTGACGACCGCCTCCTTGCAGGCCCAGGTACGCAGGAAGGCGGCATGCAGCCCGGCGGGCGCCATCCTGGCCAGCGCGTCCGATTCGGTTTCACTGAAGTAGCGGGCGGCCACGCCGCGCGCGTTGTGCGCCCGGCGACGCCGTGGCTCCAGATCGACACCGACATGGTGCGTCGATGAACACCCGAGCAGCAATCGGTCACCGCTCTTGGCCATGCTGAAATGTAACGTCACGTCGTGTTTCGAGGCGTCCAGCACCGGCTTGCCCCGCGGGTTGCGGACCAGGCTGACCGCTTTTCCGGGAACGCCGAGATACGCACCCAGCAACAGGCGCAGGTAGAACCGGCGGGCGAAGCGCAGCTGGCCCCGCGTCAGGCGCAGACGGTGCTCCGCGACCGAATGGCTGTCCAACGCGGCCTGCAACGAGGCCGAAAGCAACCCCAGGTCCAGGTGCCAGACGTGGACATCGTCGCCCTGCGGGCGTTCCAGGTGCTGCAATGGCAGCGCCTGCGGCGTGAAATCCGCGGGACGCGCGGCAGCGAATCGTGTGACGTCAAAATCCATCGGGTATGCGTTGCAGCGTGCCGGCCGGAAGTGCCCGACCGGTTGCGCACCCAGTCTAGCGCATGACCCGCCGCGATTGAATCGCGCTGCGGCTTGAAGCCCGCGCCCGCCGGCTATACCTTAGACACTTCACACGCCTCGGCTCACCCCATGAAATTCAAGCACGTCGTTATCCAGTCCCTTGCGGCCGTCGAGCCGCCCATACGCGTCACGTCGCGGGAAATCGAGCAGAAACTGGCGCCGACGCTGGCCCGGCTCGGCATCCGCGACAACCTGCTCGAGGAAGTGTCCGGCATCGGTGCGCGCCGTTTCTGGGAAAAAGGCACCAGCCCGTCCGACGCGGCCACGCTGGCCGCCGAAAAGGCGCTGGACCAGGCCGGGATCGACCGCGGCAAGGTCGGCGTGATCATCAACACGTCGGTGTGCCGCGATTACCTGGAACCCTCGACCGCCTGCATCGTGCACGGCAACCTGGGACTGGCCGAGGAGTGCCTCAATTTCGACGTCGGCAACGCCTGCCTGGCGTTCATGAACGGCATGGACATCGCCGCGCGCATGATCGAGCGCGCCGAGATCGAGTACGCGCTGATCGTGGACGGCGAGTCCAGCCGGCCGGTCACGGAGGCGACCATCGAGCGCATGCTCGACCCGGCCATCACCGCGGACCAGTTCCGGGCCGAGTTCGCCTCGCTCACGCTCGGTTCCGGCTCGGCCGCCATGGTCATGGCGCGACGCGAACTGGCGCCCGACGGCCATGCCTACCTCGGCAGCGTCTCGCGCGCGGCGACCGAGTTCAACGCGCTGTGCCGCGGGCAGATGGACCGCATGGTGACGGATACCCGCGTGCTGCTCAGCGAGGGCCTCAAACTCGCCGCCAAGACCTTTGGCGCGGCGCGCATCGCGCTCGGCTGGGTGGTCAACGAACTGGACCAGTTCATCATTCACCAGGTAAGCAAGGTGCATACCGACTCGCTGGTCAGCCTGCTCGGGCTCGACCCGAAGAAAGTGCACGCGATCTACCCGGAAATGGGGAACGTCGGGCCGGCATCGGTGCCGATCGTGCTGGCGCGCGCCGTCGAACTCGGCAAGGTTCGCAAGGGCGACCGGGTCGGCCTGCTGGGCATCGGCTCCGGCCTCAACTGCCAGATGGCGGAGGTGGTCTGGTAGCCCGGCCACCGCCGGCGCTGTACCCGTTCTCCAGCCACTACCTGGAGACCCGGGGGCTGCGCCTGCACTACCTGGACGAAGGGCCGCGCGACGCGCCGCCGGTCCTGATGCTGCACGGCAACCCCACCTGGTCGTTCTACTACCGCAACCTGGTGCTGGCCCTGCGCGACACGCACCGCTGCATCGTTCCGGACCACATCGGCTGCGGCCTGTCCGACAAGCCCGGCGACGCGACCTACGATTACCGGCTGCGCAGCCGCATCGAAGACGTGAACACCCTCGTCGAGCACCTCGATGTGCAGCAACCGATGACGCTGGTCGTCCACGACTGGGGCGGCATGATCGGCTTCGCCTGGGCCGTGCGGCACCCCGAACGCATCGCGCGCACCGTGATCATGAATACGGCGGCCTTTCCCATCCCGCCGGCCAAGCGCATGCCGCCGGCGCTCAGCCTGGTCCGCGACACCCGCATCGGCGCCTTCCTGGTGCAGCGACTCAACGCCTTCGCGGGCATCGCGGCGCGGGTCGGGTTCAAGCAACCGGTCGCGCCGGCGGTGCGCGCCGCCTACACCCTGCCCTACGATTCGCCGGCAAACCGCATCGCGACCCTGCGCTTCGTCCAGGACATTCCGCTGACAGACCAAGATATTGGTTACGATATTTTGCTTAACACCGCGGAACAGTTACACTTGTTGGCGGACAAACCGTGCCTGATTGCATGGGGAGAAAAGGATTTCGTGTTCGACCAGCCGTTTCTGGACACCTGGCTGCGCCACTACCCGAACGCCGAAGTCCTCCGCTTTCCCGATGGCGGCCACTACATCCTCGAGGATGGCGGCGACGCACTGATCGCGCACATCACCCGATTTATCGGAATCAGGGAAGATTCGGACCATGGACACGCCAGTGGAACAGACCTGGAATACGGATAATCGCGGCAGCGTCGCCGCGGCGCTGACCTGGCAGGCCGAGCGCCAGCCGACCGCCACCGCCATCCACTACCCGCACAAGGGCCGCTACCGCAGCTGCACGTACATCGAACTGGACCGCCTCAGCGATACCTACGCCCGCGGCCTGCAGGACTACGGCATCGGCAAGGGCACGCGCACGGCGCTGATGCTCACGCCGGGACTCGAGTTCTTCGCCGTGTTCTTCGCCCTGTTCAAGGCCGGCGCCGTACCCGTGCTGATCGATCCGGGCATCGGGCTGAAGCCCCTGAAGCAATGCCTGGCCGAAGCGGAACCGACCGCGTTCATCGGCGTCAACCGCGCCCACCTCGCCCGCAAGTTGCTCGGCTGGGCGCGCAAGAGTTGCGCCCTGACGATCACCGCCGGACCGCGCTTCGGCCTCGGCGGCATCAGCCTGAAGCAATTGCGCAAGCTGGGCGAGAAAAGCACGGCCACGACGCCGCAATCGGTGGAGCCGGACGACATGGCCGCCATTCTTTTCACGTCCGGCAGCACCGGCGCGCCCAAGGGCGTCGTCTACCGGCACCGGCATTTCAATGCCCAGGTCGCCATGCTGCGCAAGGCCTTCGGCATCGACGCCGGCGAAGTCAGCCTGCCGACCTTTCCGCCCTTCGCACTGTTCGACCCGGCGCTGGGCATGACCACCGTGGTGCCCGAGATGGACCCGACGCGACCGGCGGATGCCGATCCCGCCAGGCTGGTCGAGACCATCGACCGGTTCAAGGTCACCAACATTTTCGGCTCTCCGGCGCTGCTCGATACGCTGAGCCGGCACTGCACGGAACGGCAGATCCGCATGGAAAGCGTGCGCCGGGTGATCTCCGCCGGCGCCGCGGTGCCGGTGCGCACGGTTCGCCGCATGCAGGATTCCCTGTACACCGACGCCCTCATCCACACGCCCTACGGCGCCACCGAATGCCTGCCCGTCAGCAGCATCAGTTCGTCGGAACTGGACGACCGCATGGTCGACCGCATCGAGTCCGGCGACGGCGTCTGCGTCGGCCACCCGATCGAGCCGAACGAAGTGCGCATCATCCGCATCTCCGAGATGCCCTTCGTCCGCCTGTCCGAAACGACGGAGATGCCGCGCGGCATGCCGGGCGAGATCATCGTCACCGGCCCAACCTGCACCGACGCCTACTGGCGGCGCGACACGGACACCGAGATGGCCAAGCTGACCGACGAGAACGGCCGCACCTGGCACCGCATGGGCGACGTCGGCATCCTCGACGGCCAGGGCCGACTCTGGTACTGCGGGCGGGTCTCGCAGCGCATCGATACGGGCACGAGCGTGCTGTTCGCCGACCAGTGCGAGGCGATTTTCAACCAGCACCCGGACCTGAAGCGGTCTGCGGTCGTCGGCGTCGGCGCGCGCGGGCGGCAGACGCCGGTGCTGTGTATCGAGGTCCGGGGCAAGCTGTCGCCGGTCGACACCGAACGCGTGCACTTCGACCTGCTCCAGCTGGCCCAGGCCCACGCGATCACGAAGGAAATCCGCACCGTGCTGTTCCACCCGGGGTTCCCGGTCGACATCCGCCACAATTCCAAGATCGGACGCGAAGAACTGGCCGAGTGGGCGGGCCGCAAGATGAAGAGCTGACGCTTGGACGTCCTGGTCACCGGCGGCGGCGGGTTTCTCGGCAGCGCGATCTGCCGTGAACTGGCGGGCCGCGGGCACCGCGTGATCGCCTACCAGCGCAATCCGGCCGAGCACCTGGCCCGCTTCGGGGTCGAGTCCGTCAGCGGCGACATCGGCGACCGCGAGCGGCTGACCGCGGCCGCCGCGGGGTGCGACGCGATCATACACACCGCCGCCAAGGCCGGAATATGGGGCGATCCGGCCGATTACCGACGCATCAACATCGATGGGACGCGCAGCGTCGTCGCCGCCTGTCGCGCGGGCGGGATCGGTCTGCTCGTGCACACCAGTTCGCCGAGCATCGTCCACACCGGGGGCGACATCGAGGGCGGCGACGAATCGCTGCCGCTCGCGACCCGGTTCAGCGCGCCCTACCCGGAAACCAAGGCCGCGGCCGAACGACGGGTGCTGGCGGCCAACGGCGACAACCTGAAGACCTGCGCCCTGCGTCCGCACCTGATCTGGGGCCCCGGCGACCCGCACATCCTGCCGCGACTCGCGGCAAGGGCCCGCGGCGGGCGCTTGGCCCTGCCGGCGCCGCACAAGGTCATCGACACGGTGTTCGTGGACAACGCGGCCCTGGCCCACGTCAAGGCGTTGCAGGAACTCGCCGGGCGCGGGCGCTGCGCCGGCAAAGCGTACTTCGTGACCAACAACGAACCGCTGCCGCAGGGCGAGATCGTCCGGCGTCTGCTCGCGGCGCTGGGCATGGACGTCACCATTCGCGCCGTTCCGGCCGGCCTGGCGCTGACCGCCGGCGCGGTCGCCGAGTGGGCGTGGCGCTTTTTCCGGATCCAGGGCGAACCCCCCGCCACGCGGTTCTCGGTGGAACAACTGGCGACCGCCCACTGGTTCGACACCAGCGCCGCGGTGCGGGATTTCGGCTACCTGCCGACGGTTTCGATCGAGGAAGGGCTGGCGATACTCTCGGAACAGGGGCTGTAAGGCGGTCCGCGTCGCCGGGCCGTTACGCGTTGTGTGGCAGCGCGGTATTCCTCAGCCGCATGCGCGCCGGCCATGCAGGCGGGCGCGGTGCGCCTACCGCCGCGTCACGTGCTCCATCGGCCGCCCGCGCAGCTTGCGCACCCAGTACTCGATGAAGCTGTAATCGAGCAGTTCCCGGTCCTCCGCGCTGACGTCCGCGTAGCGCCCGTGGTACTTGTGCTTGACCCAGGCGTTCAGGTCCATGCGTCGTCCGTGTTCGAACAAGCGGTTGTTGACCGGGTGGAACCCCGGCTTTGAGACGAAGGCCGTACCGAAATCGATCACGCAGGGTTTCTCATCCTCGGTGACCAGGATGTTGCCCTTCGACTTGAGGTCGCCGTGACTGACGCCGCGCGCGTGGATCGCCTGCAGCACGGCGAGAAACTCCGTGAACCAGCGGTCGCGGTCCCGCCACTGCGCCTCTCGGTAGGGCGTGCCGCGAATGAACTCGAGCACCAGGTAGCGCCCGGCCACCAGGCCGTGACAGCGTGGAATTCCGGCAACGCCTTCCATACGCCGGTAGGCCTCGTACTCGCGCAGCAGCGTGCGCTGCCGCAGCGCGCGCACCGGTCCGCGGCCCATCGCCGATTTCACGATCAGTTCGGCGCCGTCACTGCGGTAATGCAGGATCGTGCCCTGGTTGCTGACCGCCAGGATGTTTTCGCGGTCGCGCAGGCTGTCTTCGATCCAGTGCACGAACCCGGGCTGATTGATCCGTATATTCATCTATGGTTAAGTAGCCGACCGGCGGAGACCTTGCTCCGCCGGCGATGATACCACCGGGAGCCACGATGACCGCCAGATTCTTCCTTGCCACGCTGGCCGCCGGGCTGCTTGCAGCGCCCGCGGCCGCCCGCGCCGAACCCTACGCCTCCACCTACCGTCCGCTGCCCGCGCAGCCGGTGCTGATCGTCAATGCGACCGTGCTGACGGGCACCGGGGAACGGATCGAGGACGGCCACGTCCTGCTCGACGGCGGGCGTATCGTGGCGCTCGGTAGCGAAGAAATCGACGCGCCCGAAGGCGCACAGGTGATCGACGCCGACGGGCGCTGGGTCACCCCGGGGCTGATCGACGTGCACTCGCATCTCGGCGTGTACCCCAGCCCGGGCATCAAGGCGCACTCGGACGGCAACGAGGCGACCGACCCCGTCACCGCCGCGGTCTGGGCCGAGCACAGCGTGTGGCCGCAGGACCCCGGTTTCAGCCGCGCCCTGGCCGGCGGCGTGACCAGCCTGATGGTGTTGCCCGGCTCGGCCAACCTGGTCGGCGGCCGCGGCGTCACGCTGAAGAACGTGCCGGCGACGAGCTACCAGGGAATGAAATTCCCCGGCGCGCCGCACAGCCTGAAGATGGCCTGCGGCGAGAATCCCAAGCGGGTTTACGGCGGCAAGGGCCGGGCGCCGTCGACGCGCATGGGCAACGTCGCCGGCTACCGGGCGGCGTGGATCGAGGCGCGCGAGTACCTCGACAAGCAGAAAGCCGCGCAGTCGAACGGCAAGAACCGCAAGGGCGAGGAGAAGACCGAAGCGCCGACGCGCGACCTGCGCCTCGAGACCCTGGCCGGCGTGCTCGAGGGCGAAATCCTGGTGCACATGCACTGCTACCGCGCCGACGAGATGATGACCATCCTCGACATGGCCGACGAGTTCGGCTACCGGGTCACCGCCTTCCACCACGGCGTCGAAGCCTACAAGATCGCCGACGAACTGGCCGCCAACGGCGTTTGCGGCGCGCTCTGGGCCGACTGGTGGGGCTTCAAGGCGGAGGCCTACGACGGCATCCAGGAGAACATCGCGCTGGTCGACCGCCCCGAGGGCGGCTGTGCGATCGTCCATTCCGATTCCGCCGAAGGCATCCAGCGGCTCAACCAGGAGGCGGCCAAGGCCATGACCTCGGGCAACCGCGCCGGGCTGGACATTCCACCCGAGCGCGCCATCCGCTGGATCACCGCCAACCCGGCGCGGGCGATGGGCATCCTGGACGAAACCGGCACGCTGGAGGCCGGCAAGATGGCCGACGTGGTGATCTGGAACGGCAACCCGTTCAGCGTCTACGCCCGGGCCGACCAGGTGTTCGTCGACGGCGCGCTGCTGTACGACCGCAATGACCCCGCGCTGCAGCCGGTGTCCGACTTCGAACTGGGCCAGCAACTGGAGGCGGAATAATGAAAAAACGCACACTGATCGCCGCCGCGAGCCTGCTCGTCACGCTCAACGGCTGGGCCGAAACCCTGTTCATCCACGATGCCACCGTGCATACGGGCGCGGTGCCGCCGGTGCTGCAGGACACCGATGTCCTGGTCCGCGACGGGCGGATCGAAAGCATCGGGCCGAATCTCGAGGCGCCGGCTGACGCGCGGGTGATCGAAGCAGACGGTCGCCCGGTCACGCCCGGGCTGTTCGCCGGCATCACGGCGCACGGACTGGTCGAGATCGGGATGGTGGAACACACGGTCGACGGCAGCCTCGCCGCCAGCGGTCTGCCCAGCCCCGGCATGCACCCGGAGTTCGACGTCACGCCGGCCTACAATCCGCGCTCCTCGGTCATCCCCGTGACCCGCATCGAGGGCCTGACCTGGAGCGTGCTGGGCGCCGGGCAGGATGAGAGCATCATCGGCGGCCAGGGCCGCCCCGTGGTGTTCGACGGCGGCTTCGATTCCTTCCGTGGCGACCCGGTGCTCTACGTCGCCGTCGGCGCGAGCGCGGCCGGCAAGAGCCGCGGTTCCCGCGCCGCCCAGTGGATGCTCCTGGAGCAGGCGCTGGCCGAGGCCGGCTCGGACCTCGCCTGGACGCCCGCTCCCCTGCTCACGCCCGCCGGGCGCGCGGCGCTGGACGGTTTTCGAGAAGCCGGCGTGGTCGTGTTCAGCGCGGACCGGGCCAGCGACATCCTCCAGGTGCTGGCCTTCGCCGAGAAGCACGGGCTGAATGCCGTGATCAACGGCGCCGCGGAAGGCTGGACGGTGGCCGACCGCATCGCAGAAGCCGGGGTTCCCGTGCTGCTGAATCCGCTGGTCAACCTGCCCGGCAACTTCGATCAGCTTGGCGCACGGCTGGACAACGCCGCGCTGCTGCACGAGGCCGGCGTGACGATCGCATTCTCCGGCCACGGCACGCACCACGCGCGCAAACAGCGCCAGGCGGCCGGCAATGCCGTCGCCCACGGCCTGCCGTGGAACGCCGCGCTGGCGGCCCTGACGGTGAACCCGGCGGTCATCTTCGGGCTCGAAGACAGCGCGGGCACGCTGCAGCCCGGCAGCCCGGCCGATCTCGTGATCTGGAGCGGCGACCCGCTCGACGTGACCAGCGCGGCAGACCAGGTCGTCGTTGGCGGGCGCATGATGCCGATGGTGTCACGGCAGACCCTGCTGCGCGACCGGTATCTGCGGGACGATGCCGACAGGCCCCGCGCGTACCCGAACGCGTCCGGTGCGGACCCGGCAACGCCGCGGTAAACGCCGGCGTAACGGTTGCCGTTCCGGGTTCACGAACCGCGGGGGCTTGCCGGGGCGTTGGCTGCCGAACGCGCCCCTTAAGGGTGCTTTAAGGTTTACCGGTTATGCTGATGTATTCTTGATCTTTCGGTCGTGGTCGTTCGTACGATGAATCTGTCTGTTTTCCGGCGCTATACGGCGCCTGCCCTGCTGCTGACCGTTCTGTGGCTCCTGGCGACGCATAACTCGGCCTACTGGGCGCTCCTGCACCGGGTGACGGCCGGACAGGGCTTCTGGTTCGGCGCCTCGCTGGTGCTGTTCACGGCAGGCGTTCTCACCCTGCTGCTTTCCCTGCTGACATTCGGCCGGCTGACCCGGTATGTCCTCGTGACGCTGTTGTGCCTGTCGTCCGTCGCGGCCTATTTCATGGACAGCATGGGCATCATGATCGACCGGGCAATGATCGAGAACGTGTTTCAGACCGACCGCGTCGAGGCGCTGGAACTGCTGAACCCCGGACTGATATCGACGGTTCTGCTCATCGGCGTACTGCCCTCCGTCGCAATCTGGTTCCTGGTGCCGAAACGCCAGAAGCCGGGCCGCATTCTGCGCGAAAAAGGCCTCACGATCGGGCTCGCGCTCATCGCCGTCGTCATCGCGGCCGCACCGTTCTACAAGGACTATGCCTCGCTCTTTCGCAACCACCGTGAGGTCCACTACTTGCTGACCCCCTTGAACGCCATCAACGGTGTGTACGGCTACGTATCGGATGTCCTGGAAACGCCGCCGCAAGTCGTCGAGATCGGTACCGACGCGCACAAGGGCCGGGCATGGCAAGCCGTCCCGAACCCGGTCGTCAGCGTCGTGGTCGTCGGCGAGACGGCGCGGGCAGCGAGCTTTTCGCTGTTCGGTTACGGGCGCGACACCAACCCGGTGCTGGCCGCGCACGACCTGATCCGCTTCGACCGGGTCAGCGCCTGCGGCACCTCGACCGCGGTCTCGCTGCCTTGCATGTTCTCCGACCTGAGCCGGGATGACTTCGACCGGTCCACGGTCCGGGCCAGGGAGAGTCTGCTCGACGTGGTGCAGCACGCCGGCATTCGCACCGTTTGGCTGGAGAACAATTCGGGCTGCAAGGGCCTCTGCCGCAACTCGGAGGTCTGGTCGCCGGCGCACCTGGACGTGGCCGGCGTGTGCACGGACGGCGAATGCCTGGACGCCATCCTGCTCGACCGGCTCGACCAGGAGCTTGTCGACCCGAGGAGGGACACCCTGATCGTCATTCACATGAACGGCAGCCACGGGCCGTCCTACTACCGCCGGTATCCCGAGGCATTCCGGGTCTTCACACCCGACTGCCGCTCGGACGAATTGTCCGACTGCTCGCAGGACGAGATCCGCAACAGCTACGACAACAGCATTCGTTACACGGACTGGTTCCTGGGGCAGGTCATCGACCGGCTGGAGCGAAACTCGCACCGGGCCGACACGGCCCTGCTGTACGTCTCCGATCACGGTGAATCGCTGGGCGAGTTCGGCATGTACCTGCACGGCGCACCGTACTTCCTGGCGCCGGAGGAACAGACCCGCGTACCGATGTTCCTGTGGCTGTCGTCCGCCTACACGAGCGGATTCGGGATCGACCGCGACTGCCTGCGGGCACGGCAATCACAACCGCTGTCGCACGACAACCTGTTCCACAGCGTCCTCGGCATGCTGGACATCGCCACGCAGGCGCACCAAGAGGAACTCGACCTGTTCGCTGGCTGCACGACCCCGGCAGCGGGATCGTACCCGATCGCCGCCGAGGAGCAGCGCGAACGTTCCACGCAGGGCGGCGCGGCGGCTACGCCTTCTTATTCCCCGTAGACC
Source organism: Lysobacterales bacterium (assembly GCA_037384065.1). Classification (GTDB taxonomy): domain Bacteria; phylum Pseudomonadota; class Gammaproteobacteria; order Xanthomonadales; family SZUA-36; genus JABDPF01. The sequence continues at coordinate 69,178 of JARROJ010000002.1, forward strand.
GCGCTTCCCCACCGCCCCAGCGCGCGGGCCGGAACAGCACGAACAACCCCAGCGCGGCGAACCAGGTCAGGGCCAGCGTCCACAGGTCATGCGAGACGAAATGCGCGCCGCGCACCTGCTGCGCCAGGCCGAACGCCTCGCCGACCAGCAAGCCGGGCAACAGGAACCATGCCGGGCGACGCGCGTATGGCCAGGCCGCAAAGTAGACCACCAACAAGCCGAAGCCGCCGGCCGCATGCCCCGCCGGAAAACAGGATCGCGAGTGGGATCCCACCCAACCGAAGGCATAGTCCAGCGAGTGGCGGTAGGCGTCCTCGCCGCCGTACCGCGCAAGGTCCCAGGGGCACGGCACGTCGCTGAAGTGCTTGCCGAAACCGATCGTGGCCGGCACCAGGACCAGCCCCGTCGCCAGGTAGGCGAGCGGCCAGCGCCATGGCTTCAGCCGCTCCAGACAACAGGACAGCACCGCCAGCACCAGAACCCCAAGGCCGAAGGCGATGAGCGCCAGCTTGCCGTAATGGTGCATCACGTCGTAGGTGAACCAGTGGTGCTGCAGGGTCCAGCGGCCGCCTTCGAGTGCGAACAGGACGTCCGCAATCCACAGGTCCAGCGGCGTCGTTTCGAACACGACCGCCAGAAGGGCGAAAACCAGCAGCGGCAGCCAGAAATGAACCACCCAGAACCGCCGGCCCGGCGGCCAGGCGCGGCGCTCGCCGAGCAGCACGCTCATTCAGGCTGCAGGTAGTCCGCCACCAGGTGGCTGAATACGCGTACGCCGGTCTCGAGGTTCGGTTCGTACATGTCGAAGAACGGCGAGTGATTCGGCGCCAGCGTGGCCGGGTCCGCGTCGGGCGCGCCGTTCGCCAGGCGCATGTAGAGACCGGGCGTTTCCAGCGCGAAATAGGAAAAATCCTCGGCCGTGGTATGCGGCTTGGCCGGCGCGACCGTGCCGACCACCCGGTTGAGCGTCGGCAGCATCCGCTCGTAGAGCCCCGGATCGTTGTAGACCGACGGATACCCCAGGTCCAGCTCGAAATCGACCTCGGCGCCGGACGCGGCGGCGATGTTCCGTGCCGTTTGTTCGATTCGGCGATGGATGTCCTCGCGCATTGCCGGGTCGAACGTGCGAATCGTGCCTTCCAGCTCCACCCGGTCCGGGATCACGTTGTTCCGCACGCCGCCCTCGATGCGGCCGATGCTGATGATGGACGGCGCCAGGGTGACGTCGACCTGGCGGCTGGCGATGGTCTGCAGGCCGAGCACGACCTGCGCCGCGACGACGATCGGGTCCACGCCTTTCCAGGGCATCGCCCCGTGGGTCTGGCTGCCGCGGATGGTGAGTTGGAAACGATCCGAGGCCGCCATGGCCGGTCCCGGGCTGGTCGACAACGCGGCGCCGTCGTTACTGATGCCGACGTGGATGCCGAAGACCGCCTCGGGCGTGCGGTCGGCCCAGATGCCTTCTTTCAGCATCAGCTCGGCGCCGCCTTCCTCGCCCAGCGGGGCGCCCTCCTCGGCCGGCTGGAAAATCAGCATCACCGATCCGGCCAGGTCGTCTTTCACCGCCGTCAGCACCTTTGCCGCCCCGAGCAGCATCGCGATGTGGGCGTCATGGCCGCAGGCGTGCATGACGTCGACTTCCTCGCCGCGGTACTCGCCCTTTGCCGTCGAGGCGAACGGCAGACCGGTCTGTTCCTTCACCGGCAAGGCGTCGATGTCGGCGCGCAGGGCCACCATCGGGCCGGGCTGACCGCCTTCGATGACGGCCACCACGCCGGTGTGGGCGATACCGGTTTGCGGCTCGAGACCCATTCCGCGAAGGATTTCCGCAATGCGCGCCGCCGTGTTGAATTCGCGGTTGCCCAGTTCCGGGTTCTGATGGAACCAGCGCCGCCATTCGACCACCTGCGGTTGCGCCGCCGCGGCCAGTTCGTCCAGCCGTTCGGGCGCGACCTGCGCGACAGCCAGCGTCGGGGTCAGAAACAGAATGGTCAGGATCAATTTATGCATGGTGCTTGCTCTCCGCGGTCAATGGCGCGCGCTTACTTGACGATTGCGCGGCCGGACGGCCAGCGCGGGTCGGAACCGGCCGCCACTTCGCCGGTGGCGAGGTTCCACATCACGCCGTGCATGTTGCCCCAGGTGCGCTCGCCGACGCGGACCTCGTGCCCCATCGCTTCGAGCGCGGCGACCTCGTCCGGCGTGAACGCCTCCGGCTCGGCCATGATCCGGTCCGGCACGTACTGATGGTGGTAGCGCGGCAGCGACACCCAGGACTCGGGCGCATTGCCGCGCGCAAAGTCCAGAATGCCGAGCAGCACCATCGTGATGATGCGGCTGCCGCCCGGCGTGCCGAGCACGGCGCGCCGCTCGGGGCTGAAAATGAACGTCGGGCTCATGCTCGACAGCGGCCGCTTATGCGGCTGGATCTCGTTGGCCTGGAAGCCGATCAGCCCAAAGGCGTTCGGCACGCCCTGCTTGGCCGAGAAGTCGTCCATCTGGTTGTTGATCAGCAGGCCGGTGCCGGGCGGCATGAAGGCCGAGCCGAACGGCAGGTTGACCGTCAGCGTCGCCGCAACCATGTTGCCGTCGGCGTCCATCACCGAGAAATGCGTGGTGTCGGTGCCCTCGGGGATCTGGTCGTTGCCGGCCAGCATGCTGCTCGGGGTGGCCCGGTCGGGCCGAATCGATGCGCGCAGACCGTCCGCGTAGAACTGGCTGGTCAGCATGGCCACCGGGATGTCCACGAAATCCGGGTCGCCCAGGTAGATGGCGCGGTCGCGGTAGGCGCGCCGCATCGCTTCAACAGTCAGGTGGACGCGCAGCGCGGGATCGAGATCGTCGAGCGGATACGGCTCGAGGACGTTCAGCATCTCGGCCAGGGCGATACCGCCGGAGGACGGCGGCGGGGCCGTGACCAGCTCGAAACCACCGTACATCGTGCGGATCGGTGCGCGCTCGACAACGTCGTAGGCCGCCAGGTCGTCCAGCGTCCAGATGCCCCCGGCCTCGCGCACGCCCGCCACGATCTTCTCGGCGACCGGCCCGCTGTAGAACCCGGCGGCGCCGCGCTCGGCGATCTGTTCGAGCACCCAGGCCAGGTCCGGCAGGCGAATGACGTGCCCGACCGGCGGCGGTTCGCCGTCGACCAGGAAGGCCTCGGCGGCGGCCGGCCAGCGACGCATCACCTCCGCGCGCCAACCCATCAGCCGGGCGAATTTCTCGTCCACCGCGAAGCCGTCGCGGGCGATGCGGATCGCGGGCTGAAGGCTGACCGAGAGGGGCAGGCGGCCGTAGTTCCTCGCGATGTGCTCGAAGCCGGCGACCTCGCCGGGAATGCCGCCGGCCAGCGGACCGTTGATCGCCAGGTCGCGGTTCACCGCGCCGTCCTCGTCCAGGTACATGTCGCGATGGGCGGCCGCCGGCGCCTTCTCGCGCGAATCGACCATGACCTGGAAACCGTCCTCCGCCCGGTGCAGCAGCCAGAAACCGCCGCCGCCGATCCCGGAACTGGTCGGTTCGACCACGGCCAGGGCCGCCGCCACGGCGATCGCGGCGTCGAAGGCGTTGCCGCCTTTGGCGAGAATTTCGTGCCCGGCCTCGGTGGCCATGAAATGGGCGCTGGCGATGGCCGCCTGCCCGGGCCGGTCGGCCGCCGCGAGCAGGGAGGCCGGCACGGCCAGCAGGAACGTCAGCATCAGCCGAACGGCCATGCGTTTCATCGAACTTCCGCCTGCGCGATCAGGCGCCGGTATTTCTGCCACAATTCGTCCTCGGTTTCATCGTGTTCGGGGTCTTTCGGGATGCACTCGACCGGGCACACCTCGACGCACTGCGGCGTATCGAAGTGGCCCACGCACTCGGTGCACTTCATCGGGTCGATCTCGTAAATCTCGAGGCCCATCGAGATGGCCTCGTTGGGACACTCGGGCTCGCAGACGTCGCAGTTGATGCACTCCTCGGTAATCTTCAGCGCCACGGTTCCGCCTCCCGACTACCCGTCGAGTTCCGCGAAACGCCGCGCCATGGCCCGCTGCACGTCGGCGCAGACGAATTCACTGACATCGCCGTCGAGCCGCGCAATTTCCTTGACCAGGGTCGAGGAAATAAAGCTGAAATCCTCGTCCGGGGTCAGGAACATCGTCTCGACATCGGGGGCGAGGTGGCGGTTCATGCTGGCCAGCTGAAACTCGTACTCGAAATCCGACACGGCGCGCAGGCCGCGGATGATCACCGAGCCGCCGATCTGTTGCACGAATTCCGCCAGCAGGTTGTTGAACCCGACCACCTCGACGTTGTCGAGCGCCTGCATCTCGCTGCGGGCAAGGTCGATGCGCTCCTTCAGGTCGAACAGCGGCTTCTTGTGAGGGCTTTCGGCGATTGCCACGATCACTTTCGGAAAAACCTTCGCGGCCCGCGACACGAGGTCGGTGTGGCCGTTGGTGATCGGGTCGAACGTGCCGGGATAGACTGCGATGCGTTCCATGATTCCTTCGAACAGGGGCCGGATCTCGAAACCGCCATTCTAACCCAAGTGGCCCGGTTCCGACGGCTCGACCGGCCGTTCCAGCAACCGCATCCGGACCTCCCCGAGGGCCTTGTCCCGCACGACGCGCCACTCCGGCGCCACGTCCGTCGTCGCCTGCCGCGCGGTCTCGAGGTAGACGAGGCCACCCGGCGCCAGGCAATCGCCGTCCGCCAGCAGCGCCAGCGCGCGCTCCGCCAGCCCCGAACCGAACGGCGGATCGACGAACGCGATGTCGAGCCCGGCCGGCGCGCAGGCCGCGAGCCAGCGCAGGGCGTCGCCGCGAACGACGCTGATCCCGTCGTCGCCGACGGACGGCGCCGGCGGATCGCCCGCGGTCAGGGTCGCGAGGTTGGCCTCGATCGCCTGCACGGCCCGCGCCGCCTGCTCGACGAGCACCACCCGGCGAGCCCCGCGCGAGGCGGCCTCGAAGCCGAGCACGCCGGTGCCGGCGAACAGGTCCACGCAACGCGCGCCGCGAATGTCCGCCTGCAGCCAGTTGAACAGCGTTTCACGGCTGCGGTCGCCGGACGGCCGCAGACCCGGCAGGTCCACCACCGGCAGACGTCGCCCGCGCCAGCGGCCGCCGATGATGCGGACTCTGCCCGGTTTGTTCCTGCTCACGATACGCGCTGTCCTCGGCCCGGCATGGCGGTAGAATTCCCGTTTTGGGATTCTACTCCGACCGTGGCCCCGGCTTGAAGGCCGGTCCGCGAACCCCAAACCTGATAAGCGTCGAAACGCAGTCAGCCAGCCCGAGGATCTCCAGGCATGTTCCGAATTTTCCGCAAGAACAAGCAGCAGGCCGGCGCGGTCCAGGACGTGCAGATGCGCCCGATCGAGCAATCCGGCGTCGACCCGCTGGAACAGCGCCTGGAGGACACCCGGCGCCAGCTCGGCAAGCGTCTCGGCAACCTGCTCACCGGCCGGACGGCGGTCGACGAGGATCTGCTGGACGAGATCGAAACCACCCTGATCACGTCCGACATCAGCGTCAAGGCGGCGATGGAAATCGTCGAGAACCTGCGCGCCGGCATCCGCAACCGGGTGATCACCGAACCCGGCCAGGTGCTGCCCGCGGTGCAGGCCGAGCTGTTCGAAATGATCGAGCCCTGCGAGCAGTTCCTGGCCGTCGACGAGCGCCGCAAGCCGTTCGTGATCCTGATGGTCGGCGTGAACGGCGCCGGCAAGACCACGACCATCGGCAAGCTGGCCCAGCGTTTCAAGGAGGACGGACTCAGCGTGATGCTGGCGGCGGGCGACACCTTCCGCGCCGCCGCCGTCGAACAACTCAAGTCCTGGGGTGAACGGAACGATATTCCGGTGGTGGCGCAGGCCACCGGCGCCGACGCGGCGGCGGTGATTTTCGATGCGCTGCAATCGGCGAAATCGAAGGGCGTCGACGTGCTGATCGCCGACACGGCCGGCCGCCTGCACACCCAGCACAACCTGATGGAAGAGCTGAAGAAGATCCGGCGCGTGATGTCGCGCATCGACGAGACCGCGCCGCACGAAACCATGCTGGTGGTGGACGCCGGCACCGGCCAGAATGCCCTGAACCAGGCGCGCGAGTTCCACCAGGCCGTCGACCTGACCGGCATCACGATCACCAAGCTCGACGGCACCGCGCGCGGCGGCGTCCTGTTCGGCATCGCGCACGAACTCGGGGTGCCGATCCGCTTCATCGGCGTCGGCGAGGCCGCCAAGGACCTGCGCCCGTTCGACGCGGGGTCCTTCGTCAACGCGATCCTGCCGATCGATTGATGCCCGAGGCCGCCACGCCCCCGTTCGCCGACCGCCTGCTCGCCTGGTGGGCCCGCCACGGGCGCCACGACCTGCCCTGGCAGCACCCCCGCACGCCCTATCGCGTCTGGATCTCCGAGGTCATGCTGCAGCAGACCCAGGTCGCGACCGTGATCCCGTATTTCGAGCGCTGGATGACGGACTTTCGCGATATCGCGACGCTGGCGGCGGCTTCCCGGGACGACGTGCTGGCCCGCTGGTCCGGGCTCGGTTACTACGCCCGGGCGCGCAACATTCACCGCACGGCCGCCCTCTGCGTGCGCGACCATGCCGGCGAACTGCCGCTGGACCCGAACGCGCTCGAGAGCCTGCCCGGAATCGGCCGCAGCACCGCCAACGCGATCATCTCGCAGAGCACCGACCGACCGGCCGCGATTCTCGACGGCAACGTCCGCCGCGTGCTTGCCCGGCACACGGCCACGCGCGGCTGGACCGGCTCGACCGCCGTGCAGAGACAACTCTGGGCGGCGGCCGAAAACCGCCTTCCCACCGACCGGGGCGCCGATTACAGCCAGGCGATCATGGACCTCGGCGCACTGGTCTGTGTCCGCCGCCAACCGCGCTGTGACGACTGCCCGGTGGCCGCCGACTGCAGGGCGTTGCGCGCGGGTATCGTGGACGAACTGCCCGAACCGAAACCGAAGACGAAGGTCGGCGAGCGGCGCCTGCACATGCTGGTCGTGCGCGATCCCGAGGGCCGCGTTCTGCTCGAAAAACGGCCCGGGTCCGGCATCTGGGGCGGCCTGTGGTGCCTGCCCGAGGGCGATTCGCCGGCGGCGGTCGCCACGGGACTGGGCATCGAACCGGACGGACATGCCGCGCTGCCGCCTTTTGCGCATCGCCTGAGCCACCTGCGTCTCGAGATCCACCCGATTCTGGCGCAGGGACTCGAAGCCGGACAGGTCCGCTGCGGCGCGCGGCACGGCTGGTTCGACCGTCACGCGCGGCAGGGCTTGGGCTTGCCGCGCCCCGTCGCCATTTTATTGGAACGTATCGACACCGGAGAATTTCAATGAGCCGCACCGTACATTGCGTCGCCCTGGACAAAGAAGCCGAAGGCCTGGCCTTTCCGCCCTACCCCGGCGAACTCGGCAAACGCATCTTCGAGAACATCTCGAAAGAAGCCTGGGACAAGTGGCTGGCGCACCAGACCATCCTGATCAACGAGCATCGCCTGTCGCCGATCAACCCGGAGCACCGCAAATACCTCGAGCAGCAGATGGAGAACTACCTGTTCGGCGAGGGTGCCGAGATGCCCGAAGGTTTCGTGCCGCCGGAATCCTGATCGACTGACCCGGCGGGTTGACTTACGGCCACCGGAACGGTTTAATACCGCGCCTCACCTGATACCGTGCCCAGGTAGCTCAGTTGGTAGAGCAGCGGATTGAAAATCCGCGTGTCGGTGGTTCGATTCCGCCCCTGGGCACCATTCCATTTTTAAATCCCGTAACGATTTGATACAGCTATTTATCGGCTTTGAATTGCTGTGTCCTTATTTCTGTTGACGGCCAGAAGCAGAACACCTCGTGCAGGCGGGTCAGGTTCAGCGGTGGCCCGAGCACTTGGTACAAGCGCCGCCATCCTGGCCATGAAATCCAGCGACTCCAGTACGATATGGGTCGAGCTGTCGCGGAAAGGGCGCTCGTATTGGTAGACGACCCGTCCTCGGCGATCCATTGACAGTCGTTATGTAGCGATCGGAGGGCGGGTGATATAACGGCACAGACGCTCCAGCCTGGTTCGCTGATGGGCTTCACACACGGTGGCGGTAGCGGAAAAGTTCTTGCCCGCTCCAGCGACAGAACTTACGATTGGAGATTAATCTCGCTTATAGCGTCTGGAGCTTACTCCGCGAATGAGGTAGCAGTTGGCTCAGATGCCACCTAAACATACAGCCATGTCTATCAATAAGGCCAAGCCCGAGACCAAAAAGCGCAAGCTGCATGATGAGCGGGGCGACGGCGGTATTCGGTTCGAGGGGGGTAAGTCCGTTCCTCCTCATCTCTTCACGATACGGGCTTCATCTCGACGGTAAAAAGGAAGGTATGCTATGAAAATCAGTAGAAGACAGTTTGGTGCCTTAGCGGGGCTATCCGCCGCCGGTTTGGTCGTTCCCTGGGCGGCCCAAGCGCAGGCCGAAGGGAAAGCGAAAATGCGCCCCGTGCCGCCCCCCGCGCCGGGTAAAAACATGCACCCTTTGCTGGCCAAGCGCGATCAGAAGGCGATTCTATCCCGTATTCAAGGCCTCATGAAGCGAGACGGGATTGGCGCGCTCGTTATCGTGAGACCTGAAAATATAGCCTACGCTACGGGCTACGTGTCCAGATTCGCCTATGGGGCTGGTGTTCCAGCGGGAAGCCAGGCAGCCGCCGTTATTCCGGCGAGTGGGAATGCTCACCTGTTCATCAACTTGATGGAAAGTGATGATGCCCCAAGGATGACCAACGTTGCTGGGAGGGCTTATGGCCTATCTCAACAGCCAGGTGAAAGACGATCAGTCCGTGAATTCCGACGACTTGTTGTTTGAAGCACGCCTGATCAAGACTCCCTGGGAAATCGATATGCTGCGCATGGCGGCCCAGCACATGGAGCGCGTCCAGTCGATCGTGGCTCAGCAGCTTGAGCCCGGGATGAATGCCGTGGCCCTCGATACCATGATCATGGCCGCGGGCTGGGCAGAAGATAAGCAACACACTATGCAAGGCATGTCCTACCAGATCGGAATCGGACCTTACTGGGGCGTATCCCAGTCGCCTCGGAACTACGTGATCAA
>JARROJ010000003.1:0-68472 GCA_037384065.1 Lysobacterales bacterium
GTAGCCGGCGCGCTGGTGGACATATGGCAGGCCAACGCGCTCGGCCGCTACGCCCATGAAGACGACCCCGCGACGGCGCCGCTCGACCCCAACTTCCAGGGCTGGGGCATGGTGAAGACCGACGCGGATGGACGCTACTCGTTCACGACGATCAAGCCGGGCGCCTACGCGGTTTCGTCGGGCTGGAGCCGGCCGCCGCATATCCACTTCAGGATTTCGCGCCGCGGTTATCACGAACTGACCACCCAGATGTATTTCGCCGACGAGTCGCTGAACGAGAAGGACCGGCTTCTGCTGAGCGTCGACGAGGAGGCCCGGAAACGGCTGGTGGTCGATTTTCACGACACCGATGGCGTGCTCGAGGGCGACTTCCCCATCGTGCTGGCCCGGGTGATCTGAATCGACCCGGAACGCGGGCAAGGCACTCACCAGGAGACCACGGCGCTTGGACACGTACCGGCGTGCTGCGCCCTTTTCGCGGCCGTCCGGGACGCGTTAACGGTACGCGTCAGGACGAAAATCACGGGCTCTGTCGCGCTTGCCGGGCGCGAACGCCCCCCAATGCCGGCCCCTTGGGGGCGATGGACTTCGAATGCGAATGAATGGCGGGTCTTGGACTGCCGGGCCCGCTAGCGGCCCGCCTGGCCCTGCGCGCGAATCAGCTTGTCGATGATCGTCATCTGCTCCGGCCAGCCCGCGTAACAGGCGGACCAGGCGCCCGGTTCGCACGCCTTGGCGCCCTCGCGCCGCAGTGCAAAAACGTGGTCGCGGTCGATGCCGGCGCCCCGGTAGGCGTCGAAATCGGTCGAGGAATCGCCGTAGGCGGCGGCCAGCGCCCAACCGCTGGCCCGGTACTCGTCGAGCACGCCCTGCTTGAACGCCGCGTGATCCCGGCGCTGCGACGGCGTTTCAGTGACGTGAACCGGGCCCTCCGGAAAACCGTGCTGCGCGAGCCAGGTCGGTATGTGCCATTGCAACAGGGGATGGCGCGCACTCAGATAGATGATCCGGTAACCGCCGTCGGCATAAGCGCGCACCGCTGCCACAGCGCCCTGGCGCGTATCCCGGATCGCGTGGACGTCCGTCGTCAGCGTGCCATCGATGTCGAAGACGACGGCCAGGTTGCGTTCCGACGGCGCCGGCGGAACCGCGTGCGGCTCCAGCGAGCAACCGACGCACAACAGGAACGACAGGAGGGCGACGAAGGTGCGCATGACTGTTGCCATCCCCGGAAACCCGCCCCTGATCACCGCTTGAGGTGCTTCCGGTCGGCAAGATGCGCCCGGACCATTTTGCCGAAGCTCTTGTCCCGGGCGCGTTTCTCAGCCAGCGTCGCGCTGTTGAACGCCTGCTCCCGGATCAGCTTCCGCCAACTGGACAGACGTCGCGCATCGAGTTCACCCCGGGAAATCGCTGCTTGCACGGCGCAGCCGGGTTCGCTTTCGTGCCGGCAATCGGCGAACCGACAGCGCGCCGCCAACGATGCGATGTCGGCAAAGGCGGTGGTGACGCCCGCATCACAATCCGACAATTGCAGTTCGCGCATACCGGGCGTGTCGAGCAGTAGGCCGCCGCCCGGCATGAGGTGGATCGAACGGCTCGTGGTCACGTGCCGCCCCTTGGAATCGTCCTCGCGGATTTTCCCGGTGCGTTGCACCGCGTCGCCGAGCAAGGTATTGATCAGCGTCGATTTGCCGACGCCTGACGAACCCATGACGGCAACGGTGTTACCGCGCCCGCACCAGGGTTCGAGTTTCCGGACATCCCGGCTGGCCAGGCAATTGACCGTTTCGACGACAAGGCGCGAGTCCAGCGCCTGCACCGAGCGGCGAAAATCCTCCGGATCGTCGCAGAGGTCGGCTTTTGAAAGGATGACGACGGGTTCGGTTTGGGCCTCGTAGGCCAGGCTCAGATACCGTTCGATGCGGCTCAGCTTGAAGTCGTCGTTCAGCGAAGTGACGATGAACAGCGCGTCCACGTTGGCGGCAATGAGTTGCTCGTCCACCTTGCTGCCGGCCGCCTTGCGACGGAACAGGCTCTGTCGTTCCAGCAGCGCGCCGAACTGACCTTCCGGGGTCAGCAGCAACCAGTCGCCGACAGTGATCGCCGGCATGCCCGGACGCAGGTCGAGCCGCACCGCCCCCGTGGCGCTCATGAGTTCGAGGCGATTGCGATGCTGGGCGAAGACCCGGGCGACCGGGTGGTCCCACCGATCCAGATCGATCTGCTGCTGAAAAAAGGGTCGCCAGCCCAGCTCGGTCAGGGTCATCGCGTTCATTCGGCCCGCCCCCCTGCGCGATCCATCGGCTGCGAGCGAACGCCCTCGTGGAAGCGAGAGGTCGACCAGGCCCGGACCCGGTCGCGTCGGGGCTGCAGCGTCATCGAGAGGCCGTGAACGTTCGGCGCTTGCGTCCGCAGATCGTCACGGATGCCGCCGGCAAACGGGAGCCCTCTGGTCGCGGCGGCCGCATACCCCGCCGCCACGCGATCAACCTTGCGGCGTTTCAGCTTCTCGAACAAACCTCTGGATTCGAACCGTGACATGGGTGCCTGGTGAACGGACGACAACTCCGATTCTACCCGACCGCCATCCCGGCGGGATCCGCCGATGCGAACGACGCCGCCGAAAGGACCGGACCACCGGGCTCGCCGCATCGGCCGGACGGCGCCGGGGTGGCGCGCCGGCGGCCGAATACGCTATGTTCCGGCCTGGAGATCACACCGAGCGCTTCAATGAACCGATTCCCGTCACACCTCACCCTTGTCCTGTTCGTGCTGCTGCTGTTCAGCGCGGGCCCGGCCCTGTCTGCGCCGACCGCGGCCGGCGCTGCCGCCGACCGGGACGGTCCGACCGTTCTGATCACCGGCGCCAACCGCGGTATCGGGCTGGAGTTGGCGCGCCAGTACGCGCACGCCGGCTGGCGTGTCATCGGCACCGCGCGCAAACCCGAAGCCGCCGCCGAACTGGCCGGCCTGGGCGCCCGGGTCGTGCAACTGGACGTCACCGATGCGCACAGCGTCGACCGCATGGCGCGAAACCTGGCCGGAACGCCAATCGACCTGTTGATCAACAACGCCGGTATCCAACCGCTGATGTGGACGCTCGCCGAGATCGACTTCGACGCGTTCGAACGCGCGCTCGCCGTGAACACCGTGGGGCCGGTCCGCGTTACGCGCGCCCTGCTGCCGCAACTGCGGTCGGGCGAGCTCCGCCGGATCGTCAACGTCACGACCAACCTCAGCAGCATCGCCGAGAACACGAACGGCGGGTTCTACGGTTACCGCGAGAGCAAGGCGGCCCTCAACATGTTCACCAGGTCGCTGGCCGCCGAACTCGGCAAGGAAGGGTTCATCTGCATCGTGCTGCACCCGGGGTGGGTAAAGACGGACCTGGGCGGGCCGCAGGCGCCGCTGGAGGTCGAGGAATCGGTCCGCGGAATGCGCGGCGTCATCGACAGCCTGTCGGCGGCCGACAACGGCAGCTTCCAGACCTTTGCCGGCGAGCACATGCCCTGGTGAACGCATGGCGCGAGTCGGTCGCGAACGGACGTCGAACGGGCCGTCGGGTACACTGATCGGACGCACGAACCGGGACGGGCCCTCATGACCAGAATCGGGATTTCCGGCGCCAACGGCACCATGGGGCGCTTGACGATCGACGCCATCCACGCTACCGAGGATCTGACCGTCGGCGCGCTTTACGCGCCCGGTCGCGATGGCCAGGACATTCTCGGCCACCGCGCCAGCGGTGACCCCTCCGCGCTGTCCGGGAGCGACATCGTCATCGAACTGACCCACCCGGCGGCCGCCGATGAGAACGTGCCGCGGTGGCGGGACCTGGGCGCGGACGTGCTGATCGGCACCTCGGGCTATACCCGGAGCCGCGTCGAAGCCCTGAGCGACGCGTGGTCGGGCCTCCAATCCCGTTGTCTCATCGTGCCCAACTTCGCCATCGGCGCGGTGCTGATGATGCGGTTCGCCGAATGGGCGGCGCCCCACTTCGAATCGGCCGAGATCGTCGAAAGGCATCATCACGACAAGCCCGACGCCCCGTCCGGCACCGCGCTCGCCACGGCCGCGCGCATGGCCGGGGCGCGTCGCCGCGGCGGACCCGACCGCGGGCGGGAAGTCGTCGCCGGCGCCCTGGGCAGCGATGTCGAAGGCATCCCGGTGCACTCGCTGCGCATGCACGGTTCGCTCGCCCACCAGGAGGTGATCCTCGGCACCGTCGGCCAATGCCTGACCCTGCGCCACGACACGACCGATTACGCCTGCTTCGCGCCGGGGATCCTCCTCGCCTTGCGCACCATGGGTTCACTGGAACCGGGCGTAACTGTGGGTCTGGAAGCCCTGCTCGGGATCTGAACGCGGCCGACGCGGCGGCGGGTTTTCAGAAACGGCGGAAGCGGCGCCTGTGGCACCGGCGCGAACGGTGAACCCCGGTCAGGCGTCGAGGTCCGGTATCAGCTGCGACTCCAGGTGGGCGATCCAGTCCTTGAGTTTCAGCTTGCGCTTTTTCATCCGGCGCAGGCGCAACTGGTCGACGGAGGGGTCGATGACGAGGCGCGCGATGGCCTCGTCGAGGTCGCGGTGTTCTTCGCGGAGTTCCGCAATCAGGGCGGCGATTTCACCCGGATCTTTGGAGAAGGTGTTCACCGTACAAGGATAATACAAGTTTGGCGTAAAATGCGCGGATGATTCCGTCCCGCAAAACCTACGCGCACAACAAGCTGACCAAGCGCCTGCAGCGCAATACCGGCCGCGCCATCGGCGACTTCAACATGATCGGCGCCGGCGACCGGGTCATGGTCTGCCTGTCCGGCGGCAAGGATTCGTTCACGCTGCTCGACATGCTGCTGGCCTTGCAGAAACGCGCACCGGTCGACTTCGAACTGCTCGCCGTCAACCTGGACCAGAAACAGCCCGGATTTCCGGCCGACGTGCTGCCGGCGTACGCCGAGCGTCGCGGCGTTCCGTTCCACGTCATCGAACAGGACACCTACAGCGTGGTCAAGCGCGTGGTGCCCGAGGGCAAGACGACCTGCGGACTCTGCTCGCGCCTGCGCCGCGGCGCCCTCTACAACTTCGCCGCGCGAAACGGGGTGACCCGCATCGCGCTCGGCCATCACCGCGACGACATCATCGAGACGCTGTTCCTGAACCTGTTCAACGGCGGCCGTCTGAAAGCCATGCCGCCGAAGTTGCTGTCCGACGACGGCCGGCACGTCGTGATCCGTCCGCTGGCCTATTGCAGCGAGGACGATATCGCCCGCTACGCGGCAACGCGCGACTTCCCGATCATTCCCTGCAACCTGTGCGGCTCACAGCCGAACCTGCAACGCCAGTCCATCAAGGCTATGCTGAAAGAATGGCAGCAACGGCACCCGGGGCGGATCGAGAACATCGCGCGCGCGATCGGCAACGTTTCGCCATCGCAACTGGCCGACCACGCGCTGTTCGACTTCGTCAATCTCGGCGCGGATGCCGCCGGCGGCGCGACCACGGATGACTGGCTGATGCCCGACCGCAAGCCGCTGAAGATCGCCATCAACGACTGAACGGGAGACCCCCATGGACCGCAGAAAATTCGTCACGCACGCCGGCCTCGCCGGCGCCGCCGGTCTGCTCGCAGCCTGCGGAAAACAACCCGCCACGGCCGATTGCGGCGAGAGGACCGCGGCGAGCGATGGACCGACCTTCGAGTGGAAGATGGTCACCACCTGGCCACGCGACTTTCCGGGCCTCGGCACCGGCGCCAACTACCTCGCGCGGATCATCGGCGAGATGAGCGGCGGCCGCCTGACGGTGAAGGTCTACGGCGGCAACGAGCTGGTGCCCCCGTTCGAAGTGTTCGACGCCGTGCAGCGGGGAACCGCCGAAATGGGGCATGGCGGCGCCTACTACTGGAAAGGCAAGATTCCGGCCTCCTCGTTCTTTACCAGCATCCCGTTCGGCCTGACCGGCAACGAAATCAACGGCTGGTTCTACTACGGCGGCGGCCTGGAACTGTACCGCGAGGCCTACGCCCCGTACGGGGTGATCCCCTTCCCGATCGGCAACTCCGGCACCCAGATGGGCGGCTGGTTCAACAAGGAGATCAACTCCGTGGCCGATCTCGAGGGTCTGCGGATGCGCATTCCCGGCATCGGCGGCGAGGTGCTGCGCAAGGTCGGCGGCACGCCCGTCAACATTCCGGGCGCCGAGCTGTTCACGGCGCTGGAAAGCGGCACCATCGACGCGACCGAGTGGGTCGGACCGATGAACGACCTCGCCTTCGGCCTGTTTCGTGCCGCGAAGTACTACTACTACCCGGGCTGGCACGAACCGGGCACCGCGCTCGAGGCGGTCGTCAACCGCGAGGCCTACGAGGCCTTGCCGCCGGACCTGCAGGCGATCGTCGAGGTCGCCTGCAAGGCGGCCAACATGGACATGTTCGCCGAGTTCGAGGCGCGCAACGGCGAGGCGATCAAGACCCTGGTCGAAGAGCATGGCGTCGAACTGCGCCCGTTTCCCGACGAGGTGCTGGCGGAACTCAAGGCCGCCTCGCTCGAGGTTCTGGACGAAATGGCCGCTGCGGACGACATGTCGGGCAAGGCCTGGGCCTCGCTCAAGGCCTACATGGAACGGGTCAAACTCTCGACGCGGATCGGCTCGCAGTACTTCGTCGAGCGTCGCTAACGTCCGCCGGCGACCGCAAGGTTCCGACCGCCCGGCCCGCACGATGCGGCCGCGCCGCGGCGCCCGCTTGACCGTCAGCGGTCCGTGCTAACCCGAATAGATCACGCCCGGCAGCCAGGTCACGATCTGCGGAAAGGCGGCCAGCAGGCCGAGCACCGCCAACTGGATCGCGATGAACGGCATGACGCCACGGTAGATCGCGCCGGTCGGCACCTCGGCCGGGCAGACGCCCCGCAGGTAAAACAGCGAGAAGCCGAACGGCGGCGTCAGGAACGAGGTCTGCAGGTTCAGCGCGATCATCACGCCGAGCCAGATCGGATCGAGGCCCATCGCCATCAATACCGGGCCGACGATCGGCACGACCACGAACGTGATCTCGATGAAGTCGAGCACGAAACCGAGCAGGAACATCACCAGCATCACCAGCACCAGCGCCGTGACCACGCCGCCGGGCAGGCCGGTCAGGAACTCCGCGATCATCTCGTCGCCACCGAGGCCGCGAAAAACCAGGCTGAACAGCGAAGCGCCGACCAGGATCATGAACACCATCGCCGTGATCCGCGTCGTGCGATAGACGACGTCCTTCAACGTCCGGAAATTGAACTGGCGGCCGATCATCGCCAGCACCATCGCGCCGACTGCGCCGACCGAGGCGGCCTCGGTCGGCGTGGCGATGCCCTGGAGGATCGAGCCGAGCACCGCGACGATCAGCACCATCGGTCCCGAGGCCAGCAACAGCAGGCGGCCGATCCCCACGCGTTCGTCGCGCTCGGCCGTGTCGGGCGGCATCAGCTCCGGCCGCGACCGGGCCAGCAGAAACAGGTACAGCAGGTAACACCCGACCAGGACCAGGCCCGGCATCAGCGCGCCCGCGAACAACTCGCCGACGGACACCGTTTTCGGGCTGTAACTGCCCAGCTGCAGCTGCGCCTGCTGGTACGCGTTCGACAACACGTCGGCGAGCATGACCAGCACGATCGACGGCGGAATGATCTGACCCAGCGTGCCGGACGCGCAGATCGTGCCGGTCGATACGGCCGGATCGTAGCCCTTGCGCAGCATCGTCGGCAGCGAAATCAGCCCCATGGTCACCACGGTCGCGCCGACGATACCGGTGCTGGCGGCCATCAGCGCACCCACCACCACGACGGCCAGGCCGAGCCCGCCGGGCATGCCCCGCATGATCTGCGCCAGTGAGTGCAGCAACTGGTCGGCCAGCTTCGATCGTTCCAGCATGACGCCCATGAACACGAACACCGGCACCGCGATCAGTGTTTCGTTGGTCATGATGCCGAACACGCGGTTCGGGAAGGCCTCGAGGAACACCGGGTCGAAGTGCCCGGTGAGCGATCCGATGCCGGCGAAAATCAGCGCCACCCCGGCCAGCGTGAACGCCACCGGGTAACCCGCCATCAACGCCAGGCCGACCGCGAAGAACAGTCCGAGCGCGATTACGACCGCCATGCGCCCCTCCGCAGGTTCACGAGCCCCGGCCGCAAACGCCGGCTCATCCGCCGTTCACTCCCGCCAGGTACCGGTCCTTCAAGCGCACGTAGTGACGGGCGCTGTACAGCAGGTTCTCGATCTCGGACGGTGTCAGCTCGCGCGCAAAGCGCGCCGGGTTACCGCGCCAGAGCGTGCCCGTGCGAACGGTCTTGCCCGGCGGCACCAGCGCACCCGCCGCGACCATCGATTCCGGCTCGAGCACCGCGCCGTCCATCACGATCGCCCCCATGCCGACCAGACAACGGTCGCCAACGGTGCAGGCATGAAGGATCGCAGCGTGGCCGATCGTGACGTCCGCGCCGATGATGAGCGGCAGCCCGGCGGGCTGCCAGGCACTCTCATGGGTGACGTGCAATACGCTGTTGTCCTGCACGTTGCTGCGCGCCCCGATCGTGATCCGGTTGACGTCGCCACGCAGCACCGCCATCGGCCAAACCGAGGCGTCGTCACCCAGTTCGACCGCGCCGCTGACGTGCGCCCGCGGGTCGATGTAAACGCGTTCACCGAGGCGCGGCGTGGCCTCGGCGAAGCGGAATGGCGAGCGTTGTCGATGAGGGTCCATGTCGCCGGAATGGTAGCACCGAACGCATTTTTTATGCACAGCGGCGGTTGCCGTCAAAAATCATTGGTTTAGCGGTCAACTCGACAAACCGACGAAAGGAAATCCTGCCATCTTGATGTTTTTCATGGCAAAAAAATGAGGTAATTTCAGACTTTTTATTAAGCTGGCGTTAAGGTTGCGCTATCGCGCGTGCACCGCCATCGTTTATTCACAAAGTTATCCACAGCCCGTACGGTGCTTCTGCTGCTCGCGCCAAACGTTTACAATACGTGTTTTCAAGGGCCGGCAAGCCGCGGCGCAGTCCAGAGACCCACCGCAGTGAAAGAACACCTTAACGAACTCCTCTCGCAATCGTTGATGCATCTGCAGCGGGATGGCGTATTGCCGGACGACCGCATCCCCGACGTGCAACTCGAACGGACGCGCTCACCGGAGCACGGCGACTTCGCGTCCAACATCGCCATGAAACTGGCCAAGCGCGTCGGCATGGCGCCGCGCGAATTGGCGGAACTCATCATCGAGCGCGTGCCGAAATCCCGCCAGGTCGAGCGCATGGAAATCGCCGGACCCGGCTTCATCAACATTTTCCTGCAGCGCTGCGCGCTGACCGGCGTGATCCGCGACGCGCTGCGCCATGGTGACAAATACGGCCGGTTGCGGCGACCGGGGCGCAACCGCATCACGGTGGAGTTCGTCTCCGCCAACCCGACCGGCCCGCTGCACGTCGGCCACGGCCGCGGCGCCGCCTACGGGGCGAGCCTGGCCAGCATCCTGACGGCCGCCGGCTACTCGGTGCAGCGCGAATACTACGTCAACGACAACGGCCGCCAGATGGACATCCTGGCCGTCTGCGTCTGGCTGCGCTACCTGGAGCTGTGCGGCGAGCGCGTCAGCTTTCCGGACAACGGCTATCGCGGGGATTACATCTACGACATCGCCCGGATCGTGCGCGCCGACCACGGCGACAAGTGGCGCTTCACCGGCTTCGACGTCAGCGACGGCCTGCCGCCCGGCGTCAACGAAGGCGGCGACGGCGAGGTCTACCTCGACGCCCTGATCGAGCGCGCGCGTGAACTGCTCGGCGACGCGGGCTACGCCATCTTCTTCGACACGGCCTGCGGAAACATCCTCGACGACATCAAGGACGACCTGGCCGATTTCGGCGTGCGCTTCGACACCTGGTTCTCGGAGCGCGAACTCGAGCAGACCGGCGCGGTGCAGCATGCGATCGACCGCCTGCGCGAAAACGGGCACCTGTACGAAAAGGACGGCGCCATCTGGTTTCGCGCCTCGGACCTCGGTGACGAAAAGGACCGCGTGATCGTCCGCGAAAACGGCCGCACGACCTACTTCGCGTCCGACATCGCGTATTTCCTGAACAAGCTCGAGCGGGGCTTCGAGACCGCGTTGTACGTGTTCGGCGCCGACCACCACGGCTACGTCGCGCGCCTGCGCGCCGCCGCTCTCGGCATGGGGGAGGATCCCGACCGGCTCGAAATCCAGCTCGTGCAGTTCGCGGTGCTGTACCGCTTTGGCGAGAAGGTCGCCATGTCGACCCGCTCCGGCCAGTTCATCACCCTGCGTGAACTGCGCGACGAAGTCGGCACCGACGCCGCCCGCTTCTTCTACGTGATGCGCTCGCACGACCAGCACCTCGACTTCGACCTCGATCTCGCCAAGTCGCGCAGCAACGAAAACCCCGTCTATTACATCCAGTACGCGCATGCCCGCATCTGCAGCGTGTTCCGGAACCTCGAGGAAACGGACCAGCGCCACAACCGCGAGATCGGCAACGTCGCGCTCGACTTGCTGGAAGAAGACCACGAACTCGCACTGATGCGAACGATCAGCCGCTTTCCGGAGACGATCGAATCGGCCGCACGCCTGCGCGCCCCGCACCTGCTGGCGCACTACCTGCATGCGCTGGCCACCGACCTGCATTCCTACTACAACGCACACCAGTTCCTGGTCAAGGAAGAAAACCTGCGCAACGCCCGCCTGAACCTGGTGCAGGCCACGCGGACCGTGCTGCGCAACGGTCTTGCGCTGCTCGGCGTATCGGCGCCCGAGGAAATGTAGGTGGCCGCCGCACGGCGCAAGTCATCCGGCCGCAGCCGCGGAGCGACCCGCGGCCGCACGGGCGCGCCGGGCTGGATCTGGTTGCTGGCCGGAATGCTGGTCGGACTGGGCTTCGCCTGGTACCTGTTCGCCAAGGGTTACATCCCGCAACCGGCTGCCGAGCGCGTCGAAACCGAAAGCCAGGCGCCGGCCGACGGGACCGGGGACGAAGAAATCGCACCGGCCCGCGAGGAACCGAAAAAGTCGCGCTACGACTTCTTTACCGTTCTGCCGGAGATGGAGGTCGTCGTGCCCGAGGCCGAGTTGAACGAACGGACCCGCGCACAGACCCGCGCCGAGTCGTCACCGGACGCCGGCTCGACGACGGCCCGACCGGCCACCAGCGCCGACCAGTACCTGCTGCAGGTGGGTTCGTTCCGCGCCGCCGGCGACGCCGAGCAGATGAAGGCCCGGCTCGCCCTGCTCGGCATCTCGGCCCGGGTCCAGTCCGTCACCGTCAACGACGCCGCCTGGCATCGCGTGCGTGTCGGTCCGGTCAACGGCGCCCGCGAAGCCGAAGCGATGCGACGGCGCCTGGCCGACAACGGCATCGACAGCCTGGTGATGAAAAACCCCTAGCGGGAGCGGTCCGGTCCCGGTCGCGCGTAGAGATCCGTCAGCGACACCCGTTCTGCGGCCGCATTGGCCGGCCGTTCGCGCCATGCCCTGAACCGTCGCCAGAATGAACGGCCGTCCCACTCGCCGCCGCCTGCGGGGCGAAACCCGGCAGCATCCAGCGCATAGACGGCGTCGCGCAAGTCCGCATCGTCCACCGTGGCGGCGAAGTCGAGCAGGCTGCGGTCGTCGGACACGCCCCGGGTGCGCAGCCAGCCCCGCAGGTTGCGCCGCGCCGCGACCCGGTCGCCGGCCTCGCAGGCCCGCTTCAGTCGCTCGAGAAATTCCTGCCCGTCGCCGGGCGTGCGGGACGCCACGGCCATGGTGCGATCGCCTGCGCGCCGCGCGCGCAGCCACAATCCGAGCGTCAGCAGCCACAGGCCGGCAAACGCGGCCGTAAGGCCTGGCCAGAAGCGCGCCGGTGTCGCGCCGGACGCTGCCGGCGCCGTCACGGGCGCACCGGTCACCGGCTCCGATCCGCGCTCCGGCTCGGGCGGCGGCACCATTGCGGACGGCTGCACCTGCACGCTGTGCGCGGGCAACACGGCGGTCCGCTGCCGGTCCTCAACCGTATCCCACCAGTCGAGGCGCAACTCCGGCAGAACCAGCACCCCCGCCTGCTCCGGAACCACCGCGTAGCGAAACTCCTTGTGGCCGAGCACCCAGTGCCCGTCGTCACGCGTGATGCCCTGCGGCTTGTCGGGATACAGGCGGGCGTCGGGCAGTTCGGGCCACACCGGCTCCACCAGCATGTTCTCTTCCAGCCCCACCGCATCGATCAATACCGTGCGGGTCACCGGCTCACCGACGCGCAGCGTATCCGCCGCGGAAATCTGCTGCGCCAGGGTGAGCTCCCGCGCCGGCAACCAGGCGCTGCCAGTGAACGTGTCCGGCCGTGGCTCGATCGTCAGCGTCAGCGGATCGCTCTCGACGCGAATCCGGCGCCCGCGAACGGCCGGCTGCCAGGCACTGCCGGCGCCGCGCTCGACCAGTCGGCCGGAAAGCTCCATCGCCGGTATTTCCAGCGTCCCCGAACGTTCCGGGAACACCGCGTAGATCCGTTCGAGCACCCGGTAGCGCTGCCCGCCGCGCTCGGCCTGGTAGGGCGTTTCCTGCAGCAGGCGCACGGCGGCCGGCGTGGGCTCGGGCTGGCTGATCGTCGCCTCGGTCAGGTTGTTCTGCGGGTAAAACACGCGCACCACCAGCCCGAACTGGGCGTGGACGTACCGCGGGCCTTCGTCCGGGATCAGGTCGACCTCGATGAAGACCGGCGGCAGCTCGCCGGGGGCCAATTCCGGGGCCGGCGCCACCTGGAGCGTCACCGCCGCGGTGCGGGCGCCCGGGAAATCGAACGCGGGAATCGTCAATCGCCCGGCGCGTCGCGGCTCGACGGTCAGCAGCAGCCGAACCACGGCGGTCTGTTGTCCGTTGACGATCGACAGCTGGGTCTCCGTGCGCCGGTCCAGCACCGCGAAATCCGCCTCCAGTGCGCTGAAGTCCGCCTCCAGGCTCTGCTGTGGATCGTCGGTGCGGAACGTCAGCGTCACGGTCTCGCCCACCACCACACGCTGGCGATCGAGCTCGAGTTCGACCTGAGCAAGCGCCGCCGGCGCCAGCAGCAGGGCCGCGAGCAGGATCCACAGGCGCGGTACGCGGCGTCTCCGCGCTGCGTAACGGGTCTTTTCGTGCACTACCAGCCCTCCACTTCGTCATCCGGCGCGCCGCGGCGCTGGTGCTGATTGCGGAACTTGCGCCGCAACAGCCCGCCCGGATCATCCGGAATCCGGCGCAGCCACTGCTCCATCGCCTGGGCGTCTTCTTCGCTCCAGGTTTCCGAGAAATCCTGTGGCTGGCGTTCCTCGCCGTCGCCCGCCTCTCCTTCGCGCGGCTCGCCCGCCTGCTCGCCCTGATCTTCGGCGCTGTCTTCCCCGTCCTGCTGGCTCTCGGACTCCTGCGACGACTCGCTCGCCTGCTCTTCGCCCGACGGGTCCTCGCCGGTCTCGCCCTCATCGCCCTGCTGTTCCTGTTCCTGCTGCCGCTTCAACTGCTCGACGACGGCCCGGTTATGCACCGCGTCCGGCATCCCGGGCTGCAGCTCCAACGCCCGGTCGTAAGCCGCGATGGCGGCGTCGAACTGGCCCAGCCGGGCCAGGGCGTTGCCCCGGTTGTAGTGGCCGTCGGCCGTCGGCATATCGGACCAGTCCTGCGCGGCGCGCGCGTAGTCTTCACTCCGGTACGCCGCCTCCCCGGCCAGTCCCGGGTCTTCGGCCAGCGCCGCCGCACGCGCCGCGTCCTGTTCGCGCAGGGCGTGCCACGCCTGCTGGTCGCGGCGCTGCCACAGATCATCCCACCAGCCGGCCTCGACCGGGGCGGGCGCGACGAGCGTCCCGAGACTGATGAGCGGCAGCACGAAAAACAGTCCGCGCCGAAAGCCCGTGAGCGCCAGCGGCACCAGCAGGAGGACGAGCCATGGACCCGCGTCCTTCCAGCGCTCGCCGAGCGCGTCATCGCGCCGCGCGAAGCCCGCCTCGCCCGGCGCGGCCCAGAGCGCCGCGTCCGGTGGCGCACC
Organism: Lysobacterales bacterium; assembly: GCA_037384065.1. GTDB lineage: Bacteria > Pseudomonadota > Gammaproteobacteria > Xanthomonadales > SZUA-36 > JABDPF01. Next base: position 14,049 of record JARROJ010000003.1, read on the forward strand.
GGCGAGTTCGGTATAGCCCCCACCGCCGGCGGCAGCGACCGCACGCAGGGCCTCGCGATCCAGGCGCGCGATCACCACGTTGCCCGACCGGTCGCTGACGAAGCCGCCACCGCTGGGGATCGGCGCCCCTTTCGACGTGCCGACAGCCAACACCGAGGTGACGATGCCGTCGTCATGCAGTCGTCGCGCCTCGGCGGCCGCCCGCGCGTCGGCCGCGTCGGTCACCAACAGGATCTGACCGCCGGGCTGGCCGGAACGCGCCAGCAGGTCCGCGGCCAGTTCCAGGGCCAGGTCCGCGCGGCTGCCGGCGACGGGAACGATGTCGGGCTGCAGTGCGGGCAGCAGGTTGGCGATGGTGTTCATGTCGCTGGTCAGGGGCGAAACGACGTAGGCGTCACCGGCGAACGACACCAGCCCGACCTGGCCTTCTTCGGTTCGCGCCAGCAGGTCGGCAAGGCGGAATCGGGCCCGGGTGAGCCGGTTGGGCCGCAGGTCCTCGGCGAGCATCGAGCGCGACAGGTCCAGCACCACCACGCGCGCGTCACGGGCCGAGTAGGAAACGTCGGGCAGCTTCTGCCAGCTGGGCCCGGCCAGCGCGACGATCACCAGCAGCAACGCCAGCGCCGCCAGCCAGCGACCACCGCCGCGCGCTTCGGCGGCGCCCTGGTCGACGCTCAACCAGCGCAGCAGGTGCGGGTCGCAGACCCGCGACCAGTCGCCGGCGGCCCGGCGGCTGCGGCGCCACGCCCACGGCAGCAAAACCACCAGCGGCAACAGCAACAGCCAGCCGGGGCGGATGAAATGGACCAGGCCGAGGACACTCATCGCACGGCCACAACGCGTTGCACGCCGGGCAGCATGGCGGCGGCCATCGCGCCCAGCACCAGCAGGAACGCCGCGCCCAACGGCCAGTGAAACAATTCGTCGATCGGGCGGATCACTTCCTGGTCGCTCTCGACCGGCTCCAGTTCGTCCAGGCGGCGATAGATTTCCGCCAGCGCCTGGGCGTCGCGCGCGCGAAAATACGCCCCGCCGGTCCGCTCGGCGATCGCCCGCAGGGTGGCCTCGTCGAGATCGGCGGACGGATTGACGACGCGGCTGCCAAAGAAATCGCGCACCATCATCTCGTCCGCGCCGACGCCGACGGTGTAGATCCGGAGCCCTTCGCGCGCGGCGAACTCCGTGGCCTGCATCGGCTGCACTTCGCCCGAGGTATTGGCGCCGTCGGTCAGCAGGATCAACACCCGGTCGCTCGCCGCATCGTCGCGCAGGCGCTTGACGGCCAGGCCGATGGCGTCGCCGATCGCGGTCTCGCGGCCGGCCAGGCCGATTTCCGATTCCGCGAGCAGGATCGCCGTGGTCTGGGTGTCGAAGGTCAGCGGCGTCTGCAGGTAGGCGCGGCTGCCGAACAGCACCAGGCCGACGCGGTCGCCGCGCCGACGCTGAATGAATTCCCCGGCGACTTTCTTCACGACGGCCAGGCGGTTGACCGGCGCTCCGCCCAGGAACATGTCCTGGGTGTCCATGCTGCCGGAGATGTCCACCGCCAGCAGCAGGTCGCGGCCGGTGACCGGCAGGGTCACGACCTCGCCGACCCATTGCGGGCGGGCGGCGGCGATGACCAGCAGCAGCCAGGCCAACGTTGCGACCGCGGCCAGCAGCGGCTTCTTGAGCCAGGTCGCGGCCTTGTCGCGCATCAGGCCGAACCAGGGCACGCGCAGCGCCTGCATGCCGGCAGCCGGCGCCGGGCGTATCCAGCGCCGCACGAGCCAGGGCAACGGCAGCAGGACCAGCAGCCACGGCCAGGCCAGCACCAGCCCCTGTGCGGTCATCGTCTCAGCCATGACGCCGCACCCAGACGGCCGCCAGTTCACGCAGGGCGGCCGCGTCGTAGTCCGGCCGCGGCTCGTAGGGCCCGTGCGCGAGGGCGGTGAGCGGCCCGGGGTCGGCGCTCTCCGGCAGCAGGCCGGCGATGAACGCGACCCAGGCCTCGCCCTCCAGCCGCGCGCACGCGGTGCCGGGGAACGCGTTCAGCGCGACCGCGCGGAACAGTCGGTTGAGGGCGGCGATGTACCCCTGTGGATCGCGCTGCGGGTCGTGCTGCCCGGCCAATTCTTCAAGCGCGCGCAGCCAGGCGCGGCGGCGCCGCGCCACGGCCAGCCGGCGCAGCGCCGCACGCACGAGCAGCGCAAGACCGGCGAGGCCGAGCAGGGCCAGCAACCACCAGCCCGGCGCCGGCGGCCACAGGGCCGGTTGCGCAGCCGCATGGATATCGGCCAGGCGAGCCAGATCCGGCGCCGGCGCCCCGTTCATCGCCCCACCGCCGCCGTCGTCCCGACCAGGATGCGCAGTTCCCGGCCAAGCACGTCGACCGGGTCATCGTCCGAGTTCAGCACCAGCCATCCGCAGTTGTGACGCTGGAACAGGCGCCGCGGTTCGTTGAGGTGCGCGAGGCCCATGGCCGCGAAGCGATCCCGCCCGGCGCGCCGCGTCGTATCCAGCAGGGTCGCCTGCTCGCCGTCGCTGATCGGGTAGCGGCCGGCCGGCAGGCGATGCTCGGCCGCATCGAGGACCTGGCAACCGATCACGTCGTTATGCTGGCGCAAGCGCGACAGGTGCCGTTCGCAAACGGGATCGAGTCCGAAAAAATCGCTGATGATGATGATCAGGCTGCCCGGCCGGACCGTGTGCCGAACGCGTTCGAGGGCGTGCGACAGGGGTTCGGCGCGGGCCGCATGCGCCGGCCCGGGCTGCAGCCAGTCGACCAGTCCCTGGATCATGCGCATGGCGCCGCGCCGTCCCCCGGACGGACGGATTTCGCGATGGCGTCCGGGCGCGAACAGGAAACCGCCGATGCGATCGCCACGGCGTATCGACGCCCAGGCCACCGCCGCGGCAAGCTGGCCGGCGGCGACGGACTTCAGGCGCCGCCGCGTGCCGAAGAACAGGCTGGGCCCGGCGTCGAGAACGACCAGGACCGGCCGCTCACGCTCCTCCTGGAACACCTTGGTGTGCGGCTTGCCGGTGCGCGCGGTCACGCGCCAGTCCATGTTGCGGATGTCGTCGCCGGGCTGGTAGTAACGCGACTCGAGAAAATCGACGCCGCGGCCGCGAAACCGCGAGCGGTAGGCGCCGGCCAGCGCAGACGCCGCCGCCTGGCGCATCGGCAGACGCAGCGCATGGCAGCGCGGACGCAGCGCGATCAGCTCCTCCGCGGTCAGGTGGATGCCATCGCCCCGGGGGGCGCTGTGGCGCTCCGGGCTCATGGCACGGGGACGAGATCCAGCAGGCGGTCGGTGAGTTGATCGACGGTGACGCCGTCCGCCTCGGCTTCGTAGGAGAGCAGCACGCGATGCCGCAGGATATCGTGGGCGACGGCATGCACGTCATCGGGCGATACGTAATCGCGCTGATCGAGCCAGGCCCGGGCGCGCGCGCACCGGTCCAGCCCGATCGTCGCGCGGGGACTGGCCCCGAAACTGACCAGCCGTTCGAGGTCGGCATCCCAGCGCCCGGGATCGCGCGACGCCAGCACCAGCTGGACGATGTACTCCTCCAGCGCCGGCGCCATGAACAGGTCGAGCACGCTCCGCTGGGCGAGAAAGACCTGGTCCTGGGTGACCAGCACCGGCGCCGGCGGCTGTTCGCCCAACTCGTCGCGCGCCTGCTGCCTGGCCAGGCCGAGGATGTCGCGCTCGGCCTCGGCGTCCGGGTAATCGATGGCGACGTGCATCAGGAAACGGTCCAGCTGCGCCTCGGGCAGCGGGTAGGTGCCTTCCTGCTCGATCGGGTTCTGGGTGGCCATGACCAGGAACAGCGGCGGCAGCCGATACGTGACGCGGCCGACGGTGACCTGGTGTTCGCCCATGGCCTCGAGCAGGGCGGACTGCACCTTGGCCGGGGCCCGGTTGACCTCGTCGGCCAGGATCAGGTTATGGAAGATCGGCCCCTGCTGGAACTCGAAACTGCCCTCGGCGGGTCGGTAGATCTCGGTGCCCGTGAGATCCGCCGGCAACAGGTCCGGGGTGAACTGGATGCGGTGGAAATCCCCCTCGATCCGGTCCGCGATGACCTTGATCGCGGTCGTCTTGGCCAGGCCCGGCGCGCCTTCGACGAGCAGATGCCCGTTGCTCAGCAGCGCGATCAACAGGCGCTCCATCAGGCGCTGCTGGCCGATGATCAGCTCATTGGCAGCCGTACTCAGGTCCCGGAACGCGCGGTGCGCCTCGGCTTCCGCTTCGGATACCGTTCCGGTCGGTCTGTTTTCCTGTTGCATCGCGCGCCCCCGGGGTCGTTGCGAAGAGTGAGCGTCAAACTGAAAAGTATATCGCTGTCACGATGGCGCGGACAGGACGATCGCGGAAGTGTCGAAGGTCACAACTCCTGCGGATCGACGTCGATCGACCAGCGCACCCGGCGCGCCGACCGGAGCGCGCGAACCGCGGGCAGCCAGGCGTCGAGCTGCGCATGCAGCCCGGAGCGGCTCGCAGACTGCAGCACGAGGTACATGCGCGTGCGCCCGCCGACGCGCTCCATGATCGCCGGTAACGGACCGAACAGGCGCGTTTCGCCGTCCGGGAAGCACCCCGCGGCTGCGTTGAGAAACGCCCGGACCGGGTCGCGCTCGTGCGCATCCGCGCGCAGCAGCGCCTGGAAGCCGCAGGGCGGCAGGCCGGCCAGGCTGCGCTCGCGCAAGAGCCAGCGGGCGTAGGCCTCGTAGCCCTCGCCGAGCAGCAGTTCCAGCGCCGGATGGTCGGGATGCAGGGTCTGCAGGATCACGGTGCCGGCCTTGTCGGCACGCCCGGCGCGCCCCGCCACCTGCTGGATCATCTGGCCCATCCGTTCCAGCGCCCGGTAGTCGGCGCTGTACAGCGACTGGTCGATATTGACGATGACGACCAGCGTCACGCCGGGAAAGTGATGCCCCTTGGCCAGCATCTGGGTGCCGACCAGGATGCAGGCGCCGCCTTCGCGAACCGCGTCCAGTTGCCGGTTCATGACGCCCTTGCGGCTGATCTGGTCGCGGTCGAAGCGCAGCACCGGCACGCCGTCGAAGCGCCGCGCGAGCGTTTCCTCGAGTTGCTGGGTGCCCTCGCCCGCGCCGCGCAGCGCATCCGCCCGGCAGTCCGGGCACAGCCGCGGCGCCGGACGCTGGCTGCCGCAATGATGGCAACACAGCCGGCCGGCCTGACGGTGCCAGGTCAGGTGGGCATCGCAGCGCGCGCAACTTCCGGTCCAGCCGCACGACTGGCACATCAGCACCGGGGCGTAGCCGCGCCGGTTCAGGAACACCATGACCTGCTCGTCACGGTCCAGCGTTGCCTCGATCGTTTCCAGGGCCGCCTTTGTCAGCCCCTGGACACCCTGCTGCTGGCGCATGTCCAGCACCCGCCAGGCCGGCAGCGAGGCGCGGGTCGCCCGCTTGCGCAAGCGATGCCAGGCGTAACGGCCCTCCAGGGCATTGTTCAGCGATTCCAGCGAAGGCGTCGCGCTGCCCAGAACGACCGGGATGCCGAGTTCGGCGGCGCGCTTGACGGCCACGTCGCGGGCCGAATAACGGAAGCCGTCCTGTTGCTTGAACGAGGCGTCGTGCTCCTCGTCGAGGATCACCAGCCGCAGGCCCGGCAGCGGCGTGAACAGAGCCGAGCGCGTCCCGACCAGCAGCGCGCCCCGGCCACTGCGCATCGTTTCCCAGGCCGCCAGCCGTTCGCCCGCGGCGAGGCCGGAATGTATGACCACCGGCTCCAGTCCGAGACGCTGGCTGAAGCGCCGGAGCAGCTGCGGGGTCAGGCCGATTTCCGGCACCAGGACCAGGGCCTGCCCGCCCTCGGCCAGGACCTGCTCGAGCAGGCACATGTACACCTCGGTCTTGCCGCTGCCGGTGACGCCGTCGAGCAGGTGACAGTGAAAGCCGGGCGGCGTGGCGCGGATCGCGGCCAGCGCGGCATCCTGTTCCGCGGTCAGTTCCGGCCCGGCCGCCGGCCGGGCCTGCGCCGCTGGCAGGGGTTCCGCCACGACCCAGCCCCGGTCAATCAGCGTGTCGAGCGTCTTGCGCCACTGGCTGCCGATCGCGACCAGTGCCGCATCGGGTTGCGGTCCGTCCTCGAGCGCCCCCAGCATCGCGTGCTGCACCGGAGCGCGGCCCGGCGACTCCTCGAGCCGCGCCCGACCCGACTCGCTCAAGCGGTAGCGGAGCGGCGGCTCGGGCAACCGGCCGCGCGCGCTGCGCAGGGCGGGCGGCAGCGCGGTGGCCACGACGTCGCCCGGGGCGTGCTTGTAGTACTGCCAGCACCAGCGCAACAGGCGCAACAAGGACGCGTCGAGAAGCGGCTGTCCGCCGTCCAGCACCCGCGAGACGGCGTGCAGGCGTTCGCGCGGCAGTTCGCTGCCCGCAGCGACCGCGACCACGACGCCGACCATTCGCCGGGGACCGAACGGAACCACCACGCGGCATCCCGGCGCCGCCGTCGGCCCGCCCGGCGGGGGCAGGTAATCGAACAGTTGCGGCAGGGGGACCGGCAGCGCGACCCGCATGATCTCGGTGGTGTCCATGGCCCGCTGATTCTAGCCCGAATGACGCCCGCATGGGCGCACCGTCCGCGGTTCGGGAAAGGCGCCTTGCCGGGTCACGGCGTGGCGGTGTCGTTTGCTATGATAGTGCCGCCATCTCAGACCAAGAGGAGAGACCTGATGAGCATGATGAGTGAATTCCGCGACTTCGCGATGCGCGGCAATGTCGTCGACATGGCGGTCGGCATCGTGATCGGCGGCGCGTTCGGCAAGATCGTGTCCTCGTTCGTCAACGACGTGCTGATGCCGCCCATCGGCATGGCGGTCGGCGGCGTCGATTTCTCGGAGCTGGCGATCACGCTGCAGGAAGCCAGTGGCGATGTCGCCGCGGTGACGATGAACTACGGTTCCTTCATCCAGACGGTGATCGACTTCGTGATCATCGCGTTCGCGATCTTCATGGTGGTCAAGGCCATGAACAATCTCAAGAAGAAGGAAGAGGCCGCGCCGCCCGCACCCCCGAAACCGTCCGCGGAGGAAGTGCTGCTGACCGAGATCAGGGACCTGCTGAAAAAAGATTAGGCCGCCGCTTTCGGAAAGAAAAAACGGGGCCGAATGGCCCCGTTTTTCGATCGGTCCGGAACGCCCGGGTCAGGGCAGCTTCGACTTCTTGGCGGCCGCGTCACCCAGCTGGGCGAATTGCTGCTTGAGAAGATCCACGTCCGCGCCGAGTTCGGCCATGTCCGCGACGATGCGCGCCGTTTCACGCAGCAACAGGTCCGGGCCTTCGTCCGCCTTCTCCTCGTCGTCCGCAACGTCTTCGTCCTCGGGGTTATCCAGTTCGGCATCGGCCGCGGCCAGCACGCTGTCCTCATCGACCAGCGGCGCCGCGCCGCCGTCGATGGCCTCGCGCTCTTTCTTCTTGGCCTCGCGGCGCGCCAGGCGCTCGCGCCCCTCGCTCTCGAGCAGCGAGATCTGTTTTTCCGCGGCGTGCTCGTTGAATTCGGCGATGTCGTCCTGCAACCAGGCGAATTCCTGATCGTCGACGATCCGTTCGCGGTAGCGGTTTTTGGCCACCGCCACCATCTGGCTCAGGTCGCCGGCCGTCTCGTAGCGGGCGGGATCGATGCGGGTCCACGGCAGGGCGTTGTCCAGCGAGCGCTCGCCGTAATCCTCCGGGTCACCGGCCGACGGAAACGCGATATCGGGCACCACGCCGCGGTTCTGCGTCGAGCCGCCGTTCACGCGGAAGAACTGCGCCATGGTCAGCTTGAGCTGGCCGAGCCCCGGCCGGTCGGCCGAAGCGTAGTCGTTCAGGTCCAGCAGGCTCTGCACGGTGCCCTTGCCGAAGGTCGTCTCGCCGACCACGACGCCACGCCCGTAGTCCTGGATGGCCGCCGCGAAGATCTCCGAGGCCGACGCGCTGTAGCGGTTGACCAGCACGGCCAGCGGGCCGTCCCAGGCCATGCCCGAGTCGACGTCTTCCTCGAGCGAGATACGGCCGCTCGAATTGCGCACCTGGACCACCGGCCCCTTGTCGATGAACAGGCCGGTCAGGGTGGTGGCCTCCAGCAGCGAACCGCCGCCATTGTTGCGCAGGTCGATCACGATGCCGGCGACGCCCTGCTCCTCGAGTTCGCCGATCAGGCGGCGCACGTCGCGGGTGCTCGAGCGGTAATCCGGCTTGTTCTGGGCGCGGCCGTTGAAATCCAGGTAGAACACCGGCAGGTCGATCACGCCGATCTTGATCGTCTCCTCGCTGCCGTCGTCCGCCGGCACCTCGATGACCTCGCTCTGCGCGGCCTGCTCCTCCAGCTTGACCTCGTCGCGGACGATGTCGATGACTTTCGACGCGCCGCCGACGGGTTCGTCCTCGGGCAGCACCTGCAGGCGCACCACAGTGTCCTTGGGGCCGCGAATCAGTTCGACCACGTCGTCGACGCGCCAGCCGATCACGTCGACCAGTTTGCCGTCATTGCCCTGGCCGATCGCAGTGATGCGGTCGCCGGCTTCCAGGCGGCCGTCTTTCGAGGCCGGGCCGCCGGGCACCACGCGCGAAATCGTCGTGTACTCGTTTTCGCGCCCGAGCAGGGCGCCGATGCCCTCGAGCGAGAGCCGCATCGAAATTTCGAAGTTCTCCGAGTTACGCGCGGACAGGTAGGCCGTGTGCGGCTCGATCGAGGCGGCGAACGCGTTCATGAAGAACTGGAACACGTCGTCGGCGTTGAGTTCGGTGATGCGCCGCTCGAGGTTGTCGTAGCGGTCGTTCAGGGTTTCGACGATCGCGTCCGGCTCCTTGTCGGTGAGCTTCAGGCGCAGGTAGTCGTTCTTGACGCGCTTGCGCCAGAGTTCGTCCAGTTCGGCCCGGTCCTTCGCCCAGGGCTCGTCTTCCCGGTCGTACTGGTAATACTCGTCGATGGTGAAATCGAACGGCTGCTTGATCCGTTCCCGCGCATACGCCACCCGGTCCAGCACGCGTGCGCTGTAAATGTTGAACATTTCGAACGGCGACAGCAGGTCGGAGTGCCGCAGCGCGTCGTCCATCTGGTGGCGGTAGCGGTCGAACGACTCGATGTCCGACTGCAGGAAGTAGATCCGGTTGGGGTCGAGCAGCTTCAGGTAGTTGTCGAAAATCTGCTCCGACAGGTCGTCGTCCAGCCGGGTGCGCTTGTAGTGGTAGTTGGTCAGAAACCGCGTGGCGATGTTGCTCGCGTAATAATGCTCCATCCCGGGCTTGAGATGCAGCGCATCGTCCACGTCCACCGAGGCGACCGCGCTGCAGACCAGCGTCAGGAAAAACCCAAAAATTAACGTCCGTTTCACGCGTTCAACTCTCCCGGAATTCAAGCCCGATCCGCCCGTGCGCGGAATCGATCCGCACCCGAAGGGACCTATTTATGCCTTGTTCAGACCCAATTTACAACGCGGAGGTTCCGTTTTCATCACCCAAACGCGATGAACGGACCGCTCCCGGGGCCGGGCGGAACCTCATACCAGGCCCGCCGCCTCGGCGCTGAGATCGGCATGGTAGGAGGAGCGCACCAGCGGCCCGGACGCAACATGGCTGAACCCCAGCCCGTACCCGTATTCCGCCAGTTCGTCGAACTCGGCCGGCGACCAGTAGCGCATCACGGGATGGTGGTGCGGCGTCGGCTGCAGGTACTGGCCGATCGTCACCATGTCGACGTCGTGGGCGCGCAGGTCGCGCAGCGCCTCCTCGACCTGCTCGCGCGTTTCGCCCAGGCCCAGCATGATGCCGGACTTGGTCGGAATGTCCGGGTGCTGCGCCTTGAAACGCTGCAGCAACTGCAGCGACCAGTGGTAATCCGCCCCCGGCCGGACGTTGCGGTACAGCGGCAGCACCGTCTCGAGGTTGTGGTTGAAGACGTCGGGCGGTGACGCCTCGAAAATCTCCAGCGCGCGGTCTACCTTGTTGCGGCCACGGAAATCCGGAACCAGGACTTCGACGCGAATGCCGGGGTTGAGTTCCCGCACGCGGTCGATGCAGGCCGCGAAATGGGCCGCCCCGCCGTCGCGCAGGTCGTCGCGGTCCACCGAGGTGATGACGATGTAGCGCAGCTTCATGTCGCGGACCGTGCGGGCCAGCTGCTCCGCCTCGTTCGGATCGGGCGGCAGCGGACGGCCGTGTGCGACATCGCAGAACGAACAGCGGCGCGTGCAGACCTCGCCGAGGATCATGAACGTCGCCGTGCCCTTGGAAAAGCACTCGTGGATGTTCGGACAGGTGGCCTCTTCGCAGACCGTGACCAGCTGCCGCTCGCGCAGGCGGCTTTTCAGCGTCGCGACCGCATTGCCCGACGGCAGGCGGACGCGGATCCACGACGGCTTGCGCAACCGCGGCGCCTCGCTTTCGAATTGCGCCGTGTTGCGCGCCATCTTGTCCGCGCCGAGTTCCTTCGCGCCGGACACGCGAATCGGTATCGCCGCCCGGTTCTTGTCATTGCCGCTCATGTCGTCGCTTCCGCTTCATCGACCACTTCACTATAGCCCAGCGCTGCGCCGAGCTCTTCGATGAGATGGCTCTCGACCGCCGCGAATTCAACCGGCGCCAGCGCGGACAGCTGCGTGACCTCCAGACCGGCGAACCCGCAGGGGTTGATGCGCCGGAACGGTTCGAGGTCCATGTCGATGTTGAAGGCGAGGCCGTGAAAACTGCATCCGCGGCGCACGCGCAGACCGAGCGACGCGATCTTCGCGCCGGCGACGTAGATGCCGGGCGCGCCGGCAATGCGCTCGCCCGTCACGCCGTAACGGGCCAGCACGCGAATGATGGCCTCCTCGATACGGTGCACGAAGTCTTTGACACCGACGCCGAGGCGCCGCAGATCGATCAGCGGGTACCCCACGATCTGGCCCGGACCGTGGTAGGTGACCTGGCCGCCGCGATCGACCTGGATGACGGGGATGGCGCCGGGAGCGAGCAGATGTTCGGCCCGCCCGGCCTGGCCCTGGGTGAACACCGGCGGATGCTGGACCAGCCAGAATTCGTCCACGGTAGCGGCGTCGCGCCGGTCGGTGAAGTCCTGCATCGCGCGCCAGACCGGCAGGTAATCGGCCAGCCCGAGCCGCCGGACGACGAGGCGCGGCTTCATAACGCCATCAGCACGTCGGGGCTGTCGGTGAGATCCTGGTAGATCGCATCGAGCTGCGCCTGCGAGGTCGCCTTGACCACCAGCGTGACCGCGACGTAATTGCCGTTGCGACTCTCGTTGCTGCGCACCGGTTCACCCGGCCACAGTTCCGCGTGGCTGCGCACGATGTGGGTGACGATCGCCTGGAACCCGCGCCCTGTCCGTCCCATCGCCTTGATCGGAAAGCGGCAGGGGAATTCCAGCAGCGTTTCCCTACTCGGGTTGCGGCTGCCGTTGGTCTTCTTCGTCATCTTCGAACAGGCCGTCGAACCACAGCGTTACGCTGTCCATCATGCTGCCGAAGAACCCGGCCTCCTCGACCGCCTCGAGCGTCAGCAAATCGCGGCTGGCCACCGTCTCGTCGCCCAGCACGACGCGAATCGTGCCGACCGCGTCCCCGATGCCGAGGGGTGCGGTGAGCTCCGGTTGCACCTCCACGCGGGCCTCGAGGTCGTCGTAGCGGCCGCGCGGAATCGTCACGAACAGTTCTTCGCCGATGCCCAGCGGGACGTCCTCGGCAAGCCCTTTCCAGACACGGGCGCGGGCCAGTTCCTGCCCGCCCTGGTAAAGCTGGACGGTCTCGAAAAACCGGAAGCCGTAATTGAGCAGCGTCTGGCTCTCGCTGGCGCGGCTCGACTCGGTTGCGGACCCCATCACGGCGCTGATCAGGCGCATGCCGTCGCGCTTGGCCGACGCCGCCAGGCAGTATCCGGCGGCCTCGGTGTGACCGGTTTTCAGCCCGTCGATCGCCGGGTCACGCCACAGCAGGGTGTTGCGGTTGTGCTGACGGATGTTGTTGAACGTGAACTCCTTCTCCGAATACCAGGTGTAGTAATCGGGAAAATCGCGGATCGTCGCCAGGCTGAGCACGGCGACATCGCGCGCGGTCGTGTAATGGTCGGGATCCGGCAGCCCGGTCGCGTTGACGTAATGCGTGCCGGTCATGCCCAGTTGCTCGGCGAAATGGTTCATCAGGCCGGCAAAGGCCGCTTCGCTGCCGGCAACGTGCTCGGCCAGCGCCACGCTCGCGTCGTTGCCGGACTGGATCACCATGCCGTGAATCAGGTCCTCGACGCTGACCTGCATGTCCGGCTCGATGAACATGCGCGAACCGCCGGTGCGCCAGGCCTTCTCGCTGATCGGCACGGTTTCCTGCAGCGTGATGTTGCCCTGGTCGAGTTCATGGAACACCACGTAGGCCGTCATCAGCTTGGTGATGCTGGCCGGGTCGACGCGCTGATCCGCGTTGTGCTCGACCAGGATGCGGCCGCTGTTGAAATCCATCAGGAGGTAACTGGCCGCCCCGAGCTGGGGCGCGGACGGCACCGGCAGAGCCGTGTCCGCCGGCCGGTCGGGTACCGGCACCTGGGCGAGCGCGACGCCGGCGACGAGCGCCAGCGTCAGGAAGATGCTTTGCAAAGTTTTCATGATTCGGGTTTTCTGATCAGCGCTTGATGGTATGCGGGCGGTCGAAACCCAGTTCAACCGTGCGCTCGATGATGCGTTGGGCTTCGGTCGGGCTGGCGTAAGGGCCCATGTGCACGCGGTACAGGCCACCGCCATGCTCGATGGTAACCGGTCCGAGGCCGGCGCGCTCGAGTTGTCGCTCGAGGTCGCGGGCGCCGTCGCGTCGGCTGTACGCACCGGCCTGCAACCAGGTGCCGGGCGCGCCGGCGCTGGCCAGGCGCACCGGCGCCTCCGGGCGCGCGCCGGTGTCGATCGCGCGAACCTCGACCCGCGCGGTGCCGGTGGCGATCATGTCCAGCCGCAGCGCGGCGCCGTAGGACAGGTCGATGATGCGGTCGTCCTTGAAGGGACCGCGATCGTTGATCTTGACGATCACCTTGCGCCCGTTGTCCAGGTTGGTGACTTCGGCGTAGGTCGGCAGCGGAAGCGTCTTGTGCGCGGCCGTGGCCAGGTGCATGTCGTACGGCTCGCCGCTGGACGTGCGCCGGCCGTGGAACTTGCTGCCGTACCACGAGGCGATGCCGCGCTCGTGGTAACCGCGCCCACTCGCCATCACGCGGTACTGCTTGCCGAACACCTCGTACGGCGAGTGGTTGCCGTAGCGCGCCAGCGGTTCGGCGCGCGGCACCGCGTCGGCCACGTCGGCGGCGCTGAGGTTACGGTCGGAGGGACCGTCCCCCGGCTCGACAGGCGCGTCCTGGCGGCCGGCACAGGCTGCCAGCACGAGCACCACGGCCAGCAACGGCAGGCGGCGCCCGTTCATTCGGCGTACTCCGCAGCGATCGCCTGCGCCAGGTCGTGCACGGCCATCGCGTACAGCGGGCTGCGGTTGTAGCGGGTGATCACGTAGAAATTCTGGTAGGTCAGCCAGTAGCTGTCGCCGTCTTCCTCGCGCAGGCGCGTCACGGCGGCCGGCAGGTCCTCGGGAACGTCGTCCGTGGGCGTAAAGCCGGCGGCGCCCAGCTCCGCGACCGTCGCTTCCGGTTTCAGGTTGCGCCGGCTGACCCGTTCCATGTCGGCGCCGTCCGCGACCCGCGCGCGCGAGGTGACGGGTTGACCGTAGGCCCAGCCGTGGCGGTGCAGATAATTCGCCACGCTGCCGATCACGTCGGCCAGCGAGCCCCACAGATCGCGCCGGCCGTCACCGTCGAGGTCGACAGCGTATTCTCGATAGCTGCTGGGCATGAACTGTCCGAGCCCCATCGCGCCCGCGTAGGACCCCTCCACGTCGCGCAGCGGCAGGCCCTCTTCGCTGCCCAGCGCGATGAACTGCATCAGCTCGCGGGAGAAGAAGTCGGAGCGGTCGTTGCCGGTATCGGGGTAGTAGAAGGCCAGCGTGGCCAGCGCGTCGAGCACCCGGTAACTGCCGGTGATGCGGCCGTAGAAGGTTTCCACGCCGATGATGGCGACGATGTACTCCGGATCCACCTCGTAACGGCGCGCGGCTTCACCGATCAGCTCGCGGTGCTCGCGCCAGAATTCGACCCCGGCCTCGATGCGCTTGTCGGTCAGGAAGATCGGCCGGTACTCGAACCACGGCTTGCCCTCGGCCGGGCGCGTCATGGCGTCGACGATGGACTGCTTGAAGCGGGCGCCGGCCAGCAGATCCAGGACCTCGGCCGCGTCGAGCCCGTACTCCTCCGCCGCGCGCGCCGCGAAGTCCTCCGCGCCGGGATGCTCCTGCGCCAGGCAGGACGTGCTCAGCACGGAAACCGCCAGGAGTACGAGAATTCGCTTCATCGATCCGATCCTTCCTTGAATGAGTAAAGGCAGCATTCTAACCCGAATACCGAACGGTCCTCAGCGGATGAACGTACGGTGACCGTGAATCGACATCAGGATGCCGAAACCGGCCAGCAGGGTCACGATGGACGTCCCGCCGTAGCTGATCAGCGGCAGCGGCACGCCCACCACCGGCAACAGGCCGGACACCATGCCCGCATTGACCAGCACGTAGACGAAGAAGGTCAGGCTGAGACTCCCGGCCAGCAGGCGGGCGTACGTGCTGCGCGCGTTGCTGGCGATGTACAGGCCGCGGCCCGTGATGAACAGGTAGATCGCGAACAGGACCAGGACGCCCGCCAGCCCGAATTCCTCCGACAGCACGGCGAGAATGAAATCCGTGTGCCGTTCCGGAATGAACTCCAGCCGGGACTGCGTGCCGTGCAGCCAGCCCTTGCCGAACAGGCCGCCGGAACCGACCGCGATCTTCGACTGGATGATGTTCCAGCCGGTGCCCAGCGGATCGGACTCGGGATCGAGGAAGGTCAGCACGCGTTGCCGCTGGTAATCGTGCATGGCGTACCAGAGGGCCGGCAGCAACGCGACGGCCAGGCCCGCCAGGGCGAACATCAGGCGCCACCGCAATCCGGCCAGGAACAGCGCAAAAAAGCCGCTCACCCCCACCAGCAGCGCGGTGCCCAGGTCGGGCTGGCGCGCGATGAGCACCGCCGGAATGACCAGGATGAAGGTTGCGATCAGGACTGTGATCAGGTCGGGCGGGAGGCGGCGGGGATGCAGGTACCAGGCCACCATCATCGGCACCGCCAGTTTCATGATCTCGGACGGCTGAAAGCGCACCAGGCCGAGGTCCAGCCAGCGATTCGTCGCGCGACCGGTACCGACGAACCACGTCGCCAGGAGCAGGGCCAGCCCCAGCGTGAACAGCCACGGCGTCCATATCTTGAGGATGTGTGGCGGCACCTGGCTCAGCACCAGCATCGCGGCCAGCCCGACCGCGAGTCGCACGGCCTGGCGATTCACGACGTCGGCGTCGGCGCCGGATGCGCTGTACAGCACGAGCAGGCCGCAACCCATCAGCAGCAGCAGGCCGGCCAGCAACGGCACGTCCAGCTGCGGCCAGTGCAGCCAGCCGGGCAACCAGCGCCTCATGGCAGGCGCTCCTGGTACAGCCAGGCATCGAGCACCGCGCGGGTCACGGGCGCCGCTTCGGCGGACCCGCCGCCGCCGTGCTCGACCACCGTGGCCACGACGATCGAGGGCCGCTCGAACGGCGCGTAGGCGATGAACAAGGCGTGATGGCGCAGGTGCTCGGCGGTGTCCTCGTCCATGTCCTCGTCACGGTCCTGCGCCACCACCTGCGCCGTGCCGCTCTTGCCCGCGATCTCGGTGCCGTCGTCGGGCCGAATCGCGCGCGCCGTGCCCTTGCGGCCATGCACCACGCGGCGCATCCCTTCGCGGATCGTGTCCCAGTGCGCCGGGTCCGCCACCGGCACCTGCTGTGCGACCGGGGATTCGATGCGGTCGGCCCGGGTGTTGCCGGGGTGTTTCACCGCATACAGCAGGCGCGGCTCGAAGCGCGTGCCGCCGTTGGCCAGGACCACCAGCGCGTTGGCCAGCTGCACCGGCGTGGTGACGTTGAACCCCTGGCCGATCCCGGCAATGACGGTTTCGCCCGGGTACCACGGCTGGCCGAACTGGCCGCGCTTCCAGGCCCGTGACGGCAACACGCCGGCGTTTTCACCCAGCAGGTCGATGCCGGTCGGGGCGCCGAAGCCGAACATGGCCAGATAGTCGTGCATCCGGTCGATGCCGAGATCCAGCGCCAGTTGGTAGAAAAAGGTGTTGACGGACTGCTCCAGCGCCTCGTAGATGTTCACCGAGCCGTGGCCGCCGCGCTTCCAGTCGCGATAGGGGCGCGACACGTTGGGCAGGTAGAATTCGCCGCCCGAGAACACCTCGTCGCCATCGCTGATCACACCGAGTTCCAGCCCGGCCAGGCCGACGAAGGGCTTCAGGGTGGAGCCCGGTTCGTAGCCGCCGAGCAGCGTGCGGTTGAACAGCGGTCGGCCGCGCGCACTCAGGATGGCCCGGTAGTCGGCCGTGCTGATGCCATGCACGAACAGGTTCGGATCGTAGGCGGGCTTGCTGACCATCGCCAGCACGGCGCCGTCGTTCGGGTCGATGGCGACCACCGCCCCGGCCCGCTCACCGAGCGCATCCCAGGCCGCGCGCTGCACCTCGAGATCGATCGACAGCACCAGGTCGTCACCGTGCACCGGGGACGAACGCTCGAGGACCTGCAGCGTGCGCCCCTGCGAGTTGGTTTCCACTTTTTCGAGGCCGCTGCTGCCGTGCAGCGCGGACTCGTAGTAGCGTTCGATGCCGGTCTTGCCGATGTGCGTCGTGCCCCGGTAATTACCCTCGTCCACCCGGCCCAGGTCGTCGACGTCGAGCCGCCCGACGTAGCCGAGCACGTGGGTGAGCAGTTCGCCCTGCGGGTAGTGACGCGCCAGGTAGGGCACCACGTCGACCCCATCGAAGCGGTGCCGATCGACGGCGAAGCGCGCCACCTCCGCCTCGCTCAGGTTGAACTTCAGCGGCACGCTGTCGAACACGCGGTAGCGCGGACGGTTGCGCTCGAAGCGCTCCTGCACGTCTTCCGGGAGCGCGATGATCGCCCCGAGGCGCTCCAGCAGGGGGCCCAGTTCGCCCGCTTTCTCCGGCACCACCTCGAGGCGGTACGCCGGGCGGTTCTCGGCGATCGGGCGGCCACGCCGGTCGTAGATCAGGCCGCGGTTGGGCGGCACCGGGACCACGCGGACACGGTTATTGGTCGAGCGCGTCGCGAACTCCTCGTGACTGAGCACCTGCAGGTAGACATAACGCGCCGCCAGCAGCATCAGGGCGACCGCGACGAGCGCAAACGCCACGGCGGCCCGCTCGGTGAACCGGCGCGACTCGAGCGCCTGGTCCTTGATCGGACTGCTTTGCGAATGGCGGATCCGCTGTCGGATGTTCACCGCAAACCCTCAGCGCGTGGCGCGCAGCCGCATGCTGCCGCGAAACCGGTCCAGCACGACGAACAGCCACGGCCAGACCAGCGTGCCGACCAGCGGCGGCAGCCAGAAATCGAGCGAGGGCAGGGCGTCGCCACGCAGGCTGATGACCCAGAGCAGGATGATGCGGTCGTTCATCAGGATGGCGAATACGGACAGGGCCTGCTGCCAGGGCGGAAAGAACCGCAGGCGCGCCCGAAACCGGTTGACCAGGTAAATCACGATGACCAGGCTGAGCGCATGCAGCCCCAGCAGGCTGCCGGTCAGCAGATCGAGCACGAGGCCCACCGTGAAACCGAGGCCCAGCGTGATCCGGTCCTGTGTTTCCAGGCTCCAGTAAATCAGCGTCAGCGCCACCCAGTAGGGCCAGGCGGATTGCAGCCAGCTCGGCAGCGGCACGATCATCAGGACGGCGGCCAGGGCCAGGGTCGCCAGGATCATCGGGTAGCGGTCGCGGCTGGCGATCATTGCGGCGCCTCCGCGGACTCATCCGGGCGCGCGGATTCGCCCTCGCCCGCCTCGGCGTCATCGCCGGTCGGTCCGGCCGCCGACGCCGCGGCGCCGTCCGGCGCCTCCGATGCTTCCGGTGCCGGAGGCACGGGCGGCCGGACGTTGCTGCGGATCAGCAGGACCTCGCGACCCCGGTCGAGCGCGGCGAGCGGCGCCGCTTCCACCCGGGCGAAGGTCCGTCCCGGTTCGCGATCGATCGTCCTGACCTCGGCGACCGGGTAGCCGCCCGGAAAGCGGTCGCCGAGACCGGACGTGACGACCAGGTCACCGACCCGGACGTCGGCCTCGCGCGGCACGTTCGGCAACACCAGGCGGTCGGTTTCGCCGAGGCCGAAGGCGACCGTCCGCAAGCCCGTGCGGTTGATCTGTACCGGCAGGGCGTGGTTCGGGTCGGAAATCAGGCGCACGCTGGCGAAGTGCAGGTGCACGTCCTCGACCTGCCCCATCACGCCGGCCCCGTCGATCACCGCCTGGCCGACCGTGACCCCGTCATCGCTGCCGCGATCGATCAGCACCAGGTGGGAGAACGGGTCGAGTTCCACCCGCAGCAGCTCCGCGAAGCGGTATTCGAACTCGAGGCTGTCGGCGCCTTCGAACAGCGCGCGCAGGCGGCGGTTCTCTTCACGCAGCGTGGCGAGGCGCTGGAGATCCGCCTGCTGAGCCAGCAACCGGCGGCGCAGTTCCTCGTTTTCGTGGCGCAGCTCGCGACGCGTGCGGAATTGCTCGGACAGGTTACCGGCGGCGCGAAACGGCCACTCGACGACGTGGTAAACGGGCTCGACCGCGTTTTCGACGACGTTGCGGACCTTGGGCACGTACTGGCCGCGATGGTCCATCGCCATCAGGACGATGGCGATCAGGCCGTACAGCATGAGCCGCGCGGTCTGGCCCGCGGACCCGCTGAACCGGGTTCCGGTGCCGACGTTGCCCCTGATCAAAAAAATACCGCCTTAATTGGCGGCGAAGAAGTCGCCGTTGTTCTGGTCCATCAACTCCAGGGCGCGACCGCCACCACGAGCCACGCAGGTCAGCGGGTCGTCCGCCGGAAACACCGGCAAGCCGGTTTCCTCGGCGATGAGCCGGTCGATGCCGCGCAACAGCGCGCCGCCGCCGGTCAGCACGATGCCGGTTTCCGCGACGTCCGCGCACAGTTCGGGCGGCGTCTGCTCCAGCGCCGTCTTGACCGCTTCGAGGATGCTCGACAGGCTTTCGTTCAGCGCCTCGAGCACCTCGTTGCTGCTGATGCTGATGTTGCGCGGAACGCCCTCGGCCAGGTTGCGCCCCGAAACCTCCATCGTCTGCGGTTCTTCGTCCGGCCACGCACAGCCAATTTCGATCTTGATGCGCTCCGCGGTGGTCTCGCCGATCAGGGTGCCGTAGTTACGGCGTACGTAGTTGATGATGGCGTCGTCGAACTGGTCGCCGCCGATGCGCACCGAGTGCGAGTACACCAGGCCATTGAGCGAAATGACGGCGACCTCGGAGGTACCGCCCCCGACGTCCAGCACCATCGCGCCGCGCGCTTCGTGCACCGGGATGCCGGCGCCGATCGCGGCCGCCATCGGTTCCTCGACCAGGAAGACCTCGCGCGCGCCGGCGCCTTCGGCCGACTCCTTGATCGCCTTGCGTTCGACCTGCGTGGAGGAGCAGGGCACGCAGACCAGCACGCGGGGGCTGGGGCGCAGGAAGCGCGAGGTGTGCACCTTGCGGATGAAATGCTGCAGCATCGCCTCGGTCATGTTGAAGTCGGCGATCACGCCGTCCTTCAACGGTCGCACCGTGCGGATGTTGCCCGGGGTGCGACCGAGCATTTTCTTCGCGGCGGAACCGACGGCCGCCACGTGCTGCGGGCCGCCCGGCCCGCGGTCCATGCGCACGGAAACGACCGAGGGCTCGTTCAGCACGATCCCCTGTCCACGTACGAAAATCAGTGTGTTGGCCGTCCCCAGGTCGATCGAAAGGTCGTTGGAGAAGAGGCCGCGAAGACTCTTGAAAACCATGTTGTGTCGTGTCCGTTGATCCGCCGCGCAGCGCGATCGACTAATGTATCAGTACCCCCGTGTACCCGCAAGCCGGAAAACCGCGGAAAACAAGGCGCTCCGGCGCTTCGAACAGCCGGGAAAGTCCTTACCGTTCGGAAACGGGTGCCGTTGGCGGGCGCTTGTGATATATCAGATGGAAGCGCGTTCGAGGCGGCTCGGGAACACCCCCCGAAAGACAAATCCGTTAGAATGATGCGGTCTTCATCACCCCGCGAGAATACGCCTATGTCCGCGCTGATCTGTGGCTCACTGGCCTACGACACCATCATGGTGTTCCCGGACCAGTTCAAGGAACACATCCTGCCCGACAAGGTGCATATCCTGAACGTCGCGTTCCTGGTGCCGGAAATGCGCAAGGAGTTCGGCGGCGTCGCCGGCAACATCGCCTACAGCCTGCGCCTGCTCGGCGAAAACCCCTTTCCGATGGCGGCGGTGGGTGACGACTTCGGGCCCTACAGCCAGCACCTGGAAGCGCTCGATATCTCGCAGCGCTACATCCGTCACATGGACGGCGAGTTCACGCCGCAGGCCTTTATCACGACGGACATCGACGACAACCAGATCACGGCCTTCCACCCCGGCGCCATGCAGTTCAGTTACCTGAACCGCGTCGCCGACACCGAGGGCATCACCCTGGGCATCGTCGCGCCCGACGGCAAGGCGGCGATGATCCAGCACAGCAGCGATTTCCGCGAACTCGGCATCCCGCACATCTTCGACCCCGGGCAGGCCATGACCCTGTTCAAAGGCGCCGAGTTGCGGCGGTTCATCGAAGAGGCGAAATACCTCGTCCTGAACGGTTACGAGTTCCAGTTGCTGATGGAAAAAACCGGGCTGTCCGGACCCGAGATCGCCGACCAGGTGGAAGCGATGATCGTCACCCACGGCAGCAAGGGTTCGGTGCTGCGCACCCGCGAGGAAGAAACAGCGATCGAGCCGGTCGAACCCGAGGACGTGCAGGACCCGACCGGTTGCGGCGACGCGTTTCGAGCCGGCCTGATATACGGCCTGCTGAACGATCTCGACCTGGTCACCTGCTGCCGCATTGGCTCCGTGATGGGCTCCATCAAGGTGGCCGTCCAGGGCCCGCAGAACCATACGCCGACCTTCGACGCGATCCAGGAACGCTTCAAGGCCGTTTACGGCTACCGTTTCTGAGCCGCGGCGCGTGACCTCCCGGGTTGACAAACCCGCGCGGTGATTGGAGAATTCACGCCCCCGATACGCTCGGGAACGCAAACATATGGTGATGTAGCTCAGCTGGTTAGAGCGCGGCACTCATAATGCTGAGGTCGGTGGTTCAAGTCCACCCATCACCACCAGACACGCCAACGGGCTGCGGTTTTCGACCGCAGCCCGTTTTTCATCCGGAGCAGATTCTCGCCTCTCCTGAGGAACTCTGACGCGATTTACTCGGTCGGCGCGTCCGGGTCCAGCAGATCGGTTTCCGTCGAGGCGTCCTTTTCCGCCCGCATCTGACGCTCCACGCTGCTGTCGCGGCTCGTATCGCGCTCGACCGTGGCGCCGGGCGCCGCGTGCTTTTCGGGCTCCGATTGGCCGGACTGAACCGGCGCTGAGCGCCGCAGGTTGACGTTGTAGATGGGCTCCGGCATCACGATGCCGGCCTCGTCGAAGGCTTCCTTGACCCGGCGCATCGCCTCGCTGCGGACCTTGAGGAAATCGTCCTCGCGCTGGTCCAGCCAGCCGCGCATCAGCAGAATGATGCTCGAGTCGCCCAGGGCGTTGATCAGGCAGGTCGGCGGCGGCGAGTCCAGCACGCCCGGCATGCGCCGCAGCGTATCGAGCGCGAGTTCCGTGGGGCCGGTCAGCTCGATCCCGGTGTCCACCCCGACCGAGAATTCGAAACGGCGCAGCGGGTTGCGCGTGAAATTGGTGATCGTCGCCTTGAACACCTTCGCATTCGGTATGCGCAGATGGTTGCCTTCCAGGCTCATCAGCACGGTCGCCCGCGGCGTCAGGCGCAGCACCTTGCCCTCGATGTCGTCGATGCGGATGTAGTCCTCGTGGCGAAACGGCTGGCGGATACTGAGCATGATGCTGGCGATGTAATTCTCGACCGTGTCGCGGGTCGCGAACCCGATGGCCAGGCCCAGGATGCCCAGCGCGCCCACGACCGAACCGAGCAGCGCCGTCGCGTCCAGCAGCTGCAGCGCGGTGATGACGCCGGCCAGGATGATCGCCAGTTGCAGCACCTGCCGGGCCAGGTCGCGAATGAACCAGTTGGCCGAGATCCGCCGATAGAACCCTTCGGCGCGCCCCGCCGCCCGCGCGAGCAGCAGGGCCAGGCCGACGACGGCCAGGGCGAGCAGCAGCAGGGGGGCGGAAACGAGCAGATCCTGCAGGTAGACGAGGAAGCTGTTCGCCGCCGACTGCAGGCGCTTGCGCACCGACCGTTCCCGGCTGATGTCGTTGACCACGACCACGGCGCCGGCGACCCGCGCCGCGAGCTTTTCCGCCCGCTCCTTCGTTTCCTGGTCGTCGACGCTGCCTGCCAGCACCACGACACCGTCCTGCACCGTGACCGTCACCGCGCCGAGCCCGGCCAGGTGTTCGAACAGGCCCTCGATGCGCGCGCGGATCTGCGCGTCGTCCGGAATCGCGGATTCCTCGGCCTCGATCACCGTCTCACCGGACTCGGTTTCGGGCTGCGGCGCGCTTTCCGGCAGCAGTTGCGCGCCGGCAGGCGCGCCCGCAAGCAGCGCTGCGAACGCAATCGCGCACACGAATCGCCGGAGTAGATCTTTGCCGCTGAATGTCACTGCCGCCTCGCGCCGCTTGCCGTGTCGAAAGAAAGAAGACGTATGGGGAACAGGGCGAATAAACCACAGCTTCCCTGAATCAGGCAAGTGCCGCTGACCGGACGGAACCGCCGGCCGCGGACCGACACGACGCTCATACCGCCAGATTGACCATTCGCCCGCCCGCGTCGTGCGCCGCGGGCGAACCCTTTGCAAATGGCGTAAAATGCGTCCATTGTCCGGTTTCAGCCGGAACGTCACCCTGGGCAGGTGAAACGATGAACTTCCTACGAACATTCGACAACTGGGCGAACACGGAAACCCACAAGGACGGGTCCGTCATTTTCTCCGACAGCGAACCGGCCGACGCGCTGTTCCTGGTGCTCGAGGGCGAGATCGTCCTGACCCTGCGTGGCCACGCGCTCAGCAACGAAGGCCGCGGCGCCCTGATCGGCGAGATGGCGATCATCGACGATACGGCGCGCAACGCGACGGCGGTTGCGTCCGGCACGGTGCGCCTGGCGCGGATCAGCCCGGACGAATTCCGCGACCTGATTACCGAAGACCCCGAATTCTCGTTGCACGCCATGGCGGAACTGGCCCGGCGCCTGCGCGCCGTGGACGCGCTGCTCGGCTCACGAATCGAATGAACGACTGACCCTGAACCCGGACAACGTCATGGACTTATTGGAAGTATTCAAGGATTCCCAGGACATCGTCGACTTTCCCGCGGGCAGTTCGATCATCCGCGAGGGCGAGGAAGGCAACAAGATGTTCGTGGTGATGGACGGCGAGGTCGAAATCACCATCAAGGGCAAGCGAATCGCCAATGCCGGGCGGGGCGAAATCGTCGGCGAGATGGCGCTGATCAGCCCTGAATTGCGCAGCGCGACGGTCACCGCGTTGACCGACACGCGGATGGCCGTCATCGATCAGAGCAGCTTCGAATCGCTGCTGCAGTACGTCCCGGACTTCACGATGCACGTGATGAACGTGCTCGCCGACCGGCTCAAGGGCGCGTTCGAGATGATCGGCGACTAGCCGGCGCGCACGGCTTCACTCGGTGTCCGGTTTCGCCTCCGCGAAGCGCGTCACCACCTCCCCGAAATACTGCGCGCCCCCGGCGCTCGCGACGATGCGCAAGCGGTCATGGCCCGGCCGCGCGCCGCGCAACGCCATCGTCCAGGACCGGGCGCCCGGCCCAACCGGCCGCAACGGGCGTGGGTCCTGCTCCGCGCCGTCGGGGGACACCAGCGCCGCCACGACCCCGTCCAGCGGCACCGCGGACTCCACCTCGAGCCGGATGCCTTGGGCCGGACCCGGCGCGAAATCGATCGCCAGTTCGAAATCCGCATTCTTCAGGCCGCAGTCGCCCCCCGCGTAGCGACAACCGGGTGTTTCGAGGAGCGGGTAGCTGTGGCCGGGCATCGCCGCCTGCGGCCGTTCGCCGAACAGGTAATCGACGCCGAACCAGGCCCCGATCGCGAGCACCGGAGCGACGACCATCGCGATGACGATATGGCGGTTCCTGAACAGGCTCATGGCGCACAGCTTAGCCGTTCCGGCGACTCTCGGCGAGCCCCGGAAACGGGACAGCGCGCCGGCCGAGGCGTAGGATTGAGAAAGACCAAACATCCAGGGAGCTTTGCCATGCTCTGGCTGCCGCGCATTCTGCTGATCCTGTTCGCCCTGTTCCTGACCGTGTTTTCACTCGACGTGTTCCGGGAGGGACTTGGCGCGGGCGACATCGCCGTCGGCCTGGCGATCCACAACATACCGACGTTCCTGTTGCTGATTCTCGTCGCCGCCGCGTGGCGCCGCGAATGGCTCGGCGCACTCGGCTGCATCGTGTTCGCCGTGCTCTACCTCGCCTGGGCCGTGACACGTCTGGCCCCGGTTTCCTACCTGCCGATCGCCTTACCGCTGTTCCTGATCGCCGCCGTGTATGCGGTCAGCTGGCGCCGGCGGCGCGCGGGCCGCTGAACCGGCGTAAGCGCGCCCCTGCCGCCCGGGGCGGCGCGAATAACGGGCCGGCGGCCGCGACTCAGTCGGTCAGGTAGTAACCGTGGTAGTAGTTCGGCTGCAGCCGGGTGTAGTGCGAATGGAGAAACTCCACCAGGTCGATCAACTCGGCCACCGTCATGTCCTCACCGCGGTAGGGCATCGGCGTCATGATCGCCTCGCGCTCGGCCTGTTTCATGAGGTCACGGTACTTGCGCGAGATGATGTGGTCCGGATTGACCACGGCGGTCAGCAATTCACCGTAGTTCTTGACCCGCAGCACCTCGCCGCCGATTTCCAGAACGAACGGCAGCTCGGTTTCTACTTCGGGAAACTCGACACCGGGAATGGTGTGACAGGCGTGACAGTTGAAGTCCACGAAGACCTGTTCGCCCTGCGGGACATCGCCTTTCGGCAACACGAAGCCTTTCACGGGCTTGCCGTCTCCGGAGCAAGCCGACAAGGCCATCAGGGCGACCAAGGCCGGCAGGAGTTTCGCATGTCTTCGTTGCTCAGACATCACAAACCCTCTCTTGCCAGAAGAGACCCCTCTATTGTGCGCCTCCGGCGGCCGATTTTAAACCGCGCGACGGTCTGAAAACGGCTCGGTCGGCATAGAAATCCGCATCCTGCGCGCCGCCCGTCCACCAACCCGGAATACCCATCAGCGGCAGGGGTTGAAGATCGGCGGGCGCACGCAGGCGGCCTTCGCGCAGAAGCGCCGTTTCCAGCCGTCTGTCGAGCGCCGCGTCGTCCGGGCCATCGGAATCGGGCAGGTACAGGGCGTGCGCCGTCAGCGCCTTGTACGGCTGCAGGAACTTCTCCAGGATCGCGTGCCCGCAGACCACCACGCGCACGCGCCGCCAGTCGTCGCGCAGCGCAACGAAGCCGCGTGACCAGTCGCGCGCCGCCAGCGCGGCGAAGAGCGCCGGCGCGTCGCCGGTCACGATGACGCCGCTTTCGTCGAGCAGGGTGAGCGCATCGCGCCGGGCGCCGCGACGACCGCCCCGCTGTTCGCCGAGGGAATCGTAGTGCAACGCATTGAGCGCGGCCTTGAACCGCGGCAGCCGGCACCAGACGAGCGCGTTGCAGAGGTCATGCCAGTTGTCACGCGTGGCGACCTCCCCGGTCTCGTGGATATGCCGCTCGTAGTCGACGCCCGGCAGGCGCGCCGCCGGTACGAACCGTATCGGGGAGCCGCCCCGACTGCGTGTTGCCCGCGGCAGCAGTCCCGTCAACCGCTCCGGCGCGGGAAAGGCGGCTTCGGGCAGGGCCTCGAGCAGGCGCCGGTAGCCATCCCAGCAGGGATGGCCCGTATCGATCGACGCTTTCCAGTGCGGCATCGGCATACGCCCTCGGTGGTCCGTGCCGGCTATTCTAAATCAGGAGCCAAGGGGGTATCGTGGGCGCCTGACCCCGCAGACCACGAGCCGTCATCATGAAAAAGTTGCTCGCCACGACCTTCCTGATCCTTCTGTCGCTGCCCGCACAGGCCAGTGAGGAGCCTTTCGCGCTGATCGACGCCTGGCTTTCCGCGCAGCGCGCGTACGACCGGGTGCCGGGCCTGTCGGCCGCCGTGGTGCAGGGCGGCGAGACCACCTGGAGCGCCGGCTTCGGGCTCGCCGACCTGGAACGCGGCGCACCGGCCCGCGCCGACACGATCTACGGCATCTGCTCGATTTCCAAGCTGTTCACCGGCATCGCGGTCCTGCAACTGCGCGATGCCGGCAAATTGCGGCTGGACGAGTCACTGAACGAACTGCTGCCCTGGTTCGAACTGGAACAGGCCTGGTCGAACAGTCCGCCGATTACGCTGCGCGCAGCGCTCACGCACTCGGCCGGGCTGCCGCGGGAATCGGACTATCCCTACTGGATGGGTCCCGATTTCCGGTTCCCGACGCGGGACGAGGTGATCCGCAAGCTCGCCGAGCAGGAGACGCTGTACCCCGCCGAGCGCTATTTCCAGTATTCGAACCTCGGCCTGACACTGGCCGGCGAGGTCGTGCGCGAACGTTCCGGTCAGGACTATGACGGCTACGTGCGCGAACACATCCTCGAACCGCTCGGGCTCGCCGACACGGATACCGGTTTCCCGACCGACGCCCGCCAGGCCCGCATCGCCACCGGCTACAGCTTTCCGGGACGCAACCACGAATTGCGCGCGCTGCCGCGCTACGACGCGCGCGCCATCACCCCGGCGGCCGGTTTCGCGTCCACCGCGCTGGATCTCGCGGCATTCGGCGCCTGGCAGCTGCAGGCCCTGGCCGGCGAAACGGACCGCGTGCTGAACGGCAACACGCTGCGCGAGATGCAGCGCGTGCAGTGGATGGACTGGGACTGGAGCGTCGCGCGCGGCCTCGCCTTTGGCGTCTACCGCATCGGCGACCGCACCCTGAGCGGCCATGCCGGCGACTGCCCGGGATTCAACACCCGCCTGTTCGTCGACCCCGAAGGCGGCACCGCGGTCAGCGTGCTGGCCAACCGCAACCACGTGGATGTCGACGGCTACGCGCTGGCGATCCTCGACATCCTCGACGCCGCCGGACCCGGCGAGGACGATGCCCCGGCGATCGACTTCGAAGACTACATCGGCAGCTACGACCTCAGCCCCTGGGACGGCGAAGACCTGGTGTTCCGCTGGAACGGCGGACTGGCCATCGTTTCCCTGCCCAACATGAACCCGTCGGACGCGATGACCCGGCTGCGCCACATCGAGGGCGACCGCTTTCACACGATTCGGGACAACGGCGAGAACGGCCATGAAATCCGCTTCCTGCGGGACGAATCGGGCCGTGTCACCCACATGAACGTGCACAGCATGGACCTGCCGCGCGTCGACGGCTGAGGCCTATTCCGACCCCTGCACGTAATGCGCGCCCTTACTGCGCGGATTGAGCGAGGCGGCGTGCACGACCAGCAGGGCCGTCTGCACGGCGTTGCGCAGCTCCACCAGTTCCGGGGTGACGCGGCAGCGTCGATAGAACGAGGTGATCTCCTCGCGCGCTTCAAGCAGGATCCGTCGCGCGCGGGTCAGGCGGCGGCGCGATCGCACGATGCCCGCGTAATTCCACATGGTCTGGCGCACGAGGTCCAGGTCCTGCGCGATCAGGGTCGGATCCGCCTCTTCCGGCGGGCTTTCCCACGGCCGGGGCTCGGGCAGTGTGAACGCCTGCCCCGCGATGTCCCCGGCGTCGGCGCGGGCCGCGAATTTCGCGCTGGTCAGGCATTCCAGCAAGGACGTGCTGGCCAGGCGGTTGGCGCCGTGCAGCCCGGTGCACCCGGTCTCGCCGATGGCGCTCAGGTGCCGGATGTTGGTGCGCCCGTGGAGGTCGGCATGCACGCCGCCACAGGAATAATGCGCCGCGGGCACCACCGGAATCGGCTCCCGCGTGATGTCGACGCCGTGTTCGAGACACTTCTCATACACCGTGGGGAACCGGTCGCGCAAGCGGCCGCGGTCCATCGCGTCCAGGTCGAGGTAAACGCACGGCTCACCGCTTTCCGCCATTTCCCGGTGAATCGCTCGCGAGACGATGTCGCGGGGCGCCAGCGACGCGCGCGGATGGACACCCTCCATGAACGCGTCGCCGCGGATGTTGACCAGCACCGCGCCTTCGCCGCGGATGGCCTCGGTGATCAGAAAGCGCGGCGCGTTGCGGCCGTAGAACACGGTCGGGTGAAACTGCACGTATTCCAGATCGATGAGCCGGGCGCCGACCCGGTAGGCCATCGCCACGCCGTGGCCGACGGTGCCCGGGTAGTTCGTGCTGTGCTGGTAGATATGACCCAGGCCGCCCGTCGCCAGGACGGTCTTTTTCGCCACCACGGCCACCGGTTCGCGCGCGCCCTGCGGCAGCACGTACGCGCCGAAGCAGGTCAGCGGCGCGTAGCGGTTCGCGGCGCCGTCGGCATTGTGCGACAGCGTCAGCAGGTCGATCGCGGTGGCGCGTTCCATCCGCGCGATACGCGGCTCCGAGCCGATCTGCCCGGCCACCGAGTCGAGTATCGCGTGGCCGGTCAGATCGCGCGCGTGGATGATGCGCCGCGCGCTGTGGCCGCCCTCGCGCGTGAATTCGAGGCGTCCGTCGGCGGTCCGGTCGAATGCGACCGAACGCTCGCCCATCAGCAGTTCCTCGACCGCGGCGGGGCCTTCGCGCACCAGCTGCTCGATTGCGGCCGGGTTGGCGCTGTTGTCGCTGGCCTCCATGATGTCTGCGGCCAGCGAACCGGCGGCGCCCTCGGGGTCGTAAATGATCCCGCCCTGGGCCCAGTCGCTGTTGGCGGCGTAAGGCCCGCCCTTCGAGACCAGGCGCACGTTCAGCCCGGCGCGCGCGGCGTGCAGCGCGTAGGCTGAGCCGGCCAGGCCGGACCCGATGACCAGGCAGTCGGTGCGGATGATGTCCATGGCGCGGACGTTACCGCCAAGCGGGGCGCACGTCAAAGACGCCGGTAACGGCCCGCACGCCGACACGCACTCGCTGCGAGCGGACCCACAACACAACGATCCTGCGTTAAGCCACGCTGGCAGGAGGCTGTCGGCTTACCCTGTTCCGGGCTTTCGGCTGTCGGGAACAGACGAAAAGCGCCCAGGGACGGCTCGAGCGTGCCCGGAACAGGGTAAGCCGGCTGCCGACCGTGCGACTCCGCCACAAACCAGGCCAGCCGTGATATGAAGCTCACCCGTAAATGTTACGCACCGAAACTTGAGGCAGCCGCCCTATCGGAGCGAAGATAGAGCGCAACGGCCCGCGGTCCGACCGCGGCAAAACGATCGACAAGCAGGAAAACCCATGCCCCGACACCCCCTGGCCGGCCAGCCGGCGCCCGATTCGATACTGGAGAACATTCCCCGCCTCGTCAGCCTGTACTACAGCCTGCAGCCAAACCCGGAGGACCCCGCTCAACGCGTCAGTTTCGGCACTTCGGGTCATCGCGGCTGCGCCCGCGACGGCAGCTTCAACGAAGCGCACATCCTGGCCATTAGCCAGGCCGTGTGCGAGTACCGCGCGGCGCAGGGGATCGACGGGCCGCTGTTCCTGGGCATCGATACGCATGCGCTGTCCGAACCGGCGCTGATCAGCGCCGTCGAGGTGTTCGCCGCCAACGGTGTGGACGTGATGCTCGATGCAGCGGCTGGGTTTACGCCCACGCCGGTCGTCTCGCACGCGATCCTCGGCCACAACCGCGGCCGTGAATCGGGCCTGGCCGACGGCGTCGTTATCACCCCGTCCCACAACCCGCCGTCCGACGGCGGCTTCAAGTACAACCCGCCCAACGGCGGGCCGGCGGACACCGACATCACCGGGCGCATCGAGCAGCGCGCGAACGAATTGCTGGCTGCGCCGGGCGCCATTCGGCGCCTGCCGTGGGCCCGCGCCGTCAAGGCCGCCAACGTGCATCGCCACGACTACGTGACCCCCTACGTCGAGGACCTCGATGCCGTGATCGACATGCAGGCGATCCGCGCCGCCGGGGTGCGGATCGGCGCCGATCCGATGGGCGGCTCCGGCGTCGCCTTCTGGGAACCCATCGCCGAGCGCTACGGCCTGGATCTCGAGGTGGTCAACCGCACGGTCGACCCTTCGTTCCGCTTCATGCGCCTCGACAAGGACGGCAAGATCCGCATGGACTGTTCCTCGCCCGCCGCGATGGCCGGCCTCATCGGCCTGAAGGACCGTTACGACATCGCGTTCGGCAACGACACCGATTTCGACCGCCACGGCATCGTCGCGCCGAGCGTGGGGCTGATGAACCCGAATCACTACCTGTCGGTCGCGATCGCCTACCTGTTCGGTGAACGGGGGGGCTGGCCGGCCGATGCCGCGGTCGGCAAGACGCTGGTCAGCAGCAGCATGATCGACCGTATCGCCGACGACCTGGGACGCCGCCTGTGCGAAGTTCCCGTCGGCTTCAAGTGGTTCGTCGACGGCCTGCTGGACGGCTCGTTCGGTTTTGGCGGCGAGGAAAGCGCCGGCGCCTCGTTCCTGCGCCGCGACGGCACGGTCTGGACCACCGACAAGGACGGCATTATTCTCGACCTGCTGGCCGCCGAGATCACCGCGCGTACGGGCCGCGATCCCGGGGCGCACTATCACGAGCTCGAGCAGCGCTTCGGATCGCCGGTCTACGAACGGCTCGACGCCCCGGCGACCCCGAAAGAAAAAGCCGTGCTGAAGAACCTGTCGCCCGAGCAGGTCACCGCGACCGAACTGGCCGGCGAGCCGATCACGGCCCGGCTGACCCGGGCGCCCGGCAACGGCGCCGCGCTCGGCGGACTCAAGGTCGTGACCGAGAACGGCTGGTTCGCCGCCCGGCCGTCGGGCACGGAGGACATTTACAAGATCTACGCGGAGAGTTTCCGCGGCACCGAGCACCTGGCCCTGATCCAGGAAGAAGCGCAGGAAATCGTGCGCCAGGCACTGGGAGAAAACAGCGGATGAAATGGAAAGGGCGCCGACAGAGCGACAACGTCCAGGACATGCGCGGCCAGCGCGTGGTGCGCACGGCCGGCGCCGGCGCCGTGCTGAACCTGGTGGGCCGCACCTTCGGGCTGAAGGGCATCCTCTGGCTGGCCGTCATCGTCGGCGCGCTGTGGATCACCGGCCTGGTCGACCCGTCGGCGTTTTTCGGCGGGCCGGTCCAGACCCGGTCCGGCCCGGTCGAAACCACCCCGGAGGAACAGGAACGGTACGATTTCGTCGCCGTGGTGCTGGCCGACACCGAGGATATCTGGAGCGCCGAATTCCGCAAGCGCGGCCGCGTGTACACCGAGCCCGAGCTGATCGTCTACCGCGACGCGGTCAATACCGGCTGCGGCATGGGCCAGGCGCAGATGGGGCCGTTCTACTGCCCGGCCGACCAGCGGGTATACATCGACCTGAGCTTCTACGACGAACTCGAACGGACCTTCCGGGCGCCCGGTGACTTCGCCCAGGCCTACGTGATCGCCCACGAGGTCGGACACCACGTGCAGAACCTGCTCGGCACCTCGGACCGGGTGCACCGCATGCGCGGCCGGCCCGATTACAACGAGTGGTCGGTGCGCCTCGAACTGCAGGCCGATTTCTACGCCGGCGTCTGGGCCCGGCACAACAGCCAGTACCTGGACCATGGCGATATCCGGGAGGCGCTGACGGCCGCCAACGCGATCGGCGACGACGCGATCCAGGGCCGCATGCAGGGCCGGGTCGTGCCGCACACCTTCACCCACGGCACCTCGGAGCAGCGCATGCGCTGGTTCAACAAGGGCCTGGAAACCGGCGACATGGAAGCCGGTGACACGTTCTCGATGCCGTACGGCCAGCTCTGATCCGGCCCGCGCCGTCCGGTCAGGTCGCAAACCTGAAGCGCCCGGCGCCCGCGGGCCGGCCCGCCGCATCGAACCGGCGCTCTTCGAAAAACACTTCGCCGTCGCGGCCGAGCAACAGCACGGTGCTGCACCGCGTCCCGTAAACCGGCGAGCGGATGAACAGCTGCCGGGCCAGGTTTTCGGGCGCCAGCCGCGCCGCAACGCCGTCCGGCAACGTTCCGCCCACCGCGTGCGTATCGGTCAGCAGATCGAACAGCCGCTCCGGGTCCACGGTTTCGTCGGCCAGCAGCGCCGCGAGGCGCTCCCGGCCCGCGCTGACCTTCGGCCAGTCGGTGTCGAGCAGATGATTGCTCAGACCGTGCAGGCCGGACGTCACCGGCCGGGGATCCACGCCGCGGTTCGACAGGTAAACCAGTTCGCCGGGGCGGCCCAGCAACAGGTTGAAACCCGCGTAATCGGTTCCCGCCGCGGCCAGCCCCCCCGCCGCCTCCAGCGGCTCGTCCGCCCCGGTCAGCCACGCGGTGACCAACTGCCCGCGTGAACGCCGCGCGTCGTGCGCCGACCGCGGCGTCTCCCGGTAATTGGTCAGCGCCGCGAAACGCCCGTGACGCGTGACGCCCAGCCAGGTGCCGCCGGCCTCCAGGTCGCGCCCGGCCAGGATTTCATCGTGCTCGGCCCAGAACCCAGCCGCCGCGGCCGGACGCTCATGAAACTCGTCCCGGTTGGCGGCGAGCACCAGCTCATAGCGCGGGTGCGCCCGCCAGGCGAACAGAATCAGGCACATCGTTCGCACCGTGGGCGACGCGCCCGAAACAGACCTTTTCCTGCAATCGTCTCGAACATGGTCTATACCCTATCAGGGAACATCGCGCTTCGAGGATACCAATGATGCAATCACCGGCACTGTTTATGTCGACCAGCGCTGCGGTTCGCTACAGCACCGGCGCCCTGGCCTATTTCGCCCAGGGCATTCCGATGGGCCTGCTGCACATCGCCCTGCCGGCCTGGCTGTCGACACAGGGCGTTTCGGCATCGGCCATCGCCGCGTTCCTCGGCGTCATCATGCTGCCCTGGGCCTTCAAACTGCTGGCCGGCCCGCTGATGGATCACTTCGAATACCTGCCGATGGGCGCCAAGCGGCCCTGGGTGCTCGGTTGCCAGCTCGGCATGGTCGCCAGCCTGCTGTTTCTCGCCCGCGTCGATGACCCGGTCGCCCAGATCGGCCTGCTGACGGCCATCGGCTTCGCCATCAACACCTTCACCGCCATGCAGGACGTCGCCGTGGACGGCATGGCCATCACCCTGGTGCCGCTGGAGGAAGAGGGGCGGCTCAATGCCTTCATGAGCTTCGGCAAGACCATCGGCTGGGCGGCCACCTCGGCGCTGACGGGAACCCTGCTGGTGGTCTACGGCATGACCGTGACGGCGGTCGTCTGCAGCCTGGTGACGGCACTCATTTTTCTGTACCTGCTGGCGGTGCGTGAACGGCGCAACGAGCGCCTGCTGCCCTGGAGCCGCGGCGAGGCGAGCCCGAAAAATGCGCCGCCCCCCTCGTTCCGGCAGGTATTCTCCGACCTCAACCACGTCCTCTGGACGCGGGCGAGCATCGTCATCATGCTGATCATGTTCATCGACGGCATCGTCAGCGGTTACGGCCGCGCGCTGATGCCCATCGCGGCCATCCAGGTGTTCGGATTCACCACACCGCAATGGTCCGATCTGAACGCGATCATGGGGCTGATCGGCGCCGTCGTCGCGCTGGCGCTCGGGCCCTTCATCGACCGCTTCGGGGCCAAGGCGATCATGGGGCTGACGATCTTCCTGACCGGCGTGCACGCCTTCACGCTGGCCGGAACGCAGGAACTCTGGGCCAACGACACCTACGTGCTCGTGATGATGTCGCTGTGGATCCTGCTGCTGCCTGTCATCATGGTCTGTGCCCTCGCCCTAGCCATGAGTATCTGCTCCCACGCCGAATCGGCGACCCAGTTCGCGATCTACATGTCCGTGTCCAACCTCGGCGCCACCGCGGGTTCGTTCTTCTACGGCGCCGTTGCGGACGTCACCAGCTGGCAACAGAACTACGCGCTGAAGGGCTTTCTCGTGTTCCTGCTGTTGCTGGCGATCCTGATGTACCGCTCGCACGGCCATCCGGAGCAGATCCTGGACGAACGCGAACCCTGAGCGACGCGTTCAGTCGCTGCCGACACGGAACAGGACGAGCGGCTCGCGCCAGTCCAGCAGGCCGGACGCCGGGTCGGCGATCCGCGCGAGATGCGCCTCGGTGAGTTCACCGAGAATCACGCTGCCCTCGAAGGCCTTGCCGGGGATTTCCCCGCGCTCGACCGCTTCGACGAACGCCTCCGGGTCGGGGTACCAGGCCCGCACCCGGTTCGGCGAATGGTCGACGACCACCCACTGGTAGCCGTGTTCGGTGTCCCGGTCCTCGACGCTGAAGAACACCAGGCCGGCCGTGCTGCGCACCGCGCCATCCAGCACCTCGAGTTCGGGGCCTTCCGCGCCGGACTCGATCCAGGCCACCTGCAGGCGACCCTGCGCCGCGTCACGGACCCGGGTCGTCACGGCGGCGCCGTCGGCGAGCCAGGTTCCCGACCAGCTTTCGTCCAGGGGAACCGCCGCTTCGCCCATCGGGCGCGGCGCGTAAACCGACTCGCAACCGGCCATGACCAGCACCGCAAAAATGGTGATCAGCACGCACAATCGTTTCATTACGTTTTCTCCCGCCGGGTTCTATAATCAACGTCCGAATCAGCCACCCCTCGGATTCCATCATGTTCGCACACTTGAAACCCGGTTTGCTCGTCCTTGCCGCCCTCGCGACGCTCGCCTGCGTCACCCCACCCGCGGCGGCCGCCGCCGGCACCGCAGCGCTCGAGGGTCTCGAATGGCGTAACGTCGGTCCCTGGCGGGGCGGCCGCGTGACCGCGGTAACCGGCATACCCGGCAACCGCTCGCTGTATTACATGGGCGCCACGGGCGGCGGCGTCTGGAAGACCGAAAACGCCGGGCGCACCTGGGAAAACCTCTCCGACGGGTTCTTCGAAGTCGGCACGATCGGTGCGATCGCGGTGTCCGAATCGGACCCCAACGTGATCTACGTCGGCACCGGCGAGGCGCCGATCCGCGGCGTCACCACCAGCCACGGCGACGGGATGTGGAAATCCACCGACGGCGGCCGGACCTGGGCCCATATCGGCCTCGAGAACAGCGGCCAGATCGCGAACGTCCGCATCCATCCGAGCGACCCGGATGTCGCCTGGGTCGGCGTGCAGGGGCAGATCTGGGGGCCGAACGAGGAGCGCGGGGTGTTTCGCACGCGTGACGGCGGCGCAACCTGGGAGCACGTCCTGAAGATCGGCCCGCAGACCGGCGCATCGGATCTGCGCCTCGACCCGACCAATCCGCGCATCCTCTACGCCGCGATGTGGAACCACGGCCGCAAACCCTGGTACATCCATTCAGGCGGCACCGATGGCGGAATCTACAAATCGACCGACAGCGGCGACACCTGGACCAAGCTCACCGGCGGGCTGCCGGAAATGGTCGGCAAAGTCGCGGTGGACATCTCGGCCAGCCAGCCGCAGCGGGTCTACGCCCTGCTCGAGGCCGAACCCGGCCAGGGCGGCCTGTGGCGCAGCGACGACGGCGGCGCGACCTGGCGGCAGATGAACGGCCACCGCGTGCTGCATTCGCGGGCCTGGTACTACATCCACCTGGCCGCGGACCCGGTCGACCCGGACACCGTATACGTGCTCAATGTCCCGCTGATGAAATCGATCGACGGCGGCCGCACCTTCGAGCGCATCGAAACGCCGCACGGCGACCACCACGACCACTGGATCAACCCTGCCGACAACCGCAACATGATCAACGGCAACGACGGCGGCGCGACCATCACCTTCGACGGCGGCGCGACCTGGTCGACGCTGATGAACCAGCCGACCGCGCAGTTCTACCGCGTGACCACCGACAACCAGGTGCCGTTCCGGATCTACGGCGGCCAGCAGGACAACACCACCGTGGCGATCGCCAGCCGCAGCCTGTACGGCGGCATCGGCGTGGCCGACTACTTCGACGCGGGCGGTGGCGAAAGCGCGCACATTGCGTTCGACCCGGACGACCCGCGGCTGATCTATGCGACCACGATCAACGGCACGCTGACCGAATACGACCACGCGACCGGTCTCGAGCGCATCATCATTCCCTACCCGGAACTCGTGTACGGCAAGGATTCGAAGGACCTCAAGTACCGCACCAACTGGAACGCGCCGGTGGCCGTCTCGCCCCATGACCCGGCCGTGATCTACTACGGCACCCAGAAACTGCTGCGCAGCAGCGACCGGGGCCTGAACTGGGAAGAGATCAGCGGCGACCTGACCCGCAACGACCCCGACAAGCAGGGCCGCAACGGCGGCCCCCTGACGCCCGAGAACGTCGGCGCCGAGTTCTACAACACGATTTTCTACATCGTCGAGTCGGCGCGCGAAGCGGGCGTCATCTGGGTCGGCAGCGATGACGGCCTGGTGCACATCAGCCGCGACAACGGCGCCAGCTGGACCGACGTGTCGCCGCCGCACAAGGGCGAGGCGATGATCAACGCCATCGAACTCAGCCCCCACGCCGACGGCACGGCCTACCTGGCCGTGGCGGCGTACAAACTGAATGACTTCAGTCCCTACATCTACAAGACGACCGATTACGGCCGGCGCTGGAAGCGCATCGACGAGGGCCTGCCCGAGGACACGTTCGTGCGCGTCGTGCGCGAAGATCCGCGCCGGGCCGGCCAGCTGTACGCCGGCACCGAGGCCGGAATGTTCGTTTCCTTCGACGACGGCGACCGCTGGCATTCGCTTGCGCTCAACCTGCCGCCGGTGCCGATCACCGACCTGGCCATCCGCCAGGACAGCCTGGTCGCCGCGACCCAGGGACGTGGCTTCTGGGTGCTGGACGACCTGTTCATGGCGCGCGCCGCGGCGGCGGGCATCGGCGACGAACCGGTCGAGGTGTTCGTTGCGGATGAAAATGTCCTGTTCCGCGGTCGCGGCTGGTCCTCGGAAGACTTCGAGGCCGAAAACCCGCCCTCGGGCGCGCGCATCCATTACCACCTGGCCGAAGCGCCGGCCGACGGCGACGTGCTGACGATCGAGATTCTCGACGCCGACGGCCAACGCGTGCGCGGGTTCGCGAGCGAAGAAACCGAGCACGAGCGCTGCGTGGCGCACAACGAGGACCCCCGCCGCCCGTACCGGCCGACCTATCCGCCGGCCGAGGCGGGCCTGAATCACTGGGACTGGCGCGGCGACAGCGACCCCTTCCCCTGCGTGCGCGACATGACGTTGTTCGCGGGCCTGCGGGGCCCGCGGGTCGAGCCGGGAACCTACACCGCGCGGGTCGAAGTCGGCGGCCAGCGCGCCGAAACGACGTTCCGCCTGGTGGACGATCCGCGCATCGATGCCGCGCCGGAGGACCGGCGGGCCTGGGCGGCGCGCGTCGCGGAAACGGCGAACCTGCTCGAGCGGACCCTGGTCGCGCTCGGCGACCTGCGCTCGACCCGCGACCAGGTTCAGGCGCTGATGGCCGTGCATCCGGACGAGACCGAACTGCAGGCGGCCGGCCGGGCCGTGCTGGACGCCATCGAAGCCTGGGATCACCGCGTGATCCAACCGCTGCATGAGACCTACGAGGACGAAGACGCCTGGGAGACGATGCTGGCCGGGCAGGTCCGCTTCCTGCTCGACGGCATGGAAGAGAGCGGCGCTCCGGTGACCGCCGGCGCGCTGGACCGCCTGCGTGATCTGCAGGCCGAGTTCGACGGACTGGAACGCGAAAAGGGCCGCATCGAGAACGAACTGGTCGCGGCCATCAACCGCTGGGCCCGCGAGCGCGGCATTCCGCACATCGCGACCGGCGGCTGAGACCGGGGCTCAGGCGAACCAGGCCGTCAGCGCGTCGGCAAAGCGGCCCGGCGCCGCCGGATCGGTGCGCAGGTAGAGCGACGGCTCGATCAACTCCTGCTCCATCAGGAGAAAATCGTCCGCGGCGTCGCGCACGAAGTCGATGCGGGCGTAAAGCGGCCGCAGCGCGAGCGCGCCCAGCGCCAGGTCAGCGCGCTCGCGCAGGCGCGCCGGCGGACGCGCCGGACGGACCTCCGCACCGTGCTCTTCCTGCGAGCGAAACTCACCGGACGCGGGCGTTTTCAGAATCGTGTGGCTGTACCGGCCACCGAAGTAGAACAGCGAGTACTCGCCCTCGTCGAGAATGTGCGGCATGAACGGCTGGACCAGCGCGCGGCGGCCGCGAAACCGCTGCGCGATCCGCGTGCGCCGCGCCGTCGGTTCGTCGGCGGAAACGCGCCAGGCGTCCTCGCCGTTGGCGCCGATCACCGGCTTGATCACCAGCGTTTCGCTGCCCAGGCGTTCCGCCCAGGCCGCGAACTGCCCCGCCTCCACGCGGTCGGGCCAGAGCGTCGGCACGATGCCGACACCGCGCTCGGCCAGGTCGCGCAGATAGGTTTTTTCGAGGTTCCAGCGGACCAGGTCCAGCGGATTGGCGAGGCGGGTCTGCCGGTCGATGTCGTGCAGCACCGACAGAAACCCCGGCACGTCGTGCCAGTAGTCCCACGTCGAACGGATAACGACGGCGTCGAAGTCGGACCAGGGCCGCGCGGTTTGCCGCCAGGACAGCGTCGCAACCGACCAGCCGCGCTCGGCCAGCGGCGCGATCGCATGCTCGTCGTCGATGACGAAATCGCCCACCTCGTCGAGGGTGAGAAAGGCGCAGTGTTTCACGGCGCGCGGGCTCAACCGAGCAGTTGCAGCACCACGCCGATGAGTGCGCCGACGAGCAGCACCGCGTTGGCCAGCAGCGTGACCCCCATGCCGGGACCCCGCGATTTCGGATCGCGCGCGTACTCCCAGGCGTACAGTTGGCGCCCCAGGATGAACAGCGCGCCGGGCACCCAGGCCCAGCGGGCGCTGACGTAACTGGCGAACAGCATCAACGACGGCACGAACACGATCAGTTGCTCGAGCGTGTTCATCTGCACCCGGTACAGCCGTTCCCAGCGCTCGTCGCCCGACGTTCGGGGCGCCTCGACGCCGTAGCGGACGCGCGCGGCGCCGACGCGCAGGGTGAAATACACGTACTGGGCCAGGGCGATCAGGATGATCAGGGCAATCAGGTCCATCGGGGTCTCCCGCATGCGGAAGGCCGGCCGCCCGGTCGCCCGTCATGCATTCAAAGTTCACGGTCTCGCTGTAGAATAGCGGAAACAGTGGGGATTCCCAGCATGGACGACAAAACCGAACAGCTTCAGGCCGAACTCGAAGCCGTCACCGAAGAGCTCGAGAAGAAAAAAGCGAAGGGACCCGGCACGAACCGGGGCATCGAGACCATGTTCCGGGCGACCTACCGCGTGCAGATGGACCTGACCGCGTTGGCCGACAACAAGGCGAACATGATGATCAGCATCAACGGCATCATCATCTCGATCATCATCGCGGCCGTGTCGCCCAAGCTGGACAGCAACCCCTGGCTGATCCTGCCATCGACGCTGTTCCTGGTCGGCACCCTGATCTCGATCGTTTTTTCGATCCTCGCGGCGCGCCCGCGCATCAGCACCCAACCGATCACCCTGCAGGACCTGGAGAACAGCCGGGGGAACATCCTGTTCTTCGGCAATTTCGCCAATCTCGCCCCCGGGGATTTCCAGGAAGGGATGCTGGAGCTGATGCAGGACCGCCAGGTGATGTACGAGACGATGATCGACAACATCTACGGCATCGGCAGCGTTCTGAAAAAGAAATTCGCGCTGCTCCAGATCGCGTACACCAGTTTCATGCTGGCGCTGGTGCTGGGCGTTCTGTCGTTCATCGGCGTGTTTTTCTGGGTGCTGCCGCACAGCCCCTGACCGACTGTCCGGGTTTTTCGATTCCGCGTGCCGCAGGTCAACGGGCCGCGGCTCGGTTTCGCCTATGCTGACAGGTCCGGCAATTGGCGAGCGAGACCTGCAATGTCCTTGATTCCCGGCCGTATCCTGCGCAAGTTGTTCAACCACGGCAGCCTCCGTAACGCGGGCGGCAAGGTCCGTTTCTCGGTCAAGAATCGACTGAGCCCCGCAGCGCTGCTGTCGGTCTCGCGCGTGGAAATCGACGACGCGACCGTTCCGCCGCAGGCCGTCAACGTGAGCATCGACGACGGCACCGCGATGCCGCTCACGGCGCTCACTCCGGAGCAACCGGTGGATTTCCCGCTGGGCACCCTGCTGACCTTCTTTCTCGACATCGAACCGCTCGAACCGGGTGGACACGATGTCACGGTCGTGTTCACGACCAAGCCGTTCGGCGAACTGCGCATGGCGGTGAGCGACCCGCTCAACACCGGCGCCGCGTCGCCCGGCACCCTGCCGCGCGACGCCGAGAACGACTACACCGCCGATATCATCGCCGCGCGCCAGGCCTTCATCGGCGAGCACAGTGGCAAGCGCCTCGACCACGTCACGCGCTATTCGATCGACCCGGCCGTGACGCGCGGCAACATCGAGCATTTCACCGGCGTCACCCAGGTGCCGCTCGGCTTCGCCGGGCCGTTGCGCGTCCACGGCCAGCACGCGCAGGGCGAGTTCTACGTGCCGCTGGCGACCAGCGAAGGTACGCTCGTCGCCTCCTACAACCGGGGCATGAAGGTCCTGCACCAGAGCGGCGGCGTGAAATGCGCAGTGGTTGGCGACAACATGCAGCGCGCGCCGGTGTTCATTTTCGACGACGCCGCCGCCGGACGCCGGTTCGCGGACTGGATCGTCGCCCGCCTCGACGACATCCGCGAAGTGGCCAACGCCACCGACCGTTTCGTGAACCTGAAGTACGTCGATTACTACCTGGCCAACAAGTTCGCCTTTCTGCGGTTCAACTACCGCACTGGTGACGCCGCCGGCATGAACATGGTCGGCAAGGCGACGTTCGCCGCGTGCAACTGGATCCTGCAGAACTGCGACGCCGCCGAAATCCGACAGTTCTATCTGGAATCGAATTTCGCGACCGACAAAAAGGCCTCGGTGATCAACATCATGCGCACCCGCGGCAAGCGGGTGACGGCTGAGGCCGTGATCAAGCGCGACGTGCTGATGGAGGTCATGGATGCCGACACCGAGTCCCTGTACCAGCTGTACGGCGCCTCCAGCATCGGCACGCTGATGTCCGGGGCCAACAACAACGGCCTGCATTCGGCCAACGCCATCACCGCGATGTTCCTGGCCACCGGGCAGGACGTGGCCAACGTTTCCGAGTCGTCGGTCGGCCTGTTGTACACCGAACTGACGCCCGAGAAGGATCTCTACTTCTCGATCACGCTGCCGTCGTTGATCGTCGCCACCTGCGGCGGCGGCACCGGCCTGCCCACGCAACGCGAATGCCTCGAGGCGCTGGACTGTTACGGCGTCGGCAAGGTCTACAAGTTCGCGGAGATCGTCGCCGGCACCGTGCTGGCGGGCGAGATTTCCCTGGCCTCGGCCATCGCTTCGCTGGACTGGGTATCCAGCCACGACCAGCTGGGCCGGAACGACCCGACGCGGGGCTGATCCCGCGCGGTTTGTGGAGACGGCCGAGCGGCGGGTCCGCGGGCTCGACCGCGTGATTGAGCCCCGATTATCGTTCCGTTCGCGCCGGAACGCCGTCTTACACTGACCCGAACGCGCATGACACATGCGAGTGCGTCCAGGCGGTGACGCCGCATGGCCCCTGACAGGGGCGTATGAGCCCTGGACGGGCTCATACCGAGCGTCACAGGGATGTGCTCGAGCGTCCCCTGGCAGGGGCCATGCGGTGGCGCTGCCGGGTCCGGTGCGATGGTGCGTCGATCAGCGCCCGGCGGTACGCAGCGCGACCGTGCGAACACAAACCCGGAACGCGGGCCCGACGGTCAGAGCGGCGTATTGAGCAGCAGCTGTTCCTCGTCGTCGCTGCCCTCGACGTA
Organism: Lysobacterales bacterium; assembly: GCA_037384065.1. GTDB lineage: Bacteria > Pseudomonadota > Gammaproteobacteria > Xanthomonadales > SZUA-36 > JABDPF01. The sequence continues at coordinate 56,088 of JARROJ010000003.1, forward strand.
CTCCACCAGGTTGCTCATCGAGATGTCGTTTTTCAGGAACAGGCCGGCAAAGGCGTTGAGGCAGGCGAAATCGCTGGCGTCGGGAAAACGCGTTCGGAATTCCTTGCGGAACACCGCGAACTCGGCGTAGGCGAACAGTTTGCCGTGGTTGAACACCGGATCGCGAGCCAGGCGCGCATCGAAACGGCCCGAGGCCAACAGCGCCCGGTAGGCACCGGGCGCCTGCGAATACACGATCTCGACGAATTCGGGGGCGTGGTCCAGGACACTGGCCTGGATCACGCTGAGATCGCCGGCATGGGATGCGGGGTTCACATCCCCTTTGTTACCACTCCTTTGCCCTCCAGCGCAACCGGGATCATGATGTGGGCGAACGGCGTATCGCCCCACATCACGTAAGGCCCGCCGGTGGACGGATCGCTGGTAACCCCCTTGAGCATTTCCTTCGGCACCACGATCATCATGTGCGGGCCGGTTTCGACGTAGTCGTCGGCCGATTGCGGATCGGGGTGTCCGGGCGTGGAGTTGCTGACACCGGCGCCTTCCGGTTCACCCTGGAGCATGTAGGAAATGCCGACGCGGTCGGGCACGTAGTCCTCCCCGCCCATCATCATGCCCATCAGCTTCATCCACACCGCGTCGTTGCACATCGGGGCGTGGTCGCCGGGCATGGTGTCGGGGAGGCAGGTCCAGCCGTTGCTGCCTTCGCGCAGAACGGTGCCGTCGGTGTCCATGACCGTCGCCTCGGCGCTGACCGCTGCCGGCGCCGCCGACATCGCGCGTTCGATTTTTTCCGCGGCGCTGTCGCCGGCCAGGGCGGCCGGGATCGCGCCCATCGCCACTGCGCCGGTCAGGGCGCAACAGATCGTCGTATGCAGTTTCATGCGTTCTCCTCGTCTCTTCACGTAGCGTCGGTACATCGCCGACTTATCTAAAGGATAGTCGAAATTTCACGACCGTCGGTCCGCGCCGGTCACGGCGCCGATTCCTGCAACGCCTCGCACAACGCGGCGTTGTCGGACACGATGCGCCGCAACGGGATCGCGCCACGCCCGACCGCGGGCAGATCGTAACGGAGCATGGCGTGACGGCAATCGATCCAGTGGATGTCCACGGTTCCGTCGGGTTCCGGGGGCCCGACCACGGGCTCGGCGGAATCGAACACGCCGCCGGTCGACCGTGAGACGACGAGCTGCGCCGCGTCGCCGGAATACGGGCCCTGCGCCGTCAGCCAGCGGTGCCCCGGTTCACCGAGCACGGCCGGCACGCCGGGGTCCGGCCGGGCGACGTCGTAGGTAAACCAGCCCAGGAAGAGCGTGCCCTGGTCCGGAAAGACGTTGACGAAAACGCCCTGCCCGTTGGTTGCCGGGTCGAACCAGGCGTCGTTCATGCCCGGGTTGATGGCGAGCGCCGGCTCCGGCGAAACCGCCCCGTCACTGAGCAGAAACACGCCCCGGTTGGCGCTGGCCAGGTATACGGCGCCGTCCTCCGCCTCGCCAAATGTCAGGATCTGGTACGGCGTCGTGGCCAGCACGTCGGTCTCCCAGCGATCCGCCACGCGCCGCATGCCCCAGATGGTCCCCTCGCAGTAGTCGCCGAACAGGTACACGCCGGAAAGGTCCGGGTACGCCCGTCCGCGGTACACCTCGCCGCCGGTCACCGAGCAGCCGGCGTCACGTCCGTATTCGAAGACCGGCAGGGTCAGGCCGGTCGCATCGCAGCCCGCCACCAGGCACAGGGAGCCCTCGAGAATCGACCAGCCGTAGTTTTCGCCGCCGCGGGAGGCTTCCGGCTGAACGTTGATTTCCTCGCGCCGGGACTGGCCGACATCGGCGATGAACAGGTCACCCGTTGCCCGATCGAAGGCGATTCTCCACGGATTGCGCAACCCGGTGGCCCAGATTTCATCACGCACCGCGTCGTCGGCGAGAAACGGGTTGTCGGCCGGCACGGCATAGGGCTCATGTTGCGGATCGACGTCGATGCGGATCAGCTTCCCGAGCAACGTCGCGCCGTCCTGAGCGACGCCGAGCGGATCGTTTGCGCTACCGCCGTCACCAAGCCCCAGGTACAGCATGCCGTCCGGACCGAAACGCAGTCGACCGCCGTTATGATTCGAGTACGGCTGCTCGACCTCGAGCAGGATCTGCTCGCTGGCGGGATCCGCCCGGTCCGGGTTGTCGCCGACGGCGAATCGCGACAGCACGGTGTCGCCTCCGATGCCGGTGTACCAGACGTAAAACAACCCGGATGCCGCGTAATCCGGTGCGAATGCGACACTCAACAGGCCACGCTCACCGCCGGTTTCGACGCGGTCGGTGATGTCGAGAAAGGGCTCGCCAACCTCTTCACCGTCCCGCAGGATGATGATCGAACCGCTTTGCGCCACCAGGAACAACCGCCCACTGCCGTCGCCGGCGTGGTTGATGTCGACCACGCCCAATCGAGGGCTGACCGGCGTGAACTGCAGATCGACCGCACCGAACACGGGCGCCGCCGCCGACAGCCACAAGGCGAGGAAAACGGCGGGGCGAAGAAGGGTACGGAAGGGGGTTCGTTCGCGTATCGGCATACCAGGACTCCGCTGCGTAGTTGCACCAGAGCGTACCCAATTCACCGCCAAGAACGCCAGCGGGGCGGGTCGATCAAGGTGCGCGGGGACTTAAATCAATTCAATGGGCCGCGGATAAGACTAGTATGAAAGGTGCGATCGAGGCGCACGATCCATGAACCTGGCCGATTTCAAACTGTTCGACGCCCACTTCCACGTCATCGACCCACGTTTTCCGCTGGTGCCGAACCACGGTTATCTGCCGGATCGCTACACCACCCGCGACTACCTGGAGCGCACCGAGGATTATCGGCTGTGCGGCGGCGCCGTCGTCTCGGGTTCGTTCCAGGCCTTCGACCAGGACTTCATGGTCAATGCCCTGGCGCGGCTCGGCAGCGCCTTCGTCGGCGTCACGCAACTGCCGGCGACGGCCACCGACGAGGACATCCTGGACCTCGACCTGGCCGGCGTGCGCGCCGTGCGTTTCAACCTTCGGCGCGGCGGCTCCGAGGACATTCGGCACCTCGAATCGATGGCCCTGCGCATCCACGAACTGGCCGGCTGGCACGTCGAACTGTACGTCGACAGCCGGGAACTGGCCGGGCTCAAGAACCTGCTGACCGACCTGCCGGCGGTCGCCATCGACCATCTCGGCTTGTCCGGCGCGGGCTTTGGCGACCTGCTCGATCTCGCCCAGGCCGGCGTGCGCGTCAAGGCGACCGGCTTCGGCCGCGTCGATTTCGACGTGCGCCGGGGCTTGCGTGAGCTGTACGCGGCGAACCCCGCGTGCCTGATGTTCGGCACCGACCTGCCGTCGACGCGCGCGGCGCGGCCGTACAGCGACAGCGACTTCCTGCTGGTCATCGACACGCTCGGCGAGGTGGGCGCGCGCCGCGTGCTGCACGACAACGCGGCCGAGTTCTACCGCTCAGGCCAGGCGTTCACCGCGCAGCAGCACCAGCGAACGGGCAGCGACTGACCAGCGCGCACCACCATCCTGCGGGCCGTTGCCGGCGCTGCTGGAAAACAACTGCCGCCAGTCCACCGGCATGCCGCGCGGCAAGCGAAACACGCCGTCCTCCTCCCGCGCGTTGAACAGCACCGCAACGGCTTCGAGCACCGGGCTGTCGTCCTTCTGGTCGGCGCGCGTGGTGAACAGCAGCGCCAGTTGCCGCCCGCTGTTCCAGTCCGCCGGCTCCATGCGGCGGCCGTCCGGATGCAGCCAGTGGATGTCGCACCACCCGCCGTCGGTCGGCATCCGGCCGTGGATGTACCGCGCCTGCCGCAACACCGGCACCTCGCGCCGCAGGCGGACCAGGTCGCGCACGGCCCGGGTGAATTCGGGATCGTCCGCCAGGCCCTGCCAGTCCAGCCAGCCGGTCTCGTTATCCTGCGCGTAGGCGTTGTTGTTGCCGCCCTGGCCGTTGCCGAACTCGTCGCCGGCCAGCAGCATCGGCGTGCCCTGCGAGAACAGCAGCGTGGCCAGCATGTTGAGGCGCTGGCGGCGGCGCACGGCGGTGATCGCGGGGTCATCGGTCGGCCCCTCGACCCCGTGGTTGCGGCTGAAATTGTGGCGATGACCGTCGCGATTGTCCTCGCCGTTCGCGTGATTGTGGCGCTGCTCGTAGCTGACCAGGTCCGCGAGCGTGAACCCGTCGTGCGCGGTGACGAAATTGATGCTCGCCGCCGGGCTGCGGCCACTCGCTTCGAACAGGTCGGACGAGCCGTGGATGCGCTGCGCGAATTCGCTGTCCTGGTTTTCGTCGCCGCGCCAGAAGCGGCGCACCGAATCGCGGAAACGGTCGTTCCACTCCGCCCACTCCACCGGGAATCGGCCGAGCTGGTAGCCGCCCGGGCCGGGATCCCAGGGCTCGGCGATCAGCTTGGCGCCCTCCAGTTCCGGCGTGCCGGCAATCCGGCTGAGCAACGAATGCGGCTTGTAGAAACCGCCCATCGTGCGGCCCAGCACCGTGGCCAGGTCGAAGCGGAAGCCGTCGACGCCGAGTTCGCCGTGCCAGTAGCGCAGGCTGTCCAGCACCAGGTTCTGCGCCCGGATGTGGCAGGTGTTCAGCGTGTTGCCGCACCCGGTGTCGTTGACGTAGCGCCCGGGATCGTCCGGCAGCGTGCGGTAATAGGCCAGGTTATCGATGCCGCGCAGGCTGAGCGTCGGGCCGTCGGCCCCGCCTTCGCCGGTGTGGTTGTAGACCACGTCCAGGATCACCTCGATGCCGGCCTCGTGGATCGCCTCGACCATCTCGCGGAACTCCGCCGCCGGATCCGCGCCCGGGACCGCGAAGCGGGCGTCGGGGGTGAAGAACTGCACGGTGTTGTAGCCCCAGAAATTGCGCAGGCCGCGCTCGACGAGAAAGTGCTCGTCGATCAGGCACTGGACCGGCATCAGTTCCAGTGACGTGATGCCCAGCGACTTCAGGTATTCGAGGATCCGGCCGTTGCGCAGCCCGCGAAAACGACCCCGCTCGGCTTCCGTCAGCTCGGGGTGGCGCATCGTGTAGCCGCGGACGTTGGCCTCGTAGACGACCATGTTCGTCCAGGGCACGGCGGGACGGGGCGCGGCGAACGGCCCCGACGCCGGAGCCACCACGCAGAGCGGCACGCAGGCCGCACTGTCGCGGTCGTCCGCGCGGCGGCGGCCACCGGCCCCCTTGCGGTAATCGAACAGCGCCGGGTCCCAGCGGAAGGCGCCGTCGAGGCGCCGCGCGTACGGATCGAGCAGCAGTTTCGCCGGGTTGTGGCGCAGCCCGCGCGCCGGGTCCCAGGGCCCGTGAACGCGGTAGCCGTAACGCTGACCGGGCGCGCAGCCCGGCAGGAAGCCGTGCCACACGCCATGCTGGCAGTCGGGAAGATCGTGGACGGCGACCTGCTGCCGTTCCTCGTCGAACAGGCACAGCTCGACGCGTTCCGCGCTACCGGAGTAGAGCGCAAAGTTGACTCCGTCCTCGAGCGCGCGGGCGCCGAGCCGGGAGGGGTCGCCCGCCTGGATCATGCGGCGCAGTGTACGCGTTTCACCACTGCAGACACCAGCGCCGAACCCGATCGGCGGCGGCGGTCACGGCGCGCGCGCCGCGTCCTCGACCATGCGCCGGATGCGGTCGGCCTGCGCCCCGTCGAGCGCGCCCTCCGCCATGCGCCAGCGCCAATTGTCCCGGGTCGTACCGGGCCGGTTCAGCCGCGCCTCCGAGCCGAGGCCGAGGAAATCCTGCATCGGCGCGACGGCCAGGACCGACGGGCTGGCGAACGCGAGGCGGATCATGTCGGTATGAATCGTTTGCGCCGAGCCGCCGGTCAGTTCGAGCACCGCGGCCTGCGCCGCGCGCACCTCTGCGCGGGTGCGGGTGTCGTCCCCGCCCCCCCGGAACCAGCCGATCGTGGTGTCGTTGTCGTGCGTGCCGGTGTAGCACACGCTGTTTTCGGCGATCGCGTCCGGATCGAAATCCGCGTCACCGACTTCGAACTGCAGAACGACCATGCCCGGCAGACCCTGGCCCAGGCGCAGGGCGTCGACCTCGGGCGTGATCACCCCCAGGTCCTCGGCGACGATCGGCAGTTCGCCGAGTTCCGCGCGCAGCGCCTCGAACAGCGCTTCGCCGGGCCCCGGCACCCAGGTTCCGTTCCGGGCGGTCGTCTCGCCGAACGGCACCGACCAGTAGGACTCGAAACCCCGAAAGTGGTCGATTCGAACGAGGTCGGTCTGGCGGCCAATGTGCTGCATGCGCTCGATCCACCAGCGGTACCCGGTGCGCGCGTGATACGCCCAGTCGTACAGCGGATTGCCCCACAGCTGACCGTCGGCACTGAAGTAGTCGGGTGGCACCCCGGCCACCGCCGACGGCACGCCGTCGCGGTCGACCTGCAGCATTTCCCGGTTGGTCCAGGCGTCCGCGCTGTCCAGCGCGACGTAGATCGGAATGTCGCCGAACAGGGCGATGCCGCGTTCGGCCGCGTACAGCCGCAGTTCCCGCCACTGGCGGTCGAACAGGAACTGGGTGATCTGGGTGGTCTCGATCGCGTCGCGATGCGCCGCCCGCACGCGCTCCAGGGCCGCCGCTTCGCGCCGCACGTAGGGCGTGTCCCATTCCGGCCATGGCCGCTCGCCGTGGCGGGTCTTCAGCACGCGAAACAACGCGTAGTCCGCCACCCAATCCCGCTGCCGGTGAAGAAATTCCTCGTACTCGGTCATCAGCGCGCCACCGGGACGGTCCCGCAAACGCTCCGCGGCGCGCATCAGCAGTTCGCGCTTGGCCGGAATCACTCGCCCGAAGTCACAGTAATCGCGCGGCAGCGCGGTCAGCGGTTCGAGTTCGGCCTCGTGCAGCAGGCCCAGTTCGACCAGCTGGTTGAGGCAGATGAGGTTGGCGTTGCCGGCGAAGGCCGACAGGGGCTGGTAGGGCGAGTCGCCATAGGCCGTCGGACCCAGCGGCAGGAACTGCCAGACCCCGATGTCCATGTCGGCCAGCGCGTCGACGAACGCGCGCGCGCTGTCGCCGATATCCCCGATGCCATGGTCACCCGGCAGGGAACTGATGTGCATCAGGACACCGGCGCGGCGGCCCATCTGCTGGATGACGGAGGGTTTGCTGTTCGCTTGCATGCGTTTCTGTTGTCCCGTGGCCGGTCAGTTGCGGGTGAAGAGCCGCCAGGACCAGGCCGGCAGTTCCATCTCGAGGTCCGGCGCCAGCGAGCGCTCGGCGTCGGAGCCGAAATCCCGCCACGCGCCCGCGTAGCGATCCCCGGCAAGATGCACCGAAAGGTCCTCCGCGGAGAAGTTGAAGATCCCGAATACCGCGTGGTCGCCCTGCTCGCGGTAAAAGCTGAGCACGCGGTCGGGCGCCGAGTTGGCGACCTGCTCCATCGGCGCGCCCCAGGCGCCGTTCCACAGCGCCCGATTGGCCTGCTTCAGCGCAAACAGCCGCCGGTACAGATCGCCGATCGGATGGTCCCGCCACGCGATCGGATCGCGCTCGAAAAACGCCAGGCGCTGCGGGTTCCCGGCCTCCTGGCCGTTGTAGATCAGCGGTATGCCGCGGCTGGCCACCGACAGCACGATGGCGGCTTCCAGCGCCGGGCCGAAGGCTTCGAATTGCGTGCCCTCCCAGGCGTTCTTGTCGTGGTTGCTGACGAACAGCATGCGCATGGCGTCGGACGGCCAGGAATTTTCGTCGTCGTAGTGATAGCCGGTCAGCGCCGTCACGTCGGCCTCGCCCCGCGCGACGCGCCGCACCGTGTCGTACCAGTCCCAGGAGTAGCTCGCATCGAAGGCGCGGGCGTGCAGGTCGCGGGTGTTCCACTCGGCCAGCAGGAACACCGGCTTGATGCGCTCCAGCCGGGCGCGGACGCCGTTCCAGAATTCGACCGGAACGAAGCCGGCCACGTCGCAACGGAACCCGTCGATACCGGTCTCCGCAACCCACCACGCCATCGCATCGGCCATGTAATGCCACAGGCCCGGCTGGTCGTAGTCGAGCTGCACGACGTCGCTCCAGTCGGTCCAGGCCGGCGGATGCAGCCGGCCGGCGTAATCGCGGGCGAACCACTCCGGATGCTCGCCGGTCAGTGGGTTGTCCCAGGCGGTGTGGTTGGCGACCCAGTCGAGAATGACGTACATGCCGTGTTCGTGGGCCGCCGCGACGAAGCGCTTGAAATCGTCCAGGTCACCGAGCTCGGGGTTCACGGCGAGGTAATCCCGCACCGAGTACGGGCTGCCCAGCGCGCCCTTGCGGTTGCGCTCGCCGATCGGCTGCACGGGCATCAGCCAGAGGATTCGCACGCCGAGCGCCTGCAGCCGCGGCAGTTGCGCCTCGGCCGCGGCCAGCGTGCCTTCCGGCGTGAACTGGCGCGTGTTGATCTGGTAGATCGCCGCGTCGCGGCTCCACTCGGGATGCCGCAGTTTGACGTAGGGCGTGGGTTCGAAGGCTGCATCCATGTTCCGGGCTCCGTCGTTCACAGCGCACGCGCTGGCCATCAGCAACGCCAGGGCGGCGGCCGCTATCGTCCTCATGACCGCTCCGGCTCCGCCGCGCGGTCGACCAGCAGCGTCGCAAAGCCGGCGACCACCATCAGCACGCCGCCGATGACGAGTCCGAAAATGCCCGCGCCGCCGAAGAACTCGCGCAGCACCAGGCCGAGCACGCTGGCCGCGATCAGCTGCGGGATGACGATGAAGAAATTGAAGATGCCCATGTAGACGCCCATCTTGGCGCTCGGCAACACGTCCGAAAGCAGGGCGTAGGGCAGCGAGAGGATCGACGCCCACGCGATGCCGACGCCGACCATCGGCGCGATCAGCCAGGCGGGATCGCGGATGAACCAGAAACTGACCAGGCCGATGCCGCCGAGCGTAAGGTTCACGAGATGCGCCCGCCGCACGCCGAGCACGCGCGCGGCGAGCGGGATCGCGAACGCCGCCAGCGCCGCGAACCCGTTGTAGGCCGCGAACAGCACGCCGACCCAGTTCGCGCCGTCGTTGTAGGCGGCGCTGGTGGCGTCGGTGCTGCCGAAGTGATGACTGGTCACGGCCGCCGTGCTGTAGATCCACATCGCAAACAGCGCGAACCAGCTGAAGAACTGCACCACGGCCAGCTGTTTCATCACGCGCGGCATGTGAAACAGGTCTTCGACAATGTGATAAAGGCCGTTGTCGGTGCGCCCCGCGGTCTGCAGCGCGCCGGTGACGACCTGCAGCAAGCCGAAGGCGATTCCGCCGATGGCCAGGATGTACAGCTGCTTGTCCAGCCCCGCGGCCACGATCCAGGCCAACAGAAGCGCGCCGGCGACGATCCACGCCAGGCCGCCCGCGCGGTATTTCGCGGCCGGGCGCGGCTCGGGCTCCGGAAAGCCGCCGGCCTCGGCGTCGCCGGCCTCGAAGGCGGCGATTTCCTCCGGCGAATACTCGCGGCTCGAGAACACGGTCCAGGACACCGCCGCCAGGAACACGACGCCGCCGAGGTAGAAGGACCACTTCACGGTGTCCGGAATCTGTCCCGGCCCGGCCGTGTTGCCGACATCGAACCAGTTGGCCAGCATCCACGGCAGCGCGGATGCGACGATCGCGCCGGCGCCGATGAAGAAACTCTGCATCGCGAAACCCAGCGTGCGCTGGTGTTTCGGCAGGTTGTCGCCGACGAAGGCGCGGAACGGCTCCATGGAGATGTTGATGCTGGCGTCCATGATCCACAGCATGCCGGCCGCAACCCACAGGTAGGGCGAGTTGGGCATGACGAACAGGGCCAGCGAGGCGAGGATCGCGCCGGCCAGGAAATACGGGCGGCGGCGGCCCAGCCGGGTCCAGGTACGGTCGCTCATGTAGCCGATGATCGGTTGCACGATGAGCCCGGTGACCGGCGCGGCCACCCACAGGATCGGCAGGTCGTCGATCTCGGCGCCGAGCGTCTGGAAGATGCGGCTGACGTTGGCGTTCTGCAGGGCGAAACCGAACTGGATGCCGAGGAAGCCGAAGCACATGTTCCAGATCTGCCAGAAGCTGAGCTGCGGGCGATGCTTCATTGACGTTCTCCGGCCTCGAAACGGACCGCCGCACCGCCGCCGGGCGCCAGCCACAGGCGCAACACCGCGTCCTGGCCGACCGCGCGTTCCTCGATGGTGATCGCGTAGGGGTTGGACTGCCAGTCCGCCCCCTCGCCGTCGCGGTAGATCTGCGCGGTGTAGCGCCGGCCCGGCTCCAGGAAGTCGAGCGGTACATCCACCGTGCGCGCTTCCTCGTCGGTGACGGCGCCGAGGTACCAGTCCGCGCCGCCGCGCTCCTGGCGCGCGAACACCACGAAATCGCCCACCTCGCCGGCCACGGCGATGCTCTGCTCCCAGTCGGTCGGCACGTCGACGATGAAGCGAAACGCGTCCGGCCGCGCCTCGTAGTTCTGCGGCAGGTCGGCGGCCATCTGGATCGGGCTGTACAGCGTCACGTACAGCGCCAGCTGCCTGGCCAGCGTGGTCTGCACGCGATGGCGCCAGTCCGGGCCACCGAAGGTCAGGTCGAAAATGCCCGGCGTGAAGTCCATCGGCCCGGACAGCATGCGCGTATACGGCAGGATCGCGGCGTGCTCCGGCGGATTCGGCGGATCGCCCCAGGCGTTGAACTCCTGCCCCTTGGCGCCCTCACGCGTGATCCAGTTCGGGTAGGTGCGGCGCAGGCCCGTGTCCTTGATCGGCTCATGGGTATTGATGCTGATCTTCCGCTGCGCGGCTTCGGTGACCGAGCGCAGGTACTCGTTCGCCATGAACTGGCCGTCGTGCCACTCGTAGTGGACGCGCCCGTTCTCGTCGACGCGCTTGATGTCGCCGGCATCGGCGACGTAGCCGGTCTTGACCTGGCGCACGCCGTGCGTCGCGTAGAGGTCGAAGGCCGCGTCCATCTGCGCGGCGTAGTTACTGACGTTGCCCGAGGTCTCGTGGTGGCCGATGAGGCGCACGCCGCGCTGCTCGCCGTAGGCGGCAATCGCGGCGAGGTCGAAGTCGGGGTAGGCCTCGGTGAAACTGAACAGGTCGCCGTTGTGGAACCAGTCGCCGTCCCAGCCGACGTTCCAGCCCTCGACCAGCACGCCGTCGAAGCCGTATTTCGCGGCGAAGTCCATGTAGCGCTTCGTTTCCTCGGTGGTCGCGCCGTGAATCACGCCGCGGCCCCAGGTTCGCGTGCGGATGTGCATCGCCCACCAGATACCGACGTACTTGCCGGGCTCGACCCAGCTGACGTCGCCCAGCGCGTTCGGCTCGTTCAGGTTCAGGATCAGGCTGGAGTCGAGCAGGCCGGTGGCTGTTTCGGCCACCTGCACCGTGCGCCACGGCGTTTTGAACGGCGCGGCCGTTTTCACCCGAATGCCGTCCGACCAGGGCGTCAGGTTGGCCTGGAACACGTTGTCGCGCCGCTGGTCGAGCACGAAAGCGGCGTAATCCACCAGCGCGGCCTCGTGGATGCTGAGATGCGTACCGCGCGGCGTGCGCACGGTGAACGGCGTGTGCGCCATCTCGACCTCATCCAGGCCGCTGGTGCGGTAGAGGTACTCGTAGCGGTTGTAGCGACGGCCCGGAATCCACCAGGCGGTCGAATCGGCCGGCAGCGCGAACTCGGTCAGCTCGTCGACGATGCTCACGGCGCCGACGCCGTCCTGCGCCGGCACCTCGTAGCGAAAGCCGAGGCCGTCGTCGAACACCCGCACCCGCAGGTCGATGCGCCGGTCGCGCTCGTCGGCAATGTTCACCCGCAGTTCCTCGTGGCGGTCGCGCACCAGGCGGCGCTCGCCCCAGGGCTGCTCCCAGGTCTCATCATGGCTGGCGCGCTCGGCGCCGAGCACCCGCAGGCCGCGGTCGAAGCCCGGCTGTTCGGCGAAACGGAGGCCCAGCGCGGAGTCGCTGACCACCGTCTCGTCATCGAAGGTCACGCGATACGTCAGTGCATCGAACCGCCCGCGGTGCAGGCTGAACTGCAGGCGCCCGTCCGGCGAAGCGACCCGTGCGAGAGCGTCGTCGGCCGGCTCGGCGAGCAGGAACCCCAGCACCTCGGGCAGGCGGGCGCGCCAGGCGTCCTCGCTGTGCTCGGCGCCCTCGTAAACGCGCGTGACCCAGTTCGAGGCGTCGTAGCCGCGCTCGCGCATCACGTCGTCGATGGCACGCTGCGGCTCGGCGTAAGCCGCGTCCAGGCCCGCCGTGCCATGGTCGAACCAGACGCGCTTGCCGCCCTGCAGGCTGCCGGCCAGGAAGTCACGCATCGCCCGCGGAAACGCGGTATCGGCGGCGGGCAACGTGCCGGGCCAGTGCGTCGACAGGCAGCCGGCGCCGCCGAACACGTCCGGGTAGCGGGCCAGG
>JARROJ010000004.1:0-64565 GCA_037384065.1 Lysobacterales bacterium
TGACGTTCGGCGCGCGGTCGGAAGGGTGGTCTTTTGGTTCTGCCAACGGAGAATTCCGTTCGCAGGAAAAAAACCCCGGCGGGTGCCGGGGTTTTTTCAGGTCGATGCGCAGGACGGGGATCAGTCGTCGCCGTAGTCGCTCGCGCCCGGCATGTATTCCACCGTCGTCGTCGCACCCGTCTTGAACGTTTTGCCCCAGTCCGCCATGAAGGTCTCGAAAGCTTCCTCGCCACCGAGTTCCTTGGACATGATGTCGTAGAACGTCGTATCGGGCGCAGTCATGCCGGCCCACCCCTTGGTCGGGGATACCAGAACGACGTGTCCGCCGCGGGTGCCGGACTCCATCCAGTGGAAGCCCCAGCGCGGCGAATAGTCGGCCGCTTTCAGTGTGCTGACAATCTTCATCAGGCCCTTGCGGAACGCCATGTTCTGGCCATTGTTGACGTACCAGTCGGTCAGGTGAAAGTGGGTGTAGCCCGCCCAATCCTCCGGCCAGTGGCTCCAGTTGTTCATGGTCCGGACCATCATCCGGTCCATGTCCTCGACGTGCGGCATGACCTTGTCCCGCATCATCTCGCCGGCGTCGGACTGCCAGTCGTACTCGGCGTCGAAATCCTTCCAGTCGTGGCCGCCGGACCAGGCGTAGTACAGGCCGGTGTCGGGTCCCGTCAGCACCTCGTACCAGTTGTATCGCATCGCGCCTTCCTTGTCGGCGATCCACTCGTGATACTCCGTGATCGCCTCGACGAGTTCGTCGCTGTGTCCCTTCTTCGGCGTGATCTTGACCAGCGTGCCGATGTTCTGACTGTCCTGTGCTGCAGCGGGCAGCAACCAGACGATCGCCAACAGAAGCACCGCCAGTTTTCGAATGTGCATTTTCATGTGAGGTCTCTCCATTTATTTTGACAAGCGTGTCCAGACGCTCATGCGCCAGGACATCAGTCGAACTATAGACCATCCCCAGAATTTTGCCGAAACGGCCGGGATGCGCACCGAGGGATGACGTCCGGCGTTAATGCGTTACAATTCGGTGCTTTCTGACCAACTGCGTGAACCGCACCCGGAGTTCCGTGCCATGAGTAGTGAAGCCAGCGCCGTTCCCACGAACTTCATCCGCAACATCATCATCAACGACCTCGAGACCGGCAAGCACGAGACGATCGTGACGCGCTTTCCGCCGGAGCCGAACGGGCACCTGCACATCGGGCACGCCAAGTCGATCTGCCTCAATTTCGGCATCGCGGACGAGTTCGGCGGCAAGACGAACCTGCGCTTCGACGACACGAACCCGCTGAAGGAAAACGAAGACTTCATGAACGCGATCATGGCGGACGTGCGCTGGCTGGGCTTCGAATGGGACAACCTGTTCCACGCCTCCGACTACTTCGAGCAGTTGTACGGATTCGCCGTGCACCTGATCCGGGCCGGCAAGGCGTACGTTGAGGAACTCACGGCGGACGAAATCCTCGAGTACCGGGGCGACTGGATGAACAACGAGCCCGGCCGCGAGAGCCCTTGGCGCGACCGTCCGGTCGAGGAGAGCCTGGATCTGTTCGAACGCATGAAGAACGGTGAATTCGAGGACGGCCAGTACGTCTTGCGGGCGAAGATCGACATGGCGTCGCCCGACCGGTTCATGCGCGACCCGGTCATGTACCGGATCCGTAACGCGAGCCATCACCGCACCGGCGACACCTGGCACATCTACCCGATGTACGACTGGGCGCACGGCATTTCGGACGCGATCGAGGGCATCACGCATTCCCTGTGCACGCTGGAGTTCGAGGAACACCGACCGCTGTACGAGTGGTTCCTGGAAAACATCCCGTCGCCGAGCATGCCGCGCCAGATCGAGTTCGCCCGCGGCAACCTCGACTACACCGTGATGAGCAAGCGGCGACTGCGCGAACTGGTCGAGGAAGGCCACGTCAACGGCTGGGACGATCCCCGGCTGCCGACGCTGGCCGGCCTGCGCCGGCGCGGCTTCACGCCGGAGGCGATTCGGGCGTTCTGGTCCGACATGGGCGTTTCGAAGTCAAACAGCATCATCCAGATGGGGGTGCTCGAAAACTACGTGCGCAACGATCTCAACGCGCGCGCGCCGCGCACGATGGCCGTGCTCGACCCCCTCAAAGTCGTATTGACGAACTTCCCCGAGGGCGAGACCGAGTGGCTGGATGCAGCGATTCACCCGCAGGACGAGTCGATGGGCACCCGGCGGGTGCCGGTGACGCGCGAGATCTGGATCGAGCGCGGTGATTTCATGGAGGATCCACCGCGCAAGTTTTTCCGTCTCAAGCCCGGCGGCGAGGTGCGCCTGCGCAACGCCTTCATCGTTCGCTGCACCGATGTGGTCCGCAACGCCGCCGGCGAGGTCACCGAACTGCACTGCGAGCTCGATCCCGAGACCCGTTCGGGCATGCCGGGGGCGAGCCGCAAGGTCAAGGGCACGATTCACTGGGTGTCCGCCACGCACGGCGTTGCGGCGGAAGTAAGGCTCTGCGACCGCCTGTTCACGGTCCCGAACCCGCTGGGCGAAAAAGACCGTGATTACCGCGAGTTCATCAACCCGCACTCGATGGACGTGTCGACGCAGGTCGTGGTCGAGCCCGGTGTCGCCGAGGGCGGTCCCGGCGATTTCTACCAGTTCGAGCGGACCGGTTACTTCTGTCACGACGCCGTCGATTCCAAGCCGGGCCGCCCGGTGCTGAACCGGATCGTGACCCTGCGCGATTCCTGGGCCCGCATCGAAAAGGAGCTGGCGCAGAAGAAGCGGTAGGCGCCCGCGCCGGGCGTGACGACCGGCACCCGTTCGCATTCACGCGAACCTGCTACACTTTTCACAGTTCCCGTGAGGAGGTGTGAGATGGGTGGTTGGATAATCCTGGCAATCCTGGCCGCGCTGGCTTTTTTTGCGATCACGATTTACAACCGGCTGGTCGCCGGGCGTAATCGCTACAAGAACGCCTTTGCGCAAATCGATGTGCAGCTGACCCGGCGGCACGACCTGATTCCGAACCTGGTCGAGACCGCGAAGGGGTACATAAAACACGAGCGCGAAACGCTCGAGGCGGTGATCAACGCCCGCAACGCGGCGGTGAGCGGCCTCAAGGCGGCCGACCCCTCGGACCCGGACGCCATGAAGAAACTGGCCGAGGCCGAGCAGGGGCTGTCCGGCGCACTGGGCCGGCTGTTCGCACTCGCAGAGGCCTATCCGGACCTGAAGGCCAACCAGAACATGATGCAACTGTCCGAGGAACTCACCACCACGGAGAACAAGGTCGCGTTCGCCCGGCAGGCCTATA
Organism: Lysobacterales bacterium; assembly: GCA_037384065.1. Taxonomy (GTDB): domain Bacteria; phylum Pseudomonadota; class Gammaproteobacteria; order Xanthomonadales; family SZUA-36; genus JABDPF01. The sequence continues at coordinate 3,306 of JARROJ010000004.1, forward strand.
ACGACGCCGTGATGGTCTACAACACCTTGCGTGAATCCTTTCCGAACAACCTGTTCGCCGGCTGGTTCAATTTCCAGGCGGCCGAGTTGCTCGAGATCGAGGACGAGAGCAAGCGCGAAGTCCCCAAGGTCAGCTTCTGAGCGGTTCATAGCGGAAGCCGTTCGCCGCGGGGTATGCCGTGAACTTTTTCGAACACCAGGATCGTGCACGCCGGCAGTCGCGCTGGCTGCTGGTCGTGTTCACGCTGGCGGTCGCGGCGATCGTGGTCGCCGTCAACGGCATCGTCCTGCTCGCCGTGTTGTCCACGTCCTGGGATCCGACCCGCGAGGGCATGAGCTTCGGCGGCATGGTGCGCGCGAACTGGCCGTTGATGGCGGGTACCGCGATCGCCTGTATCGCGCTGATTTTCCTCGCCAGCCTGTTCCGTACGCTCAGTCTCAAATCGGGCGGCGGCCACGTCGCCCGGCAGCTGGGCGGCACCCAGGTGGATCCCTCCACTCGCGACCCCCTGCGGCGGCGCCTGTACAACGTGGTCGAGGAAATCTCACTGGCGTCCGGCGTGCCGGTGCCGGAAGTCTACGTGCTGGACCGCGAGGCGGGCATCAACGCCTTCGCCGCCGGATTCACGGCGTCCGACGCGGCGGTCGCGGTCACGCGGGGCGCGCTGGAAAAACTCAGCCGCAGCGAGCTGCAGGGCGTCATCGCCCACGAGTTCAGCCACATCCTGAACGGCGACATGCGGATCAACATCCGGTTGATGGGCACGCTGTTCGGAATTCTGGTCCTGGCGCTCATCGGACGGCGTGTGCTGATTCACGCCCGCTGGGCCGGGGGCTCGTCGCGCGACCGCGGCGGCGCGATCATCGTGCTGATCGCAATCGGTCTCACGGTCGTCGGCTACATCGGCCTGTTTTTCGGCCGCTGGATCAAGGCGGCTGTCGCCCGGCAGCGCGAGTACCTCGCCGATGCGTCGGCGGTGCAGTTCACCCGCGACCCGTCCGGTATCGGCGGCGCCCTCAAGAAGATCGCGATTTACAGCGACGCCTCCTATCTCGATACGGACACCGAGGAAGTCAGCCACATGCTGTTCGGCGACGGTCGGCGCACGCGTCTGTTTTCGACCCACCCGCCGCTGACGGACCGGATCGGCCGCATCGAGCCGGACTTCCGGCCAGAGGACCTCGACCGGCTGGCGGCGAAAATCCAGCACGAGCGTATCCAGGCGAAGAAGGCCGCTCGCGAGAAGGCGCAGGCGGCAGAGGGCGGAGGTGGCCCGGCATTCGGCCCGCGCGGCATCCTCGAGCGAATCGGGCAGCCGGATTTCCAGCAGGTACTCGCCGCCGCGGCGCTGGCCGCGGCGCTGCCCGCCAACGTCGCGCGGGCCGCGCGATCGCCCGAGTGGGCCGCCGACGTCCTGTTCTACGCCTTGCTCGATCGCGACCCCGAGGTCCGCCAGCAACAGCTCCTGATCATCGCCGAGATCATGGGCGAGGACAGCGAGCAACGCGTCCGCGCGCTCCACCAGGCCGCCGGTTCGGTGGGAACCGAGCAGCAGCTGCCGTTGCTGGAACTGGCCTTTCCGCAGGTTCGTCAGCGACCGCCCGAGTACATTGCCCGGGTCCTGCGGGCGGTGAAAGCGCTGGCCGAGGCGGATCACCGCGTCGATCCTTTTGAATTCCTGCTCGCACGGTCCATTTCGCTGCAACTCTGGGAAACCCATAATCCCGACCGCGTTCGGCTGGCCGGCGACCGCGCGCTGCAGGCGTCATTGCCGGCGGCCGCGGTGGTTCTCGCCGTGCTCGCGCGTCACGGCCAGGCGGATGATGCAGCGACGATCGCCGCGTTCCAGGCCGGATGGCGCGAACTCGGCACGGCGGACAGCCGGGACATGCCGCCGGTCGAGGACTGGGTGGCGGCGCTCGACGAGGCCCTTCCGGAACTCGACCGTCTGCGCCCGGCCGACAAGGAGACCCTGCTGCGCGCGCTCATTGCGACGGCCATGCATGACGCGCGGCTCGAAGCCCCGGAACTCGAACTGTTACGGGCGGTAAGCAGCCTGATTCACGTGCCGCTGCCGCTGCTCAGTGCCGGGCCGCGTACTTCTCGGCGATCATGATGGTCGGGGCGTTGGTGTTGCCGGAAACCAGGGACGGCATCACCGACGCATCCACGACCGACAACCCTTCGAGGCCGCGTACATCGAGTTCGGGATCGACCACGGCGGCCTCGTCGCGGCCCATTTTGCAGGTGCCGATCGGGTGGTAGATCGATTCGGCCTTGCGCCGGATGAAATCGAGCAATGCATCGTCGTCCTGACGATCCGCACCCGGGTAGTGTTCGGCGCCGCGGAACGGGTCGAAGGCGCGTTGGGCGAAAATCTCGCGGGACAGCCGCACGCACTCGAGCATGATCTTCCGGTCGTATTCGCTGTCCAGGTAATTCGGTTGCATGACCGGCGCCTCGAACGGGTCGGCCGAGCGCAGGGCGAGCCAGCCGCGGCTTTCCGGCCGCAGGGCGCAGGCATGGATCGTCATGCCGTTTCCTTCCAGCCGGTTACGGCCATGATCGTCAAGGAACGCGGGCACGAAGTGCATCTGGATGTCGGGGCGGTCGTCGGTCGCATGGCGGCTGACGATGAAGCCACCGGCTTCCGCGATGTTGGAACTGGCCGGGCCGCGGCGATCGAAAAGGTAGCGCAGGCCGGCAAAGAACTCGTTCAACCGGTCGTAGGTGACCGATTCGGTGCAATGAACCAGGGTGCAGACGTCAAGGTGATCCTGCAGGTTCTGACCGACACCCGGCAAGGCATGACGGACCGCGATTCCGGCGGACTGCAGGACGTCCGGCGGGCCGATCCCCGACAGCATCAGCAATTGCGGCGAATTGATCGCGCCCCCGGACAGGATCACGCGCCCGCCCGCGGCCGTCCGCGCCTCGCGGCCGACGCGGTATTCCACGCCCGTGGCGCGCGTTCCGTCCAGCAGGACACCGGTCGCCTGGGCCTTGGTTTCGACGGTCAGGTTGGATCGCTTGAGGGCGGGGCGCAGGTAGCCGACCGCCGTGCTGCAGCGCCGGCCGTTGCGCTGGGTCACCTGGTAGAAATCGAAGCCCCGCTGGTGCGGGCCGTTGAAATCGTGGGTTCGCGGATGGCCCGCCTGCTGCGCCGCTTCGAGGAAGACGTCGGAAAGCGGGTTGTGGTGCCGCAGGTTCTGCACCGCGAGCGGGCCGCCCACGCCGTGAAAATCGCTGGGCCCGTTTTCCTGGTCCTCGGCCTTGATGAAAAAGGGCAGCACGTCGGCGGACGCCCAGCCCTCGGCGCCGGCCTCGGCCCAGGCGTCGTAGTCCTTGCGGTGGCCGCGGCAGTAGCACATCGCGTTGATCGAACTGGATCCCCCGAGCACCTTGCCGCGCGGCCAGTACAGCCGCCGGCCGTGCAGGTGTTCCTGGGGCTCGGTTTCATAGGACCAATTGATGCGATCGAGTTCGATCAGCTTGGCCAGGCCGGCCGGCATGTGGATGAACGGGTGCCAGTCCCGGCTGCCGGCTTCCAGCAGCAGGACGCGATTATTGGGGTTTTCCGTCAGCCGGTTGGCCAGCACGCAGCCGGCCGAGCCGGCCCCGACAATGATGTAATCGTATTCCATACGCTTGCGTATCGTGGTCCCCGCCAGTTTATCCCAATGCGCTGCGATGACAAGAGCCCGCGGCCGGTTTTCGGAACCGATCGCGGACGGAAATCCACGGTATAATGCCCGGTTCCCGCCGCTGCAACTGGATGACCGGCTCGTGACGCTGACCAAAATTTCCCTGTCGAACCCGGTAGCGGTCGTGGTGGCCTGCATCCTGCTGGTGATTTTCGGCGTCCTCAGCCTGTTGCGCCTGCCGATCCAGATGACGCCGGACATCTCGCGGCCGGAAATTTCGGTCTCCACGTCCTGGCGGGCCTCGGCGCCGAACGAGATCGAATCCGAGATCATCGAACCGCAGGAGGACGTCCTGCGCAGTATTCCGGGCCTCTTGCGCATGCAGTCGTCGGCCAACTTCGGGCGCGGCAGCATCAACCTGCAGTTCGCGATCGGGACCGACATGAACCGCGCCCTGATCGAGGTGATGAACCGACTGAACCAGGTGCCGCGGTACCCGGTGGACGCCAACGAGCCGATGATCACGGTCGGGGCGGACGATTTCGAACGCATCATCGCCTGGTTCGTCATCTCCGCGGTGCCGGACAATGATCGGCCGATCGAGAGCTACCAGGATTTCGTCGACGATGTCGTGATCCAGCGGCTCGAGCGGGTGCCGGGCATCTCCAGCGTCGGGTCCTTCGGCGGTCGGCCGCACGAGGTCCGGATCACGTTCGATCCGTACCAGGCGGCGAACATGGGCATCGATCTGACGCGCATTCCCATGCAGTTGGGCAGTAATGCCGACGTCTCCGCCGGCATGAACGAGGTGGGACGGCGCGACTACACGATTCGCTTCCGTGGCAAGTACGAGGCGGACGAACTCGGCGAACTCGTGCTCGAATGGCGCGAGGGCCGGCCGGTTTTCCTGCGTGACGTCGCCCGAGTCGGCATGGAAATGGTCGACACGACCAATATCCTGCACGAAAGCGGCCAGCCGTCGATCGCGGTCTACGTGGTGCCCGAGACCGGCGTGAACGTCTACGAGGTGATGGACGGGGTCAAGGCCGAGGTCGCCAGCATGGCCGACAACGAACTGGCGCGCGCCGGTCTCAAGATCGCCCAGAGCAGCGACGACACGGAGTACATCAGCGCCTCGGTCGGCATGGTGCGCAACAACCTGTTGCTGGGCGTGTCGCTGGCCGTGGCGGTGTTGTGGTGGTTCCTGCGCAAGTTTCGCGCGACGTTGATCGTCGCGTTGTCGATCCCCCTGTGCGGCATGATCGCATTCATGGTGCTCGACTTTGCCGGCCGCACGCTGAACATCATCTCGCTGGCCGGGCTGGCGTTCGCCACCGGCATGGTGCTCGACGCCGCGATCGTCGTGCTGGAGAACATCTTCCGGCAACGCGAACACGGGCACGACGGCGACGAGGCTTCGCTGCGCGGCGTCAGCCAGGTCTGGGGGGCGTTGCTGGCGTCCACGGCGACCACGGTCGCGATCTTCATGCCGGTGATCTTCCTGCAGAACGAGGCCGGCCAGTTGTTCAGCGACCTCGCGGTCACGATTTCGGCGGCCGTGGTCGGTTCGCTCCTGGTGGCGGTCACGGTGTTGCCGACCGCCGCCGCGGACCTGATTCGTGGCGAGGCGATCGATGATCACCACAAGCACTGGTGGCGCTGGGTCACGAACCACATCATGACCTGGACAGATACGCCCCGGCGCCGAACCACGTGGATCGTGACCCTGATCTCGCTGCCGGTGGTCGTCGCAGCCGCGCTCCTGCCGCCCGCGGATTACCTTCCGGAAGGCAAGCAGAACTTCATTTTCGGCATCATGCTGACGGCGCCCGGCATGGGCATGGAGACGACGCGCGAGGAGCTGGTCGAAGAGGTCGAGCGGCGCCTGGCGCCGTACCTCTCGGGCGAAAAAGATCCGCAGATCGAGAGCTACTTCATCGGCAGCGCCAAGGGCTGGGGCACGTTCATTGGCGGCCGGGCCGTCGACCCCGACGACGTCGATGCGCTGCTCGACGTGTTCAACCGGGAGATCATGACCGGCTTTCCGGACACCTTCGGCTTCGCCAACCGGCGTCCGATCTTCGGCGGTTCGCGCGGTGGCCGAAAGATCGATATCGACCTCTCGGCGGATTCCTTCGAGTCACTTCTGGGCGCGGGTCGCGCCGGCTTCTTCACGATCATGCAGGAACTGCCCGGGGCCAATATCCAGCCAAGCCCGGGGCTGGAACTGGCGGAGCCGGAAATCCGTCTGATACCGGACGACCGCAAGGTGGCCGAGGTCGGCTGGAATCGGTCGCAGCTCTCGACGGCGGTGCGCGCGCTGGGCGACGGCGCCTTTCTCGGTGAGTATTTCGACGGCACCCGGCGCTACAACATCATCCTGCGGGCGGAGAACTGGTTCTCCCCCGAGGAACTCGGCGCGATACCGGTCGCGACCGCGGACGGCGGTGTCCATGCGCTCGGTGAACTGGTCCGCGTGCAGCGCGAGGCGGGCCCGTCGAGCATCCGTCGCGTGGACCGCAGGCGCACGCTGACGCTGGAAGTGACCCCGCCGACGGCAATGCCGATGGAGCAGGCGCTCGAGATCGTGCAGGACCGGGTCGCGCCCGCGATCATGGCGAACATGCCGGAGAACGGCACGATCAAGTACCGTGGCACCGCGGAGGCGCTGGAGGAGGCGCTGACCAGCATGACCGGCAGCTTCCTGCTGGCCGTGGTGATTCTTTACCTGCTGATTTCGGCCCTGTTCCGTTCGTTCAAGGACTCCCTGCTGGTGATCCTGACCCTGCCGATGGCCACGGTGGGCGGCATTCTCTCGTTGCGGATCGTCGACCTCGCGCTGAGCGGCTCCGGCGGGCAACCGATGGATCTGTTGACGATGATCGGTTTCATCATTCTGCTGGGCCTGGTCGTCAACAACGCCATCCTGCTGGTCTACCGCGCCCGCGACGCCGAGCGCGAAGGCATGAGCCGCCGCGATGCCGTGGAGAGCGCGGTGCGCCTGCGCCTGCGACCCATCCTGATGAGCACGACGACGAGTATTTTCGGCATGCTGCCGCTGATGCTGATGCCCGGTGCGGGTACCGAGCTGTACCGTGGCATGGCCGCGGTGATCGTCGGCGGCATGCTGCTCAGCACCCTGTTCACCCTGATCCTGCTTCCCAGCCTGCTGCGCGTCCACGAAGAGCGCTTCGCAGACCCGGAGGCCGTCCCCGAGGCATCATGACATGAGTATGATTGGTATGATCCCGCGCGCGCTGCGTTTTCGAACGACCCTGCTGCTCGCCCTGTGCCTGCTGCCGGTCGCAGCGCCGGCGCAGACGGGCGGACCGGCGCTGGTCCGGGTGGCCACGGCCGAAGTCAAGGATATCGCGCCCCTGACCCTGATCCCCGGCACCGTGATCAGCCGCGACGATGCGCGCTTGTCCGCGGAGGTGCCGGGGCGCCTGACCGAGGTGCTCGACGTGGGAACGCCGGTCAGTCGCGGCGACGTCGTCGCGCGCATCGAGGATACCTCCTTGCGCCTGCAGAACGCCGAGTTACAGGCCCTCGTGCAGCGGGCGGAGGCGCGTCTGCGTTTCCTGGTCGGCGAAGAGGAGCGGTTCGCCAAGCTGGCCGAATCGAACCTCGCCGCGGCGACCCAGCTGGACCAGACCCGCTCGGACCGGGACGTCGCGCGCGGGGATCTGGACGTGGCGCGCGCGCGGCTGGAGCAGAACGAGGATCGTTTGTCGCGCACCCGGATCGCCGCGCCGTACGACGGGATCATCGTGGAGCGCCTGATGACGCCGGGAGAGCGCGTCGTCGAGGGCGATCCGGTCGTTCGGCTGGTCAACCCCGAGAATCTCGAAGTCATCGCCCGCGCGCCGCTGGAGTACTACGGTTTCGTGAAACGCGGACAGGCGCTGGCTTTGCATGCGGGCGAACGTGTCGTGACCGGCATCGTCCGCACCGTCGTCGCGGTCGGCGATCTGAGTACGCACCAGTTCGAGTTGCGGCTGGATCTCGAGGGGCGCCCGTTCCCGGTCGGCCAGACCTTGCGGGTCGCGATTCCGGTTTCCGATTCGCGCGCCGCCCTGACCGTGCCGCGGGACGCGCTGGTGCTGCGCCCCGACGGGCAGAGCGTGTTCGTCATCGGCGATGACGATACGGCCCGCCAGGTGCCGGTGACGGTTGGCGTCGGCCAGGGGCCGGACCTCGAGATCAGCGGGGCCGTCGAATCCGGCGACCGGGTCGTCATCCGGGGCAATGAACGACTGCAGGCCGGGCAGGCGGTCCGCATCATGGAGTGATGGCGGACCGGCGTCGACATGGCCCGACGAAACCTGCTTGAGCGGCTGATCGCGGTCGAGCCCGGGGAATGGCCCCGGCTGGCGCTGGCCTTTTTCTATTTTTTCTTCCTGCTCGGCGGCTATTTCATGCTGCGCCCCCTGCGCGGCGCCGTGGCGGCCAACAACAGCGACATTCTGCACTGGTTGTACACCGCGACCTTTCTGACGATGCTGGCCATCGTGCCGGTTTTCGGATTTCTGGTCGCGCGTTTCCGGCGCGGTCAGTTCGTTCCGGGCATCTACCTGTTTTTCATCGTGCACCTGGTATTGTTCGCGATCGGTTTCGAGGACGATGCGACACCGCAGTGGATGCAGCGGACGTTCTACGTCTGGCTCAGCGTGTTCAACCTGTTCGTCGTATCGATTTTCTGGAGTTTCATGGCGGACATTTTCCGCCCGGGGCAGGCGCAGCGACTGTTCGGGTTCATCATGGCCGGCGGCAGTATCGGAGCGATCATCGCGCCATCGTTCACCAAGGCCATCGTGCCCGCTTACGGCGCGACCGGGGTAATGCTGACGGGCGCCGCCTGCCTGCTCGTCGCCACCGCGCTCGCGGTCGCGATGGGGCGCTACGCCCGGCGCGAAAAGCACGACCACCCCAGCGAAGTCATCGGCGGCAGTGTCTGGGAGGGCGCCGTGCGGGTCTTCCGGTCGGAGTACCTCCTGTACGCCTGCCTTTTGATGTTGCTGCATAACCTGACGTCGACCTTCCTGTTCAACGGGCTGGCCGTGCTGGTCGATCGCAACATCACGGGCTTCGACGAGCGAACGACGTTTTTCAGTCATGTCGACCAGACCGTCCAGGTGCTGGCGTTCCTGTTCCAGTTCTTCATCACCTCGCGCCTGGTGCGGCATCTCGGCATGCAACGCACGCTGTCGATGGTGCCGTTCGTCCTGGCCGGGGGCTTCGTCGTACTGGGCAGTTCGATGGGCCTGGTGCTGTTCGCGGCGGTGCAGGTCGCGCAGCGGTCGCTGAATTACGGCGTGATCGGCCCGGTCAAGGAAATGCTGTTCACGGTGGTCGATCGCGAGACCAAGTACAAGAGCAAGAATTTCATCGATACGGCGGTCTACCGGGGCAGCGATGTGACCGCGAGCTGGATCTTCAAGGGGTTGGTCTCGTCCGGTTTCTCGCTGGCCCAGATCGCCTGGATGTACCTGCCGGTGATGGGTCTGTGGGGTTACGGGGCGTGGCGGCTCGGCCGCCTGTATACCGATCTTCGGGCCCGGGCGGCGGAGGATCCCGGCGGGCGTGCGTCCCGCGCGCCCTGACTAGACGGTCGAATCCGGCGGTTCCGTCGGATGGAAGCGCGGGCCCTGGCGGCCCTCGATACGTTCCACCGGGCAACCGTACAACCGCTCGAGGCTCGTCTCGTCCAGCATCGCGGAGGTCTCGCCGGCGCACCATGCGCCGTCGCCGAACAGCATCACGACGTGGCTGCAGTAGCGTGCCGCGAGGTTGATGTCGTGCAGCGCGGCCAGGGCGGAGCCGTTCGCGCGCCGCACGTGCTCGCCGACCATGCGCATGATCTTCAACTGGTGGCGCGGGTCGAGGTGGTTCGTCGGTTCGTCCAGCAGCATGACATCGGGTTCCTGGACCAGCAGGGCGGCAAACGCGAGTCGGCGTGCCTCGCCCCCGGAAAGTCCCGTGACCGAGCGGTTTTCGAACCCCGCCAGATCGACCGCGGCCAGCGCCTGGCGGGCTTTCTCGATATCGGCGGGCCCCTCGCGCTCCCAGTAGCCCAGGTGCGGATGGCGTCCGGTCAGCACCGTCTGCAGCACGCTGGAATCGAACACGTACGCCGTGTGCTGCTGGAGCATGCCGAGGTGCCGCGCCAGCAGCTTGCGGGGCAGCACGGCGATATCGCGCGATTGCAGCGTGACCCGGCCCGCGGCGGGTTCGAGCAGGCCGGTCAGGCAGCGCAGGAGGGTCGTCTTGCCGATGCCGTTCGGCCCGAGCAGGCCCCAGAACTGGCCCGGAAGGATTTCGAGGCTCAGGTCGTCGACGACCCGCGTTCCGGCGATCCGCACGTCGAGTCCGGTGCAGGCCAGGACGGTCACTGCTTGATCCTCGCGCGGTTGAGCAGCAGCAGGAAGAGCGGGACGCCGAGCAGGGCCGTAACCACGCCCACCGGCAATTGCCGGGGCGCCAGCAGCGTGCGCGCCAGCGTATCGGAAAGAACCAGGAACAGGCCGCCGAACATGGCGGCCGCCGGCAACAGGATGCGGTGGTCGGACCCGACCAGAAGCCGCATGAGGTGGGGCACGATGAGTCCGACGAAACCGATGTTGCCGGCGATCGACACCGCCGTCGCGGTCAGCACGGAGGCCAGCAGGTAAACGGCCCACAGCAGTTTGCGTGTCGGCTCGCCCAGTAAGCGTGCGGTCGTTTCGCCCATCGCCAGCACGTTGAGGCTGCGGGCCATGCCGATGCAGACGATGAAGATGAGCAGGAGTACGGCCACGGTCCAGGCGGGCAGGTGGGCGTAGCTCAGATCGCCGATCAACCAGAACAGCATGCCGCGCAGGCTGCCGTCCGGGCCGAGCGTCAGTAGCAGGCTGATCAGCGCGGCCCAGCCCGAGGCGGTGACGACACCCGTCAACAGCAGGCGCGTGCGACTCCAGGGGCCTTCGCCGCGAGCCAGGCTGAACACGATCACGATCGAGAGCAGTGCGCCGCCCCACGCCAGCCCGGGAAGGACTGCTGCGGAGGCGCCCAGCGTCATGCCGAACAGCGCGGCGAACGACGCGCCCCCGGACACGCCGAGAATGTACGGGTCGGCCAGCGGATTGCGCAGCAGCACCTGCATCAGGCAGCCGGACAGGGAGAGCAGGGCGCCGACCGTCCAGGCGGCGCCGGCCCGGGGCAGGCGCAGGCGCCAGACCAGTTCGCCGTGGGCGGAGGCCGGGTCGCGCACCGCCGCCAGCCACTGGCCCGCGTCCAGATCGACCGAGCCGATCGCGGTCGCGACCAGAATGCTGGCCGCGGAAAGGAATGCCAGCAGCAGGAACAGCAGGCGGCGTTGTGCTGTTGGCATCATGAGAACGGTTGGATTAACATTTCAGAAACGGCGTTTTCGAAGTATCACACGCCCCAATCCGGGCAGGCAAGCAAAGTATTGGCCAAAGGCGACCCGCCCGCCCTGGTTGGGTAAGGCGGGCGCAACGAGACATCCATATGATCGATCCGGACGGATTCAGACCCAATGTAGCCATCGTGCTGATCAACGAGCAGCGGCGCGTGTTCTGGGCGCAGCGCGCGAGCAACGACGGCTGGCAGTTCCCGCAGGGCGGGATGCGGTCCGATGAAACGCCGGTCGAGGCCATGTACCGCGAACTGCAGGAGGAAACCGGCCTCGAGCCCCGGCATGTCCAGTTGATCGGGTCCACGCCCGGCTGGCTGCGCTACCGCCTGCCCAAGCGTTATCGGCGGCATGCCAGCAAACCGCTGTGCATCGGCCAGAAACAGGTCTGGTTCCTGCTGCATTTCCTCGGCGACGATTCGGCGTTCAGCCTCGACAGCTGCCCGGACCCTGAATTCCGCACGTTCCGATGGGTGGATTTCTGGTACCCGGTCGATAACGTGATCCGCTTCAAGCGGTCGGTCTACCAGAAAGCGCTACGCCTGCTTGAGCCGATGGCCGAGTCCCACCTCGGTTCCATGAAGTAGCGTCCGTGCATCGTCACGGCTTGACTTGAACCCGGCCCGCCCGCATTTTTAACCGCGATGTTTCCCAACACCAGCCAACCCTGTACCTTCGAGCGCGACTGCGACGTCGTGATGATCCCCGCCGGGGACACCGTGACGATCCCCGCCGGCACCGTCGCGTACATCACCCAGGCGCTGGGCGGCAGCTTCACGGTGTTCGTCGACGGCAACCTGTTCCGGGTCGCGGGCGTGGACGCGGACGCCATCGGCAAGCAGCCGGTGATGCCGCCGAGTCTTCCGGAAGACGCCACCGACGACGACGTGGAGAACCTGCTCTGGGACCAGATGAAGACGGTTTACGATCCCGAGATTCCCGTGAACATCGTCGACCTGGGCCTGGTCTATCGCTGTGAAATGAGCCGCAACGAGGCCGGCGAACTCGAGGTGGACGTGGACATGACGCTGACGGCGCCGGGCTGCGGTATGGGTGACATACTGGTGGACGACGTGCGTTCGAAACTCGAGCTGGTGCCCGGAATCGGCAAGGTGCGGGTCAACCTGGTGTTCGATCCGCCGTGGAACCACAACATGATGTCGGAAGTCGCCCGACTCGAAACCGGAATGTTCTGACCCGTATCGGGTCGGCGGCCGATCCGCGCGCCGGACCCGAGCCATCGCTCCGTCAATCCACGATTTCGCTTTCGATGCCGTCCAGCAGCTCGATGCGCCCGGCCATGCGCTCCGTCTGGTAGACCTTGCCGGCAGCGTCGATCATCAGCACCTGGTCCAGGCCGAGCGACTGCGCGACGTCGCGCCAACCGGACCGTCCGGCGACGATCAGCGCGGTGGCCGCGGCGTCGGCCAGCAGTCCCTCGCTTGCGATCACCGTGACGGATGCGAGGTCCTCGACCGGCCAGCCGTTGCGGGGGTCGAGGATATGCGGATATCGCCGGGTTTCTTCCTGGCGAAAGCGTTCGTAGTTGCCCGACGTGAAAATGGCCTCGTCGCGCCCGGTTTCCAGGCTGCCGACGATGCCGCCGCCCGGCGCCCGGACCGCGATCCGCCACGGTCGGTCCCCGTGGCTGCCGATCACCCGCAGATCACCGCCCGCGTTGACGATGGCGTTATCGATTCCGAGTTCGCGCAGTTGGGCGCAGGCGATGTCGATCGCGTAGCCCTTGGCGACGGCGCCGAAGTCGAGTTGCACGGCGGGATTGGACGATTCCAGGCGCAGGCCGTCGATCCGTATATCCCGCGTGGACGGCTGCTTCGCCAGCAGGGCTTCGACATCGGATCGATCCGGGGGCGGGCCGATGATCGGGTATTCCGAGGTATGGAACCCCCAGAGGCGGATCAGGGCGCCGATCGCCGGGTTGAATCGGCCGCCGGTCAGCCGTTCGAGTTCCTGCGAGCGGCGCACCAGTTCGACGATGTCTTCGCTGGCGGTGATGGCCTCCCCACGGGCGAAAGCCGCGTTGATCCGGGTCAGTTCGCCAGGTTCCCAGGCGTGCCAGTCGCGGTGCATGCGCCGGAAGGTTTCCTGCAGGCGCGCGAACGCGCGGTCGGCCTGCGCCTCGTCCACATCCCACAGCGTGACGCCGGTGAGGGTGCCGAAGACGTAGAACTCGGCCTGACGGCTGGTGGGTTCCTCGCGACACCCCACCGTCAGCAGGGTGGCGAGCAGGAGCACGGCGATCACGGGAAGACGCATCATGACGAAAAGATACCACGTCTGCCGCCTGTGGATGGCTTGATCACGGTCAAATTGATGTATCGGAAATACCCTTAAAATGCAGGGCATGGACGGACTCGACGGACGACTGCGGCGGGAATACCGCGCACTGGAGTGCATGACGCGCATCTACTGCGCGCAGCATCATGTCGACCATCGAGGCGCTGCGCTGTGTCCCGATTGCGCGAAGCTGATGCAGTACGCGCACCGACGGCTCGAGAAGTGCCCGTACGGGGTGTCCAAGCCGACCTGCGCCAAGTGCCCGATCCATTGTTACAAACCGGCCCAGCGCGAGGCGGTTCGGGGCATCATGCGGTACGCCGGACCGCGCATGACCTGGCGCCATCCCTGGCATGCCCTGGTCCACGTCTTTGACAAGCTGCGGCGGGTGCGGCAACCGCGGGAACTGCGCGACGCTAGGGTAGCCAGGACAGGGAAATGAAGAAGGAGCGGCCGGGCGCGTTGAAGCCGTAGGCCGGTTCGTAGTCCGCGTCGGCCAGGTTCTCGCCCCGGAGTTCGGTGCGCCAGGCCGGGGCGAAACGCCACCCCGCCCGCAGATTGACCAGGTCGTACGCCGCCAGCGTGATCCCGCCGAAATCGCTTCGGCTGCCGGAATGAAACCACTCCAGCCCCAGCCAGGAACCGTTGTCGAAGCGGTAGTCCAGCGTGACCGAGCCCTTGCGCTCCGGGCGTCGCAGCAAGGGGTTCCCGGTCGTCCGGTCCTCGGCGGATTGCAGCGTCACGTTGGCCTCGAGGTTCCAGCCTCCGCGCCGCCAGTCGCCCGCCAGCTCCAGGCCCTCCACCCGTGCGGTATCGATGTTGATGGCGCGGAAGTTCTCGCCGCTGAACGCGATCAGGTCGTCGACGTCGGTGCGGTGCACAAACGCGGAAACGCCGCCCGAAGCGTGTCGCCAGCGCACGCCCAGCTCGGCGGAGGTCGAGGATTCGGGTTCGAGGTCGGGGTTGCCCGCGAACAGTCCGCCGAAGCCTGGCGAGTACTGCTCGTTGAGATTGGGGCCGCGAAACGCGGAACCGAAGCTGCCCGATACTTCCCAACCCCCGCCTGGCGAAAATCCGGCCGCCAGCTGGCCCGTCGCCTCGCTGCCGAAGCGGCTGTTGTCGTCAAAGCGGCCGGCGGCCTGCAGGCGCCAGCGGCCCGGCCGGAACGCCCAGGCGGCGAACAGGCCGGTATCGTGCCGGCGCTCGTTCCAGGCGTTCCGCGATGAACCGGTCTCCGTGTAGTAGTCGAGACCGAAGCTCATGCTGCTGCGCGGGCCGGAATCGTATTCGTTCTGCCAGCTGAACTGGGTGCGGCGCGTTTCGAACCCGGTGCGGTAGAAGCCGAAATCGGACGCCAGGTCCTCGGCCGAATAGCCGAGCTGAAGCTGGTAGGTCCAGGCGTCGGCGAAACGGCTGTCGAACCCGAGCGAGCCGAAACGTTGTTCCGCCTCGGAAACGCCCTGGTCGAATTCCGTCTCGCTGTTCAGGGCGAGGAGGCTGTATCGCCATTCGCCGGGTGCGGTCGACAGCGAGCCCTTGATGCCGAGGTTGACGGCCTCGAAGCCGTCGTCGTCCGGGTCGTAGTCGAAGCCGTTCGGGTTCTGTGCGGAGAAACCGTCGACGTCGCGATAGCCGGCGTTGATGCTGATCGCGCTGCCGGGACCGAGCCGGCCCGCGCCGCCTTCGAACGACGCGGTGCCGTAGCTGCCCGCCGTGACCCGGGCGTAAGGGGCCGGATCGTCCCGCGTGAAGACGTGGATCACGCCCCCGATGGCGTCCGACCCGTACAGGCTGCCCCGGGGACCGCGGACGACCTCGATCCGCTCGACCTGGTTCAGGGGCAGATGTTCCCAGGCGTACGCGCCGGAATTGGACGATGCGGCGCGAACGCCGTCGATCAGGACGAGCACATGGTTGGAATTGCCGCCGCGCAGGAACACGCTGACCTGTGAGCCCGGCCCGCCGGTCCGGACCACGTCGACGCCGGCCTGCAGGCGCAGCAGTTCGGGCAGGTCTTCCGCTGCGCTGCGCTCGATGTCCGCCCGCGTGAGGACGCTGACCGCCGCCAGTGCATCCGTGATGGGTTCGACCGAGCGGGATGGTGTTACGACCAGGCTGGGTTCCAGTTGGTAGACCTGCGTGTCGTCGGCCAGGAGGGGGCCGAGGCAGCCGGTCAGGACCAGCAGCCCTACCGGCAGGCGGATTCCGTTCGTCATGGTTTCCTTCTTCGCACACCCGCGACGTGGCGCGCTGCGAGAGGAGGATTCCGCGGATGCCGCAGACCCTGGTTGCCCTCCGCAACGCGGTTGCTCGAGACCCTGGGCCGGTCTCCGGACTTGCGCGTTGTCCTTGCGGATCGGGCCGCGGCGCCTTCCCACACCTGCGTGCAGTGGCTTGGCCGCGGTCGTGCCGGTCTGGCCGGCGGTCGCGCTTACCGTTGCGGGGGCAGTGCCGGACTCACACCGGCTTCCCGTTTCACCCGTTGGCCGCGCGGTATGACGTCAATTCGCGGTAGCGTTCGGGCACCCAAGGCAAAGGTCCCGTCGCGGCGCCGGCAAGGCGTCCGCGGCGGGACCCGGAGTATAACAGCAATCAGGCCGCGTGCGGCGTGTCCACGGCCCGGTCGGGGCGCCGACCCGCGGCCAGTTCGTCCGTATCGAACTCGTCGACGGCAATGATCTCCGCCACCAGTTCGCGCACCTGCTCGAGGATCTTCGCTTCCTCCGCGGTGATCACGGCCTTGTCCAGGGCTTCCTGCAACCGTTCTTCCCAGGTGATGCCGCGGACTTCGCCCTGCTTGATGGCCTTTGACAACTTGCGTTCCAGCGGTTCGGCGGCGATCACCTTCGGCAGGGCCGCCTCCATGAAGCTGACCGGGTGGTCCGAGGTTTCGGACAGGAAGACGCCGTGGCAAAGCCGCTCGCGCGTGTCAGAGGGCGTGAGCAACAGTTGCGCCACGCGGTGCGTCAGGCGGTCGCCGGGCGCGCGCTCGCGCCGCCCGAACGGAAACACGATGAACTTCAGCAGTCCGCGCATCGGCCTGCTCGGGAAGTTGTCGACGACCTTGCGCAGGGCGACCTGCGTCTTGTAGATCGCGTCGTGGAAGGCCCAGGCCAGAATCGCCTGGTCGGCCGCCGGCCGCCCCTGGGCTTCGAATCGTTTCAGCATCGCCGAGCAGATGTACAGGTGGCTGAGCACATCGCCGAGACGCGCCGAGAGGTGCTCCTTCTGCTTCATCTTGCCGCCGAGCACCAGCATCGAGACGTCGGAAACGAACGCCAGGGAGGCCGAGTAGCGCGACAGTTTCTTGTAGTACTTGGCGGTCTTGCGGTCGTGCGGGACGATCATGAACTTGCCGAAGCTCAGCCCCAGAACGAGGCTGCGGACCGCGTTGCGGATCGAGTAGCCGACGTGCGAGAAGAGCAGGTCGTCGAAGCGCTCGATCCGGCGGCGCGGATCCTCCAGCCGGGCGGCCTCCATCTCCTTCAACACGTAGGGATGGCAGCGAATGGCGCCCTGACCGAAGATCATCAGGTTGCGGGTCAGGATGTTCGCCCCTTCCACCGTGATGGACACCGGGATGCCCTGCCAGCCGCGCCCCAGGTAATTGCGCGGACCGAGGATGATGCCCTTGCCGCCGTGCACGTCCATCGCGTCGCGGACCGTTTCCCGCGCCATCTCGGTGGCGTGGTACTTGGCGATCGCCGACGGCACGGCCGGCTTCTCGCCGAGGTCGACGGCGCTGGCCGTCATGCGCGACAGGGCGGATGTGCGGTAGGCGTTGGCCGCGATGCGCGCCAGCGCGGCTTCGACACCCTCGAAACGGCCGATCGGCAGGTTGAACTGCTTGCGGATGCGGGCGTAGGCGCCGGTCGCCAGGGCGGCCATCTTGGTGCCGCCGGTCGACGTGGACGGCAGCGAAATCGCACGGCCAACCGACAGGCATTCGACCAGCATGCGCCAGCCCTGACCGGCCATCTCGACGCCGCCGATCAAAGCGTCCAGCGGGACGAACACGTCCTTGCCCCGTACCGGGCCGTTCTGGAACGGCATGTTCAGCGGCATGTGCCGCTTGCCGAGTTCCAGGCCCTCGGTGTCGCTCGGCACCAGCGCGAGACTGATGCCCATGTCCTCGACCTCGCCCAGCAGACCGTCGGGGTCGTACATGCGAAAGGCGATGCCGACGAGCGTCGCGATCGGCGCCAGCGTGATGTACCGCTTGTCGAAGGTCATCCGGATGCCGAGGACTTCCTTGCCCTTGTATTTCTGCTTGCAGACGATCCCGTAATCCGGGATCGACGTCGCGTCCGACCCGGCGGTCGGTCCGGTGAGGCCGAAACACGGGATTTCCTCACCGCGCGCGAGACGCGGCAGGTAGTGGTTCTTCTGCTCCTCGGTGCCGTACTCGAGCAGCAGCTCACCCGGTCCCAGCGAGTTGGGCACTGCGACCGTCGAGGCGGTGACGCCGCATACCGAGGAGATCTTCTGCAGCACCGCGCGATGCGCCAGTGCCGAGAAGCCGAGCCCGCCGTATTCCTTGGGAATGATCATGCCGAAGAAGCGGTTTTTCTTCAGGAAATCCCAGGTCTCGGGGTTGAGGTCCGCGTCGACGTGCGTGATTTCCCAGGAATCGAGCATCTGGCAGAGTTCTTCGACCGGGCCGTCGAGGAAGGACTGCTCTTCGACGGTCAGCGTCAGATAGGGCTGTTTCTTCAATACGCTCCAGTCCGGCCGGCCCGCGAACAGTTCGCCTTCCCAGCCGACGGTGCCGGCATCGAGCGCAGCCTGTTCGGTATCCGATATCTCCGGGAGCATGCGGCGGAACTGCTTGAGGAACGGCCCGCTGATGAACTGCTGACGCCAGGGAACGACGTTCAGCGGAATCGCGATGATTGCGAAGACGGCCGCGATGATCACCAGGCTGAGAAGGGAAACGGAGCCGGTCGCGCCGAACAGGACGATACCGCCGGCCATGGCCGCGGTCCAGACCAGCAGGGTGGTCCCGTAGTAGGCACAGGCCAGTGAAATGGCCAGAAGGGTAACGAGCAACAGCCACGTCATGACAACTCTCCAATTGCTTCCATACGCCAGAGTATGGAAAACCCGAAAGGCCAAGTCAACTTGCAAATTGAAACGCGCTACACTTGTTCGGCACGCGGGACGGAGGACCGAGGGGCGCTATGAAACCCTTGATGAGAAACGACAAGGCGACGCTGACGGCGGCGGACTGGGAGCGCGAGGCGCTGGAACTGATCGCCGATTGCGGCGTGCAGGCGCTCGCGATCGAACCGCTGGCGCGGCGCATGGGCATTACCAAGGGCAGTTTTTACTGGCACTTCAGTGGCCGCGAATCACTGCTCGAGCGGGCCCTGGAACGCTGGGAGGAGCATGACAGCCGCAACCTCAACAAATCCCTCGGCGAAATCGACGATCCGCGCGAGCGTCTGGTGTCGTTTTTTCGTCGCGTCGGTCGGGAGAAGCTGACCCACGAGGTGTACAGCGAACTCTGCGCAGCGGCGGGTCACCCCCAGGTCGAGCCGGTCCTGGAGCGCGTCGCCGAACGGCGCATGCAGCACCTCTCGGCGGCGTTCGAGGAATTGGGCATGGCGCCGGAACGGGCGCGGCACCAGGCGCGCCTGACTTACTCGGTGTATCTGGGTTTTCTGCAGTTGCAGCGCCAGCACCAGACGCCGAGCCTGAGCAGCGGTGATTTCGAAGCCTACATCGAGCACGTGATCCAGACCCTGATCCCGGCCTGAACCCGTCCGCGGAACGGGTTTAAACCCTTCGCAACGCCCCGTAGTCCAATGTTCATGAGAGGAGGCGCCGTGGCACCGTCGGAAACGATGGCCGCACAACGCGACGAGGACGCGAAACTGGTCGCACTGGCCAGCGACGGGAACCGTATCGCCTTCGAAAAGCTGTACCGCAGGCACCGCGATCGTATCTACGGTCTGGTCTGGCGGCTCAGCGGCGGCGACCACGCCCTGGCGGAGGACCTGCTGCAGGAAGCCTTCGTTCGCGCCTGGCGCAAGCTGGACAGCTTTCGTGGCGACAGCCGGTTCGCGACCTGGCTGCACCGGCTCTCGGTGAACGTGGCGCTGAGTGATCGCCGGATCCGCGTGCGTCGCCTGGAGCACGAACGCCCGCTGGAAGGTCAGGCCGAGCGCACGGCGCGCGGGGCCAAAGACGTCACCGCGGCCGAGCACCGGGATCTGGAACGGGCCATTGCCCGATTGCCGGAACGGGCCCGGACCGTGCTGGTGCTGTTCGACGTGGAGGGCTACAGCCACGCCGAGATCGCCGAGGCGACGGGCATGGCGGTCGGTTCGTCCAAGGCGCAACTGCACCGGGCGCGAAACCTGGTACGCGAGGAACTGGAGAAATGAATTCGAACTGGACAGAACGGGACTTGCTGGAACGGATGGCCCGCCTGCCGCGGGAAATCCGGCCGCCGCACGATCCGTGGCTGAAAATCGCCGCCCGACTGGATGAACCGGCCGTGGCGGACAGCCGCGCCCCGGCGCCCGGTTGGGCCCTGCGCGCGGTCGCGGCGCTGGCGGTTGCCGCGCTGGCCCTCGGGGTCGTGTTCAGCACGCCGGACCGCGCGGGGCCGGAACCCGAGCGCCTGGCCGCGGCGCCCCCCCTGATCGTCGGCAGCGAGGCCGAGTACCGCGCCGCCTTTCGCGAATTCCTGCCGCTGGGCGAGGCGCGTGTCGCGCTCTCGTCGGGCACCGTCGCGACCATCGAGAACAGCTGGTCGGCCCTGGTGAGCGCGGAACGGGATTTGCAGGCCGCGCTGAACAAAAACCCGGACAACCGGTTTCTCAATCAGAAGATGTTGGAACTGCGTTCCCGCCAGCTGGGCTTCCTCAGGCAACTGGCGGGGCTCGAACACAGCAACAGGAGACTGAGCATATGAAACGGAAGGAATTGAACCGAATGACGTGGCGGCTTGGCGCCGGTTTCGCATTCGCCCTGTTGTTGCTGCCTGGCGGCGCGATCGCGGGCGAGACGGTCGATACGACGCTGGCAATGCCGGCCGATGGCCTGGTTCGGGTGGAGAACCTCGCCGGACTGGTCGAACTGTCGGCGTGGGACCGGGCCGAGGCCCAGGTGCGGGGCGAGACCGGCGACAGCGTAGAGGAAATCATCATCCGCGAAACCGCCAACGGCATCCTGGTCGAGGTCCGCAACCGCAAGAACGAGCGCACGGTGGACAACACCGAACTGTATCTGCGGATTCCCGCCGGCGCGCGCATCGAGGCCGAGGGCGTGAGTTCCGACTTCCGCGTTCGGGGTAACCGTGGCGAGGCCATCGATCTTCGTACGGTCAGCGGCGACCTCGAAGTGGAAGCCGAGACCGACCGTCTCGAATTGCATTCCGTGAGCGGCGACGTGGAGTTCGTCGGCCGCGCCGGCCGCACCGCGGTGGAAGCGGTCAGCGGCGACGTCACGCTGTCCGGCTCGGCCGGCGAGGTTAAAGTCAGCACGGTCTCCGGTGACCTGACGCTCGAAGGCGGCGAGATTTCGCGCGGCCAGTTCGAGTCGGTGTCCGGTGAACTGCGCCTCGAACTGTCCCTGGCCGACGAGGGCCGACTGAGTTGCGATTCGATGAGCGGCGACGTCGAAATCCGTCTGCCGGCTGCACAGGAGGCCGCATTCAGCGCGCAGAGCTACAGCGGCAATATCCGCTCGGACTTTGGTGACGTGGCGCGTGCGTCGCGCGGACCGGGGTCATCGCTGGATACGCAAATCGGCGACAACGGGGCGCGTGTGCGGGTGGAAACGTTCAGCGGCGACGTCGCGATTCGCGCCCGCTGAGTCCGGGGCGCGCTGCGCGCGGCCTCAGCGCCTGCCGAGCCGCGCCTGGATGTCTTCGCGCGCCGTGCGCAGCAGGGCGTCGCGGTCCAGGGAATCGAGAATCGCGCGGGCGGTCTCCCTGGGCCCGCCGCGGCCCCATGATTTGCCGCGTGCGAACCAGGTCTGGGCCATGCGGCCGGTCAGGTAGGTCGCGTACCAGGCGAGCGCACCCTGGGAAACTGCCGTGAGCGTGGTGGACAGGCCGACGCTCGCGGTTTTCAACGCGCTCGCCACCAGGTTCATGCCCCAGTAGGCGCTCATCAGCGCGACCATCTGCGCGGAGATCGTCAACAGCAGTTTCGACGCTTCGCGACGGGACAAGCGGAACCCGTAGATTTCGCCGAGGTGGATCACCAGCGCGATGTCGCCGCCGGCCGCCGCGAGGAGGTCGGTGACCGGCACCGGGTTCAGCGCGACCAGCAATCCTTTCCCCGTGCAGTAGTTGCGGATGATCCGATCGGCCGCCGCCTTGCGTGCCGCGACGATCCGGGTCGCGACCTTTTCGTCCAGTTCGCTGGCGAACAGGGCCGCGTTCAGCGCGGCCAGCGCCAGGCCTTCGTCTTCGATCAGGCGCCAGAGAGAACGCTTCAGGTCCTCGATGTCGGGCGCCCGCGCCCGCTGCTGTTCGATTTCCCGGCCCGTGTTGTCGATGCGAATCACGGTTTCCGGTCGCGGATCCGCGGCGGCCGCGAGGACGCGGTGCGGGGGCAGGAGGTGGGCACTGCGTTCGCGCAGCCGCTGCAGCAGCAGATCGCGTTCCGCCGTGGTGTAGCGGTCGGCCTTGTTCAACACCAGCAAAACCGTTCGGTGCGCGCCGGACAGGGATTCCAGGGCTCGCAACTCGGCGTCGGTCAGATCGGCTTCGCAGAGCATCAGCGTGATGTCCGCGCGCCGGGCGACCCGGCGCGCGAGCCGTTCGCGTTCGGCGCCGTCAACCTCGTCGATGCCGGGGGTGTCGACCAGCACCACGTTGCCGTCCCGGAAGGAGCGCCACTCGGCGTGCCCCTCGGCGATGGTCTCGCCGTGCAGCGGGCTGGTGCTGAATGCGTCACGCCGCATCAGCGCGTTCAGCAGGGAAGACTTGCCGACGCCGACCCGCCCGAAGGCGGCAATGTGGATTTCACTGTTGCGCAGTTTTTCGGAGATCGCGTGGATCTCGTCGAATTCCTCGCTCAGTTCGGCCCGGACCGCAGCGGGAATGCTGGTGTCCTCGATCAGGTCGCGCAGATTGCGATTCGCGTCGAGAAGATGCCGCTCAGGCGCTGTCTTCCCGGTCGCGGCCGCTGAGCGCGATTTTCGCAAACCGCCCCGCACCCGATTCCAGATGTTCATTCATGAGGTCCTCGAAAGCGCGCGCCGCCGGGTAGGCGCGCAGTTCGCCGCGGCTTGCCATGGTCTGTGCGGCGGCCCGACCCAGGCTGTCGAAAATCATTCCGTAGGCCACGGCGTGAACGACACCGCCGGAAATGGTGCCCACGCCCGGAAACGCCTTGAGCGCGTTGCCGGCGATGGCGAGGGTCAGTGCGGTCATGTTGCGGACGCGGCCGCCGGCCAGTTTGATGAAGGATTCAATCTCGATTTCCTTGACCGGAACTTCATACAGGCGCGACAGTTCGCGCACCAGGCGCGTCGCGAGGACTCCCTGGATGACGAGGTCCGAACCGGGCGCGACGGCCGCCAGGGCGCCGATCACGGCGCGTCGGGCATACGTGCTCACCAGTTCGTCCGCTTTCTGTTCCCGGTAGCGGTCGCGCGCGGCTTCGAGCTTCTCGCTGGCCAGCATGAGCACGGCGGTCTGCCGCAGCGACTCCATCAGGTCCTGGTCCTGGTCGATGTGCCGCTGCACGGTGTCGACCAGCGCCCCGATCTCGGCCGGGCGCTCTCGAACGTCGCGTTGCTCGATGCCTTCGCCGAGCAGGCGGACGACATCCTCGCGCCCGCCGGTCCGCACCGCGACGACGTCCCGCTCGGGGAGGCCCGTCTTGCGCCTCAGTTCGTCCAGCAGTCGCTCGCGTTCCTGGTCCGTGTAGCGGTCGGTCTTGTTCAGCGCCAGCACCACCGGCTTGTCGAAGCCCTTGAGGTAATCGAGTTGCGCCGCCTGGCTCGCCGACAGATCGCTGTCGCAGAGAAAGATCACCAGGTGGGCGCGCCGCGTTTCCTCGCGCGCCGCGGCGTCGTCCTCGAGGTTGAAGCCCGGCAGGTCGGCGATGACGATACGGTCGCCCGACGGCGCCTGCCAGGCATAGTGACGGATGTCGGTCGTGGTGCCCGCGCGCGGATCGGTTTCGATCGTGGCCTCGGGCAGGATCGCGCGAACGAGACTGCTCTTGCCGCTGCTGACCTCGCCATACACCGCGATGTGGATCTCGCCGGTCTGTTCGCGCCGGCGCTGCTCGCGAATTTCCTCGAGCGCGGCGCTGACGTCGACCCCGGCCCGCGCCGACTCGAGCAACTCACCTTCCAGTTCGTCAGCCGAGAGGCGCTGGCGTTTGGCGGGTTTTCGGTCGGCTTTGCGCGACGGCCGGAACCAGGCCCAGAACACCGCCAGGGTCGCCAGCGGCAGGCCGGCGAGGATCAGTCCGTAGCCGACCTGAATCCACAGCGGGGCCTGCCTGAGGTAATGCCAGACGGTCAGCGCCGTCTCGGTGGCGATGAGCACCAGGAACATCACCAGGAAGGCGGCGATCAGGATAGCGAT
The DNA here is from genome assembly GCA_037384065.1 of Lysobacterales bacterium. Taxonomy (GTDB): domain Bacteria; phylum Pseudomonadota; class Gammaproteobacteria; order Xanthomonadales; family SZUA-36; genus JABDPF01. The sequence continues at coordinate 27,223 of JARROJ010000004.1, forward strand.
GGCGACGAGGAGGCGTACCGGCATGGGTGAAGAGTCTGTCGAACCGGCTCGAGAATAGCATGTCCCGGACGTCATGGCCGCTATTGAATCGCGCCCGCGGTGGCGCTAGAGTGAATGCCGTTCGGGGCACCGCGCGCCCCGGCCGGCACGCTCTCTGAGCGGGCCGGCTTCGCGGTGCCAAGAGGGGATACAAAATGGGGCAAAAACCGACCGCCGTTTCGGCGGCCCATCCGACGATCGACGACCTGGACGTTCTGCAGCATGAGCTGGGCAACGTGGTGCATGGCGTCGTCTGCGTTGCGGAACTGCTGCGGGAGTCCGGTCTGGACGCGCAACAGCGGCGCTGGCTGACGACCATCGACCAGGCCTGCGGGCAGATCCGCGGCATCCTGGCGCATGCGCGCCAAGCACGGCAGGATTCCGCCGTTGCGCCGGGCCCGGTCCGCTTGAACGGCGTCGCCCTGCTCGAGGACACGCTGCTGGCGCACGCGCCGCTGGCCGCGGGGGCGGGCGTTGAACTGCTGTTGCGGATTGCGCCCCGACTGCCCGCGTACTGGCGCAGTGACCCCTGCCGGTTACGGCAGTTGCTCGACAACCTGGTCGGAAACGCGATTCGGTACGCGCGCAACGGGACCGTCATGGTCGAGGCCGTGGCGCGACCGGGTGATTCCGACGCGCTGATCATCCGTGTCCTCGATTCCGGGCCGGGCGTCGAGGATGCCGAGGGCCTGTTCGAGGCCTACCGACGCGGCTTCGCCGGCCGGCACGGGCCGCGCGGCAGCGGCCTCGGTCTTTACATCTGCCGCTGTATCGCCGAAACGCTGGGCGGCGTCATCCGCTGCCGGAACCGGCGCTCCGGCGGGGCCAGCTTCGAGGTTCGCCTGCCGCGGACGCTGCAGGGCGACCTGTGCGACTGGCCGCCGCTGCAATCACTTGCCCCCCTCTCGTGTCGCCTGGAACTCGATGCCGACCGCGAGCGATGCGTCGGCGCCTTGCTCGATCGCCTGGGGGTTCGCTGGGGGACCGCCGATGCTCCGCCGCGGGCCGTGTCGGACCGCGCTCTGTCGTGTGTGATCCGCCGCCGGTATCGCGGCGCCGGGTCGCCGGGGACGGGGTTGGTTATCGTCGCCAGGCGCCCGGGGGCGGCGGCCCGCACGGTGCACGTCCCCGGGCCGGTGCTCGAATCGTCGCTGGAAAGCGCGCTGTATCGTCTTTCGCTCGACGCGCGGCTGGCCTAGTCCGCGTGCAGCGCGGGGCTGAACTCCTGCACGGCATCGAGCAGCGCGGCGAGGTGATCGGGGTCGACGTCCGGCGTGATGCCATGGCCGAGGTTGAACACGTGGCCTTCGCCGGGGCCGAAACTTTCCAGCGTGCGTTGCACCTCGCGCCGAATGACGCTCGGTTCCGCGAGCAGGATCGAAGGATCCAGGTTGCCTTGCAGGGCCACGCGACGCCCGACGCGTTGCCGCGCTTCGGCCAGCGTGACCGTCCAGTCCACCCCGAGTGCGTCACAGCCGCTTCCGGCCAGGGCCTCGAGCTGCGTGTTGCACCCCTTGCTGAACAGGATCACCGGCACCGGCCGCCCTTCGTTCTCGCGCGTCAGGCCTTCGACGATCCGCTGCATGTAGTCCAGCGAGAATTCCCGGTAGGCGTCGAACGACAGGGCGCCGCCCCAGGTGTCGAAGATCTGCACGGCCTGGGCGCCGGCCTCGATCTGGGCGTTGAGGTAATCCGTCACGGTGTCGGCCAGCGTGGCGAGCAGTTCGTGCGCCGCAGCGGGCTCCTGGTACAGCAGCCGCTTGGCCTTGCCGAAGGTTTTACTGGAGCCGCCCTCGATCATGTACGTGGCCAGCGTCCAGGGGCTGCCGCTGAACCCGATCAGGGGGACCTTGCCGCCGATCTCGCTGCGGGTCAGGCGCACCGCGTCGGTCACGTAGCGCAGCGACTCCGTGACGTCGGGCCGCGGCAGGCGGCGAATGGCCTCGACACTGGTGAGCGGGCGCTCGAACTTCGGTCCCTCGCCCGCGACGAAGTGCAGGCCGAGCCCCATCGCATCGGGAATGGTCAGGATGTCGGAGAAGATGATCGCCGCATCCAGCGGATAGCGACGCAGTGGCTGCAGGGTCACCTCGCAGGCCAGTTCCGGCGTCTGGCACAGCGTCATGAAGTCGCCGGCCCGGGCGCGCGTGGCGCGGTATTCGGGCAGGTACCGTCCGGCCTGTCGCATGATCCAGACCGGGGTGCGGTCGACGGGCTGGCGCAGCAGCGCGCGCAGAAAGCGGTCGTTTTGAAGTTTCATTGGCGTTTTCCGTGGGCCGCGTCGCGTGGTTCAGGCCCGATTGGTCTCCATTGCGTTCAGAATGTCGTCAGCGCTGCTCTCGCGATCGACCAGCGCCGTGCCGATACCTCGCAACAGCACGAGGCGCAGACCGCTGGCGACGGCCTTCTTGTCCAGTTCGAGGGCCGCCGCGAGGCGAGCCGGATCCAGGTTCGCGGGAATGCGGACCGGCAGGTCGAAGCGGGTCAGCAGGGCGTCGATCCGATCGGCCGTTCCACCGGGGCAAAGCCCGCGTCGTTCGCTCAATAGCGCCGCGGTCACCATGCCGATCGCGACGGCTTCACCGTGCAGGAAGGCGGCGTAGGCGGTCTCGGACTCCAGCGCGTGGCCGAAGCTGTGGCCCAGGTTGAGCAGGGCGCGCACGCCCGATTCCTTCTCGTCCTGACTCACGATGCGCGCCTTGTTCTCCACCGAGCGCCGGATCATCTCGTCGATCGCGCCGGTTTCGCGCGCGGCGATGCGGTCGGCGTTCGCCTCCAGCCAGTCGAAGAATGGCGCATCGCAGATCGCACCGTACTTGATAACCTCGGCCACGCCGGCGTTGAATTCGCGGGCGGGCAGCGTATCGAGCGTCGCCGAGTCGATGATCACCGCGGCGGGCTGATGAAAGGCGCCGATCAGGTTCTTGCCGCGCACGTGGTTGACGCCGGTCTTGCCGCCGACCGAGGCGTCGACCTGGGCAAGCAGCGTCGTCGGCGCCTGCAGGAAACGCACGCCCCGCATGTAGGCGGCCGCGGCGAAGCCGGTAATATCGCCGACGACGCCGCCGCCGAGCGCGATGAGTTGCGTATCGCGGCGCGCCTGCCGGTCGACCAACCGGTCGATGATGCCCTGCCAGGTCCCGACCGTCTTGTGGCGTTCGCCGTCGGGAAGGACATGCACGTCGAACGTCCGGCCGCCGAGGCCGGCCGCGAGGGTTTCGAGATACAGAGGCGCGACGACCTCGTTGCTGACCACCAGAACATGGCCGCCGCCCAGGTGCGGCGCCCAGAGATCCTCGCGCGCCAGTCCGCCGCGGCCGAGGTAGACCGGGTAACGCGTGCTTTCGAGCTGGATATCGACGGTGATCATGTCCGTTCCCGGTGATGCCGGATGACGTCGGCCAGTTGGCGGGCGACGACGTCCGGGTTCCTGTTGCGGGCCGGAAATTCGATTTCCGCGACCGCCTCGTACAGCGGATTGCGCTGTTCCGCGAGTTTCTGCAACCGTTCCCGGCGGTCGGGCGTCTGCAGCAGGGGCCGTGAACGGTCGCGTCCCAGGCGCCGCAACTGTTGCTCGACCGAGGTCTTCAGATAGACGACCAGGCCCCGGCGTTGCAGGATCTCGCGGTTCGCCGCCTGGATCACGACGCCACCGCCCGTCGCCAGCAGAATCCCGTCCCGGGCGGCCAGTTCCTCGAGCATCTGGGCCTCGCGGACCCGGAACCCCTGCTCGCCTTCGACGTCGAAGATCAGGTTGACGCTGGCGCCCGTCCGGGCTTCGAGTTCCCGGTCGCAGTCAAGGAATTCGAGCCCCAGCAGGCCGGCGAGACGCTGTCCGATCGTCGTCTTGCCCGATCCCATCGGTCCGACCAGAAACACGTTGTCACCGGATTCAGGCACGGCGCGTCGCCCTGCGTGCAAGCCCCGGCGACTTTGGGTACCATGGCCCGGTTTCCGGGAAATCCCCGTGGCGAGAGTCTGTGATCCGCTTTTTCGTTCTCTTTTCGGTTTTACTGGTCGGCCTGTTCACGCTGGAGATTCTACAGCCGGTGGAAAGGCTCGTCATCCTGCCGTTCACCTCGCTGGTGGCGGACGTGAGCGTCTGGCTGATTACCCTGTTCGACGACAACGTGATCGCCGTCGCGAACGTCATTCGGGACGGGACCAGCGGTTTTGGAGTCCGGATCGAACGGGGCTGCAACGGCGTCGAGGCCCTGATCATCCTGTTCGCGGCGATCTTCGCGTTTCCGGCGCCACTCAAGAACAAGCTGATCGGCTTCGCCATCGGATTTGTCGCCATCCAGGGTCTGAACCTGGTGCGCATCATCAGCCTGTTCTATCTCGGACAATGGAACCAGGTCGCCTTCGAGTGGTTTCATCTCTACCTGTGGCAGGCGTTGATCATTCTCGACGCGCTGGTGGTCTGGCTCATCTGGCTGCGGACGCTGCCACGAGCCGGCGCGCAGCGTGTGAACGAAACCGCGGCGAGCGCGCAGGACGGGTGAGCGAATGCTTCTGAACGACGAAATCATCAGCGAGTTCAACCGCTTCTTCAAACGGGCGCGCGAATGCGGCGAGCAGGAGCCGACCGCGATGGTGCTGGCCACCAGCGATGGCGCCGGCCGGGTGACCTCGCGCACCGTTCTGCTCAAGGCGCTGGATGAAAACGGATTCGTGTTTTTCACGAATACGAACAGCACCAAGGGTCGGCAGCTGCGGCAGAGTCCCCGGGCCGCGGCGACGTTCCTGTGGAAGGCCAGCGGTTGCCAGGTGCAACTGGTCGGCACCGTTTCCCAGGTCAGCGACGAGGCCGCCGATGCCTATTTTTCGACGCGTGACCGGAACAGCCAGATCGGCGCCTGGGCCTCGGACCAGTCGGCCCCGCTCGAAAGCCGGGAGGCCCTGATGGAGCGGGTCAGCGCGCTCGAGCAGAAGTACGCCGGTCGCGAGGTGCCGCGCCCGCCGCACTGGACCGGTTTCACCCTGCACCCCGAATCGGTCGAATTCTGGACGCAGCGCGAGTTCCGCCTGCACGACCGCTTCGTTTACACGGCCCGTGACGGGGCCTGGGTCCGGCAGCGGCTGAATCCCTGAGCACATTATGGCGGCCTACACCACGCAACTCGAAGTCGACACCCGTGGACGCGGCTTCAACGACATCAGCGCCGCGGTGCAGGCCGCGGTCGGGCAAAGCGGCGTCGACGTCGGGCTCTGCCAGCTGTTCATCCGGCACACCAGTGCGTCCCTGCTCGTCACGGAGAACGCCGATCCCGACGTGCGCCGCGACCTGGAAACGTTCATGTCCCGCGTGGCGCCGGATGGCGATCCGGCCTGGGTTCATTCGCTGGAAGGCCCCGACGACATGCCGGCCCACATCCGCTCGGTGCTGACGTGTTCCGACCTGAGCATTCCGGTTCGCAAGGGGCGACTCGGCCTGGGGACCTGGCAGGGCGTGTATCTCTGGGAGCATCGCGCACGACCGCACCGCCGGCGCGTCGATGTCACCGTTCTCGGATGATCCGCCCGATTTGCGGCCGTTCGGCCGCGCCGGTCACTCGGTATAGAACTGCTGTTTGAACCGCACCTGCAGGGGTTCGTCCTCGCCCTCGACCTTCACGTCCACCTGGAAACGCCAGGTTTCCATGTTGTGGACCGGAAACTCGCCGAGGTGGTAAACCGCGCCGCCCGGTTCGTCGATTTCCCGCATGGCGATTTCACGCCGCTGTCCGGTCAGGTTGGTCGCTTCCGCCTTGACCGTGGCGCGCACGGGCGTGCCGGGAGTGTCCATGACCTTCTTCAAGACCGTGATGTTCAGCACGGCGCGGCTGGAAGAGCGCTGGATGTCGTAGGCGCGCGCGATTTCCGGCGTGATCAGGTGCGCGTTGAACGCGCTGTAGTGAACGACGTAATCGCCGAAATCCTGTGATTGCTGGGCCTGCACGGCCGGCGCCAGCAGGATGATCGCGAGCAGGCCGAGAAGACTCGGGATGCGTTTCATGGAACCTCCGGTTGATCGTTAGCTCACCTAGAAGCCTAACAGAATCAGCAGAAATCGAATTGCGACCAGCACGAACAGCGGCGCGAGGTCGATGCCGGCGATGGGCGGGATCACCCGCCGCACCGGCCGCAGCAGCGGTTCGGTCAACTGGTAGACCAGCGGTATGACCGGGTGTCGCGCGCCGCGACCGACCCAGCTCAGGATGACCATGGCGATGATCAGGAAGAACCAGGTCCAGAGCAGGGTTCCCAGTAGTTTCACGACGCTGTAAACCACGATCTGGGGCACTCCGAAATCGACCGGGCCGAACTGGACGACGATCCATGTCGCGATGACCTCCAGCCCCAGCATCAGCACGATCGAGGCCGTGTCGATGCGGCCGATCGAGGGAATCACCCGCCGCAGCGGAGCCAGTACCGGATTCGTGATGCGCACCAGGAACTGGCACACGGGGTTGTAGAAATCAGCCCGCACCCACTGCAGCAGCAGCCGCAGAAGGACCGCGGTGACGTAGAGGTCGACCAGGGTCGTGATCAGAAAAGTCAGGGCATTGCTGCCGCTTGCGTTCATTCGGCGCGTCTCCTGTACGGTGCCTATTCTTCGGACAGTTGCCGGCTGCGCTGACGTGCGGCTTCGGCCGCGCGCTTCAGCAATTCCCGGAACCGGCCGTCGCTCATGACCTGCATCGCCGCCTGGGTGGTGCCTCCGGGCGAGGTCACCCGGCGGCGCAGTTCGGCCGCCTCGCCCGGGCTGCTGGCGAGCATCGCGCCGGCGCCGAAGCAGGTCACCGAGGCGAGGCGATCGGCGGTTTCGGCCGGCAGCCCCATCTCGCGCGCCGCCTCGGCAAGGGCCTCGGCGAGCAGAAAGTAGTAGGCCGGGCCGGTCCCGGAGATGGCGGTGACCGCGTCCATCAGGGATTCGTCGTCCAGCCATACCACCTCGCCGGCGGCTTCGAGGATTTCCTGGGCCTGGCTGCGCTGTTCGCGGCTGCAGTTCTCGCTGGCCACCACCCCGGTGATGCCGTGGCCGATCAGCGCCGGCGTATTCGGCATGGAGCGGATCACCGGTGTCTCGTTACCGAGCGTGCTCCGGATGCGGCCGATCGTGGTGCCGGCCGCGATGGAAAGCACCATCTGACCCGGCGCCATTCGGCCGCGCAGCACGTCCAGCACGCCCTGCATCGTCTGCGGCTTGATGGCCAGCAGGATGACGTCCGCACCGTCGATCGCCTGGACGGTATCGGTGAACGTGGCTGCGCCGAACGTGTCCTCGAGATGGCGGCGGGCCTGCTCGTTCGGGTCGCTGACCCGCAAACGGATATGGGCGCGGGGCGGGTTGACCAGGCCGCTGATCAGCGCCGTCGCCATGTTGCCGCCGCCGATGAAGGTCACCAGCACCGGTTCACGCCTCCGCCGCCGGCCGTGGTCCGAACAGGTCGGTGCCGATACGGATCATCGTGCTGCCGTGCAGGACGGCGGCCTCGAGGTCGGCGGACATGCCCATGGAGAGCGTATCCAGCGGCAAGCCCTCGTCGCACAGCGTCCGGTACAGCGCGCACATCCGCGCGTAGCTGTCGGCGGGGTCGAAGGCGCTGCTGCCGATGCGCGGTATGCACATCAGGCCGCGCAGGCGCAACCGCGGCAGCTCCTGGCACAGACGGGCCAGGGCGCCGGTTTCCTCCGGCGCGACGCCGGCTTTCTGCGGCTCGCGGTCGATGTTCACCTGGATGCAGACGTTCAGGGGGGGCAGTTCGGCGGGGCGCTGGCTGGACAGGCGACGCAGGATCTTCGGTCGGTCCGCGCTCTGCACCCACTGAAAGTGCGTCGCGGCCTCTTTCGTCTTGTTGGATTGCAGCGGGCCGATGTAGTGCCACTCGAGCCCCAGGTCCGCCAACTCGGCGATCTTCGGCAGCGCCTCCTGGATGTAATTCTCGCCGAACCGCGTGTGCCCGAGCGCGTGCATCGCCCGGATTTTCGCGGTCGGATGCCGTTTGCTGACCGCCAGGATTTCGACTTCCGACGCGGCCCGGCCGGCCGTTTCACAGGCCGTTTCGACCCGTGCACGGATGTTCTCAAGATTTTCTTTTAAGTTGTTCATCTTGCAGGCAGACTGGGCTTGATCTATGGTTATGCTGTTCGCGCGCGTTGACACGGAGTGATTTACGGCCTGTCATGGCCGCATTGTAGCGCGAAAGGTTCTTTCAAGGAGGCAATATGGATATTGCGGAACTGCTGGCATTTGCGGTCAAAAACAACGCGTCCGATCTGCACCTGTCATCCGGGCTGCCGCCGATGATCCGCGTCGACGGCGATATCAGGCGCCTGACCCTTCCCGCGCTGGAGACCGCTCAGGTCCAGGAACTCGTCTACAGCACGATGAGCGACCAGCATCGGCGCGACTTCGAGGCCAACCTCGAGGTCGACTTCTCGTACTCGGTTCAGGGGCTCGCCCGCTTTCGCGTCAACTGTTTTCACCACGATCGCGGCGTCGGCGGCGCCTTCCGAACGATTCCGGAGTCGGTCTGGACATTGGAGGACATCGGCGCGCCGCCCATCTTCCGGGACATCATCGACGCGCCGCGCGGCCTGATCCTGATGACCGGGCCGACGGGGTCCGGTAAATCGACCACGCTGGCGGCGATGATCGACCATCTGAACAACATCGTCGAAGGCCACGTGCTGACGATCGAAGACCCGATCGAATTCGTGCACCGCAGCAAGAAATGCGTGATCAATCAGCGCGAAGTCCACCGCGACACGCACGGCTTCAACCAGGCCCTGCGCGCAGCGCTTCGCGAGGACCCGGACATCATCCTGGTCGGCGAGATGCGCGACATCGAAACGATCCGCCTGGCGCTGACCGCGGCCGAAACCGGCCATCTCGTGTTCTCGACGCTGCATACCAGTTCGGCGCCAAAAACGATCGACCGCATCATCGACGTGTTCCCCGCGGGCGAGAAGTCGATGGTGCGCTCCATGCTCTCCGAATCGTTGCGCGCGGTTATCACGCAGACCCTGCTCAAGCGTGTCGGTGGTGGTCGCGTGGCGGCGTGGGAAATCATGGTCGCGACGCCGGCGATCCGTAACCTGATTCGCGAGGACAAGGTGGCCCAGATGTACTCGGCGATCCAGACCGGCCAGAACGCCGGCATGCAGACTCTCGACCAGGCCCTCGAAACCCTGGTCCAGCGCGGTATCATCAACCGCATCGAAGCGGCGCGCCGCGCCGTGGACAAGAAGATGTTCCAGTAAGGAGGCCGGAACATGAAAATTATCGATACCTGGCTCAAGCAACTTCACGACGAGGTCGGCTCGGACCTGTTCATCACGGTCGACGCGCCGCCCTGTATCAAGGTGCATGGCAAGATCAAGCCGATCTCCACCGATCTGCTCAGCCCCGAAAAGGCACGGGAAATCGTGCTCAGCATCATGTCGGAACGGCAGAAAGAGGAGTTCCGCAACACGCAGGAGCTGCAGTTCGCCTACTCGCTGGGGCCGGAAGTCCGCTACCGCATCAGCGCCTTCGTCCAGCAGGGCATGGCCGGCCTGGTAGCGCGCCGGATCGAAACCCGCATCCCGAATTTCGAGGAGCTGGGTTGCCCGGACGTCATGAGCGAGCTGGCCCTCGAGAAGCGCGGGATCGTGCTGTTCGTCGGTGCGACCGGCACCGGTAAATCGACCTCGATGGCAGCCATGGTCGGCTACCGCAACCAGCGCATGACCGGGCATATCATCACCATCGAAGACCCGATCGAATACGTCCACATGCACGGCAAGAGCCTGGTCACGCAGCGCGAGGTCGGCATCGACACCGAGTCGTTCGAGGTGGCGCTGCGCAATACGCTGCGTCAGGCGCCGGACGTGATCCTGATCGGCGAGGTTCGCACGCGCGAGACGATGGAGCACGCCATAACGTTTTCCGAGACCGGTCACCTGGTGCTGGCCACCCTGCACGCCAATAACGCCAACCAGGCCATGGACCGCATCCTGCACTTCTTCCCGGAAGAGCAGCGCGAACAGATCCTGCTCGACCTGTCGTTCAACCTCAAGGCGACCATCGCGCAGCAGTTGATCCCGTCGGTCGACGGATCGCGCCGCTGGGCCGCGTTCGAGGTTCTGATGGCCACGCCGCTGATCAAGGACCTGATCCGCAAGGGCGAAATCGATGAATTGAAGCTGGTCATGCGTGATTCCGGCCATCACGGCATGATTACGTTCGACCAGTGCATGTTCAACATGTACAAGGAAGGCAAGATCTCCTACGACGACGCCCTGCGTTACGCCGATTCGGCGAACGAAGTCCGCCTGATGATCAAGCTCGACGAGGGCGGGGACGCCGAGACCCTGGCCAAGGGACTCGAGGGTGTCGAAGTGCTTGGAGAACGATTCTGATCGATGCGCATCCTCATCATCGAAGACAACCCGGATATCGCCGCGAACCTGGGTGATTACCTGGAGGACCAGGGCCACACCGTGGACTTCGCGGGCGACGGCGTCACCGGCCTGCACCTGGCGGTCGTCGGGGATTTCGACGCCATCGTTCTCGACCTGGCGTTGCCCGGTATGGATGGGCTCGAGGTGTGCCGCAAGCTGCGCAGCGAGGCCGAAAAGGACACCCCGGTTCTGATGCTGACCGCACGCGACCGGCTCGAGGACAAGCTGGCCGGGTTCGATACCGGCGCCGACGACTACCTCGTCAAGCCGTTCGAATTGCAGGAGGTCGCCGCGCGACTCAAAGTGCTGACGGGCCGCGGCCGGCGGCGCAGAAATCGCGAACTGAAAGTCGGCGATCTGACCTTCAACCAGGATACGCTCAGCGTCAAGCGGGCCGGCACGGAAATCTACCTCAACCCGATCGGGTTGAAACTCCTGCAGTGCCTGATGAAGGCCTCGCCCAACGTCGTGTCGCGCGGCGAGCTCGAGATGGAGGTCTGGGGCGAGGAAATGCCGGACAGCGACAGCCTGCGCGTGCACATCCATTCGCTGCGCAGCGCCATCGACAAGCCGTTCGACAGCCCGATGATCCAGACCCGTCACGGCATCGGTTACCGCCTGGTCGACCCGGATGCAGTATCGTCGTAGGCTTCGCAGCCGGATCATCGTTTTTTTCCTGGTTTTCGGAACCCTGTTGAGTGCGCTGTTCGCGCTCAGCGCCCTGCTGCTCCAGAATTACCTCGAAGACCAGTTGATCGGCACGACGCTGAAACAGGAGCTGGACGACTACGTGGCCCAGCTGCGGCTGGACCCGACCGTCGTGGAACCGTTCTACACGCGTATCCAGGGGTACATCACGCGTCCGGGCGACCCGAACGAGACGGTCAGTCCCGAGGTGCGGAACCTCCCCGCGGGGGTCCACGACGTCGCGATCGGCGGCGAGATGTACAAGGCCGCCGTGCGCAAGGAAGACGACATCTGGGCGTTCCTGATCTACGACGTGACGCAGAACCAGCGGATCAAGCAGCGCCTGGTCTACGCGCTGGTCGGCGCCGTGGTGTTGTTTTCGCTGCTTTCCTTCGCGCTCGGCGTGTTCGCCTCGCGGCGCGTCATGAGCCCGGTCACGGACCTCGCGGCGCGGCTCGATACGCTGAGTGAAGAAGGCAAACCGGAAAAGCTCAGTGTTCATTTCGCCGACGACGAGGTCGGCCAGCTGGCCGCCGCGCTGGACAGCTACGCCGACCGGCTAAACCAGTTGGTCGAACGGGATCGCGAATTCAATGCCGACGTCAGTCACGAACTGCGCTCGCCGCTGACCGTGATCACCGGCGCCACCGAACTGTTGCTGGCCCAGCCGGATCTCGACGACAAGGTGCGCACCCGCCTGCTGCGTATCGCCCGCGCGGCGCGGCAATCGGCCGACATCACCACGGCGCTGTTGCACCTGGTGCGCGCCGAGCAGGGCATCGACCAGGACAGCAGCGCCCAGAACGTGGGCCGTATCGTCGACCAGGTCGTTCACCTCTACGAGCCGCTGGTCGGTAACAAGAATCTCGAGCTGCGGGTGGTCGAGCTCGACCGTGTCAGCGTGATCGCACCCGAAGCGGTGGTCGCGGTGACGGTCGGTAACCTGATCGGCAACGCCATGCGGTACACCAGCGAAGGCGAGGTCGTCATCACGACGGGCGACGGGCGGGTGCTGGTCGAGGACACCGGGCCGGGAATTCCCGAAGCGGAACTCGAACACGTGTTCGAGCGTCACTACCGGGGACAGAACATCAGCGGCAAGGGCGCCGGGCTCGGCCTGGCGATCGTCAAGCGTTTGTGCGAGCTTTATGGCTGGTCGGTCCACTTCCGCAACCGTGAAACCGGTGGGCTGCGGGCCGAACTGAGATTCTTTGGAGGCTGACAATGAGCATCATTTCCTGCCCGCAATGCGCCAAAAATGTATCCAGCCGAGCCGCATTGTGTCCGCACTGCGGCTTTCAGCTGGGCGAGGCGAGCGAGGAAGACTACGAAATTTATCGTGCGCGGCGTTTACGCGACCGCATCTACCGGCTGAACATGATCAGCTACGCGGTGATCACCGTGTTCATCGCCGGTTTTGGCTGGTACTGGTGGGCGTCGCGCGGGTTCACCCAGGCCACCCACGCCGGGCCGTACATCCTGATGGGCGTGGCCGCCCTGGCGTACCTCGTGGTGCGGGGGTTCCTGTTCCACGCCCGTCAGCAGCGCCGCAAGCAGATGCAACGCCGCGAGATGAGCAGCGAGCTGCGGCGCAATCTCTAGGCCGGAACCGTTACTGGATGCGCCGGACCTTGCACTTCTCGTCGTAGCCGTCGACGCTCAGATACCAGGACTTGAACAGGCCCGGCGTGATCGTTATCGCCGGGTTTTCCGTTTCCTTGATGTAGAACTTGTCGCGATCGGCCTGCACCCAGATCATGCCGTTTTCCAGCTTGAACACGCTCTGACCGTCCCAGCCGCTGAAATCGCCAACCAGGCGACTGGTGATCGGTCGCTCGTCGTCGCCCGGGTCGGAGGGCAGGCCGCGCCGGTCGACGTCGTCCTCGGTGTTCGGCGCGTTCGCGGCGCCGTCGGACGCCGGTGTGGCGAGCGTAGCCAGGGAGTGCCGCCGGATCCAGTTGTTCAGCGCGCCGAGTTCATCGGGCGTGAGCTTGTCGAGTCCTGCAGCGGAAAACTCCCTGCCGGTCATCTGTTCCTCGAGCGTGGAGAATCCCTCGTCGGCCGCCAGTGCAATGACGGTGAAGGACAGCAGCAGTGGAATCAGGAACATTCTCATGGCGTGGTCAACCTGCGGGCATAGGAAATTCGATCGCGCCAGTTTATCACGCGGCGCACCGGACTCGAACGATGGTCAGAGGTCCTGCTTGTAGCGGACGTACGGAATGCGTCCGTAGATGGATTCGAGCGGGTCGATCGGCTGGGCTTCGACGCTGGACGCAGCGTCATTGCCGGCATCGAGGACGTTACTGGTCCCGACGCTGAGGTCCGCGTTCCAGGGTGTATGCCAGGTGAAGTGGACGTCGAAGGTCGTCAGGCTGTCGAGCTTGCTGCGATCGAGGAAATTGACCGGTTCGCGGTAAAAGCCCTGCACGCCGCCGCTGAACGCGCCGCGGCTCCATTCGACGTTCATTCGCGCGGTGTTGAAGGCTTCCGCGACCGTCCAGGAAAGCGCCTCGAAGCTGTTCGCGTACGCGCCCTGGAATTCCGCGTCCAGGATGCGCCCGAACGCGAGTCCGAGATGAATGTCACCGCTGTTGTCGGTCGCGATGCCGACCTTGAAGCGCAGGTCGACGCCGGTCGCTTCGCTGTTCAGGAACTGCAGGGGAACGCTTCCGGCGCTGGCGACGAGCGGATCGCCGAGGGTCGGCGAGAGCAGGCTGTCGTTCCAGGCCAGAGGCGCCGTCGGCAGTCCGGTCACGGCGGCCTGGGTGCCGGACTCGGCCTGCTGCGTGAACCAGTTCACCGAAGCCGAGCTGTTGTCGAAGTCGATCCGCGCGCCGAGATCGACGCGTCGCTGGTCCGATATCGCCAGCGGTTCGTTGATGAAACGGCAGCCCGAGGCGGTGTAGGAGTCCGCCCGCAGAATGCCGTTGTGGCACTCGATGCTGCCAACCGACCGGAATTGCGTTTCCATGAGCTGGCGCTCGACGCCGGCGGACAGGTTGAAACTGTCCGCAAGCGGCACGTTCAGCGTTGCGTCCAGACCGAGCAGGCTCGAGCCGGAGTCAAACACCCGTGCGCGCGCGCCGGTCTGCAGAGAGAGTGGGCGCTGCAGTTGCAACTGCAATTGCTGTGTCCGGCTGTCGCCGAGATCGAATTCCAATCCGCCGACCGCACCCGGTTCGAACGCGAATGGGTTGTCGCGGGCGACGGGTTCGATCAGCGAAAACGGTTCGTTCGCAGGGCGGGGGGCGCTCGCGGAACCGGACTCGGCCGCAACGGCCGCGCTGGCGGACGCGCACAGCAACAAAGCGAGGGCGGATGGGCCCAGCTTTGTAAGCGATTGTGCAAGCGTTCTGTTCGCCATGGCGTTTTTCGATTTCCGTCGTTCGAGCGGGCCGGTGTGCGAATCCGGCGTGTTTTAGAACCTGGCTACATGAAAAAGTTTAATTCAATACTAGCAAATTTCCACAGCCCTTACCTCATTGAATGCGCGTGGTCAAGATGTGCCGCGCGACGCGCCGGTGCGAGGCGCGCGTCGGTTTCGCGGACTTTTGCGGTGCGGGCGGGCTGGTATACTTTGACCTTTGAACAGGGGATGACGTTCATGGTGAGCACCCACACACCCGTATGCGATTTCGGCCTTGCGGCGCCGGCCTTCGACCTGCCCGGTGTCGACGGCAGGAACTGGACGCTCGAGCAGTGCCGTGGTCCGAACGGACTGCTGGTCATGTTCATCTGCAATCACTGCCCCTACGTCAAGGCGATCAACCGCAAGCTCGTGCGCGACACGACGGAATTGCAGTCGCTCGGCGTGAACAGCGTCGCCATCATGTCGAACGATCCGACCGATTATCCGGAGGATTCCTTCGAGAACATGAAGCAGGTCGCGCGGGACCAGGGCTACCCTTTCCCGTACCTGATCGACGAGACCCAGGCGGTGGCCCGCGCGTACGGCGCCGTCTGCACGCCGGACTTTTTCGGCTATAACGCGGACCTCGAATTGCAGTACCGAGGACGCCTGGACGCGAGTGGCCGGGAGGCCGACGCGGGCGATGTGCGCCGGGACCTGTTCCTGGCGATGAAGCAGGTCGCGGAAACCGGACAGGGCCCCGAGGAACAGATCGCATCGATCGGGTGTTCGATCAAATGGCGGGGTGCGGCCGAATGAATCAGGCGGGCCGACCGTGGCGGACGCGAACCGAAGACCCGTGGGCGTGCGAATGAGCCGGGTCCTGCTGGTCGGTGTCGACTGCAGCGGATGCAGCCAGCGGGCGCTCGCGTACGCGGCGCAAGCCGCGGAAAACGCCGGGCTGCAATTGATCGTCGCCCACGTCATCCAGTGGTCGCCGTTCAGTTTCAACACGCCGCAGGAAAACGAGGAACGCCACAAGCGCCGGGAGGCGGAACTCGAGCGCGCGCACCAGGAAATTGTCGATCCGGAGGTGACGCAGTTGCGCGAGAACGGCCTGGATGCCCGCGGCGTCGTGCGACACGGCCACCCGGCGGAGACCCTGAAGGCGATCGCCGACGAATTCGGCGTCACCGATATCATCATCGGCAAGACGGGTTCCTCGCGGATCAGGGCCCAGTTGTTTGGCAGTGTCACCAATTCGCTGGTGCAGATTTCAGAGGTGCCCGTTACGGTCGTGCCCTGAACGTTCGCGCCGTCCGGACGGCGACGCGAAGAACGATAAAAACAAAGAACGGAGAGTCCGATGTCACAATTCAGAGCGGGGTGCCGCCGCATCCTTGCCGCGGCGCCCTGGTGCGCCGCGCTTCCGGCGCATGCCGCCGACAGCCTGGACGCGCGGATCGACGAGGCCGTCCGGCCGTTCGCCGACGCCGTGTACGGTTTTGTGTTCGCCGGCTTTCCGGTGGCCGGGGTGGACATTCCGTTCGTCCTGGTCTGGCTGATTTTCGCGGCGACCCTGTTCACCCTCTATTTCGGGTTCATCAACCTGCGCGCGCTGCGGCACGGCTTCCAGCTGGTGCGGGGCGATTACAGCGACCCGACCGCGGCGGGCGAGGTCACGCACTTTCAGGCCCTGGCCACCGCACTGTCCGGAACCGTCGGGCTCGGCAACATCGCGGGCGTCGCGGTCGCCGTATCGCTCGGCGGTCCCGGAGCGACCTTCTGGATGATTCTCGCCGGCCTGCTCGGCATGTCGTCGAAATTCGTCGAGTGCACGCTCGGCGTTAAATACCGCAACGAATACACGGACGGCACCGTGTCGGGCGGTCCGATGTACTACCTCTCCAAGGGGCTGGCCGAACGCAGCGACCGACTGAAAACGCTGGGTCGCGTGCTGGCCGTACTGTTCGCCGTGTTCTGTGTCGGCGGCTCGTTCGGCGGCGGCAACATGTTCCAGGCCAATCAGAGCTACATGCAGCTGGTCGCGGTCACGGGCGGCGAGCAGAGCTGGCTGGTCGGTCGGGGCTGGTTGTTCGGCGTGGTCGTGGCGAGCCTGGTCGGCCTGGTCGTGATCGGGGGTATTCAAGGGATCGCGCGGGTGACCTCGAAGATCGTGCCGTTCATGGCGGTCATCTACGTTCTCGCCGGACTCGCCATCATTGCGGCGAACGCGCCGGCGGTGCCCGCCGCGCTGGCCGCGATCGTGTCCGGCGCGTTCAGCCCGGAAGGCGTCGCCGGCGGCGTGGTGGGCGTCCTGTTCCAGGGATTCAAACGAGCGGCGTTTTCGAATGAGGCCGGTATCGGGTCGGCGGCGATCGCCCACTCGGCGGTGCGCACCGGCCGCCCCGTGACCGAGGGGCTGGTGGCGTTGTACGAGCCGTTCGTGGACACCGTGGTCGTGTGCACGATCACCGCGCTCGTCATCATCATCACCGGAACCTGGAATCCCTCGGTGGATCCGAGCCAGGGCGTGGCTCTGACTTCGGCGGCCTTCGGTTCGTCGATTTCCTGGTTTCCGTGGGTGCTGACCGTGGCCGTGGTGTTGTTCGCGTTCTCGACGATGATTTCGTGGTCGTACTACGGGCTCAAGGCCTGGACCTACCTGTTCGGTGAATCGGTCGTGAGCGACGCGCTGTACAAGATCCTGTTCCTCGTCTTCATCGTGATCGGTTCGTCGATGCAACTGGGTGCGGTGATCGACTTCTCGGATGCGATGATTTTCGCGATGGCCTTTCCCAACATCCTCGGCATTTACTTCCTGTTGCCGGTGGTCAAGAAGGAACTGAACGACTACTGGTCCGACTACCGCGCCGGCCGCCTGCAGAAATTCGGCCGGGCGGCGAACCGGGGCTGACCCCGGTCAAGCGACAGATCGACGGCTCCGTGTATCATGGGCGAAGTGCTTGTTCCAGCCCGGAAACGGTTGCACAATGGACCGCAAAATCCGCTTTCGGTCTTCTGCGCCGAGCGAATGCTACCCCGATGTTTCGACTGACGAAAAAGGAATCCCCCCATGCCTGAAAAGAGAGAGCTTGCGAATGCCATACGCGCTTTGTCGATGGACGCCGTTCAGCGCGCCAACTCCGGTCACCCGGGTGCTCCGATGGGGATGGCGGATATCGCCGAGGTGTTGTGGCGCGACAACCTGAAGCACAATCCACGCAATCCGCATTGGCCCGACCGCGACCGTTTCGTGCTGTCCAACGGGCACGGCTCGATGCTGCTCTACTCGCTGCTTCATCTGACCGGCTACGATCTCGATATCGAGGATCTGAAGAATTTCCGCCAGTGGCATTCAAAAACCCCCGGGCACCCGGAATACGGCGAGGCGCCGGGCGTCGAAACCACGACCGGTCCACTGGGCCAGGGGGTCGCCAACGCGGTCGGCATGGCGCTGGCCGAGAAGGTGCTGGCCGACCGATTCAATCGCGGCGGTCACCAGATCGTGGATCATCACACCTGGGTCTTCCTGGGGGATGGGTGCCTGATGGAAGGCATCTCCCATGAGGTCTGCTCGCTGGCCGGCCGCTTGGGGCTGGGCAAACTCATCGCCTTCTGGGACGACAACGGGATCTCGATCGACGGCGAAGTGGAGGGCTGGTTCACCGACGACACGCCCGCCCGCTTCGAGGCGTATGGCTGGCAGGTGATCCGCGGTGTCGATGGCCATGATCCGGTGGAAATCCAGCAGGCGATCGATACGGCGAAGGACGAGACCGGCCGCCCGACCCTGATCTGCGCCCGCACCATCATCGGTTTCGGCGCGCCGAACAAGCAGGGCAGCGAAGCGACGCACGGTGCGCCGCTGGGCGAGGACGAGATCGCCGCGACGCGCCGGAACCTGGGGTGGAACCACCCGCCGTTCGAAATCCCCGACGAGATCTACAGCGCCTGGGATGCCCGCGACCGGGGCGCCGCTGCCGAGGCCACCTGGAACGACCGCTTCGAGGCGTTTCGCACCGACTTCGCGGGACTGGCCGAGGAATTCGAGCGCCGCATGGCCGGCAAGCTGCCTGGGGACTGGGCCGCCCGGTCGGACGAACTGATCGCCGCGATCCAGGCCGATGGCGGCAAGGTCGCGACGCGCAAATCCTCGCAGATCGCGCTCAATGCCTTTGGCCCGTTGCTTCCGGAGCTGATCGGCGGGTCGGCGGACCTGGCCGGATCGAACAACACGATCTGGTCCGGCAGCGTGGACGTCAATGACGGCAGCGAGGACGGCAACTACATCTATTTCGGCGTGCGCGAATTCGGCATGACGGCGATCGCCAACGGCATCGGGCTGCACGGCGGTTTCATCCCGTACAATGCCACCTTCCTCGTGTTCTCGGATTACGCGCGCAACGCCGTGCGCATGTCGGCCCTGTTGCCGGCGCACAACATCTACGTGTACACGCACGACTCGATCGGGCTCGGCGAGGACGGTCCGACCCACCAGCCGGTGGAACACGTCGCCAGCCTGCGGCTGATCCCCGGGCTGGACGTCTGGCGGCCGTGCGATACTACGGAAACGGCGATGGCCTGGAAGTACGCCATCGAAAACACCGGTCGTCCGACCGTGCTCGTGTTGACCCGCCAGGGGTTGCCGCACCAGGCGCGCAGCGCCGCCCAGGTCGACGCGATCGCGCGCGGGGGCTACGTGCTGGCCGGTGGCCACGAACACCCCGATGCCCTGATCATCGCGACCGGTTCCGAGGTCGCGCTGGCGGTCGAGGCGGCGGACGCCTTGTCGGCCGAAGGGGTGCGCGTGAACGTGGTTTCGATGCCCAACCCGGGCCTGTTCCTGCAACAGGACGCCGCCTGGCGGGAGCAGGTGCTGCCGTCCGCCGTGCGGGCGCGAGTGGTGGTCGAGGCGGGCGTGACGGCCTGCTGGGCCGGCATCGCGGGCGCGGCCGGACGTGTGATCGGCGTGGATACCTTCGGCGCTTCGGCCCCGGGGCCGGAACTTTATGAACACTACGGGCTGACGTCCGCAAACGTCAGCCAGGCGGTACGGGATTCCCTGTCCGCCGTGGATTGATCTCAACCTATTTCAGATAAGGAGACAGAAAACCAATGAGCATCAAAGTAGCAATCAACGGCTATGGGCGTATCGGCCGTAACATCATGCGCGCTGTCCATGAGTACGGCTGGCTCGACCGGATCGAAATCGTCGCGATCAACGACCTCGGTGACGCGGCGACCAACGCCCACCTGACCAAGTACGATACGGCCCACGGCACGTTTTCCGGTGACGTGAGCGTGGACGACGGCGACCTCGTGGTCAACGGCCATCGCGTCAAGGTCTTCGCCGAGCGCGATCCTTCCAAGCTGCCCTGGGCCGAACTCGGCGTCGATGTCGTCTACGAGTGCACCGGCCTGTTCCGCAGCAAGGAAACCGCCGGCGCGCACATCACCGCCGGCGCCAAGAAAGTCATCGTCTCGGCCCCGGGCCAGAACGTCGACAACACGATCGTGTTCGGCGTGAACGACGGCGATCTGAAGTCGACCGATACGGTCATTTCCAACGCGTCCTGCACGACCAATTGCCTGGCCCCGGTGGCCAAGGTCCTGCACGAGGCGGTCGGTATCGAGAACGGCCTGATGACGACGATCCATGCCTATACCAACGACCAGGTGCTGACCGACGTCTTCCACAAGGATCTGCGGCGTGCGCGTTCGGCCACGATGAGCCAGATTCCGACCAAGACGGGCGCCGCGGCGGCTGTCGGCCTGGTGTTGCCGGAACTGAACGGCCGCCTGGACGGATTCTCCATGCGCGTGCCGACGATCAACGTCTCCGTCGTCGACCTGAGCTTCGTATCCAGCCGTCCGACGACGGTCGAAGAGGTCAATGCGGCGTGCAAGGCCGCGGCCGAGGGTCCGCTCAAGGGCGTGCTCGCCTACAACGACCTGCCGCTGGTATCGATCGACTTCAACCACAACCCCAACTCGTCCATCTTCGATGCCGGCCTGACCCGCGTCAACGGCAGCCTGGTGAAGGTTCTGAGTTGGTACGACAACGAGTGGGGGTTCAGCAACCGCATGCTGGATACCACGGTTGCGCTGATGAACGCCTGAGGAATCATGAGCTACCTGAGAATGGAAGACCTGGATCTGGCCCGCAAGCGGGTCATGATCCGCCAGGACCTGAATGTCCCGGTCAGCGATGGCCGGGTCACTTCCGACGCGCGCATCCGGGCGTCGTTACCCACCGTCGAACGGGCGCTGGAGAAAGGGGCCGCGGTCATCCTGTTGTCCCATCTCGGCCGTCCGGTGGAAGGCCAGCCCGAGTCGAAGTTCTCGATGCGGCCGGTCGCCGACCGGATGTCCGAATTACTCGATCGGCCGGTTCGGCTGGTCGAGGACTGGCTCGACGGCTTCGAAATCGAACCCGGCGAAGTCGTGTTGTGCGAGAACGTCCGGTTCAACGTCGGTGAGAAGAGCAACGACGAGAGCCTCGCGCGCAAGTACGCCGCGCTCTGCGACGTGTTCCTGATGGACGCTTTTGGCACCGCGCATCGCGCCCAGGCCTCCACCGAGGGCGTGGTCCGTTTCGCACCGGTGGCGGCGGCCGGTTTGCTGCTGGCCCGCGAACTCGATGCACTGCACAAGGGCCTGAAGCACCCGGAACGGCCGATGCTCGCCATTGTCGGCGGCTCCAAGGTCTCCACCAAGTTGACGGTGTTGGACACGCTGCTGGACAAGGTCGACGAGATGATCGTCGGCGGCGGCATCGCCAACACCTTCATCGCGGCCAGCGGTCACAAGGTGGGCAAGTCGCTGTACGAGCCCGACCTGATTCCGGATGCGCAACGGCTGATCAAGAAAGCGCACGAGCGCGGAGGCGCAATTCCGATTCCGCGGGATGTGCTGGTCGCCAAGGCCTTCGAGGCGGACGCCCCGGCGTTCACCCGCAAGGTCGACGAAGTGCATGACGATGAAATGATCCTGGACATCGGCCCGCTGACGGCCATGGCCTATTCGGAGATCATCGCCGGCATGGGCACCATCATCTGGAACGGTCCTGTCGGCGTGTTCGAGTTCCGCAATTTCGCGGGCGGCACCTGGGCCATGGCCGAGGCGATCGCCCGCTCGTCGGCGTACAGCATCGCCGGTGGCGGCGACACCCTGGCGGCCATCGATCAGTTCGATGTGCGCGACGACATCAGTTACATCTCGACCGGTGGCGGTGCGTTTCTCGAATTCGTCGAGGGCAAGACCCTCCCGGCGGTTGCGGCACTGGAAGCGGCGGACGCTTCCTGAACCGATCGTTCGGCCGGCCGCGCTCGCGGCCGGCCGCCTTACTGCGGCCCGGGACCCCGGCGGCGGATGACCTGCCGTGCGCCGGCTGCTACGATAACGCCCTGTCTTTCACGGGAGCGACGCATGGATCTCAAACTGAACGCCAGCCGCGGCGCGCGAACGCTGGCGCTGCTGCTGTTCGCGCTGCTCGTGTCTGCGTGTGCGTCGAAGCTGACGGTGCGCTCGGAGGCCGATTCTTCGGCCGATTTCAGTCAGTACGAAACCTGGAACTTTTTTCCGCAGCTCGGTATCGAGGGCGGCAACAACTCGCCGGTCTTCGGCGAGCATTTCCGCGCCGCGATCGAGCGGGAAATGAGCGTGCGCGGCTACCGCAAGGCGGACCAGCCCGACCTGAGAATCAACGTCAGTCTTCGCGCCGACGACAAGGTGCGGATGTCGGCCCACACGCGTCCCTACATGACCGGCGCGTATTACCAGGGCGCGGGCGGTGCGTCCTACGGATCCGCGCTGGGTGTCGGTATCGGGCTCGGCTCGCGTCAAACGGCGTACAGCGAGGCCTCGCTGTTCATCGATATGGTCGATGATCGGGCGAACCGCATGGTCTGGCAGGGCGTCGCGGTCGCCGAGGTGGACGACAAGGTCGCACAGGCGCTGCGCGATGCGATCTATACCGCGACCAACCGCATCTTCGAGCAGTATCCGCACCGGGCCGGAAGCTGAAACACGCGCCGGGCGCTGTGCGCCGGCGCCAAAGATTCCACCGGTTGCATCAATTCCTTCTATAATTCCGCCCATGAATGTCACCATGAACCGAAAAGGCAGTCACCGGCGCCGCACCAAGATCATCGCGACGCTTGGCCCCGGCACCGACGATCCGGCCGTCCTCGAAGGAATGATCCGGGCGGGGGTCGACGTGTTCCGTCTGAACATGTCGCACGGGGACGCTGAGACCCAGGAGCGGCGTGCGCGCATGGTGCGCGAGGCCGCCAGGAACCTGCGTTGGCAGGTCGCGATCCTGGTCGATCTGCAGGGGCCCAAGATCCGTATCGAGAAGTTCGAGAACGGTTCGGCGGAACTGGTCGGGGGCGATCATTTCATCCTCGATACCGAACACCCGGAAAAACCCGGTGATGACCGCCGGGTCGGCGTCAGCTACCCGGATCTCCACAAGGACGTCGATGTCGGCGACACGCTGCTGCTGGACGACGGTCTGATCTCGATGCAGGTCCAGGCCGTGCGCGGTGGCCAGGTACACTGCCTGGTCGAGAACGGGGGCACGCTGTATGACCGCAAGGGCCTCAATCTCCGGGGCGGAGGGCTGTCGGTCGCCGGCCTGGCCGCGCACGACCGCCCGCACATCGAACTGGCGGCGCGCGTGGGCGCGGATTTCGTCGCGGTTTCGTTCGTCAGCGATGCAAGCGACATCGAGCATGCCCGATCGCTGTTGCGCGAGGCGGGCAGTCACGCGGCGTTGGTCGCCAAGATCGAGCGCATGGAGGCGATCCGGAATCTGCCGGAGATCTGCGACGTGTCCGATGCGATCATGGTCGCCCGCGGCGACCTCGGGGTCGAAATCGGGGACGAAGAGTTGCCCGGACTGCAGAAACACATCATTCGCACGGCCATTGCGCACAACCGGATCGTCGCCACCGCCACACAGATGATGCAGTCGATGATCGCCAACCCCATTCCGACACGCGCGGAAGTGCTCGACGTGGCCAATGCGGTGCTCGACGGCACCGACGCGGTGATGCTGTCGGCCGAGACGGCGGTCGGCAAACATCCGGTCAAGGTCATCGAGTCGATGAACCGGATCTGTCTCGGCGCCGAGCGGCATTTCGAGTCCGAGGGGGAGTGCAAGAAACTCAATCCCCGCTTCGAGCGGATCGACCAGAGCATCGCGATGGCCGCCATGTTCATGGCCACCAACGTCTCGGTGCAGGCCATCATCGCGCTGACCGAGTCCGGTTCGACGGCCCAATGGCTCTCGCGCGTGCAGTCCTCGGTGCCGATCTTCGCGTTCTCCACCAACGAGAACAGCCGCCGGCGCATGGCGATGTTTCGCGATGTCTTTCCGGTCAAGCAGGAACTCGACAGCGACGATGCGGACAAAGTCGTCACCGAAGCCCTGCGCACGCTGATGTCGCACGGCGCGATCCGCGAGAACGACCGGGTCATCATCACCATGGGCGACCGGATGCGTCTTTCCGGCGGCACCAACACGCTGCGTTTTATCAAGCTGGACAAGGAATCACGGGCTCGCTACGGAGTCTGAGGAAAATCCATCAATGAACACCGATATCGAGAAGATCACCGAGGACGTCGACCGCGAAGAAACCCAGGAATGGCTGGAATCGATCCAGGCGGTCATCGAGCGCGAGGGTCCCGAGCGGGCCCATTTCCTGCTCGAGCAGATGGTCGATTTCACGCGCCGGTCCGGCGGCTACCTGCCGTACAAGGCGACGACCGCGTACATCAACACCATTCCCGCGCATCTCGGCAAGAAACACCCGGGCGACCACCAGATGGAGCGCCGGATCAAGTCGTTCATCCGCTGGAACGCGATGGCGATGGTGGTGCGCGCGAGCAAGCGCGGCGGCGAACTCGGCGGGCACATCGCCAGTTTCGCCTCGGCGGCGACCCTCTACGATATCGGTTTCAACCATTTCTTCCGCGGCCCGGATCACCCGGGCGGCGGCGACCTGGTGTTCATCCAGGGGCATTCCTCGCCCGGCGTCTATGCACGGTCGTTTCTCGAGGGGCGCCTGACCGAGGAACAACTGGACCATTTCCGCCAGGAGTCCGAGGGCAACGGGCTGAGTTCCTACCCGCACCCCTGGCTGATGCCGGAATACTGGCAGTTGCCGACCGTGTCGATGGGCCTGGGGCCGATCATGGCCATCTACCAGGCGCGCTTCCTGAAGTACCTGCACCACCGGGGCATCGCCGACACCTCCGACCGGAAAGTCTGGTGTTTCCTGGGCGACGGCGAAACCGACGAGCCGGAATCGCTGGGCGCGATCTCGCTGGCCGGCCGCGAAAAACTCGACAACCTGATCTTCGTCGTCAACTGCAACCTGCAGCGGCTGGACGGCCCGGTGCGCGGCAACGGCAAGATCATCCAGGAACTCGAGGGCGTGTTCCGCGGCGCAAGCTGGCGCGTGATCAAGGTCATCTGGGGTTCGTACTGGGACAAGCTCTTCGCCAAGGATACCCAGGGCCTGCTGCGTCAGCGCATGGAAGAAGCGGTCGACGGCGACTACCAGAATTACAAGGCCAAGGGCGGCGCGTACACGCGCGAGCATTTCTTTGGCAAGTATCCCGAATTGCTCGACATGGTCGCCACGATGACCGACGAGGATATCTGGCGACTGAATCGCGGCGGTCACGACCCGCACAAGGTCTACGCGGCCTACGCCTCCGCGGTGGCGTCACCCGGCCAGCCGACCGTGATTCTCGCCAAGACCGTGAAAGGCTACGGCATGGGCACCGCCGGCGAGGCTCAGAACATCACCCATCAGCAAAAGAAGATGGATGTCGATGCGGTGCGCCAGTTCCGTGACCGTTTCGGCGTTCCGGTTCCGGACGAGGAACTCGAGGACGTACCCTACTACCATCCGGGGCCGGACAGCGAAGAGATCAAGTACATGCTCGAGCGCCGCAAAGCGCTGGGCGGT
This sequence comes from Lysobacterales bacterium, assembly GCA_037384065.1. Taxonomy (GTDB): domain Bacteria; phylum Pseudomonadota; class Gammaproteobacteria; order Xanthomonadales; family SZUA-36; genus JABDPF01. Next base: position 52,717 of record JARROJ010000004.1, read on the forward strand.
TTCATTCCGCAGCGGCAACGCCAGGACGGCCCGATCGAGGCGCCCGACCTGGGGGTATTCGACAAGCTGCTGCAGTCCTCCGGCGAGCGCGAAATGAGCACGACGATGGCGTTCGTGCGCCTGCTCACGCAGTTGCTGCGCCAGAAATCGTTCGCCGAACGCATCGTGCCGATCGTCGCGGACGAGGCGCGCACCTTCGGCATGGAGGGCATGTTCCGCCAGCTCGGCATCTATTCGTCCGTCGGCCAGCTCTACACGCCGGTCGATTCCGATCAGCTGATGTTCTACAAGGAAGACCAGAAGGGGCAGATCCTGCAGGAGGGGATCACCGAGGCCGGGGCGATGTCGTCCTGGATCGCCGCCGCGACCAGCTACTCGGCGTCGGGCGTGACGATGATTCCGTTCTACATTTTCTACTCGATGTTCGGTTTCCAGCGTATCGGCGACCTGGCCTGGGCGGCCGGCGACATGCGCGCGCGGGGCTTCCTGGTGGGCGGCACGGCCGGCCGGACGACGCTCAACGGCGAGGGCCTGCAGCACGAGGACGGCAACAGTCACATGATGGCGGGGATGGTGCCCAACTGCGTCGCCTACGATCCGTCTTTCGCCTACGAAATCGCGGTCATCGTCCAGGACGGCATGCGGCGCATGTTCCAGGAAGGCGAGGATGTTTTCTACTACCTCACCGTGGAGAACGAGAACTATCCCCACCCGGGCATGCCGGAAGGCGCCGAGGAAGGCATCCGCAAGGGCCTCTATCTGCTCAGGGAAAGCGGCGACGCGGCGAAGAAGGTGCAGCTGATGGGGTCGGGCGCAATCCTGCGCGAGGCGATTGCGGCGGCCAACATCCTGGAGCAGGATTTCGGCGTCCAGGCGGATGTCTGGAGCGCCACCAGCTTTACCGAGCTGCGTCGCGACGGCGTCGATTGCGCGCGCTGGAACCGGCTCAATCCGGAGAAGGAACCGCGCATTCCCTGGGTGACCCAGTGCCTGCGGGAGCGCAAGGGCCCGGTGATCGCCGCGTCGGACTACGTGCGGGCGTTCGCCGACCAGGTCCGCGGATTTCTTCCGCAGGAGGACTACATCGTGCTCGGCACGGACGGCTTCGGCCGGTCGGACACGCGCGAGAAACTGCGGCGATTCTTCGAGGTCGATCGTTACCAGATCGCCTACGCGGCGCTTTACGCACTGTACCGGCGGGAACTCATCGGCATGAGCGAATTGATTGAAGCGCGGTCCTCGCTGGGCATCGACCCGGACAAGACCAACCCGGTTTCGGCCTGATGGCGGTCGTCGAGCGGAGCGGAGAGAACAGTGACTGACCGAATTGAAATCAAGGTGCCGGATATCGGCGACTTCAGCGATATCCCGGTAATCGAGCTGCTGGTGGCCGAGGGCGACCGCGTCGACGCGGAAGACAGCCTGATCACGCTGGAAAGCGACAAGGCGACGATGGAGGTCCCGTCACCGTCGGCCGGCGTGATCCGGGCGCTGAAGGTAAAGGTCGACGACACGGTGTCCGAGGGCGATGTGGTCGCGATCCTCGAGGTCGAGGCGGATGCGGCCGGCGACAGCGAAGATGCCGGCGCCGCCGGCGATGCGGACGAGGGGGGCGAGGCCGAGAAGTCCTCCGCTGAGGAACCACCCGCCGAAGAACCGCCGGCCAAGGAACCGCCCGCCGGGGAAGAAGCAGCGATCGAGGAGAAAGCCGAACCGGACGCAGCGCCGACCGCGGCCGGCGAAGAGCGCCCAACGGGCGCGGCGGCGGTCGATCCGTCGAACGTTCCGTACGCCAGCCCGGCTGTGCGCCGCTACGCGCGCGAGCTCGGCGCCGACCTGGGCCGCGTGAGCGGCAGCGGCAGCAAGGGCCGCATCACCCGCGACGACGTGACGGCGTTCGTCAAGCAGGTCATGACGTCGCCGGCCGCGGCGCCGGCATCTGCCGGCGGCCGGATCGGTGGTCTCGACCTGGATTTCCCCGAACTGCAGATGCCGGATTTCAGCCGGTTCGGCGACGTCGAACGCCAGGCGCTGACCCGTATCCAGAAAATTTCAGCGGCCCATCTGCATCGCAACTGGGTCGGCATTCCGCACGTCACGCAGCACGACGAGGCGGACATCACCGACATGGAGTCCTTCCGCCAGGCCAACATCGAGGACGCGAAGGCGCAGGGCTTCAAGCTCACGCCGCTGGTGTTCCTGATCAAGGCGATGGTCGCTGCGCTGAAAAAATTCCCGCGTTTCAATGCCTCGCTCGACAGCGACGGCGAGACGCTGATCGTGAAGAAGTATTACAACGTCGGCGTCGCCGTGGATACGCCGGACGGTCTGGTGGTGCCGGTCATTCGCGACTGCGACCGCAAGGGCATCATGGAACTGGCCGCCGAGCTGGCTGAGGTCAGCGCCAGGGCGCGCGAGCAGAAACTCAAACCGGCCGATATCCAGGGCGGCTGCATTTCCATTTCCAGCCTGGGCGGGATCGGCGGAACCGCGTTCACGCCGATCATCAATGCGCCGGAAGTCGCGATTCTCGGTGTTTCCCGTTCGCAGATGAAGCCCGTCTGGGATGGCGAAAACTTCCAGCCGCGCCTGATGCTTCCGCTCAGCCTGTCGTACGACCATCGCGTCATCGACGGCGCCGCGGCAGCGCGCTTTGTCCGTTTTCTGGGCAGCCGTCTGGAAGACCTTCGGCGGTTGACGCTCTGACCGCCGGTCGGAGCATGGAGCAAGAGACCCGTGAGTGATTCATACGAATTCGACGTCGCCGTCATCGGGGCCGGCCCGGGCGGCTACACCGCCGCGTTCCGCGCCGCCGACCTCGGCCTGCGCGTCGCGCTGGTCGAACGTTACGATGCCCTGGGCGGCGTCTGCCTCAACGTCGGCTGCATTCCGTCCAAGGCCCTGCTGCACACGGCCGCCGTGATCGACCAGGCCGCCGCGCTGGCCGCTCACGGCGTCAGTTTCGGCGAACCGCAAATCGATCTGGATCGTCTGCGCGGTTTCAAGGACGGGGTGGTCGGCAAGCTGACCGGCGGCCTCGCCGGCATGGCGAAACAACGCAAGGTCGAGGTGGTCCAGGGCCGGGCGGAATTCGCCGGGCCGCACGAACTGCTGGTGAAGCAGGCGGACGGCGAGCGGCGCATCGGCTTCGCCAACGCGATCATCGCGGTCGGTTCGCAGTCGCTGGAACTGCCCAATATGCCCTGGGGCGACCCCCGCCTGATGGATTCGACCGCCGCGCTGGAACTGGAAGACATTCCCGAACGCCTGCTGGTGGTCGGAGGCGGCATCATCGGTCTCGAGATGGCCTGCGTCTACGATGCGCTCGGCAGCCGGGTCACCGTGGTCGAACTCACTCCGAACCTGATGCCCGGCACGGACCCGGACCTCGTCAAGCCGCTGCAGCGGCGCATCGCCAAGCGGTACGAGGCGATTCACCTCGAAACCCGGGTGACGCGGATCGACATCGCCGACGACGCCCTGGTCGCGCATTTCGAAGGCAAGCACGAGGGCAAGCAGGATTTCGATCGCGTCCTGGTGGCCGTCGGACGAACCCCGAACGGCCAGCGCATCAACGCGCAGGCCGCCGGGGTGACGGTTGACGAGCGCGGGTTCATCGCCGTCGACCGGCAGATGCGCACCAACGTGCCGCACATCTTCGCGATCGGCGACGTCGTCGGTCAGCCGATGCTGGCGCACAAGGCGACCCACGAAGGAAAGGTCGCCGCCGAGGTTTGCGCCGGCGAGAAGAGCGCGTTCGATGCCCGGGTCATTCCCTCGGTGGCGTACACCGATCCCGAGGTCGCCTGGGCCGGTGTCACCGAGGCCGAGGCCCGCGCGGCGGGGCTCGAATTCGAGGTCGGGAAATTCCCCTGGGCGGCGAGCGGCCGCGCGCTCGGCAACGACCGTTCCGAGGGCTTCACCAAGCTGCTGTTCGATCGCGAGACCGATCGCCTCATCGGCGCCGGCATCGTCGGGCCGCAGGCCGGCGACCTCATCGCCGAGTGCGTGCTGGCCATCGAGATGGGCGCGGAGGCCGCGGATATCGGCCTGACGATTCATCCGCATCCCACTCTTTCGGAGACCGTGGGGCTGGCGGCGGAGGTTTTCGAAGGGACGGTGACCGACCTGTACGTACCGCGCAAAAAAGCGGGCGGTTGACGGCCGCGCGCCCGGTCGCGCGGTCCGGTTGCATTGGCCTGTAAAATTACTTACATTCACGGACATGTCGATGATTCGTTCAGGTGCGTCCTTCCGCCGCTTTCGCCGACCCCGCGATCACGCTTCGGGCTGGGTTGCCGCGTAATTCGAATCGATCGAATGAACACCAGAAAAACCCGGCCGAAGGCTGGGTTTTTCGCATTGGAGATGAAGAAATGAGGCATTTTCTGAGCACCGCCGACTGGTCGCGGGACGAACTGGCCGGTTTGCTGGACCTGGCGGCCGAACTCAAGAGCGACCCGATCCGCGACACGCTGCGCGGCAAGTCGATCGCACTGATGTTTCTCAATCCGTCGATGCGCACGCGCACGTCGTTCGATCTCGGCATGCAGCAATTGGGCGGGATCGCCATCGTCCTGCAACCCGGCAAGGACGCCTGGGGCGTCGAGTTCGAACCCGGCGCGGTCATGGAGGGCGAGGCCGAGGAGCACATCGCCGAGGTCGCCGGTGTGTTGTCCCGCTACTGCGACCTCATCGGCATCCGCGCGTTTCCGAAGTTCCAGGACTGGTCGAAGGATCGCGAGGACGGCGTCATCCGCAGCCTGGCCCGGCATGCCTCGGTGCCGGTCATCAACATGGAGACCATCGTGCATCCCTGCCAGGAACTGGCGCTGATGCAGACCCTGCGTGAACGGCTCGGTGCGGTGCAGAACCGCAAATTCGTCCTGACCTGGACCTGGCACCCCCGCCCGCTGAACACGGCGGTCGCCAACTCGGCCCTCCTGATCGCGAGCAAGTTCGGCATGGACGTGACCCTGTTGTGCCCCGAGGAAGCCTACCGGCTGGATCCGCAGTTCGAGGACGCCGCGCAACGCTTCGCCGCGCAGTCCGGCGGTTCGTACCGGCTCACGCACGACATCGAGGACGCCTACACGGGCGCGGACGTCGTTTACGCCAAGAGTTGGGGCGCCCTGCCGTTCTACGGCCGACCGGAAGAGGAGTGGGCGCTGCGGAGCAAGTACCGCCACTTCATCGTCGACGAGGAAAAAATGGCGCTGACCAACGACGGCCTGTTCAGCCATTGCCTGCCGCTGCGGCGCAACGTCAAGGCGACCGACGGCGTTATGGACGCAGAGTATTGCGTGGCGCTGGACGAAGCCGAGAACCGCCTGCACGTGCAAAAGGCCGTCATGATGCGACTGCTGGGCGTCTGACGACATCCGGTCATCCGAATCCAACAGGAAGAAAACATGAAAGAAAAAATCGTACTCGCCTTTTCCGGCGGCCTGGACACCAGTTACTGTGTCGTGGACCTGGTTCAGCAGGGTTTCGAAGTGCATACGGCGTTCGTCGACACCGGTGGCGTCGACGCGGCGGGGCGTGAATCGATCCGTAACCGCGCCATCGATCTGGGCGCGGCCCGCCATCACGAAATCGACGCGTCCCAGGCGATCTGGGACGAGTTCGTCCGCCCGCTCGTCTGGAGCCACGCCCGCATGCTGGGCGAATACCCCTTGCTGTGCAGCGACCGCTACCTGATCGTCAAGCGCTGCCTCGAACTGTGCGACGAACTCGGGACTCGCCACTTCGGCCACGGCTGCACCGGCATGGGCAACGATCAGCTGCGTTTCGACCAGACGGTGCGCAGCCTGGGCGATTACGAAATCCACGCGCCGATCCGCGATCTGCAGTCGCGGGTGAAAGCGGTGCGCGACTACGAGTTGCAGGTGATGGCCGACGCCGGTATCCCCGTCGAGGCGTCCGCCAGCCGGTACTCGATCAACGAGAATCTGCTCGGCACCACCATTTCCGGCAGCGAAATCGACGAGTACCTGGCGCCGGCCGACGACGCCTGGACCCGCACCGCGGACCGCGCGGACTGGCCGGAAGGCGCGCTGGAAGTCCGGCTCGGTTTCGAACGCGGCGAAGCCGTCAGCCTCGACGGCGAGCGGCTGAACGGTCCTGAGCTTCTCAAGCGGCTCAACGAGGCCCTCGGCGCCTGGGGCGTGGGGCGCCACATTTACACCGGCGACGTGGTCATCGGCCTGAAGGGACGCATCGCCTTCGAGTGTCCGGGCATCGACGGCTTGCTGGCCGCCCACCAGGCGCTCGAGGACACGGTCAACACGCGTTTCCAGAACCAGTTTCGCAAGCAGATCAGCGACCGCTGGGCCGATCTCGTTTATACCGGGTTCTTTTATGAACCGCACAAGTACGACCTGGAAGCCTACCTGGAGAGCTCGCAGCAGTTCGTCACGGGCGAGGTGACGCTGCGCACGAGCGGTGGGGTTCTGGCCGCCGTGGCGGTGGACAGCCGCTATCGGGTGACCAACCCGGATGCGGTTTACGCGCAGAGCGCCGACTGGTCACCCGAAGAGGCCGTCGGATTCATCAAGCTGGTGGGGCAGAGCACGACGCTCGCCGGCCGGGTCCGGGGCGGCGGCGGATGAGTGAAGCGGCCATACTCGGCCATCTCGAGCGCCTGGTCGCCTGCGATACGCAGAACCCGCCGCGCCGCATCGACGGTGACGCCGCAATCTTCGCGCATTGCGCGCGGGCCGTGGGCCCGGAATTCGACCTGCAGACCTGGGACCACGGTGACGGCCATGTCAGCTGGTTCGCCGTGCGCGGCAATCCCGGCGTGTTGTTCAATGTCCATCTCGATACGGTCCCGGCGGGCGACGGCTGGTCCGGTGACCCGCACCATCTGCGCGTGAGCGACGGTCGTGCCTATGGCCGCGGCGCCTGTGACATCAAGGGTGCGGCGGCGGTGCTGTTGCACCTGGCGGAGCAGGGTGCGGAGAACCTTGCGTTGCTGTTCACGACGGACGAAGAGGGCGCCGGCGGTTGTTGCGTCGAGCGTTTCCTGGCCGCGGGTCACGGCGCGCGTTTTCGGCAGGTGGTCGTGGCCGAGCCGACCGGCGCGCGGGCGGTTCTCGGGCATCGGGGCTTTCTGTCGGTGAAGGCCTGGTTCCATGGCGAGCCGGGCCATTCCAGCGAGGCGCGCGCCCTGGCGGACAATGCGAATCACCGGATGGCGCGCTGGGCGGCGCGTGCGCTCGAGGTCGCGGGGCGGCGCAAGCAATCGGCGCAGGACCCGGGCGCCTGTTTCAATATCGGCCTTGTCGACGGCGGCACCAAGAGTAACGTGATCGCCGGCGAGGCGTTTGTTCACTGGAGCGCCCGGTTGCAGCCGGGGCAGTCGACGGACGGGCTTCTGGCCGACGTCCAGGCCTGCGCCGACGAAGGCGACGGGGTGCGCTGGGAGGTGCCGTTCCGGGGCGAGCCGTTGCCCGCGGACGGCCGCGACGACACCGGGGCCCGCGCGTTCTGCGCGGCCAACGATCTGCCGCCCGCCGCGGCGGTCGACTTCTGGACCGAGGCTTCGCTGTTCTCGGCCGCCGGCTTGCCGGCCGTGGTTCTGGGGCCCGGTGACATCGCCCAGGCCCACGCGGTGGATGAATGGGTCGCGCTGAAGCAACTCGGCGCCGCGCGAGCGGTTTACGAAAAGGTGATCCGGAACGATGGCTGAAATCCGCAAGATCGTGAATCAGGTGCTGAGCCAGCTCGGCACCAGCCGCGAGGCGCGCTATTACCTGCGTCAGTACAGCCGGGACGACCTGCAGTTCGCGGTGATCAAAATCGGCGGCGCCGTACTCGATGACCAGCTCGAACCGCTGGCCTCGGCGCTGGCCTTCCTGGCCAACCTGGGCCTGATGCCGATCATCCTGCACGGGGCGGGGCCGCAGCTCGATCTGGCCCTGGCCGAGGCGTCCGTACCGACCGTCAAGCGCGACGGTCTGCGCGTCACCACGCCCGAGGTGATGGAAGTGGCCCGGCCGGTCATTTACCGCGCCAATCGGCGCCTGGTCAGCGCGCTCGAGGATCAGGGCGTGCGCGCGCGCGGCATTCAGCACGGCGTGTTCGTTTGCGACTACCTGGACCGCGACGCGTATGGCCTGGTCGGCGATATCCAGCGCGTGGACCTGGAGGCCGTGCGCGAGGCGGTGCATCGCGGGGTGCTGCCGGTCGTCGCCTGTCTCGGTGAAAGTACGACCGGCCAGGTGATGAACATCAACGCGGACATCGCCGCGCGCGAGCTGATCTGGGAAGTCGAGCCGCACAAGATCATCTTTCTCACCGGAACCGGCGGGTTGCTGGACGAATCGGGCCGCATCATTTCTGCGATCAGCCTGCGTACCGATTACGACTGGCTGGTCAAGCAGGACTGGGTGCACTCGGGCATGCTGCTCAAGCTCGAGCAGATCGCCCAGCTGTTGTCGAAGCTGCCGGACAGCGCATCGGTCTCGATTACCTCGGTCGAGAGCCTGGCGCGGGAACTGTTCACCCACCGCGGCGCCGGCACGCTGATCCGGGTCGGCGAGACGATCGTCGAGCACGAGGGTTTTACCGAGGACCTGAAACCGGCCGCCGCGCGCCTGCTCGAACAGAGCTTCGACCGCACGCTGTGCGCGGACTATTTCGAGGGTCTGGATGTGGAATGTATCCTGCGCAGCGAATCGAACGGCGCCATGGCGATCGTCCTCAGGGGTGTCGACGGCCTGCCGTATCTGGACAAGTTCGCGGTGACGCCCGAGGCGCAGGGCGCCGGGCTCGGCGCCGCCGTCTGGCAGGCCCTGGTGCAGCGCTGCCCGCAACTGTACTGGCGTTCGCGGACGCGCAATCCGGTGACGCCCTGGTACTTCGAGCAGGCCAGCACCAGCTTCACCGAGGGTAACTGGGTGGCCTTCAGCATCGGCATCGACGATTTCGACCAGTTGCGCCGCTGCAAGGAAGACAGCCTGCAGCGCGCCGAGAGTTGGGTGGAGGCGTCGGATGCCTAGAATCGCGGTCATCGGGGCGCGCGGCTACACCGGCGCCGAGCTTCTGCCGCTGCTGCATCGCCATCCGCAGTTCGAACTGGTCGCCGTCGGGTCGGGCAGCGCGGCCGGCGAGCACGTTCGGGCGCACGTGCCGGGACTCGACGACTGCGACCTTGCGTTCCAGGCGATCGGGCCGGGCGACCTGGCCGCGATCGGCGCCGACGCCTGCGTGCTGGCGCTGCCCAACGGCGCCGCTTCGGGCTATGTCGAGGCGCTCGACGCCGCGCGGCCGGATACGGTCATCGTCGACCTGAGCGCCGATTACCGCTTCGATCCCGACTGGGCCTATGGCCAGCCGGAGCGGTTCGCGGTAAAGCTGGCCGGTGCGCGGCGCATCGCCAACCCGGGCTGCTACGCGACCGGCGCGCAACTGGCGCTCGCGCCCCTGCTGGACGTGCTCGGCGGGACGCCCGCGGTGTTCGGTGTTTCCGGTTACAGCGGCGCCGGCAAGACACCATCCCGCAAGAACGACCCCGATGTGTTGCGCGATAATCTGTTGCCGTATGCGCTGGTCGATCACATTCACGAGCGCGAGGTATCGCGTCATCTTGGCCGCGACATCCGCTTTCTGCCGCACGTCGCATCGTTCTTTCGCGGTATCAGCCTGACCGTGGCCGCGGAACTCGAGCGCCCGGTCACCGTGGGCGAACTCGGCGCCGTCTACGGCGATTTTTACGCGGCCTGTCCGTTGATCGAGGTCCGCGAGGGGATACCGGAAGTCGCCGAGGTCCGCGGCACGCACCGGGTGATTATTGGCGGTTTCGCGGCGAGCGGCGCGCACCCCGAACGGGTTTCGCTGGTCGCGGTGCTCGACAATCTGCTCAAGGGCGCCGCGACGCAGGCGGTGCAGAACCTGAACCTGGCGTTCGGATTGCATGCGACGGCGGGGCTGGCTGAACCGGGAGACGTGTCATGAGCCGGGAGTTTCTGTGGCAAGAGGCGGGTGGCGCCACGATCGACGAGGCGATCACCGAATTCACCGCCGGCGAGGATATCGCCTGGGACCGGCGCCTGTTTCCGTTCGATATTCGGGCGACGGCGGCCCATGTCCGGGGCCTCGAGCGGATCGGAATCCTGGATGCCGACGAGGCCGCACAGTTGTCTGAATTGCTGGATGAACTCAGCCGCGAATTCGAGGCTGGTCGCTTCATTCTGGACGAGCGCTTCGAGGACGGTCATTCGGCGATCGAACTCTTTCTGACCGAACGCGCCGGTTCGGTCGGCGCGAAAGTCCATACCGGGCGCAGTCGCAACGACCAGGTGGCGGTCGCCACCCGGCTCTATCTCAAGGACCGGCTGGCGGCGCTCGCCGAGTCGTGCGGCAGGATCGCCGCGGCCTGCCTGGACCGCGCCGTGGCGGATCCCGACCTGCCGATGCCGGGCTACACGCACCTGCAACGGGCCGTCCCGTCCAGCACGGGCCTCTGGCTGGCCGCCTTTGCCGAGGCGTTCACCGACAACCTCGTGTTTGCCGGTCAGGTCGCCGCGCTGATCGATTGCAGTCCGCTCGGCACGGCCGCCGGCTACGGCGTGAACCTGCCGCTCGATCGCGAGGGCGTTGCCGCGGAACTGGGCTTCGCGCGGCTGCAGATCAACCCGATGTATGCCCAGAACAGCCGCGGAAAGTTCGAAGTCATGGCCCTGCAGTCCGCGTTGCACGCGATGCAGGATCTGCGGCGCCTGGCCTGGGATCTCAGCCTTTTCACCACCAGCGAATTCGGTTTCATCCGTCTGCCGGCGCGCTACACGACGGGGTCGTCGATCATGCCGAACAAGGCCAATCCCGACGTCGTCGAGCTGCTGCGGGGGCGGGCGGCGACGACCGAGGCGGCAATCGCCGAAATCCAGTCGGTGTTGTCATTGCCGTCGGGGTACCAGCGGGACCTGCAATTGACCAAGGCGCCGCTGATTCGCGGGCTCGAGGCCGCGCTGCAGGCGCTGGCGCTGGTGCCGAACCTGGTGACGGGGATGCGTTTCGAGGCCGCGGCGATGCGTCGCGCGATCTCCACCGAGATGTTCGCGACCGACATCGCGCTTGAACGTTCGGCGGCCGGGGTTCCGTTCCGCGACGCCTACCTCGAGGCCAAGCGAACACTCGACGACCTGGACGCGCCCGATGCGGCCGCGAGCCTGGCCCAGCGGGTTTCCCCCGGGGGCTGCGGCAACCTGATGCTCGGCGCGATCGGGCAGCGGTTAGGCGAGGAAATCGACCGGGCGGGCCTGAGCGGGATCACGCTGCCGAAAGATTTTTCGAAATAATTCCGCTTTGGGGTTGACGCAGGAATCTGCGGGCCTATAATGCGCGCTCTTCCGGCCACATTCCCGTTGTCGGAAACGCCTTCGGCGGAAAACTTCCACAAGAAATTTTCCGTTAGGCATTGACCGGAAATTTTGAGTCAATGTATAATGGGCGGCCAGCCCGGAACGGGGCTGGGAATCAGAAATTTCGAACCCGCCGTAGCGGCGAGAACGGAACCAAGTTCAAGCTGCGAGGTTTTCCTTGCGCGGGTTGAGAAGAGGAAGCGAAACGCTTCCGGTCGCGAAAGCGGCGAGTGCCGAAGCAGGCACGTTATTTAACAAGATACAGGTAACTTGTGTGGGCGCTCGCGTCGGTGAATTTGCCAATGACGAAAGCGACCATGCCCTGATAGTAATCAGGAGCAAGGAACGGCTTTCAGCTAAAGCATTAGATGAAGGGCTTCGGCCCGGAATCGAAAAACTTTAAACTGAAGAGTTTGATCCTGGCTCAGATTGAACGCTGGCGGCATGCTTAACACATGCAAGTCGAACGGAAACAGGACGCTG
>JARROJ010000005.1:0-65812 GCA_037384065.1 Lysobacterales bacterium
CCACAGGGATGTGCTCGAGCGTCCCCTGGAAGCAGGCGCTCGGCGCCGCGGCCGGGTTTTCCCGACCGTGCCGCACTGGCTTTATGACCCGTTATCGTTTCGAGTCGCCGAGGGCGTCTTCAGCTGATGCCTGGAGCTTTTCGAGGATGCGCTGCAGGAAGGCGCTTTCTTCGCGGGTCAGCGCCTGAAGCAACTGGCGCTCGAATTGCCGGGCGCGGGGGATGATGTCTTCGATTATGGCCTGGCCCCTGGGCCGGGTGATGTGCAGGGTCTGGCGGCGGCGGTCGCCTTCGTCGGTGCGGCGCTCCACGAGGCCTCCGGCGACCAGGGCCTTGACGCCGCGGTGGATGGCGACCTTGTCCATCGCGGTGCGCGCGACGACCTCGCTGGCCGTCAGGCCCGGGAAGCGGCCGAGCACGGCCAGGATCCGCCACTCGGTCACGCTGATGCCGAACGCGTCGCGGTAGCGCGCCGCGATGCCCTGGCTGACGGTGTTGGTCAGCAGCGACAGGCGGTAGGGCAGGAAGCGCTCGAGTTCGAACGATGCGGCCGGGTTGGCGGGTTCGCGGGTTTGCATATGGTTACAAATGTAACTAATATGGTGGGGATCGGCAAGCAGATTATCGAGCGCACCATGTCACGAAACTGGATTTCTCTTCCGCGCCGCGAGGGCGAAGCATCGCGGCAGGCGCATTGCGACCTGCCCGCGGGCACGTTCGAGCGCGAACTCGGCCGCGAGGGCTTTTTCGGCCCGGCCACGCACATGTACCACCGCCATCCCCCGACCGGCTGGCGGCGCATCGAGGGCGACCTGTTGCCGCGCGCTTTCGACACCACGAAGCTGGGCGTCTTCGGGCCCGGGCCCTGGGGCGCTTTCGACCTGCTGGGCAATGCGCACGTCCGCATCCGCACCTGGGAGTCGGCGGAGGCCATGGATCACCTGGTGCGCAACGCCGACGGCGACGAATTGCTGTTCGTGCACGACGGCGAAGCGGACCTCTACTGCGATTACGGCCGCCTGGAAATCCGCGACGGCGACTACGTCGTGTTGCCGCGCAGCACGATGTGGCGGGTCGAGCCGCGGGGCGCGTTGCGCCTGCTGCTGATCGAGGCGACCGGCGGCAGCTACCAGCTGCCCGACAAGGGCCTGGTCGGCCCGCACGCCATCTTCGATCCGGCCGTGCTCGACACGCCCGTGATCGACGACGCGTTTCTCGCGCAGCAGGACGAGGACGAGTGGGCGGTGCAGATCAAGCGGGGTGACCGCATCACGACCGTCACCTACCCGTTCAATCCCCTGGACGCCGTCGGCTGGAAAGGCGATCTCGCTCCGGTCCGGGTGAACTGGCGGGATATCCGGCCGCTGCTCAGCGACCGTTATCATCTGCCACCCTCGGCGCACACCACCTTCGTGGCCAACCGCTTCGTGGTCTGCACCTTTGCGCCGCGCCCGTTCGAAACCGACCCCGGCGCACTCAAGGTGCCGTTCTTCCACAACAACGACGATTTCGACGAAGTCATTTTCTACCATCGCGGTGACTTCTTCAGCCGCGACAACATCCATCCGGGCATGCTGACCTGGCACCCGGCCGGCCTGACCCACGGCCCGCACCCCAAGGCGCTGGCCAACGCGTTCGAGCAGGGCAAGCGCGCCACCGACGAGGTCGCGGTGATGATCGATACGCGTGATCCCCTCGAAGCCGACGAGCGCGTCGCCGCGATCGAGTGGTCGGGTTACGTCAACTCATGGCAAGCAGGAGACACCGAATGAAACTGGGATCCCTCAAGGCGGGCGGCCGCGACGGCACGCTGATCGTGGTCAGCCGCGATCTCCAATACTCCGTGCCGGCGACGGACATCGCGCCGACGCTGCAGGCGGCGATCGACGACTGGGCGCAGACCGCGCCGCGTCTGAACGCCCTGTCGGAGGAACTCAACGAAGGCCGCTGCGGCGCCGCGCAGCGGCTCGATTTCGCGGCGCTGGCCTCGCCGTTCCCGCGGGCGTACGAATTCGTGGACGGCAGCGCTTATCTGCCGCACGTCGAGCGCGTGCGCCGCGCGCGCGGGGCCGAAGTGCCGGAGAGTTTTTACGAGGATCCCCTGATGTACCAGGCGACCTCGGCGGGCTTTCTCGGCCCGCGCGACCCGATCCCGGTGGCCAGTGAGGCCTTCGGCATCGATTTCGAAGCCGAGGTCGTGGTCGTGACCGATGACGTGCCGATGGCGGTCGATCCGCACACCGCGGCCCACCATATCCAGTTGGTGGGGCTGGTCAACGACGTCAGCCTGCGCAACCTGATCCCCGGCGAGCTGGCGAAGGGCTTCGGTTTCCTGCAGTCGAAGCCGCGCTCCGCGCTCTCGCCGGTGCTGGTCACGCCGGACGAACTCGGGGACGCCTGGCGCGACAACGTGCTGCACCTGCCGCTCCGCTCATGGCTCAACGGCGAGCGCTTCGGCGCGCCCGAGGCGGGGGTCGACATGCAGTTCGACTTCGCCCGCCTGGTCGCTCACGCGGCCCGGACGCGGCCCCTTGCCGCCGGCACGATCGTCGGTTCGGGTACGATCGCCAACCAGGACGAGGGCCGGGGCGCATCCTGCCTGGCGGAGAAGCGCATGCTGGAAATCATCGCCAACGGGGAAGCGGCGACGCCCTTCATGGGGTTTGGCGACGTGGTCCGTATCGAGATGCTCGATCACGAGGGCCGCTCGATCTTCGGCGCCATCGAACAGATCGTCGAGCCGTATGCCTGAGAGAACCGGCGCCGACCTGCTGCTGTACGGGTACTGGCGGAGTTCCTCGGCGTACCGGGTTCGCATCGCGCTGAACCTGAAAAGGCTGGAATACCGCCAGCAGGCCGTGCACCTGGTGCGTGGCGGCGGCGAGCAGCACGAAGCCGATTACCGCGCCGTCAACCCGCTGGGCCTGGTGCCGGCGCTGCGGCACGGTTCGCGCACGATCGTGCAATCGACGGCGATCTGCGAGTACCTCGAGGAAACGTTTCCGGAAACGCCGTTGCTCCCGGGCGACGCGCCGGGCCGGGCGCGTGTCCGCTCGATGGTGCAGACGGTCTGCAGCGAAATCCAGCCGCTCAATAACCTCGGCGTGATGGCGTACCTCAAGGCCGAAATGGGCCTCGGCGACGAAGCGGTGAGCCGCTGGTATGCGCACTGGATCGCGCGCGGCTTCGCGGCCCTGGAGTCGTGGCTCGGGATGCCGGACAGCGGCGCGTTCTGCCACGGCGACGCCCCGACGCTGGCGGATTGCTTCCTGATTCCCCAGGTCTACAACGCGGAGCGTTTCGCCTGCGACCTGCAGCCGTATCCGCGGATTCGCGCGATTGCGACGCGCTGTCGCGCCCTTCCGGCGTTTCGCCGGGCGGCGCCCGAGCAGCAGGCGGACGCCGAATGAGTCCGATCGAGGCGGCGGGGCTTAACGTGGACGCCGGCATGCGTCATAATTCCCCGTTGTTCTCGAGACTGCGACTACGATGCGATACCTCCTTCCGCTGCTGTTCCTGATCCCGTTCCTGGCCTCCTGCGTCGCCCCGCGGCCGGCCCCCGGCGCGTTCGAAAGCGCCGAGCGCCGCATCGAGGCGGCCGTCGAAGCCGGCGCCGAACAGCACTCGCCCGTCGAGTTGCGTTTCGCCCGCGAAAAGCTGGCCGAGGCGCACAAGGGCATGGAAGAGCGCTACAACCAGACCGAGAAGTCGATCTACCTGATCGAACAGTCCGAGATCAATTCCGAGCTGGCCATCGAGAAATCCCGCACGGCTGAAATCCGGGAGCGGGTCGCGGAGCTCGCGCGGCAAAACGAAATTCTGCGTGAAGATTTCGAAGCGACCTTCGGGGAGGCCATCCAGTGACCACCTTCGTCAAGATTCTCGCCGTCGCCGCACTCCTGGCGCTCGCCGCCTGCACGACCGCCCCGAAAAAAGACCTCGCGCTGGAACAGGTGCGCACGCAACTCGAAGAACTCAAAGCGAACGAGGATCTGACCGGCTACGCGCCGCTGGCCCTGGGCGAGGCCGAGCGCGCCCTGCGCCAGGCCGAGACGGCGACCGGCAACGATACCTACCGGATCCACCTGATCTACATGGCCGATCGGCGGATCCAGATTGCGCGGGCCGTTGCCCAGCGCGAGCAACTGGAAGCCGAATTCGTTCGCCTGGGCGAGGAACGCAACGATCTTCTGGTCCGCGCCAGTCAGATGGAGGCGGAGCGCGCGCGCTTCGAGGCGGAGCAGGCGCGCATGATCTCCGAGGCTCAGGCCGAGGATGCCCGACGCGCCCGCGAGGAAGCTGCGCTGGCGGCACAGCGTGAAGCCGAGTCCCAGCGTAACGCGGAACAGGCGCAGGTCGAGGCCGAGCAGGCCAAGGCGCTGGCGGCATCCAGTGTCACGGCCGCGGAGCTGGCCCAACGCGAGGCGGAGCTGGCCGTGGAGCAGGCCAACACCCTGCGGCGGCAGCTGGAAAACCTGCAGTTGCGACAGACCGAAAGCGGTGTCGTCGTCACCCTGGGCGACGTGCTGTTCGAAACCGGCGAAACGGACCTGCGGGACGAGGCGATGGAGAGTCTGGTCGAGGTCGTCGACCTGCTGCAGAGCGAACCCGACAAACAGATCCGCATCGAGGGCCACACCGACTCGACCGGCAACGAGGAAGCCAACCTGCGCATTTCGCAGCAACGTGCCGACGCCGTGTTGAATGCCCTGGTTTCGCTCGGTGTCGACGCGGGGCGCGTCACGTCCATCGGCATGGGGCAGGACTTTCCGATCGCCAGCAACGACACCGAGGAGGGGCGCGCGCAGAACCGACGCGTGGACGTGATCCTGCTCGACGGTTGAAGCGCTGAAGCCGAAGCGCAGCCGCCGCGTCCCGGCGGACGACGTGCGCCCATCACGGACGCTGACCGGCGTGCTTGCGGCCCCCGTTTTTTTGCGCTAGGGTTAGTGACAGTACGATGGTTTACGCAACTGAAAACGGGGTTCGCGGTTAATGGCTGTTCTGGCCGCTCAAGCCGCATGCCACGTTACGTATAGCCCAGCCGTACCCATTCCACAAACCAAAACACTATCGCGCGAAGCCTCATCGCGGCTGGTCTGCCGCGTTGCTTCGCCGTTTTCATACCCGTATTGAATCGGAGGATTCCCACATGTTCGAACACCACCAGGAAGAAATGGAAAAGCTGATGAAGGAAAACGATGAATTTCTTCGGATCTACAACCGTCATCAGGAGCTGGACAAGAGAGTGACCGCCGCCGAACTCGGCACCGCTCCCATGGAAGACCTGGCGTTGAATCAGTTGAAGAAAGAGAAGCTCTGGGCCAAGGACAAGCTGGCCCGAATCATGAACGAGACCCGCTCTTAGACCACGGAACACGACGCAATAGACGGCCGGGCATGGACCCGGCCGTGCACGCCATCCGCGTCCAGGCGGGCGCGCGCGTCGCCCATCAGGCGGTGCCCCTCGTCGAGCAGGCTGCGCACATTGCGCAGCGATTCGCTGAGCTGATTGGCCGCCTGGTTCTCATGATGGGTCTGGTGGCCGATGATGCTGGCCGTGCCGGAAAGCAGGAACTGGCTCGAACCGTTCATGCGCAGGATGGTCGCGCGCGAGAACAGGGGGCTGCGCGGGCCGTAACGGCGCGGGTAACGCCAGGCGCTGACCTGGCGCGGGTTCTCGACATCGAGCCCCGGCAACGCGCCGGCCAGGAAATAGACCTGCAAGGCCGGTTCTTCGAGCGGCGTGCCGATGCCGGTTGCGGCCGGCAGGGGCGGGCTGACGGCCGGGTCGATCGAAACGGCCTCGGCGCGCCCGAGGCAGAACTGCCGGTAACGCTCCGCGTCGCCCTCACCGTGGTTGATGCCGGGAATGTAATTCCAGATTTTCAGCGCCCAGGGATGCGGCGACTGTTCCAGGTAGGATTGCAGGCGTTCGTAGGCGAGTCGACTGCTTTCCCGGATCGCGTCACCCCGGCCCAGGTCGATGGCGATGTGACCCATGGTCAGGTGCTCGCCCTGGGCAAAGTTCAGGCCGTCCCAGGCCCCGGTCCGGATCGGTCCGTCGCCGCGCCAGATTTCGAGCCGCGGGGTCGCGTCCAAGGTCTGCAGCGCAACCGGCACGTGGCGGGGATCGCACGCATCGAGGGGCGAGCGGCCGAACTCGAACACCGCCAGCACGTCGTCGGTTTGCGCCAGCCACTCCGCCGCCGTTCCGGTTTCGTAAGATGCCCGCAGGGGTCGCTTCATGGGGCCGGCGTCAGCTCTGCAACTCGGGCAGCTGCCGAAAGAGGTCCAGCGCCTCGGGGTTGGCAAGGGCGTCGCGATTCGCGACCGGGCGCCCGTGGATCACCTCGCGCACGGCCAGTTCGACGATCTTGCCGCTGATGGTGCGCGGAATGTCGCTGACCTGGATGATTTTGGCGGGAACGTGGCGGGGCGATGCGTTGCTCCGGATCGCGCCGCGGATGCGGTCCCGAAGCCCGTCGTCCAGCGTCATGCCGTCGCGCAGGCGCAGGAACAGCACCACCCGCACGTCGTCCTCCCAGGCCTGCCCGACGCACAGGCTTTCAAGCACCTCGTCGAACGCCTCCACCTGGCGGTAAATCTCGGCGGTGCCGATGCGCACCCCGCCCGGATTCAGCGTGGCGTCCGAGCGCCCCTCGATGACCCAGCCGCCGTGCGGCGTCTTTTTCGCGTAGTCGCCGTGCGCCCACACACCGGGGAATTTTTCGAAATAACTGGCGTGATACCTGCGGTCGCCTTCGTCGCCCCAGAAACACAGCGGTGTGGCCGGAAACGGTTTTGCGCAACACAGTTCGCCGGTTTCATCGATGTCGGCCTCGCTGCCATCGTCGCGCAGGATGCGCACGTCCATGCCCAGCGCTGCGCACTGCAACTCGCCGCGGTACACCGGCAGGATCGGACTGCCCGCCAGGAAGCACGACACGATGTCCGTGCCGCCGGCGATCGACGACAGGCAGAGGTTCTGCTTGATTTCGCGGTACACGTAGTCGTAACTCGCCGGGGCCAGCGGCGAGCCGGTCGAAAGCAGCGTGACCAGGGAGTTGAGCTTGTGGCTCTCGCGCGGTTTGAGGCCGGCCTTCTCCCAGGCGGCGATGGCCTTTGCGCTGGTGCCGAAAACGCTGATCCGCTCGGCGTCGATGAGGTCGAACATCGCTTCCGGGCCCGGATGGAACGGTGAGCCGTCGTACAGGACCACGGTCGCACCCACCGCCAGGCTGCTGACCAGCCAGTTCCACATCATCCAGCCGCAGGTGGTGTAGTAGCAGATGCGATCGGCGCGGCGCAGATTGACGTGCAGCACCAGTTCCTTGAGGTGCTGGATCAGCGTCCCGCCGGCGCCATGCGTGATGCACTTGGGCGCGCCGGTGGTGCCGGAGGAATAGAGGATGTACAGCGGGTGGTCGAAAGGCAGCGCCGCAAAAACCGGATCGATGGCATCCCCGGCGGTGAAGTCCGCCCAGCTGACGGCCCCGCGAATGCCGTCGATACGCGGGTCCGGTTCGGGGTAGGGAACGACGACCGTGCGGCGGATCGACGGGATCTGATCGACGATGCCGCGCGCCTTTTCGAGGTCGTCGTGCCGCTTGCCGTTGTAAGGGTGCCCGGCCGCGCAGAACAGGACCTTTGGCGCGATCTGTCCGAAGCGCTCGACCACGCCGTCGATGCCGAAATCCGGCGAGCATGACGACCAGACGCCGCCGATGCTGGCGGTGGCGAGCATGGCGATGACCGTTTCGGGGACGTTCGGCATGAAGGCGGCGACGCGGTCGCCCGCCTCGACGCCGCAGTCGCGCAGCGCGACGGCCGTTCGGGCCACGGCCGTGCGGAGTTCGGCGTAGCTGATTTCGCGTTGCGAACCGTCCTCGCCGCGAAACACCAGCGCCGCCTGCTCATCGCGGTGGCGCAGCAGGTTTTCGGCGAAATTCAGCCGCGCATCGGGAAACCAGCGGGCGCCGGGAAAGGCATCGAAACCGTCGACCACCCGAGCGCCCGGTGCGCCGACGACACCACAGAAATCCCAGACCGCGCGCCAGAACGCCCGGGGGTGCGCCAGCGAGAAACGATGCAGGTCCGCGTAATCGCGGATGCCGGGATCGACTTCGCGGCGCAGCAACTCGATGAAGCGACGCACATTGGCCGTCTGTCGCCGGACGGGGCCCGGCGACCAGATCGGTTCTGAAGCGCCGTCAGCCAAGCGCCTCTTCCAGCTCCGGGATCACCTTGAACAGGTCGCCGACCAGGCCGATATCGGCCACCTCGAAGATGGGGGCTTCGGGGTCCTTGTTGACCGCCACGATGGTGCCGGCGTCCTTGATGCCGGTGATGTGCTGGATCGCGCCGGAAATCCCCAGCGCGATGTAGAGGTCCGGGGCGATGATCTTGCCGGTCTGGCCGACCTGCATGTCGTTCGGGCAGTAGCCGGCATCGACGGCTGCGCGCGTGGCGCCGGCCGCGGCGCCGAGCTTATCGGCCAGCCGGTACAGCAACTCGAACTGCTCCTCGCTGCCGAAAGCCCGGCCGCCGGAAACCACCCGCGGCGCACTCTGCAGGTCCGGCCGCTCGCCGCCCTCGGCCTCCATGCCGACGAAGCGCGTGTGACCGGCCGCGGCGGAGGTGGCCGTGATCCGTTCGATTTCGGCGGATGCGCCACTCGCCGCGGCTTTCCAACTCGCGGTGCGTACGGTGCCGACGACCCGGGTGTCCGCGGGCGTCTCGACGTCGATGATCGCGTTGCCGGCATAGATCGGACGGCGGAACGCGGTCGGACCCGTCACCTCCATGATGTCGCTGACCTGGTTGACGCCGAACAGGGCCGCGACGCGCGGCATCAGGTCGCGGCCGAAGGTCGTCGACGGGCCGAGGATATGGCTGTAGTCGGCGCCCAGCGCGACGATCTCGTCGGCCCAGTTCACCGCCAGCGGCGTGGCCAGATGTTCGCCGTTGACGGCCAGCACCCGGTTCACGCCTTCGAGGCCGTCGGCCTGCGCGGCGACGGCGTCGATCCCGTGACCGAGCACCGCGACGTCGACCGTCCCGCCGATCGCGGCCGCACAGGTCACGCTCTTGGCCGTGCTGATGTTCAGTGCTTCGCCGTCGTGTTCGGCGATGACCAGTACGCGGCTCATATCAACCCCCTGTTCTTCAGTTCCTGCACCAGCGTTGCGGTGTCTTCGACCATGATGCCTTTTTCGCGCTGCGGCGGCGGCGCGAAGCGCCGGATGTCGAGGTCACCCTCGATGTCGACGCCGAGTTCGGCGAACGGCAGCACGTCGAGCGGTTTGCGCTTGGCTTTCATGATGTCGGGCAGCTTGACGAAACGCGGTTCGTTGAGTCGCAGATCGACGGAGACGACGGCCGGCAGGTCGATCTCGATCGTTTCCAGGCCGGCGTCGACCTCGCGCGTGACCGTGGCGGTATCGCCTTCGAGCACGAGTTTCGAGGCAAACGTGGCTTGCGGGCGCCCCCACAAGGCCGACAGCATCTGCGCCGTCTGGCTGTTGTCGTCGTCGATCGCCTGCTTGCCGAGCAGCACCAGGCCGGGCGCTTCGCGCTCGACCAGCGCCCGAAAGACGCGGGCCACGCTGAGCGGTTGCAGCGCGGTGTCGGTCTGCACCAGGATCGCCCGGTCCGCGCCCATCGCGAGGCCGGTGCGCAACTGCTGCTGCGCGGCGTCGCTGCCGATGGAAACGACGATGACTTCGTCCGCCTTGCCGGCCTCGCGCAGTCGCAGGGCCTCTTCCAGCGCGATCTCGTCAAAGGGGTTTACGCTCATCTTGACGCCGTCGGTGTCCACGCCGGAGCCGTCGGGTAGCACGCGGACGCGGACGTTGTAGTCCACGACGCGCTTGATGCCAACCAGTATTTTCATGGGTTCACTCTTGTCGGTTTACATGTTCTGGTAATTGGGTCCGCTGCCGCCCTCGGGCGTGACCCAGTTGATGATCTGGTACGGGTCCTTGATGTCGCAGGTCTTGCAGTGCACGCAGTTCGCCGCGTTGATCTGCAGGGCCCTGGCGCCGTCCTCCTCGACCATTTCGTACACCTGGGCCGGGCAGAAGCGGGTGCAGGGGTTATTGTATTCGGTCACGCAACGGGTCGTACAGACATCGGGCTCCAGGATCTGCAGGTGAACCGGCTGGTCTTCGTCGTGCTCGGTGGCGGCGAAGTAGACCGATGCCAGGCGATCGCGGGGTGGCAATTCGCGGTCGCGCCACTGGCGGTCCGGGGCGGTGTAATCGTCGACCGTCTGCAGGACCTTGTCGTCGGCGTGCACCCGCAGCGTCCAGGGCAGTTTGCCGGCCGTCACGGTCTCGATGGCCGCGCGCAGGAAGCCGCGCCAGAAGCCCTTGTAGAAGGCCGGGCGGATGTTGCGCACACGGTGCAGTTCGCGGACCACCTCGGAATCCCGCAGGCGCGCATCGAAGCCTTTCGCGGCGCTTTGTTCGGCCAGGTGGTCGGCCGCCAGCATGCCGCATTTCAGCGCCTGGTGAACGCCCTTGATCTTGGGCACGTTCAGGGTGCCGGCGGCGTCGCCGATCAGCAGGGCGCCGGGCATCTCCGTGGTCGGCAGGGACTGGTAGCCGCCCTCGGCGATCGCCCGCGCGCCGGCGGACAGGATTTCACCGCCTTCGAGCAGGTCCCGGATCATCGGGTGGTGCTTCATCTGCTGGAACGCTTCGAACGGCGTGAACCCGGGATCCACGTAATCGAGTCCGCACACGAAGCCGATCGCGATGCGGTCCTTGTCCAGGTGGTAGATGAAACTGCCGCCGTAGATGCGGCTGTCGAGGGGCCAGCCCGTGGTGTGCTGCACCAGCCCGGGTTGCGCTTTGCCGGGCTGCACGCGCCACAGTTCCTTCATGCCGATGCCGTAGGTCTGCGGGTCGGAATCGCGGTCGAGTTCGAAGCGTTTGATCAACTGCTTGCTGAGGTGGCCGCGCGCGCCCTCGGCGAACACGGTCACCGGGGCATGGATCTCGATGCCCTGCATGTAGGTGTCCTTCGGCTGGCCGTCGCGGCCGACGCCCATGTCGCCGATGATCACGCCGCCGACGCGCCCCGCGTCGTCGTAGCGGATGCCGGACGCCGCGTAGCCGGGAAAAATGTCGACTTCCAGCGCCTCGGCCTTTTCCGCCAGCCAGGCGCAGGTGGCGCCCAGCGAGATGATGAAATTGCCGTGGTTTTTCTGCTGCGGCGGGGTCGGCAGGCGCTTGCGGCCGTCGCGGCTGAGCAGCCAGATCTCGTCCCGTGTGACCGGGATGCAGATCGGCGGCGGCTCGTCGCGCCATCCGGGAAGCAGTTCGTCCAGCGGCCCGGGCTCGATCACGGCGCCGGACAGGATGTGCGAGCCGACCTCGGCGCCTTTCTCGATCACGGCGACCGCCAGGTCCGGTTTCTTCTGTTTCAGGCGGATGGCGCAGGACAGGCCGGCCGGCCCGGCGCCCACGACGATCACGTCGTATTCCATGATTTCGCGTTCGCTCATTGACTGTCCCCGGACTTTCGGCAGGAAGTCCATATTATAGGGTCTTGACCCGCCCCGTTGCAGGTGTGGCGGTGTTTTCGGGCGCCTCCCGTTCAGTGCCTACGGGCACGCTCGCGGTCCGTCACGATACCGTCAGATATCGGTCACCGGATCGTCAAGCGTCGCCCGGTCAGGCGACTTATGCTCGATATCGAATCCCCGGCCCGTGAGTGAATCGCCATGAAAAACCTGCTGCTCGCCATTTTTTCGCTGTTCATCGCCGGCGCCGCGTGGGCCCAGGGCGTGCGCCCCGAGCACAGCGGTGCCTGGTACAACCCGAACCAGTCCGGTCACGGGCTCTCGGTCGAGGTCATCGCCCCGGACCGGGCCGTGGCCTACTGGCACGCTTTCGATCCGTTGGGCGACCCGCTCTGGCTGTATATCGACGGACAGATCGACGGTAACGTCATCCGCGGCGAGGCGTACACCGTGGAGGGCATGACCTGGGGCGTATTCGACCCGGGCACGCGAAACGTGCAGCCCTGGGGCACGGTGGACATCGCCTTCACCGGCTGCCACTCGGCCGAGCTGTCGTGGAATTCCCTGTTTCCGGACTACGGCGAGGGCCAGTTGCCGCTCGCGCGGTTGACCGCGATCCACGGCCTTGCCTGCCATGACGAAACCGACGCCTTGCTCGGCTATTACGACGTGCTCTGGACCGAAACGGAATCCGGCGCGACGCATTCCGGCACGGCCATCATCGACGGCACGGGGTTCCTGACCGTCGCCTTCGAGGACCCCGAATGGGATTACATGAACATGCACGGCAACGTGTCCGCGATTTCGGGCGACTGGACGGGTCAGGTTTCGATGGCAGTCCGGCTGGCGGTCTCGCCCGTGGAATGGGTCCGGGATCTCGAACTGAGCGGTACGTACTCGTTCGGGCTGTGGCCGGTCATCACGGTCGAAAATGAAGGAAACGTATTCGTGTTCACCATGAGCCGCGAGCGGCTGGGTTCCGGCCCGGTCTCACCCGGCGACCTTGAGGGTCCGTGGCGGCTGAAATTCGCCGGCGTATCCTACGACGTCGAGGTCGATCAGGACGGCGGTTTCGAGTGGACCGTGACCGGTTACCTCGGCACCTGGGCGTATCGGGCGCACCTGGAGACCCTGCCGGAGGGGCCGCCGATCATCCCGGTTTCGCTGGAAGTCGCGACGTGGGGCGGCCAGACATTGACGCCCATGCGCGGCCATGCGATCTACTATTTCGACCCCGATGCGGGCCCGTACTCGAACGAAAAGTATCTCGAGATGCGCGTAACGGACGATTCTGGGGGGCTGTTCTGGGTGATGGAACTCGAACGGTTCGACCCGTAGCCTGGCAGCCCGTCGGCGGCGTCGGGCTGGTTTTCAGGCCGTTCCGTCCAGGCTCTCGATCCAGGCCGGCAGCTCCGCCATCGCGTGCTCGTAACCGGCCTCGACGATGCGGTCGAAGGCCTGCACCTCGGTCATGCCGAAGCCGCGGACCGGAGGTTTGAGCAACAGGTCGGCCTGGCGGCCCGCCTCGCGCATCCGCGTCATGGTGCCCAGTTCGGTGGCCTTCAGCATGACGGTGGAAAAGCCCGGCACCCGGTAGCGGCGACTGAACGGCAGGTACCGGCCGCGCAGAACGGCCAGCGCGGAGGGGGTTTCGTCGTAATCGACTTCGACGCGGCGGTGCGACGCCAGGTCCACCGCCACGATGCGCCCGACCGGCTTGCGCTGCATGATGTCGACCGGCAGGTTGTTGGCCACCGCGCCGTCCACCGTCAGGCGCCGATCGACGACCGCCGGGGGAATAATGCCCGGTATCGAGGCGCCCGCGCGCACGGCCGCGGCCAGGTTGCCGCGCTCGTGAATTTTGAGCTCGCCGGTGTCGAGATGGCAGGAGACGCAGAAAAACGGCGTTCGCAGATCTTCGATCGGAAAGTCGAAAAACTTCCGGATCAACCGGGCCATGCGCCGCCCCCGGATCAGTGAAACCACGGGCAAGGTGTAGTCGGAGAACGGGCGCCCCTCGATGAAACACTCCCGCGTGATGCGAATCGCCTCTTCGGTGTCCCAGTGGCCGGCCAGCCCCGCAGCGATGATGCCGCCGATGCTGGTGCCGCCGATCCAGTCGACCGCGAGGCCGAGTTCCTCCATCGCGCGGTAGACCCCGAGGTGTGCGAAGCCGCGCGCGGCCCCGCCGGCCAGGACCAGGCCCAGCGCGGTTCCCGAAATGATGCGGGCGATCCGCGCGGCATCGTCGGCAACGTGTTTGCGGACGTGAACGTGAAAATCGAGCTCGCGCTCTTCGAGCCAGGGCGTTGTGCCCGTGAACGGTCCGTCGCCGGATTGCAGCAGCACCAGCAGCCGGCGCGCGATGGCGCCGCCCGCGTCGTCGAGGAGATCGGCTTCCCAGGGATGCACCTGGGGGCTGCCCGCGGCGTCGGCCACCAGCAGCACCATGTCCGATTGCCGCAGCGCGAAGCGCGCCCAGGCCGGTTCCGCGGGGCTGCACTGGAACAGAACGAAGCGGTGGGCGTCTTCCTGCTCGTGGAACCAGTCCGCCAGCGCCGTCGGTATCTCGTCGTCCTGCCCGGCCTCGCCCAGCGGCGCACCCAGCTTCGCCAGGCGGTCATGCGACAGCAGCAGGGTCGGTCCGTGGCGGCCGAGTTCGTCCGCCAGCCGCTCGCACAGGTCGAACGCGCGGGCGTCCGGATCCAGGTTGAGAAGGGTCACCGCCTGCAGGTTGCGGGTGGTCGCCTGCGCGGGCTCGTTCTTGTGCTGCAGCAGCCCGGCCACATTGGTCGCCAGTTTCAGCGCCAGTGCCGGAAAGGTTCGGGACAAGGCTTCGAAGGTGGCCCGGTCGATCGACACCAGCAGGCTGTCGCGGATCGCCTGGATGCCGACCGCGCGCGGCGCGCCGGTGAGCAGGCTGAGCTCGCCGACGCTGTCGCCGGCCGCGATCTCGTTCAGGAAGGTGCCGCGGTCGCGGCCGTCCGGCGCCTTCGCCCAGGCCTGCAGGCGGCCGCGCACCAGAAGGTACAGCGCGTCGCCGGCCTCGCCCTGGCGCATCAGCCAGTCGCCGCCGGCCAGTTGCAGCATGCCGATCCGTTCCAGCAGGGGGTGATCCGGGCCGACCGGAATGCCGAAATACTGCTCCAGCGTCCGCCGAACACGGCGGTCGCGGGCGGTGGCGTGTGGCGCGGTCGTCACCGGGCGTCCCGTCGGCTCATGTCCAGCTGCGTTTCGAAGATCACGCCCAGTGACTGGACGAAGTCCGCGAAGCGTTGCTCGTCTTCCCGGCCGAACGGACGGCCGTCACGCCGGTTGAGCAACTGCGCCACCGCGAACACCTCGCCGTCCATGTCCTTGACCGGCAGGCTGAGCAGGGAACGGGTGGTGTAACCGGTCTGCCGGTCGACGTCCCGGTTGAAGCGCGGGTCGGCGTAGGCGTCCTCGATGCGGATGGGTTCGCCGGTCTGCGCGACCGCGCCCGCGATCCCGCTGCCCAGCGGAATGCGGATTTCACCCATCTCGTCGAGGTACTCGGCCACCTTCAGCACCAGTTCATCACCCTCGACCAGGAACAGCGACGCGCGGTCGGCGTTCAGCAGCTGCGCCAGCTTGCGCGTAAAGGCGAACAGGCCACGCTCGAGCATGCTGCGGAAGGCCTTGTTGTTGGCCAGCGCGGTCGCCTCCAGGAAGCGCTCCGACTCGTCGGTGATGTCCTGCAGCAGTTCGCGGAATTCGTTTTCGTCCAGGCCGTCGACGATTTCGTCCAGCGGTTGCTTGTTCCGGTTTTCGGCGAGCATCTCCATCATGTGGCGGTTGTTGGCGATGACGGCGTCGGTGAAGCTGGTCAGGCGCCCGTCTTCCAGGTGCACGATGCGGTCGGCGACGTCCAGGATCCGGTTGTCGTGCGTGACCAGCAGGATGGTGGTGCCGTGCTCCTTGGCGAGGAACTTCATGCGGTCGACCACCTCGCGGCCGGATTTGCGGTCCAGCGAGGCGGTCGGCTCGTCCGCCATGACGATGGCAGGTTCGGCGGCCAGCGCCCGGGCGATCGCCACGCGCTGTCGCTGGCCGCCGGAGAGCTGGTCCGGGCGGTGGTTCAGGCGTTCGCCCATGCCGACCGCGTTCAGCATCTCGCGGGCCCGCCGCCGGTGCTCGCCGCGCGGGTAGCGATTGCTGGCGCGGACCCCGAGTTCCACGTTCTGCAGCGCCGTCAGCGCGCCCAGCAGGTTGTGCTGCTGGAAAATGAACCCGATCCGGCGCCGGACTTTTTCCAGCGTGTTCGGTTTCGCGTCGCGCAGTTCCTCGCCGAGCACCCGTACGCTGCCTTCCTGCGCCGAACGCAGCGCGCCGACCAGGGTCAGCAGGGTGGTCTTGCCCGAGCCCGACGGACCGGTGACGATGACGATTTCGCCGGAGCGGATCTCGACGCCGACGTCGAACAGGATCTGCTTGCGCAACTCGCCCTTGCCGTAGGCGTGGTTGAGCCCGTCGACGACAATGGGTGACCCGGCCATCAGAACACCTCCGCGGGATCGAGGCGGTGCACCTTGCGCACCGCGAGCAGGCCCGAAATGGCGCACATCGCCAGGGTCAGGGCGAAAACGGTGCCCGCCCGCTCGGGTGTCACGTACAGGGGCAGGTTGGTGGCCGCGGCCGCCTTGCCGTAAAGCCACCAGGCGACGCCCAGCCCGGGCAGGAAGCCGAGCACGGCGAGGATGGCGGACTCCTGCAGCACGATGCCCGATACGAAGCGGTTCGGGTAGCCGATGGCGCGCAGCGTCGCGTATTCGTTCAGGTGTTCGGAAACGTCGGCGAACAGGATCTGGTAGACGATGATCGCCCCGACCACGAAGCCCATGATCGCACCGAAGGCGAACACGTAGCCGATCGGCGTGGCGGAGTTCCAGTAGTCTTTCTCGCGCTGCACGAACTGGGTCTGGGTCATCACCAGGACGTCGTCGGGCAGCCAGGCGTCCATCTGGTCCCGGATGTCGTTCGGGCTGTACCCGTCCTTCAGTCGCACCAGGCCGAGCTGGATTTCCGAGCGGGGCCTGTCGGGAAACAGCCGCAGCCAGTTGTCGTCGCTGGTCACGACGGTTCCGTCGATGCCGAACGAGGTCCCCATTTCGAACAGGCCGGTGACTTCGACTTCGCGGTCGTTGATCTCGGTGACCACGCGCTCGCCCGCCTCGATGGCCTCGGCGACCGGACCGAATTCGGGCCGCGAGGCGCGGTCGAACAGCACCACGTCCTGTTGCGTAAGGCGTTCGCGCAGCGCGTCGAAGCCGTCGATGTCCAGCAGCAGGTCGTCGGGGTGGAAACCGACCGCGTTGATGCTGCGCCGCGCGTTGTTCCAGGGGTTCTTCCAGACCGCCGGGGAGATGTACACCGGGGTCACGCTGTCGACGGCCGCGAAGCCCTGCACCTGGGCCAGCCGCCGGATCGAGAACGACTGCGGGCGAACGATGAACACGCTGTCCGGGCTGAACAGCGCGATGTCGTACTCGAAGCGCTCGTGAAACCGCACCGCGCTCTCGAACAGGGCCGACCTGAAGCCCAGCTGCATCATGATCAGCAGAACCGCAAACGCGATGCCGGCCAGCGCGACAAGCAGTCGCAGCGGTTTGTGCCGGAGTTGCAACCAGCCGAGTGGGGCGGTCATCGTTGGATGAACACGTCGACCTGCAGGTTGGTGAGGTGCGCAGCGGGCCCCGAATCATCCAGTTCGACGATGACTTCGACGATGCGGGCGTCCTTGCGCGCGGCGGGATCGGTGCCGATCTCGTCCTGTTTCTGGACCTTTTGCCGGATTCGTTTCACGTAGCCGGTCAGGTCGTTCTCGAACGCCGGGCTGCGGACCGTCGCCTTCTGGCCGACGGCGACGAAACGGATGTCGCTCTCGTAGACCTCGGCGATGGCATGCATGTGATCCACGCGGCCGAGTTCCAGCACGCCCGGTTCGCCCATCAGTTCGCCCGGCCGGACCAGGATTTCCAGCACGCGGCCGTCGGTCGGCGCGCGGATGTAGGAGCGCTGAAGCTCGGCCTCGACCCGCGCCAGCTGCGCCTTGGCCACCTGGACCTTGGTTTCGCTGAGCCGGATCGCCGTCGAGGCGGTGTTGCAGGAGGCCTTGAGCGCGTCCGCCTCGCCGCGGGCGCGATCGGCCTCTTCCTCGCCGGCCAGGCCCTGTTCGCGCAGGCGCGCCCGGCGCACCGCCTCGCGCTCGGCAACGTCGGCCCGGGTGCACGCCGTGGTGGCCATGCTGCGCGCCGACTCGACTTCGCGCCGCGCCATTTCGACCTCGCTGCGCGCTTCGGCGACGATCGCTTCCATCACGGCGGCCGTGTCGGCGACCGCCAGCAACTGACCCTGCTCGACGTCGTCGCCTTCGCTCACGCGCAGCGCCGCGAGCACCGCGCCGTAGGCGGCCTGTGGCGTCGACGGCGAGGCGACGCGGATGATGCCGTGCTCGGGTTCGAGCCGGCCGAGCGCCGAGATCGATTCGGGTGGTGCGGCCGGCGCCGTGACCGGCGCGACGCTGGAGACGATGGCGATTGCCATCAGGCAGGTTCCCCTGGCCAGCATGGTGATGACTCCCTCGTGTTCGATTCTGGTTATGGTGCCGGCCACTGCATTGATTACCCCTGGCCGATCATTTCAGCATACCAGCGATTGCGGCGAACTGAACAGGGACGACGCGTTTTTCGCAGCTTTTTCGGCTCCCGATGTACGTGTTCGAACCTGTAAAAATGCGCCGGCACCCCTAAAATAGAGCCATGACGGAACTCGACCGAACGCTGTGCGTGGCGCCCATGATGGACTGGACGGATCGGCATTGCCGCCGCTTCCATCGCCTGCTCGCGCCGGGCGCCCTGTTGTACACGGAGATGGTCACCACCGGGGCGTTGATCCACGGCGACCGTGAGCGACACCTGGCCCACGATCCGGTCGAACGCCCGCTGGCGCTGCAGCTGGGCGGTTGTGATCCGGGCGAACTCGCCACCTGTGCGGCGTATGCCGAGGCGGCGGGCTACGACGAGGTCAACCTGAACGTGGGTTGTCCCTCGGACCGGGTGCAGCGGGGCCGTTTCGGCGCCTGCCTGATGCTGGAAGCCGAACTCGTGCGCGATGGCGTCGCGGCGATGCGGGACGCGGTCGACCTCCCGGTCACCGTCAAGACCCGTCTCGGCGTCGACGAACGGGACAGTTACGCCTTTTTCAGCGATTTCGTCGGCACCGTCGCCGCATCCGGCTGCGACACGTTCATCGTCCACGCCCGCAAGGCCTGGCTTTCCGGGCTCAGTCCGAAGGAAAACCGCGAGGTGCCCGAGCTGCGCTACGACCGCGTTCGACGGCTGAAGGACGAGCACCCGGAGCTGACCATCGTGCTGAACGGCGGCATCGCCACGGTGGCGCAGGCGATGCGCCAGCTCGAGCATTTCGACGGCGTGATGCTTGGCCGCGCCGCCTACCAGGACCCCTGGCTGCTGGCTGAGTTGCAGAATGCGATTTTCGGCGCCGGCGCGCCGGCGGACCGGGCGGACGCGGTGCACGGGCTCGCGGCGTATCTCGCCGCACACATCGAGGCCGGTCGGCCGGCGGGTCAGATCAGCCGCCACGTGCTCGGCCTGTTTCGCGGACAGCCCGGCGGCCGGGTATGGCGACGCTACCTGAGCCAGCATGCGCACCGTGAACCGACCAACCCGCGTCTGCTGGAGGATGCGCTGGCCGCGATGCCCGCGCCGCGCGACCCGGCCGGGGACATCGGTTCAGCCGGGGTTCACGGGGATGGACTAGAATGGGCGTCAGAACGATGAACAACGTCACCCGAAAATGGCTCGTGCCACTGATCGCGTCGCTGGTGTTCGCCCTGGCGATGCCGTCGGACGCGTTCGCGAAAACCCGCGACGAAGCCGCGCGGCAGGCCGCCCGGCAGCACAACGCGGCCAAGATCCTGTCGGTCAAGACCGTGCAGCAGGGCAAGAAGAAGGTGCACATCGTCAAGCTGCTCACCAAGGACGGCGTCGTGAAAACCGTGCGGGTACCCGACGACGGCCGTTAAGCCGATGCGAATCCTGTTGATCGAAGATGACCTGCGCCTGGTGGAATCGCTGGGCGAGCGCTTGCGGGAAGCCGGCTTCGCGCTGGATGTCTCCACGGACGGCGCCGAAGGCCTGTACGCCGGCGAGGAATTCCCGATCGACCTCGCCATCATCGATCTTGGCCTGCCGAAACTTTCCGGGCTCGATGTGATCCGCGCGTTGCGCGAGCGCGGCCGGGACTTTCCGATCCTGATCCTCACCGCGCGCTCCGACTGGCAGGACAAGGTGGCGGGGCTCGAAGCCGGCGCCGACGATTACCTGACCAAGCCGTTCCAGCCCGAGGAACTGATCGCCCGGGTCAACGCACTGCTGCGCCGGGCCGGCGGGCACGCCCGACCGAAGGTCGAGCTGGGCCCGGTGACGCTGGACCTGGCCGCCCAGCGCGTCTGGCGCGGCGACGAGGAAATCGAACTGACCAGCTACGAATACAAGGTGCTGAATTACCTCGTCATGCATCCCGGTGAAGTGGTGACGAAGACCGAGTTGTCCGAACACATCTACGAGGAAGACGCCGATCGCGACAGCAACGTGATCGAGGTGTTCATCGGCCGCCTGCGGCGCAAGCTGGACCCGGACGGCAGCCTGAATCCCATCGAGACCCTGCGCGGCAGGGGGTACCGGCTTGCCGTCGGCATCGCTCCGTAACCGCGCGATCCTCGCCGCCGTGCCGGTGCTGGCGTTCGCGCTGGGTCTCGTCGGCATGGCGGTCGATGCCGCCAACGAGCGGGTCGCCGTGGCGGCCCTGCGCGATCGCATGGAAACCACCGTGTACGCCGTCCTCGCGGCGATGGAAGTCGCGGACGACGGCGCCTTCACCGTGGCCGGCGACTTCGCCGATCCGCGCCTGTTGCAGCCGGGCTCGGGCCTGTATGTCGAGGTGCAGGGCGCACGCGACCGCTGGCGCTCGCC
This sequence comes from Lysobacterales bacterium, assembly GCA_037384065.1. Lineage (GTDB taxonomy): Bacteria > Pseudomonadota > Gammaproteobacteria > Xanthomonadales > SZUA-36 > JABDPF01. Next base: position 20,544 of record JARROJ010000005.1, read on the forward strand.
GTCGTCACTGGGTCGGGCGTGGCCGGAGCTCGACGCGGTCATGGCCGGGCAGACCGTGTTCGCCGAACCGCCGGGCACGGGTGGCCATTACGTCTTCCGCTACGGCATCGGCTGGCAACGCGAGGACGGCGCCATCGAACCGTTCACGGTATCGGTGCTGGTGGATGCGGCGGAAATCGCGCGCCAGACCAGCGCCTTCCGCCAGGGGCTGTGGTTGTCGCTGCTTCTCGCGGCCGGCATCCTGGTCTTCGCCCAGGGCGTCATCCTGCTCTGGGTGTTCCGCCCCCTGCGGCGCGTGGCGCAGGATGTCGAGCGTATCGAGAGCGGCCAGGCCGAACGGCTGGCCGACGATTACCCGCGTGAACTCGAACCGCTGGCGCGTAACGTCAATCGCCTGCTGGCCACCGAGAAATCGAACCAGGAACGGATTCGCAACGCGCTGGATTCGCTGGCGCACAGCCTGAAAACGCCGCTGGCGGTCATTCGCGCCAACCTGTCACGGGATGGCGCTGCGTCCGGGGATTCCGTGCAGGATGCCGTGGACGAGATGCAGCACCTGGTGGCGACGCGCCTGGAACGGGCTGGCCGCTCGGCGCGGCGCACCCTGGCCGCGCCCGTCGCGGTGCGCGGTCCGGTCCTGCGGGTCGTTCGATCGTTGCACAAAGTCCATTCTCAGAAAATGATCGAAGCGGACGTTACACTTGACGAAAGCCTGCGGTTCTACGGCGAGGAACGTGATTTGCTGGAACTCGCGGGCAACCTGCTCGACAACGCGTTCAAGTACGGGCGCTCGCGGGTTCGGGTCGGCGGCCGCGCGATCCGTTCGAAGAGCGCGCGTCCCGGCCTTGAACTCGTCATCGAGGACGACGGTCCGGGGATCGATGCCGATCAGCGCGAGCGGCTGCTGCAGCGCGGCGTGCGGGGCGACGAGCGGGTCGAGGGCCACGGGCTCGGCCTGGCGATCGTGCGGGAACTGGTCGACGCCTACGGTGGCGCGCTGGACATCCGCGAAAGCGATCTGGGCGGCGCGCGCGTGGCGGTCACGATTCCGCCGGGATAACGGACGGCGCGGATTCGATGAACCGGGTTCCGGCCAACGAAAACGGGGATAGCGTCATCGCTCAGAAAAACACGATCAGAGACCTTCTCGAAATCATGGCCCGCCTGCGCGACCCGGAGACGGGTTGCCCGTGGGACGTCGAGCAGGATTTTTCCACCATCGCCCCGTACACCATCGAGGAGGCCTACGAGGTCGCGGATGCGATCGAACAGGGCGACCTCGACGGGCTGAAGGACGAACTGGGCGACCTGTTGTTCCAGGTCGTGTTCCACGCGCGCATGGCCGAGGAGCGCGAGGCATTCGACTTCGGCGACGTGGTGACGGCCGTCTGCGAAAAGATGCGGCGCCGCCATCCGCATGTCTTCGCGCGCGAGGCGCGCCACGCGGACCTGGACGCCGAGGGTCAGCGCGCCGCGTGGGAGCGGCACAAGGATCGCGAGCGCGCCGGCGACGCGGCGAGCAGCCTGCTCGATCACGTTCCGCGGGGGCTGGCCGAGTTGCAGCGTTCGGTGAAGCTTCAGAAACGCGCCGCGAAAGTCGGCTTCGACTGGGGCGCGCCGGAACCCGTGCTGGACAAGCTGGCCGAGGAAACCGAGGAGTTGCACGAAGCGATGGCCTCCGGCGACCGTGCGCGCACGGAGGACGAACTGGGCGACCTGTTGTTCGTGCTGACCAACCTGGCCCGGCAACTGGACATCGACCCGGCGCGGGCCCTGCGCGGGGCCAACGCCAAGTTCGAACGGCGTTTTCGCGCGGTCGAACGCGCGGCCGGCAGCCGCGCCGCACTCGATGCGATGCCACTGGACGACATGGAGGCCCTGTGGCAACGGGCCAAGCGCGAGGAGGCAAAAGATTCATGAACGACTGGCTGTTGCGACAGGGCGTCGATTCGCCCCAGCTCGGCCTGCTGCTGGGTCTGCTGATCGGTTTGCTGCTGACCGTCGTGTTCTCGTGGTGGCTGTCGCGGCGCGCCGCCCGCGCGGCGGAAGCTCGCGCGCACGTCGTCACCGAGACCCTGCAGCAGAAGCTCGAGACGACGCACGCCGACCTCGCCGAAGCCGAGAAAGCGGCCGCGGTGCTGCGCGCGCGCAACGAGGACGAGGCGCGTCATTTCAAGGACCAGATCGCCCGGCTCGAGCAGGCCGAGCAGCGGCTGGCGGAAAACTTCGAACGCCTTGCCGGCCGCATCTTCGAGGAACGCAGCGAGAAGCTGTCCAGCCTGAACACCCGGCAGCTCGATGCGGTTCTCAAGCCGCTGGCCGAGAAGCTGACCGAGTTCCGGGCGACCGTGGAAACCTCGCATCGCGCCGAAACCGCGCAGCACGAAGTGATGAAAGCCAAGCTCGGCGAACTGGAAAAACTCAACGAGCGCCTGCACGAGGATGCGACCAACCTGTCACGCGCCCTGACCGGTAACGTCAAGGCGCAGGGCAACTGGGGCGAGCAACAGCTCGAACGGCTGCTTGAGTTGTCCGGACTGCGCAAGGGACAGGAATACTCGACGCAGTACTCGGTGACCACCGAGGGCGGTCAGCGCGTGCAACCCGACCTGGTCCTGCATCTGCCCGAGGGCAAGTCGATCGTGCTGGATTCCAAGGTGTCGCTGGTCGCCTGGACGCGCTACCAGGCGGCCGACGACGACGCCGAACGGCAGGCGGCGCTGGCCGAGCATATCGCTTCGCTCAAGCAGCACATCCGCGGCCTCGGCGAAAAGCGCTACGCGGAAATCCCGGAGCTCGATTCGCTGGATTTCGTGCTGATGTTCGTGCCGATCGAATCCGCCCTGATCGCGGCGCTGCAGGCCGATCCCGCCCTGGCCGAGTTCGCGTTGCGCAACAAGGTGGCGCTGCTCTCGCCGACCAATTTCCTGGCGACGATGCGAACGGTCGGTTCGGTGTGGGCCGTGCACCGCCAGAACAGCAACGCCCAGGAAATCGCCCGGCGCGCCGGTCTGCTGTACGACAAGTTCGCCGGTTTCGTCGAAAACCTGCAACAGGTCGGCGAGCGCCTGCGCCAGGCGCGGGAGAGCTACGAGGCCGCTTTCGGCCAGCTGTCGACCGGCGCCGGCAACCTGTTGCGGCAGACCGAAATGTTGCGTGAACTGGGGGCTCGGAACACCAAGTCGCTGGATACCGCTGCCGTGCGCGACGCCGATCCGGAAGACGAGCCCCAAGCACGCGACGACTGACCGCAATGGCGGGTCCGGCGCGTGAAGGACCGGCCGCGCCGGCGGAGTCTCGCGGTGCGGGTGTCTTGACACGGTCGGCCGAACAGCGTAGAAAATAACGCGGTAACACAGGGCGTTAGGACCAGCAGATCGACAGGACGTCGATCTGTTTTGGTTTCCGGCCTTAAAAAATTACACCGCCGGCCCCTGCAGGCCGATCCGCTCAGACCGCGGGGCGCCGCCCCGACGTGACCCGTTCGCGGCCTTCCAGGTCGGTGCGCGTCGCGACCTCCTCGTAGCCCAGTTTCTCCAGTACCGCCCGGGCTGCGGGCCCCTGCTCGAAGCCGTGTTCGAACACGAGCCAGCCACCCGCCTCCAGCAGCGTCATCGCCTGGCGGGCGATGGCGCGGATCGCCGCGAGACCGTCGGCGCCCGGCGTCAGCGCTGCGCGCGGTTCGAAGCGGCAGTCGCCCTGATCCAGGTGGGGGTCGCCCCGTTCGACGTAGGGCGGGTTGCTGGCGATCAGGCGGAATGCCCCCGCGAGCGGCGCGCACCAGGAACCGTGGTGAAAGTGGACCCGGCCGGGCAGCAGGCGTTCTGCATTGGTTCGCGCGACCGCCAGCGCGGCGGCGCTGAGTTCGGTGGCGTGCACCTCGCACGCGGGCCGCTCGGCGGCGATCGCCAGCGCCACGGCGCCGCTGCCGGTGCCGAGATCGGCGATCCGGCAGGTCGCGTCGGCGGGGATCCGTTCCAGCACCGTCTCCACCAGCAGTTCGGTTTCCGGCCGGGGAATCAGAACGTCGGGGGTCACCGTCAGTTCCATCGACCAGAATTCGCGCACGCCGGTCAGGTAGGCGATGGGCGCGCCTTCGGCGCGGCGTTGCAGCAGCGCACGGTAGCGCGCTGTGTCCGCCCCGGTCACGACGGCCTCCGGGTTGGCGTAGAACCAGGCCCGGTCATGGCCGAGGACGTGACCCAGCAGAATCGTGGCTTCCAGCGCCGGCAGGTCCGTGTCCGCCAGCGCCTGCCGGCCCTCCGCGAGTAACTGGCGGACGTTCATCCGGTCTCAGCCGTCGTCCCCGATCGATTCGCGCCGCACGACGCCCTTGCGCATCCCGGAGGCGGTCCGGCCGGGCAGAACGTGGCTCCAGGCCTCGCGCCACCACGACTTGAAATCGTCCAGGATGATGTACAGCGAGGGGATGAGGAACAACGTGATCACCGTCGCGAACAGAATACCGAAGGCCAGCGAGGCGGCCATCGGGATGACGATCTGCGCCTGCAGGCTGGTTTCCAGGACGATCGGGATGAGCCCGAAGAACGTCGTCAGCGAGGTCAGCAGGATCGCCCGGAATCGCTTGCGCGCGGCGTCGGTCACCGCCTGTGCCAGCGGCACGCCCATGCGTCGTTCCCGGTTCACGAAATCGACCAGGATCAGGCTGTCGTTCACGACCACGCCGGCCAGCGCGATGATGCCGAAGAAGCTCAGCATGCTGACCGGGATGCCCAGCAGCAGGTGACCGAGCAATGCGCCGATCGTGCCGAAAGGAATGACCGACATGATGATCAGCGGTTGCGCGTAGCTGCGCAGCGGAATCGCCATCAGCGCATAGATCAGGAACAGGGCGAACAGCGCGCCCCTGACCAGGTCATGCTGCACTTCCTGCTGGCTCTGGCTGGCGCCGCTGAGTCGATGCCGGACGCCCGGATGGCCGGCCAGCACCTCGGGCAGTTCCTTGTTCAGGATATCGGCCGTGATCTTGCCGGGTTCGTAATTTTCCTTGTCGACCTCCGCGGAAATCTGCACCGCGCGTTCGCGGTCGAAGCGCTGGATGGTGGTCGGACTCTCGGACATCTCGACCTCGGCGACCGCGTGGAACGGGACCTGGCCGCCGCCCGGTGTGCGGATGCGCATGTTGTCGAGGTAGCCGACCGAGTCGCGCTCGTCGCGCGGGAAGCGAACCATGACCCGCACCTCGTCCTGGCCGCGCTGCACGCGCTGGACCTCTTCGCCGTAAAACCCGGCGCGCACCTGGCGCGCCAGGTCGACCAGGTTCAGGCCGAGGGCTTCCGCCTCGGGCTTGATGTTCAGCTTGATCTCGGGCAGGCCGCGTTCAAAGGAATTGCGGACGTCATAGACGCCTTCGTAGCGGCGGATGCGCTGCTCGAGTTCGCTCGCCGCGCGCCCGACCTCCTCGATGTTGGTGCCGATCAGCTGCAGCGAGACGGCCGCGCCACCGCCCGGACCGGACGCCCCTTCGAAGCCGAGCGTCTTGACGCCGGGAATGGTGCCGACTTCGTCGCGCCAGCGCCGCAGGACTTCCGGCCCGGTGATCACGTCGTCGTTTTCCTTGACCAGTTCGGTGATGATCTGGCCGGAGGTGTCGCCGGTGGCGAACGACATCACGCTGGTCACGACGGAGCCCGGATCGAGGCCCTGTTCCTCGCTGACCTTCCGGTCCAGGACCCACAGGGCGTCCTGGATCTGGCGCAGGGCGTCGTGGGTCTTCTCGGGCGGCGTGCCTTCGGTCATCTGTACTTCGACCTGCAGGAAGTCCGAGGTCATGTCCGGGAAAAACACGAACCGCAGGATGCCGCCGGCCAGCAGGCCGATCGACAGGATCAGCATGGAAACGAAGATCGACAGCGTCAGGTAACGGTGCTCCAGCGCCTTGCTCAGGAACGGCGCGTAATGGTTGTCGACGACGTGATGCAACCCTTCGCTGAAAAACCGCTGGAAACGGATGAACTGGTTGTGGGTGTCCTTCTCGTAGTGACGGACCTTCATGTGCGCGAGATGGGCCGGCAGGATCAGCTTGGATTCGACCAGCGAGAACGTCAGGCACAGGATCACGACCCAGCCGATCGCGGCGAAGAACTGCCCCGAGATGCCGGTGACCAGGAGGATCGGCAGGAAGGCGGCGATGGTCGTCAGCACGCCGAAGGTCGCGGGCACGGCGACCTTGAGTACGCCTTCGACGATGTTGTCGACCGAGTGCCCCTTCGCGCGCATGTTGGTATAGGCGCTCTCGCCGATCACGATGGCGTCGTCGACCACGATGCCCAGCACCAGGATGAAGCCGAACAGGCTCAGCATGTTGACGGTCACGTCGACCGTGGGCATCAGGAAGAAGGCGCCCATGAAGGCGATCGGCAGGCCGACCATGACCCAGAACGCGAGTTTCAGGCGCAGAAACAGGGCCAGCGTCAGAAACACGAGGGCCGCGCCCATGATCAGGTTCTTGACCATCATGTCCAGGCGGCCTTTGAGGTAGTAGGACACGTCCGCCCACGCCGCCATGCTGACATTTTCGGGCAGGTTGGCGGTCTTGGCGTCGACGTATTCGTGCACGCTGGCCGAAATGTCGAGTTCGCTCTGGTTGCCGACGGACATGACCCGGATCGTGATGGCGGGTTTGCCGTTGTACTCGGCGAAACGGTCGGTCTCGACGAACGCGTCGCGAATGTGCGCGATGTCGTTGAGCCGCACCCGCGTGCCGTCCGGGTTGGTGCGCACCACGATGTCCTCGAAATCGCGCCCGACATAGGCCTGGCCCTTCGTGCGCACCAGGATGTCGCCCGAGTCGGACCGGATGGCGCCGGCCGACAGGTCCAGCGAGCCGCGCCGGATCGCCTGGGCCACCTCGGCCAGGGTCATGCCGTATTCCTGCAGCGTGAATTCGCTCACCTCGATGCTGATCTCGTACGGACGGGAGCCCAGGATCTCCGCCCGGGTGACCCCGGGCAGGGTCACGATCTCGTTGCGGACCTGCTTGGCGTATTCCTTGAGCGTGCGTTCGGTCACGTCGCCGTACACGGTGACCATGACCACCTGCTGCTGGAACTGGGTGCGTGAGATGGTCGGTTTCTCGGTGTTTTCCGGAAAGGTCGAGATCGCATCCACGCGGTTCTTGATCTCGTCCATCACCTCGGTCACTTCGTAATCGGCGTTCACCTCGACATTGACGCGGCCGAAGCCCCGGCCCGCCGTGGAGATGATTTCCTCGATCCCCTCGATGTCCTGGATCGCCTCCTCGATCTTGACCACGACGCCTTCCTCGGCGTCCAGCGGAGAGGCGCCCAGGAACGGCACGTTGATCGTGACGAAATTGGTTTCGATACGCGGCTGGATCTCTTTCTTGATCGTGAACACGGTGTACAACCCGCCCGCCAGCAGAATCGCCATCAGCAGGTTGGCGGCGACCGCGTTGCGGGCGAACCAGGAGATCAATCCGGCATAGGGTCCCCGGTCCATCACGATCCTCCCTCGACGCTGGCGACCGGCTCGGCATTTTCGGGTTCCGCGGTGTCGGGCCTGCGCTCACCGCGTATGGCCAGCTCCGTGCCCGGTATCGGCGCGTCGAGCGACGTGGTGATGACGAGTTCGCCATCGGCGATGCCGTCGCTGACATAGACCTTGCGCGGTTCGGCCCGCGCGACCGTGACCGGGCGGATCTCCAGCCTGCGGTCGGCATTGGCGATCAGAACCGTATTGTCCGGTTGCAGCACGGCGCGGGGCAGAACGACCACGGCGTCCGCCCGGCGGCCCGTGATCGCGGCGCGCACGAAGGTGCCCATCTTCAGTTCCGGCTGCTCGCTGAGTCCGAGCACGCCGTAGGGGTCGACGACCTCCGCCACCGCGTAGATAACGCGGCTGGCGGCGTCGACGACACCCTCGGTGCGAACGATCTCGGCGTCCCAGCGGCCGCCGACGCCGTCGCCCTCGGCGGTCAGGGTCACCGGCACGCGGCGGCTTGCGTCGAGGCGTGTCGCGGACGGCAGTTCGAGGTAGGCCAGATCGTCGCCGGACAGTGGCAGGCGGATTTCGGCGCGATCGATCGCAAAGGTCACGCCGAGCGGCGTGCCGGGACCGACATACTGGCCCACGTCGACCGACTTGCTGCGCACGAGACCGTCATACGGCACCCGGATTCGCGTGCGTTCCAGGTTCCGGTTGGCTTGCCGGAGCTCCGCTTCGGCGGCCTGCACGGCGGCCTTGGCCTCCGCCAGTTGCGGCTTGCGCAGCACCAGGTCGGAGGGCTCGCCCTGGCGCCCCAGGTTGGTCCAGTCCTTCAGGGCCTGGTCGGAACGGGCCTGCTGATCGGCCAGCTGCGCGCGGCGCGCCGCCAGCGTGGCCTCGGCCCGTAACAGCGCCGTCTCGTAGTCGCTGGGATCGATCTGCAACAGGACCTCCCCCTTGCGGAAGAAGCCGCCGGCGATGAAGTTCTGCGAAACCGAAACGATCTGCCCGGCGACCTCGGCGACCAGGGTGGTTTCCGTGCGGGGCATGACCGAGCCCTGCGAGGTGACCGTGAAGTCCACCGAGGTGACCTCGGCCGGGATGGCTTCGACGAGCAGTGCCGGTTGCGCATCGTCCTTGCGATCCGGACGCTTGCCCTGGGCGACGGCGACCATGACGACGACGACCACGATCGAACCGACGATCAGCAGCAGCGGCAGGACGAATTTCATGAACTTGCGCATCAGCGTTTACTCCCTTTTCGCGGCGGTCGCCCGTGCGCCCGCGGCGGGTCGTGCAATTATCCCAGTATCGGCCGGCGGCGTCACAGGCCATTCGTTGGTCCCGCCATGTAAAATGAAACCTTTTGCACCGACCGGTAATCAATGTTCAAATCATGGCGCAAGCGTCGCGGAGCGGGTGCAGCGACTTTACGAAAAACTATGGGCATCATTCTCAAGTCAAAAGAGGAAATCGAGCAGATGCGCGTGGCCGGGCAACTGGCCGGCGAGGTCTTGCGCATGATTGCGCCGCACGTGCAGCCGGGCGCGAGCACGGGCGAACTGGACCGGATCTGCCACGAGTACATCACCGAACAGCAGCACGCCATTCCGGCGCCGCTGAATTACCGGGGCTTTCCGAAGTCCATCTGCACCTCGGTCAACCACGTGGTCTGCCACGGTATCCCGGGCGATCGCACCCTGAAGGATGGCGACATTGTCAATATCGACATTACTGTCATCAAGGACGGCTGGCACGGCGACACCTCGAAAATGTTTCTGGTGGGCAAGCCGACGATCCGCGGTCAGCGGATCTGCGACATCGCGCACGAGTGCATGGCGCGCGGGATCGGAATGGTGCGTCCCGGGGTTCACCTGGGCGACATCGGCAACGCGATCCAGAAATACGCCGAGAGTCAGGGTTGCTCGGTGGTCCGCGAATACTGCGGGCACGGCATCGGCCGCGGTTTCCACGAGGATCCGCAGGTCCTGCATTACGGGCGCAAGGGCTCCGGCGAGGTGCTGGTGCCCGGCATGGTGTTCACGATCGAGCCGATGATCAACCTGGGCCGCCGCGACACCAAGCTGTTGCCGGACGGCTGGACGGTGGTGACCCGTGACCGCAGCCTGTCCGCGCAATGGGAGCACACGATCGCCGTCACCGACGACGGGTTCGACGTGCTCACGCGCCTGCCGGGCGATCCGCTTTGAGCATGCTCGGCAGGCTGGCCGCGCCATCCGCTGCCGAGGGTTGTCTCGATCTCGAACGAATCGCGGCCAGGGAAGCGGCGGGCGGACCGATCGCCCTGGACGCCGACGACGCCGGCGAACAGCTCGCCGATTTGCGCGATTTCATCCGCGCGTCCGTCGCGCATGCCGATTCGGTGCTGGCCGAAGCCTTCTGGGACGGTCGCGATGTCGTCGAACTGGTGCACGCCCGGGCCTGGGTGGTCGAGCAGTTGTTGCTGCTCGCCTGGAAGAAACTCGTGCCGTTCACCGAGGACGTCGGCCTGGTCGCCGTCGGCGGCTACGGGCGTGGCGAACTGCACCCGCACTCGGATGTCGACCTGCTGATTCTGCTCGATGACGGCATCGAGGAGCGCCTGCCCCGGGCCGCGATCGAGGCCTTCGTGCAGCTGCTGTGGGATGCCGGGTTCTACCTCGGGCACAGCGTGCGCACCGTCTCGCAGTGCGCGGAAGACGCGGCCGAGGATGTCGTCACGACGACGACGCTGATGGAAACCCGCCTGCTGGCCGGTTCCATCGACCTGCTGGACCGCATGCAGGCCGCGATCGCCGCCGACCGGATCTGGCCGGCGCGCGAATTCTTTCGGGCCAAGTACGACGAGCAGAAGCAGCGCCACGAGCGCTACCACGAGACCGCCTACAACCTCGAACCCAACATCAAGGAGGGCCCCGGCGGCCTGCGCGACATCCAGATGATCTCCTGGGTGACGATGCGGCACTTCGAAACCGACGACCTGCACGGCCTGGTCGCGCACGAGTTCCTGACCGACTCCGAGTACCGCGACCTGGTCGGGGGCAAGCGTTTCCTGTGGCGGGTCCGTTTCGCGCTGCACCTGCTCGCCGGCCGCGCCGAAGACCGGCTGCTGTTCGATTTCCAGCGCGATATCGCGAACCGGTTCGGCTTTCACGACAGCGAAACGAGCCTGGCCGTCGAACAGTTCATGCAGCTGTACTACCGCACGGTGATGCGCCTGGAGCGGTTGAACGACAGCCTGTTGCAGCTGTTCCGGGAAGCGTTTCTGAGCCGCTCCGAAGGCGAGGTCCGCGACCTCGACGACGCATTTCGGGTGCGCAACGGTTATCTGGAGCTTCGGCGCCGGACCGTGTTCGAGGAGCGGCCGGCGGCGCTGATGGAGCTGTTCGTTCTGCTGGCCCGCGATCCGGAACTGGAGGGCGTCACCGCGGCGACGATCCGCTCGATCCGCGACCACCTGTACCTGGTGGACAACGAGTTCCGCGCCAGCCGCGAGGTCAACGACCTGTTCCTGGAACTGCTGCGTCAGCCGGAGGGCATCTACACACAGTTGCGGCGCATGAACCGCTACGGCCTGTTGGGCGCTTACATTCCGGCGTTCGGCAACATCGTCGGCCGCATGCAGTACGATCTGTTCCACGTTTACACGGTGGACCAGCACACCCTGTTCGTGGTGCGCAACCTGCGGCGGTTCGCCTACGGCAAGTACCGCGAGCGCTACCCCCACGCGCGCTCGGTGTTCAAGCGCATCGCGAAACCGGAACTGCTCTACCTGGCCGCGATCTTTCACGATATCGCCAAGGGCCGCGGCGGCGACCACTCCGAGCTCGGCGCGGTTGACGCCGACGCGTTCTGTCAGCATCTCGATATCGAGCCGGCGGAGCGCGCGATGGTCGTCTGGCTGGTGCGCCAGCACCTCCTGATGTCGCAGACTTCGCAGCGCAAGGACCTTTCCGATCCGCTCAACATCCAGGAATTCGCCGAGGTGGTCGGCAACACCCGCTACCTGGATCATCTCTACCTGCTGACCGTGGCCGACATCGCGGGCACCAGCCCCAAGCTCTGGAACAACTGGAAGAACAAGCTGCTCTGGGAGCTTTATCTCGCCGCCGGCGACGCGCTGCGGCGGGGGCTGGAAAACCCGGTCAGGCGCGCGACCCGGGTGCGCGAGACACGCGCGGCGGCGCTCAGCCGGCTGATCCGGCGCGGCGTCGATCCGGAAGACGTCGCCCGCCTGTGGGAAACGCTGCCCGAAGACGCCTTCTGGCGCCTGAGTCCCGATCAGCTCGAATGGACCGCCGAGTCCTGCATCGCCGCCGCCAGCGACGCCGTCATCGCGATCCGTCCCGTGCAGCCGCACGGCGTGTCCGAGCTGCTGGTGCGCGTGACGGACCACGACGGCCTGTTCGCCGATATCACCGCGGTGCTCGACGAGATGGGCATGGACGTCATGTCGGCGCGCATCCTGACCACGAGTGACGCCTACAGCTATGACCTGTTCCAGCTGATGGACCAGCACGGCGAAGTCATCAACGAGGTGGACGCCGGCGAACTGGTGCAGCGCCTCGAGGTGGCGACGGACGTCGATCATCCGCGCGCCGTCGTGCGCCGCAAGTTGCCGCGTCGGCTGCGGCATTTCAATGCACGGGTCCGGGTCACCTTCGCCGAAGACCCCGACGACGAGGGCACCGTGATGCACCTGGCCTGCAACGATCAGCCGGGCCTGCTTTCACGGGTTGCGGCGGCGATCCACGACCGCGGCGTCCAGGTGCACGGCGCGCGAATCGCGACCTTCGGCGAGAAGGTCGAGGACACGTTCCTCCTCAGCGACAAGGCGCATCGCCCGTTGAGCGCGGAGGCCCGGGACGCGCTCGGCGAAACCATCTGCAAATACCTGGAATGACGGCGGGCGACACGGACCCGGTGAACGAATACGCAGCCTTGCGGGCGGTGGTCGAGGCGGCCTGGACGCAACGCGCCGACCTGTCGCCCGGCAGCGCGCCGGACGACCTGGTGGCGGCGGTGGAAACCGCGCTGGACGGGCTCGAATCCGGGGCGCTTCGCGTCGCCGAGCCGCTCGGCCCGCCGGGTGAGTGGCGCGTCAACCAGTGGCTCAAGAAAGCCGTGTTGCTGGCGTTTCGCGTCCACGCCAACGCGGTCATCGAGGCCGGTTTCACGCGCTTCTTCGACAAGCTGCCGTTGCGCTGGAGCGGAAACCACGGCGCAGCGATCGAGGACAGCGGCGCCCGCGTCGTGCCGCCGGCGACCGTGCGCCGCGGCGCGCATGTCGGCCACGACGCCGTGCTGATGCCCTGTTACGTCAACGTCGGCGCCCGGGTGGGCGACGGCACCATGGTCGATACCTGGGCCACGGTCGGTTCCTGCGCGCAGATCGGCGCCAACGTGCACCTGTCGGGCGGCGTGGGCATCGGCGGCGTCCTCGAACCGCTGCAGGCGAACCCGACGATCATCGAGGACGATTGTTTCATCGGCGCGCGCTCCGAGGTCGTCGAGGGCGTGATCGTGGAGCGCGGCAGCGTTCTGTCGATGGGGGTTTATATCGGCCAGAGCACCCGCATCTATCACCGTGAAACCGGCGAAATCCTGCGCGGCCGCGTGCCGGCGGGGTCGGTCGTCGTCCCCGGCGCCTTACCCGCGGCGGACGGCAGCCATTCGCTCTATTGCGCGGTGATCGTCAAGCAGGTCGACGAGAAAACCCGCGCCCGGACCAGCGTCAACGAGTTGCTACGCCATGCTGAATGAACACCGCATCCACCTGCACGTTTACGGTATCCGCAACTGCGATACCGTGCGCGCGACGCTCAAGTGGCTCGAAACGCGCAACGTGCCGTACACCTTCCACGACCTGCGCGGCGGAGCCCTGACGGCCGACCTGGTGCAGGACTGGCTGGATTCCGCCCACGCACCTTACCTGGTCAACCGGCGCAGCGCGACCTGGCGCAAGCTCGACGAGGCCGGCAAACGCGCGGCCGAGGCGGACCCGCTGCCCGTGTTGCTCGAGCACCCGACGCTGATCAAGCGGCCGGTGATCACCGACGGCGAGGCCATCCTCGATGTCGGTTTCGACCCGGAAAGCCTGGAAGACTACATCTGACCATGTCCCGCACGCTCGACCTGACCCGCGAGTTGACGGCCCGGCCATCGATCACGCCGGACGATGCGGGCTGCCAGCAGCTGATCTGCGAACGGCTGCTGCCCCTCGGATTCACGGTCGAATGGTTCCTGTGCGGCGAGGTCAGCAACGTGCTGTTCACGCGCGGCCGCGGCTCCCCCTCGCTCTGGTTCCTGGGGCATACGGATGTCGTGCCGCCGGGGCCCGAGGAGCTGTGGACCTTCCTGCCGTTCAACCCCGACGAGAAGGACGACGAACTCTACGGACGTGGCGTGGCCGACATGAAAGGCGCGGTTGCGGCGATGGTCGTCGCGCTGGAGTCGTTCGTCGCGGACCATCCCGACCATCGCGGTGAACTGGGGCTGTTGCTCACCAGCGACGAGGAGGGCGTGGCGCTCGACGGCGTGCGGCGCGTCACCGAGGTGCTGCGACGCCGCGGGCGGCGCCCCGATTTCTGCCTGGTCGGCGAGCCGTCCAGCCGGCTCACGCTCGGCGACACGGTCCGGATCGGGCGGCGCGGTTCGCTCTATCTGCGATTGCGGATCAACGGCGTGCAGGGCCACACGGCGTTTCCGGAGAACCTCGATAACCCGGTGCACCGCATGGCGCCGTTCCTGGCGGACCTCGTCGCCGAGGAATGGGATCGTGGCGACGACGATTTTCCGGCCAGCCATTGCCAGGTGTCGTCGTTGCGGGCCGGCACCGGCGCCGGTAACGTGACGCCCGCCCACGTCGAACTGCTGGCCAACTTCCGCAACAGCCCGTCGCTGCCGGCCGATGCGATCCAGGACCGGGTCGACGCCCTGCTGCGCAAGCACGGCATCGAGGATTACGACATCCGCTGGCAGGTCATGGGCGAACCGTTTCGCAGCGAACCCGGCGCCCTGCGGCAGGCCGCGGTCGATGCGATCGAAGACGTGCTCGGTGTCTACCCCGACCTCAACACCGGCGGCGGTACGTCCGACGGGCGCTTCATCGCCCCGCTCGGCAGCGAAGTCCTGGAACTCGGCTTGCTCAATTCGACCATTCACCAGGTCGACGAACGCACCCCGATCGAAGACCTCGATCTCCTCGAGCAGACCTATCTCGATATTCTCAATCGCCTGATAACCTGACAGTCCACAAAGGTGGGTCGGGCATCCCGCTTCGGGGATGTACGACGCCAGGGATGGCGTCGTCCAAGCGCCACAGGACGTGCTCGAGCGTTCCACGAAACGGGATGCCCGGCCCGCCCGGGCGTACCGTCCGTGCGCGGTTTTGTAATCGCATTATCAGGGCGGTAAATTGGCCCTCATCGAACTGCTCCACCGTCACAGGAATCGAACTTGCCGGTCGCGAGGTTGCCGGTCGCGCCGGCCCATCCTCCGCTGGAGAACGTTCGAGTACATCCCCGTATCACTTGGATGACGACATCCTGTCGTCATGCATCCCCGGCAGAGGATGGACCAGCGCACCCGGAGGTCTTCGTATTTCGAGTCCTTGCGGGATGGACTTCATGGTGGAATTTATCGGGTTCGACGGGGCTCCATTCCGTTGATTCGCGGGCGTTTCGCCCTCAAATTTGAGTCATCTGATGGCGCCCTGATGGCGGCCGAAACGAATCGAGGATTATCGCTATGCGAATGGACAAACTGACCAGCAAGTTCCAGCTGGCCCTGGCCGATGCACAAAGCCTGGCGGTCGGGCTGGATCATCAGCTGATCGAGCCGGCGCACGTCATGGTGGCGCTGCTCGACCAGGAAGGCGGCGCCAGTCGCCACCTGTTGACGAAGGCCGGGGTGAGCGTCAACCGGCTGCGCTCGCAGCTTGGCGAGCAGCTCGACAGCCTGCCCCGCGTGAGCGGCGCGGAAGGCGAGGTCAATCTTTCCAACGACCTGATCAAGCTGCTCAACCTCACCGACAAGCTCGCGCAGAAACGGGGCGATGCCTACGTGTCGAGCGAGCTGTTCATCCTGGCGGCGATGGACCTGAAGGGCGGCCTGGCCGACCTGCTGCAACAGAACGGTGCGAGCCGCGAGGCGCTCGAAAAGGCGGTCGACGAGATGCGCGGCGGCGAGCAGGTCGTGGACCCCAACGCCGAGGACAATCGGCAGGCGCTGGAAAAATACACCATCGACCTGACCGAGCGCGCCGAGCAGAGCAAGCTGGACCCGGTGATCGGCCGCGACGAGGAAATCCGCCGCTGCATCCAGGTGCTGCAGCGCCGCACCAAGAACAACCCGGTGCTGATCGGCGAACCCGGTGTCGGCAAGACGGCCATCGTCGAGGGTCTCGCCCAGCGCATCGTGAACAACGAGGTGCCGGAGGGGATTCGCGGCAAGCGCGTGCTGAACCTCGACATGGGCGCTTTGCTGGCCGGCGCGAAGTTCCGCGGCGAGTTCGAGGAACGGCTCAAAGCCGTGCTCAGCGACCTGGCCAAGCAGGAGGGCAACATCATCCTGTTCATCGACGAAATCCACACGATGGTCGGCGCCGGCAAGGCCGAGGGCGCGATGGACGCCGGCAACATGCTGAAGCCGGCCCTGGCGCGCGGCGAGCTGCACTGCATCGGGGCGACCACGCTGGACGAATACCGGCAGTACATCGAGAAAGACGCCGCGCTCGAACGGCGTTTCCAGAAAGTGTTCGTCGGCGAGCCGAGCGTGGAGGACACCATCGCCATCCTGCGCGGCCTGCAGGAGCGCTACGAGGTGCACCACGGCGTCGACATCACCGACCCGGCCCTGGTCGCCGCGGCGACCCTGTCGCATCGCTACATTTCCGACCGGCAATTGCCCGACAAGGCCATCGACCTGATGGACGAGGCCGCCTCGCGCATTCGCATGGAAATCGATTCCAAGCCCGAGGCGCTCGACCGACTGGAACGGCGCCTGATCCAGGAAAAGATCCAGCGCGAAGCGTTGAAGAAGGAATCCGACGAGGCCTCGCTGAAGCGTCTCGAGGAGGTCGAGGCGCGCATCGCCGAAATGGAGCGTGAATTCGCCGACCTGGACGAGATCTGGAAGTCGGAGAAGGCCGCGGTCCAGGGCACGACCCACCTCAAGGAAGAACTCGAGCGGGCCCGCGCCGAGCTGGAAACCGCCCGGCGGGCCCAGAACCTGGCCCGCATGTCGGAACTCCAGTACGGCACGATACCGGAGCTCGAAAAGCAGATCGAAGGCGCCGAGGATGCCGAGCAGGGCGACTTCCAGTTGCTGCGCAACCGCGTGACCGAGGACGAAATCGCGGAGGTCGTCTCGCGCTGGACCGGAATTCCGGTGTCGCGCATGCTCGAGGGCGAGCGCGAGAAGCTGTTGCGCATGGAAGAGGCGCTGCATGCCCGCGTGATCGGCCAGGACGAGGCGGTGAACGCCGTGTCCGACGCGATCCGCCGCTCGCGGGCCGGCCTCAGTGACCCGAACCGGCCGATCGGCTCGTTCCTGTTCATGGGCCCGACGGGGGTCGGCAAGACCGAGCTGTGCAAGGCGCTGGCCGAATTCATGTTCGACACCGAGGACGCCATGGTGCGCATCGACATGTCGGAGTTCATGGAGAAGCATTCCGTGGCGCGGCTGATCGGTGCGCCGCCGGGTTACGTCGGGTACGAGGAAGGCGGGTACCTGACCGAGGCCGTACGTCGCCGGCCTTACTCGGTGATCCTGATGGACGAGATCGAAAAGGCCCATCCGGACGTGTTCAACATCCTGTTGCAGGTGCTCGACGACGGGCGCCTGACCGATGGCCACGGCCGCACCGTGGATCTGCGCAACACGGTGATCGTGATGACCTCGAACCTGGGCTCGCAGCGGATCCAGGCGCTGGCGGACGAGGGCTACGAGGCCATGAAGAGCGCGGTGATGGAGGTCGTCGGCCAGCATTTCCGGCCGGAGTTCATCAACCGCGTTGACGAGATGGTCGTGTTCCATCCGCTGAACCGCGAGCAGATCCGGGAGATCGCCGCGATCCAGCTCGATCGTTTGCGCAAGCGGCTCGAAGGCCACGGTTTCGGGCTTGTCGTTTCGGACGCCGCGCTCGACCTGCTTGGCGAGGCCGGTTTCGATCCGGTGTACGGCGCGCGGCCGCTGAAGCGCGCGATCCAGAACGAGATCGAGAATCCGCTGGCGCAGAAGATCCTGTCCGGCGGCTATGCGAGCGGCGACACGATCCAGGTCGACGTCGCGGACGGTCGCTTCGTATTCGACTGAAGTTCCGGCTCGGTCCGATCGGGACCCATGGGGGCAGCGCGCCTCGCTCGCGCTGCCCCCGGTTTTCCGGGCCCGCTCCCCCTGACCCCGCCTGATGCCGGTGCTACCATGGGCTACCCAATCATTCGGCGAGGCGACCGATGCTCCATCGCACCCTGCTAACGATTCTCGCGCTGTCGGTGGCTCCGCCCGCGCTGGCGACCTTCGAAATCAAGGACCCGGCAGCCGAGATCCGGGCCGAAGAGCAGGCGCTGGCGAACCCCGGTGAACGTTCGTGTTTCGACCTGCTGGTCGACAGCATGGAGCGGCCGCAGGTCTATCGTGCGGCGGTGGACTGGGTAAGCGAGTCGCTGGGCGGCGTTCAGCCGAGGATCGCGACGGAAGCCGCGCTTCGGGCCTTCTGCATCGATCACCCGAAGCACAGCGTCGCCGAGGCGGCCGCCGTGCTGGCGCGCGCGCCGGACCCGTCGTCCGGCGACTGAGGGGCGGGCCGCTCAGTTGGACGCGAGGATGCGGTCGTCGTATTCCTTTTCGAAGGCGTGCTTGTGCGAGCCTTCCTCGGCGGCCAGCCGCAGCAGGACTTCCTTGATCTCCGGCGTCTCGCAGATGCCCGCCAGGTCGAGATAGAGCTGCTCGGCGCGGCTTTCGCTCTTCATCGCCGCGATCAGCAGGTCCTGCTGGTCGGCGTCCGGGTCGAGCCAGAAGCTGCGCAGGTAGTCGCTGATCTTGAGGTCGGTGACGCGCTCGCGGGCCAGGCCGGAGGGCACGCCGGCCTGCAGCTTGAGCAGCATCTGCTTGTGCCGGTCCTCTTCCTGCGCCATTTCCAGGCACATCTTGCGAATGCCGGGGTAGGTCGCCTTCTCGGCGAACCCGCGGTAGAAACCGGCAGCCTTCTCTTCCTGCCCGATCGCGAACTCGATGACCTCGTCGACCGACTCGAAATGGGTTTTCTGTGCTTTGCCTTCCTCGACCATCAGGCTGTCTCCTGTAAGGGCGCTACATCGAGATAATTGATGATGCCGTCGACGGCTTTCAAGCCGTCCGCGATGGCGCTGATCGCGTCCGCCGTGTCGTTGACCAGGTCGCCGCCGGCGAACACGCCGGGCACCTGGGTCATGCCATTGGCGTCGCAGTCGATGCCGCCCCAGCTGTTGGTGATCGCGTCGGCGGTCGCTTGCGGCAGCCAGCTGAGGTCGGGCTTCTGGCCGATGGCGACGATCACGCGGTCGACCTCGAGATGATTCTCGATGCCCTCGATCAGCTTCGGCCGTGGTCGGCCGCCGTTGGCGGCGACCATCTCGGCCGGCCCCCAGACGAAATCGAGCTTGCCGTTGGGCAACGGCTCGACGCGCAGCGGGATGTTCTGCGTGATCAGTTCCACGCCCTCGGCCGCGCTGTCCTCGATTTCCTCGTCGTCGGCCGGCATGTCGACCTCGCGCCGGCGGTAGGCGATGGTCACCTCGGCGCCCAGGCGCCGCGAAATGCGCGCCGCGTCGATGGCCACGTTGCCGCCGCCGACCACCACCACCTTTTCACCGACGTCGACCTTCTTGCCGACGTGGTGGTCGATCAGCAGTTGCAGGGCGAACATCACGCCCGGCAGGTCCTCGCCCTCGGCGCGCAGCGCGGAGGGTTTCATCAGCCCGGTGCCGATGTAGACGGCGTCGTAGTCCTGCTGCAGGCGCGCGAATTCCTCGGCGTCGACGCGGTGGTTGGTGTGGATCTTCACGCCGCGGTCGGTCAGCAGCTTGACCTGTTTTTCCAGGCTCGGCATCGGGAAGCGGTACTTCGGTATGCCGAACCAGGTGGCGCCGCCGACCTGCGGCAGGGCCTCGAACACGTCGACGTCGAAGCCGCGGATCGCCAGGTAGAACGCGGCGGTCAGGCCGCCCGGCCCGCCGCCGATGACGGCGATGCGCTTGCCGAGGCCGATTTGCGGCTGGTTGCGGTCGAGCACGGCATCCATGTCGTCGAAGCGTTCGGTCGCAAACCGCTTCAGCCAGCGGATCGCCAGCGGGTCGCCGTTGACGCCGATCGCGCAGACGTCCTCGCAGCGCCGCGTGCAGACCTTGCCGCACATCTCGGGCAGCGGATTGCTGTCGTAGATGATGTTGACCGCCTCGTCGTACTTGCCCTCGCGGATCGCGGCGATGTAGTCGGGGATGTGCATGTGCGCCGGGCAGGCGGCCACGCACAGGCCGCACTCGACGCAACGGGCGGCCTCGCGGCGCGCCTCTTCCTCGCTGTAGCCGATGACGACCTCGGCCCAGGTCTGGGTGCGTTCTTCTTCCGGCAGCATCGGCATCGGCACCCGGTCGGGCACGGTGATGTTGTAGCCGGGGTCCTGGCGCCAGCCTTTCTCGTCGGCATCCCAGTCCTTTTTGTCGACCCCGGGGATGTAGCGGAACACGTCGGGATCGCGGTCGATCCAGACGTACTCGTTGCTCATCGTCAGCGAGCCGCTCGGGCAGACGTCGACGCACAGCGCGCACCAGCAGCAGCGGCCGTAGTCGACCATCGGGCGCAGCCCGCTGTCGCCTTTCACCGGCTGGTCGACCGCTTTCATGTCGATGGCGGCATTCTGGCAGATGTCCGCGCAGGTGCCGCAGCCGATGCACTTTTCGAGATCGTTCTGATGCCAGCCGCGGTAGCGGTCCGCGCCGGGCCGGTAGGTGTCGCCCTGCGGCACCGTGAACGGCTTCTGGAAGGCGCGGGCCCAGGCGGAGAACGGGGCGATGACTTCTTTCAGGCTCATCGTGCGCTTACCTCTCGATTTCCGGCGGGCAGGTCTGCAGCGAGACCATCAGCGCGGAAAGGTCGGCGATGTTGGTGCCCGGCAGCATCCGCTCGAGCACCGTGATCGCGTTGGTGTAGCTGGGGCCGCGCAGGTGGATGCGGCGGATCTTGTCGCTGCCGTCGGTGACCACCACGAAACCCATTTCGCCGCGGCTGGATTCGGCCCGGGTGTAGGTCATGCCGGGCGGAATCTTCCAGTTCATGACGTTCGGCAGCTTCGCGCAGTACGGCCCCTCGTGCGGCATCATCTGCAGGATCTGGCGGATGATGCGGACGCTTTCCTGGATTTCCCTGCGGCGCACCATCGTGCGGGCGTAGATGTCGCTGCCCTCCGCGGTGATGACGTCGAAATCCAGTTCCGGGTACTTGAGGTACGGGTAGTCGCGGCGCGTGTCGCTGGCCACGCCCATGGCGCGCAGCGCCGGGCCGGTGATACCGACCTCCTCGGCCCATTCGCGCGGCACCACGCCCACGCCCCGGGCCCGCTTGCGGAACACCGCGGAGTTCAGGATCAGGTCGTCCAGGTAGGGCAGGCGCTCCTCGATCTGGTCCAGGGTGTTTTCCAGCCGCAGGGCGAACCCCGGCGGCAGGTCGCGGCGCACGCCGCCATAAGTGATGTACATGTGGTACACGCGCCCGCCGGAAAGCTCCTCGAAACTGTCCAGCAGGAAATCGCGCAGGGTGTAGGTCCAGTTGGGCGCCGTGCCCATGCCCATCGTGCCGATCTGGCCGCCGAGCACCATCAGCATGACCTGCAGGCGGCTCATTTCCATGACCAGCGTCCGCAGCCACTGGGCTTTTTCCGGCACGTCCTGGTCGAGGCCGGACAACTCCTCGATCGCGGCGCTGATCAGGTACTCGGTGGTATCCGGTTCGGCCACGCACATGCGGCAGACGATCGGAAAGCTCTGGATGAAGGTGCGGCGTTCCATCAACTTCTCGAAGCCGCGGTGCAGGTACCCCACGTGCACGATGCCGCGCTGTATCGTGTCGCCCTCGAGCCAGACCTGCACCGACATGTTGCCGGTGATGCCGGGGTGCTGCGGGCCGAACCAGAGTTGCACCTCTTTCGGGCTGACGCGCGTGCCGGCGTTGGGGCTTTCGCCGACGAAGTCGAATCCCTCGTGGCGGTGATAGTCGAAGACGCTGCTCATTTCAGGTACCCCTTCTCGCCGACGGTGCGGCCGACGTAGGCCCGGGAGTCCTCGTGCGAGCGCCCCGGCCGCTCCGGGTGCACGCGCTCGCAGTATTCGACCGTGTCGAACTCGCGGCGCATCGGCGGAATGTCGTCCCAGCCTTCCAGGATGAACGGAATGCCCTGCCGCGGGCTGTCCGGGAAGCGGATGCCGTACATCTCGTTGATTTCCTGCTCGTAGGTCTCGGCCTGCAGCCACAGGTTGAACACGCTCTCGGCCTCGGCGTCCTCCCGCGGGAAGCGGTAGCAGATCATCAGCGAGACGAGCAGCGTGGGCGCCGTGACGAGGTACATCAGCTCGAATTCACCGTCTTCGATCCAGTCGATGACGGTCATGTGCGTGAGCTGCACGAAGGGGCTTTCGCTGCGCAGGTAGCTCAGCACCGGAATGATGTCCCGGCGCGGCACGTCGATGCGCACCAGGTCGTCACGCTGCACGTGCACGTCGAAATCGCCGAAACGGTCCTGCAGCAGGCGCGTGATCGCGGCGCCGACGGCGGCGCGGTCACCCGGTCTGATCTGTTTCAATTCGTACATTCTTCTTACCAGCTGTAGTCGGGAAGATCCCAGTCGGTGAGCACCTTTTTCTGGTTCTCCCGGTACCAGGCGAGGTTTTCGAGGTAGTGATGCCAGCCGTTCGCGCGGCCCGCCTTGATGTCCTGCATCAGGTAGTCGAAGCCGGCAATCAGGGCTTCCGGCCGCGGCATGCAGCCGGAAATGTAGACGTCGACCGGCATGTAGAGGTCGAGCACCTTGATCGTGTTGTAGCTGTCCCAGTACATGCCGCCGTTGATGGTGCAGCTGCCCAGGCCCACCACCCACTTCGGGTTCGGCATCTGCTCGTAGCTGCGCACGACGCGCTTCAGCGTCTTGGTGCTGAGGTAGCCCGAGATGATGAAGACGTTCGACTGCCGCGGAGTGGGTGCGCCGGTGATGCCGTAGCGCTCCATGTCGAAGCGGCTGGTGCGCAGCGGCCGCAGTTCGATCGCGCCGCAGCCGGTGCCGAAGGCCAGCACGTT
The DNA here is from genome assembly GCA_037384065.1 of Lysobacterales bacterium. Taxonomy (GTDB): domain Bacteria; phylum Pseudomonadota; class Gammaproteobacteria; order Xanthomonadales; family SZUA-36; genus JABDPF01. Next base: position 43,338 of record JARROJ010000005.1, read on the forward strand.
CAGGCTCATCGCGCGGAACCAGTTCCGGATCGTCGCCACGGCCTCCTGCAGCTTGGGCGGCTGCATGATTTCGCCGGCGCCCAGGAAGCACTGCGTGTCGCCGGGATCCGCGTGGGGCCGCGAGCCCTCCGGCACCGTGGTGGTGGGCAGGCGCGTGACGTCCCAGGGCTTGTCGGGGTCGACGGTTTTGACAGGTAGTTTCATATCAGTACATCCACTGCGTCAGCAGCACGCCGGCCACGCCGATGGCGGTCGGCCAGCGCAGGAAAAAGGCCACGGACTGGTCGGTGCGGAAACGCGGGAACACGGCGCCGACGAAGACCGACCAGAAATAGATCAGGAACACCTTGACGAAGGCCTCGGCGATGCTGGTCGCGCCGCCCAGGAACAGGTTCATGTACAGCACCATCTTGGCGATGCCGAAGGCGGCGCGGCCGATCATCATCAGCGAGAAATAGGTGTTCTGGTACTCGGTCGGCGGCCCCACCGGAATCTCGGTCGGCGCGCCGACGATGTTGAACGGCGCGTACATGTTCATGCCCAGGATGGCGATGAACGCGGCCACGGTCGCGAACGGGTTGCTGAACAGGAACCAGTTCTGCCAGCCGCCCTGCTGCGCGGCGACGATGTCGTTGACCTGGAACGAGCCGACGGCCGCGACGACGGCCACGATGGCCAGGATGAACGGCAGTTCGTAGGCGGTCATCTGGCTCAGGCCGCGGCTGACGCCGATCGGGCTGTGCGGATGGCCGCCCTCGCCGGCGCCGAGCGCCATGCCCAGCGAGCCGAAGAACATGAAGTACAGGACCAGCAGCAGGTCGCCGTAGGCGCTGAAACCCTGGAAGCGCGCGTCGCCGAACACCACCGGCAGCAGGACGAACACGCCGATGCCGCCGACCGCGCGGAACACCGGCCCCAGCCAGTGCATGTAGCCGTGCATGATGCTGTTGCGCTGGAACAGCAGCTTGCCCATGTCGATGTAGGGCTGATACAGCGGCGGGCCGATGCGACCCTGGATGCGCGCCATGACCTTGCGGATCAGGCCGTTGATCAAAAAGCCGTAGTTGACGGCCACGAACAGGCTCAACAGGGTCCAGGCGATGGTCGGTAGCAGTTCCATGGCGATGACTCCCTCAGCCCTGCAGGCCGATGCCCAGCAGGGTAAAGATGGCGATCAACAGCACCGGGTACAGTACGTAGGTCTGGCCGTTGCCGGTATAGGTCTTGCGCAGCAGGTCGATGACGCCCTGGAAGTTTTCCGTCAGCGCGATCCAGAAGCGGGTCGCGCGCGGCACCAGGAACGGCGCCCAGGCGCGCTCGTAGGGCTGCGTGAAGCGGGATGCGAAATGCGCTTCCTCGGGCGGCGGCGGCATCTCGGCGGAATAGCCGATGTCCAGCTGGCGGACCTTGCGCGTGGTCGGCTGGAACAGCAGCAACACCAGCGCCATGATGCCGAACATCGCCATGGTCAGCAGCATCACCGCGGTGCCGTTCAGCACCTGTCCGTTGGCCGTCGTCATGACCAGGCCGTCGATGGCCAGGGCCGGCGCGCCGAACTGCGCCGCGACGATGGCGTTCAGCGGGTCGAGCAGCACCTGCGGGAAGAAGCCGAGGCCGACGATGGCCAGCATCAGCACGCCCTGCACGATGGACAGGCCGAGCGGCCCCTCCTTCACGTCACGGTGCACGGTTTTGAGCTGGCCGAGAAAGATCGTGTGGATCAGCCGGTACATGTAGATGAAGGCCACGACCGTGGCGAACATCATCAGCGTCAGGATGAACAGCCAGCCCTGCTCCAGCAGCGCCTGGTAAAGCAGCCACTTGCCGGCGAAACCCGGCAGCGGCGGCACGCCGGACAGCGCGATGATGCCGATCAGCACGCCCATGAAGCTCACCGGCATCTTCTTGATCAGGCCGCCCATCTCGTACATGGTCCGCGTGCCGGTGCGCATCACCACCGCGGCGATGGCGAAGAACAGCAGCGACTTGAACAGCAGGTGGTGGAAGGCGTGGAAAAAGGCCGCGGCCCAGCCGAGCGGCGACAGGATCGCGAGACCGACCACGATGTAGCCGACCTGTCCGACCGAGGAGTAGGCCAGCAGTTTCTTGGCGTCCTCCTGGAACACGCCCGCCAGCGTCATGCCGAAGGCCGTCAGCGCGCCGATTGCAGCCAGCAGCCAGGTCAGATCGATGACGCCGATCAGCACCGGGATCTGTTCCGACGCGATGCGAAAGCCCACCAGCGCGAGGCCGAACATCGGGATCTTGCTGATCACGCCGGACAGGAAGGGTGTGAACAGGTCGGGCGATTCGGCATACGCGCCGGGCGCCCAGATGTGCACGCCCCAGGCCGCGGACTTGACCAGGAAGCCGAGCGTCATCAGGGTCCAGGCGATCGCCGCCGTGTTGCCGCTCAGCTGCGCCAGGCCGCTGATGGTGTCGACGCCGGCGCCGATCGCCAGCATCAGGCCGCCCAGCAGCAGGAAGCCGGCGCCGCCCGAGAAGGCCATGTAGAGCTGGCCGGGCTTGGGCGCGAGACGGCCCTGGCTGATGATCAGGTAGCTGGTCCAGGTCATCACCTCCCAGGCGACGAAGAACAGCAGCAGGCTGTCGGTGCGCACCAGCAGCACCAGCGCCGCCGTCAGCAGCAGGTGCATGCCCATGAACCGTTCGCGGCGGACGTTGTCGACCACGCGCAGCCGGGCGATCGCCACCAGCAGCGTGGCGCCGAGGATCATGATCAGGAACAGGCCGCTGGCGCTATCGGGCCGCAGCGCGCCCTGGCCGTACAGCAGCCAGCCCGCGGCGGCCACCGTGACGGCCGCGATGACCGACAGCAGGTCACGCGGCAGGCGGCGCATCACGGTGAGCGCCAGGCCGGCGCCGGCGAGCAGCACCAGGGCGGGGTCCCGTACGCCCGGCAGGTCGGCCATGGCGTACAGGCCGTAGGCGATCGCCAGCACCGCGAAGCCGACCGGGGCCAGCAGATCGGCGCCGAAGCGCAACGACCGGTGCGCGCTCGATTCGGACGCGGTCTGCACGCGCCGGTACCAGCCGTAGTAGTAGACGAATTCAAACAGGGAGCCGGCCAGCACCGGTGCGATCCACCAGGCGTAGCCGCCGGTGGTCAGGCTGGCGAGCACCTGCCACTTGCCCCAGAAACCCGGGAACGGCGGCAGGCCGGTAACGGCCAGGATCAGCACGATCAGCGCGGTCCGGGCGATCACGTTGTTTTCAAAGGCCGCGACCCAGTTTTCCTGGGACTTGCCGTCGACGTTCCCGGTCAGCCACAGCAGCCCGGCCTTGGCGAGCGTGTGGTTGATGATCAGCAGGCCCGCGGCCGCCATCGGCACGACGCCCTGCTGGATCAGCGGCACCAGGAAGACCAGCAGTCCGACCTGCGCGCTCGAGCTGTAGCCGAGCATGCGGCGCGGCCGGTCCTGCACGGTGGCCAGCAGGTTGGCGCCGAAAAAGGTGACCATGCCCAGGCTCATGATGATGACCGACCAGGTCTCCGGGAACAGCATGCCGAGTTTCCAGAACGCGAACAGCACGCCGTTGACCGTGGTGCCGACCAGCAGGGCCATGACTCCGGGATTGGCGCCGTCATAGAGGTCGAGGCCCGGGCCGTTGACCGGCAGCAGCTTGAGTTCGATCGCCATGCCCATCAGCAGGAACAGCAGGATGGTGCCGATGCCCGCGCCGGCAACGGCGGGCAGCTTGCCGGCCATGTCGTCGATGTTCAGCGTGCCCGTCAGCTTGTACAGGAAGGCGATACCGATCAGCAGAAAGGCGCTGGCGGCGGCGCCGACCATGGCGTACTTGAAGCCGGCCTCGAGGCTCGAATCGGTGTCGTCGAAGGCGACCAGGGCGTAGGTGCCGATGGCTGCGATCTCGAGGAATACGAACAGGTTGAACAGGTCGCGCGTCATGATCAGGCCGAATGCGCTGGTCATGATCAGGACCTGCAGCAGGGCGCTGCGCCCGAGCGTTTGCTCGTCTTCGCGGGCGTGCAGGTAGCCGACGCTGCCCAGCGCGGTCAGCGAGGCCAGCAGGCACAGCACGGCCTCGGCCACGCCGAAATGCAGGTTGATGCCGATCGGGGCGTCGTAGCCGCCGGTGACGACGTTGGCCGCCTGCAGCGCGCCCGAGAGCAGCCCCGGCAGCCAGCCCAGCGAGAGCGCCGCGGTGAAGGCGATCAACAGGAACTGCGCCACGGTCAGGGGCGTGCGGCCGAGCTTGCCGACCAGCGGCAGCAGGAAGGCGCCGCCGAGCGGAACGGCGATCAGCAGAATCGGATCCATTACCACTTCAGTCTCCCGAATTCACGGATATCGAGGCTCTTGCGCACGGCGTAGAGGCGGATGACGTAGGACAGCAGCAGCGCGGTGATGCCCACGCCGATGACGATGGCCGTCAGCACCAGGGCCTGGGGCACCGGGTCGACGACCAGGTCGGGATTGCCGAGCAGGCTCGGTTGGTTGAGGATCGGCGCGGTGCGGTCCGGGTTGCTGCCCAGCGCCGCGATCAGCAGGTGCAGGCCGGTGTCGATCAGGGCGAAACCGAGCACGATTTTCAGCAGGTTGCGCCGGATCAGCGCGCCGGCGAAACCGATCACGATCAGCGCGATGGCCGTCAGCAGGTACAGCGTCGAGGGGCTCAGGTCGGTCACGGCTGGTCTCCTTCGGAAGACGCGTACAGCCTGCCGGTGTCGATCATGTTGTCCAGCAGGCTGGCCAGTTCGGTGCCGACCTTGAGGCCGACCAGGATGTAGATCACCGGGATCACGCCGGCCGAGAACAGCGTGTTCCAGGTGCCCAGCGGCAGCAGGCCCTGGTTGGACAGGAACGAACCGGCGACGATCAGGCCGGCCAGGCCGGTCAGCACGTAGGCGAAGCCGACCATCGATTCCATCCAGTTCATGAACAGGTGCGGCAGACGGATCCGGCGGTCGGCCAACAGCAGCATCAGCACCGCGGAGGCGACGACCGCGCCGCCCTGGAATCCGCCGCCGGGCGACAGGTGCCCGTGGACGAAGATGTAGGCGCCGAACACCAGGGTCGGAGCGAACAGCAGGCGCGCACCGGTTTGAACGATCTCGCTGCTCGGTCGGCAGCGGTGGCGCAGACCGGTGTCGCGGCGTCGCAGAACGAAGCCCGCGCCGGCCACCGACAGGAACAGCACCGTCACCTCGCCCAGGGTGTCGAGGCCGCGGTAGTTGACGATCACGCTGGTGACCAGGTTCGCGCCGCGATTTTCCTCGACGCCGTGCTGGATGTAATGCTGCGCCACGCTGCCCGGCTCGGTCGGCTGCCCGAGCGGCACCAGCGAAACCAGCAGCCAGCCCATGATCAGCACCATCAGGATGGAGAAGATCTGTTTCATCGCTCGTCCTCCTCGGTGCGGCGGATGGCGACCAGGAAAATCACCGTGGTGAGGCCGGCGCCGATGGCGGCCTCGGTCATCGCCACGTCCGGCGCGTTCATGCGCAGAAAGATGTAACTGACGTGCAGACTGACCACGCCCACCATGATGGCGGCGGAGACCAGGTTGCGGACGCCCATGGCGACCGCGGCGGCGATCACCAGCAGGACGCACATCAGGATGTCGAGGTAGATCATTCGGTCACCTCCGCCTGGCGCGCGGCCAGGTCGTTCGGATCCAGGTCCCGGTTGGAGCCCGCCTCGATGCCGGCGGCGGCTTCGTCCTCGGCCAGCGCATCGATCACGGAGCCCTCGGTCAGGCGAATCCCGGACCGGTGGGCCGCGCGCGCCAGGGCGTGGCTGCTGATGGGGTTCGTGATCATCACGAAGACGATGATCAGGAGGATTTTCGGCAGCCAGCCGGGCATCAGCAGGCCGAGACCGCCCAGCGTCAGGATGTTGCCGAGCGTCGTCGTCTTGGTGCCGGCCTGCATGCGGTTGTACAGGTCGGGCATGCGAAAAATACCGAGCGCGCCCAGGAACAGGAACGCCGATCCGGCGAGGGTCAGAAAGGCGCCGATGTGCGCAAGGATTCCCTGTGTGTCAGGCATGTCAGATTCCCCGGTCGTAGTAGCGGGCGAGTGCGACCACGCCCAGGAAGGCCAGCACGGCGTAGACCAGGGCGACGTCCAGATAGATTTCGCGTCCGCTGTAAACGGCGGCGCCGATCATCAGCGGCATCGCGATGAGCGTCAGCACGTCGAGGGCGACGGCGCGATTCGGAGCGTCCGGTCCCTTGAGCATGCGCCAGGTGGCCAGGACCAGGCCGGCGCCGGCGAAGACCAGGGCGGCGTTCAACATGAGGTTAACCAAAGATCACCTCCAGGTATTTTTCGAAGCTGGCGGCGATGCGGCGCGACGCCGCCTCGGTGTCGCGTTCCTGCACGTCCACCCAGTGGATGTACAGGTAGTCGCCGACGATATCGACCGACAGCGTGCCGGGCGTCAGGGTGATCGAGTTCGCCAGGATCATCCGGCCGACCGGGTTCTTCAGGCGGGTGCGGATGCGGACGATGCCGGGGTTGATGTCCAGGCGCGGGCTCAATACGCGCCGCGCCACGTCGAGGTTGGACAGGATGATCGACCAGACCAGGTACGGGAGGTAGATCGCCGCGTACACGATGCGTCTCGGGTTCAGCAGGCCGAACCCGGCACGGTTGGCCGTGAACGTGGTGGTCAGCGCCGCGGCGAGCACCGCGACGACCGCTCCGGCGATCATCTCCTGGGGGTGCAGGCTGCCCGCGAAGACCAGCCACAGGGCCCACAGGGCGACGCTCAGGATCAGGAAGGAAACGATTCGATTCATCTGCAGGACCGTTGCGTGGTTGTTGGATCGCGTTCTTTCGCGCCGTTCGGCGTGGAGCACGCATTGTTTAAGTAAATTTAAATTAGTCAAACCTAATATAGACGGCCGCCATTCTAAGGCGATTGCCGCGGCCTGGAATTGACCGAGGTCATGTGGACTTCCGGATGCCGCTGCCGACTGGATTTAAAGATATAATTTAAATATACTTCAATTTATATGAAGTATTATGTTCACCCGCGTGCCGCGCTTCGCCGGCGCGGTCGCCGCGTCCGCAAGCCCGGAGGTACACCATGACCACCGCATCCAGGCCGGGCGACGATTGCTCGATAACGGGCCTGCCGCCGGCCATGGACTTTGCAACGGCACGCAAGCTCGGCGCCTGTCTCGCCCGTGACTACGCGGCGGACCTGTTCCGCCTGTTGGTCAGTTACCACGATATTTCCGCGTCGGAGGCGGCGTCGCGCCTGGGCCTCCACATTCGCACCGCGCAGGACTTCCTCGAAACACTGGCGGCCGTCGGTATGGTGACGCGTGAAGAGGTGTTCGAGCGCAAACGGCCGTATTTTCGCTATGCCCTGGCCGCGAACCGGATCCGGTTCGACCTCGACCTCGAGGACCTGTTCGGCGATCGTTCGGCCGGCGACCGGTTCCAGCGTGAAATCCGCGAGGCGAAGGGCAGCGGCGCCCGTTTTTCGACCGCCCGGGGCGGTGAGCAGATCGCCAGCGTATCGGTTTGGGACGGCTCCGGTCGGGACCGCCGCGAGCGTCGTTTCAGGCTGACCGCGGCCCAGGGACGTTTCCTCTATCACCTGCCGTTCCCGTCGGCCGCGTTCATGACCGTGGCGGAGATCATGCGTCGCGCGGGCGTCGATCCGCAATGCCGCGGCGAGATCGCCGACCTGCTGACACTGCTGGACGAGCACGGTCTGATCGAGGATCACCGGCGCACGCCGGCGTGAGCCGGGCCGGGCGCGTCAGCGCGAGGGCAGCACGTGCCGGCTCTTGCGCACCCCCAGTGGGCGCAGGAACTGGCTGAACACGGCGCGGCCCAGAATGGCCGACTGTCCGATGCGTTCGTGGGTCTGTCGCCGAAGGGTTTCTGCGTCGAGGCCACCGCCGTTCCGGTCGAGATCCTCCACGTAGTGCGGCAGGCCCAGCCAGCGGTTGATCAGGCGCTCGTCGAGTTCGAGGTGCCCCTGCAGGCCGTACGCGGTATCGCCGTAGCGAAAGGCCTGCTGCTCACAGCGCGACGAGCGCGCGAGGTGCACCGCGCCGGCGGGCAGGTCGAAGGTGTAACCGTGCCACTGAAAGACCGGACTGGGTTCGACCAGGGCGCAGAACACGGGGTCGGCGGCCGAGTAATGGGTCGGCTCGAGGTCGCCCCAGCCGATTTCCCACGCCGCCATCGGCCGCACCGAGGCGCCGAGGGTGCGGGCCAGCAACTGCGCGCCCAGGCAGATTCCGAGCAGCGGGATTTCGCGCCGAAGCGCGTCCTCGATGCAGTTCATCTCCGTGCGCAGATGCGGATGCCGCTCGAGCTGGTCCGGCATCTGCGGCCCCCCCAGCACGATCAGCGCGTCGTAACGGGCGATATCGGGCCGCGCGTCCGGATCGCGATGAAAATTCACGTAGCGGATGCGGTGGCCGCGATCGCGCAGCATCGGGTCGAGCGTGCCGAGCGGCTCCGCCGCGACGTGCTGGAAGACGAGGACCTTGGCCACGGCGCCCTAGCGCGGCAGGCGCGCGCGCCGCGCGCAGCGGATCGGAACGAATGTCAGGCCGGAAGGCCGTACGGCCGGTCTCGCCATCAACTCGCCGGCCTCGTCTGCCCGTCGCCGCGCACCACCCACTTGTAGCTGGTCAGTTCCGGCAGGGCCATCGGGCCGCGCGCATGCAGTTTCTGGGTGCTGATGCCGATCTCCGCGCCCATGCCGAACTGGCCGCCGTCGGTGAACGCGGTCGAGGCGTTGGCGTAGACGGCGGCGGCGTCGACCTCGTCCAGGAAGCGCTCGATGACGTCGGCGTCCCGGGCGATGACGGCCTCGGAATGCCGCGACGAGTAGCGGTGGATGTGGTCGAGCGCCGCGTCCAGGTCATCGACGGTCTTGATGGACAGGCGCAGAGCGAGAAATTCCTGGCCGAAATGCGCTTCCCGCGCGCGGTTCAGCGGGCCGGCATAGCGGCCTTCGAGCGCCGCGTACGCGGCCTCGTCGGCGAAGACCTCGACGTTCTTTTCGCCCATGTCGCGCATCAGGTCGGGCAACTCGGCGAGCAGGTCGCGGTGCAGCACCAGCGTATCGAGGGCGTTGCAGACGCTGACCCGCCGGGTCTTGGCGTTGGTGATCACGGCGCGGGCCACGGCGCGGTCCGCGCTGGCGTCGACGTAGGTGTGCACGATGCCCGCGCCGGTTTCGATGACCGGGACCCGGGCCGTGTCGCGCACGAAATCGATCAGGCCCTGCGAGCCGCGCGGAATCGCCAGGTCGATCAGGCCGACAGCCTCCAGGATCCGCGGCAGCCACTCGCGTTGCGGCGGCGCCAGGTACACGCAGTCGGGCAGAATCCCGTGTTCGAGCAGCACCTCGTGCATCAGGCGCACGACGACGCGATTGGTGTCGTGCGCGTCGCTGCTGCCCTTCAGCACACAGGCATTGCGGGTCTTCAGGCACAGCGCGAACACGTCGAAGGTGACGTTCGGCCGGGATTCGAAGATCACCGCGACGACGCCCATCGGCACCCGCACCTTGCTCAGGCGCAGCCCGTTGTCGAGCACGCGTTCCTCCAGCACTTCGCCCACCGGCGAGGGCAGTTCGGCGACGTGGCGCAGGTCCTCGCAGATCGCGGCGAGGCGCTCGGGATTCAGCAACAGGCGGTCGTATTTCGGGTCGTCCTGCGCCATTCGCGAGAGGTCGCTGCGATTGGCCGCGAGGATCTCCTCCCGGTTGGCCAGGGCCTTGTCGGCCAGGGCATGGAGAACCGCGCGGACAGTGGCGTCGTCATTGCGGGCCAGGTCGCGAGCCGCCGCTCGGGCGCGCTCCAGTCCTCGGATCAGGGCGTGTTCGATGTCGTTCATGAGGTCGTGTTCAGTCGGTCAGGAAAAGGTAATCGTAGTGGATCAGGGGCTTTTGTCCACGCCGGCCCAGCACCCGGGCGGCTTCCTCGTGCCCGTACGCGGCGCGTCCGCAACCGAGCACGCGGCCGTCGACCGCGCGGATGCGGATGACGTCGCCCTGGCTGAAGCGGCCCTCGACGGCCTCGATGCCGACCGGCAGCAGGCTGGCCAGGCGACTGCGGTCGAGCAGGGCGGCGGCCGCGCCGTCATTGACGGTCACCGAGCCCGATGCGTGGCTGTCGGCGCTGGCCAGCCAGCGCTTGGCCGGCGAGGCCCCGCTGCGGGCCGGAAAACGCGTGCCGGTCGCATGACCGGTCGCGATCTGCAGCAATACATCGGGTTCGCGTCCGTCCGCGATCACCACCGTGGTGCCAAGCTGCGCGGTCCGGCGCGCGATGCCCAGCTTGCTGTGCATGCCGCCGCGCCCGAGCGCGGAGGCGCCGGCCTGCACCACGCCCTCGACCTGGTGGCGGTCGTCGTCCCAGGTCCGGATGATGCCGGTTGCGGGGTCATCCGGGTTGCCGTCGTAGACCCCGGGAACGGTGCTGAGCAGGCCCAGCAGGTCCGCGTTGACCATGCCGGCGAGCAGGCCGGCCAGTTCGTCGTTGTCGGTGAACATCAGCTCGGTGACGGCCACCACGTCGTTCTCGTTGACGATCGGCACGATTCCGGCGTCCAGCAGGGCATCGATGCAGCCGCGCATGTTCAGGTAATGGCCGCGGGTCTGGAAGTCGCTCTTGCTGGTCAGGACCTGGGCGACCGTCAGCCCCTCCGCGGCGAACAGCGCCCGGTAGGTTTCCATCAGCCGGACCTGTCCGGTCGCCGCCAGCACCTGCTTGCGTGCGACCGGGTCCGCGATGCGCTCGAGCGCGTTGCCGGCGACCCCCTTGCCGGCCGCCACCGCGCCGGAGGAGACCAGCAGGACCTGCCAGCCGTCGGCCGCGAGCCGGCCGGCCTGGCGGACCAGTTGCGCGACGACCGGCGTGTCGAGGCGGCCCTCGGTGTCGCACAGGACCTGGCTGCCGACCTTGATGACGATGCGCTGTCCCATCGCGGCGCCCCGTTACAGGCCGAGCACGTCCTTGCCCTGCTCGAACTCGATATCGACCGGGATCGCGGCCGAGGACAGCCGGTCGAGGTCCGCCTGCAGTTCCTCGCTGACGTAACCCATCTCGGCGACGAAGGCGTCGACCGCCGCATAATCGCCGTCGCCCTGCAGGGTGAGGATCCGGTGGCCGAGGTCGCGCACGGCCTGTTCGAAGGCCGCGCGGTTGACGCGGTACGTGCCGGCGTCCGGATCGCGGCTGAACGCGCCCGCCTGTTCGAAGAAATTGAAGCGGATCATGTTGGCGCGGCCGTGCGCGCTGGTGGCGCCGAAACGGATCGAGCGAAAGATGCCCGCCAGGAACGTCACGTAGTCGTCCATCAGCTCGCCCTCGGTGATTTCGCCCTTCTCGCGCAGTTCCTGCACCATGTACAGGCCGAGAATGTCCGCCTTGCCTTCCTCGAGCGCCGAGGCGTGCTCCTTCATCGCCTGGCGCACCGTTCCGGCGCCGTCGATCGTGTTCTTGATGCCGAGCCCGTGCGCGACCTCGTGGAACATCGTGTTGCCGAAGAAGGAATCGAAGCTGATGTGACCGCGCTGGTCGGCGGCGATCAGGACGTCGGCGATCGGCACCAGGATGCGGTCGTACTTGGCCCGCATCGCGTTTTTCAGCTGCAGGCGCCGGGTGCCCTTGCTGAGCTGCACCGCCTCGTCGTTCGGCAGGTTGATGGCGATCGTCTTCGAACCGGCGTTGCAGTGCCCGGCGTAGTAAACGACGTCGTAGGCGTTCAGGTCGGCGTCCGAGCCGGGCGTTTCGGCCTTGTAGGCGTCGGGCACCGGCAGACCGCGCTGCAGCTCCGGCAGGTACTGCGCAAAGCGGGCCAGGCGTTCGCTCCACGCGAGGTCCTTGATCAGAACGTAGGACTCGTAGGCGGCCCGGTAGCCGAACAGCTGGTCCTCGTAGGTTTCGATCGGTCCGATGACCAGTTCGACGGGGTTGTTCTTCATGTCCATCCAGGCCATGTCGGACGGCTGGAAGTCGTCCGTCAGCAGCGCGTCGGCCCGCATCTGCAGGTACGCCGCGAACTCCGGGTCGACCGCCAGGCCGGCGGCTTCGCGCAGCAGGCCGGCGGCCTGTTCGAGTTGCGGCGCGTACGCCTGGTGGTACGGCACGAGTTCCAGCGAGCCGTCCGCGGCGCGCCGGACCAGCGTGTACAGGCCGTCCTTGCCGGCCTGGTCCCAGGCCTCGAACTCCGCCCGCGTCATGTCGGCCGGGTAAAACCGCGCGCCGGGCGGTTTCGGGCCCACGCCGTCGATGAAGGGACGGTCGGCATCGAGGCGGTCCCAGGGGCCGTAGTTCATCTCCGCGAAATGCCGTGCGGCCGGGTCGTCGATCGCCGACAGCAGGGCTTCGGGTTCACCGTAGGCCTGCAGCCAGAACAGCTCGTCCATGACCTTCGACGCCTCGATCAGCAGGCCGATCATCCGTTTCTGGTCGTCGTTCAGGTGCGCGAGGTCGGCGGTGAGCCGGACCGGCGCGTAGATCCCGAACCGCGAGGGCTCCGCGGCGGGTGCGGGGCGTTCGGCGACGGCGGGTTCGCCGACGGCGTCCACCGGTTCCGGTGCGGGCGCTTCCGCCTGCTGACAGGCGGTGAGCAGAAGAGCGAAGGCCGCGAGAAGCGAAAATCGGGCGCGCATTGGATTCTCCGAAAACTGCTGTGGTCGAATCCCCGATCATAGCAGACCGAATTCGCCCTCGAATGTTGAAAAAACGCCGCGATCATCCCCATTATGATGCGCATCGCGTACAATGCGCAGCGCACGACCCGCGCCGCCGACGGTGACGCCGTGGCCCGGGCCCTGCGTCCCCGGCAACATGCTGAATTCGAACGGGTGATCGATATGCCGATTTACGAGTATCAATGCCAATCCTGTGGCCATCGACTGGAGAAGCTCCAGCGCATGAGCGACGCGCCGCTCACCGACTGCCCGGACTGCGGCGAAGCCGCGCTGCAGCGCCTGGTTTCCGCAGCCGGATTCCGGCTCAAGGGCGGCGGCTGGTACGAAACCGATTTCAAGAGCGGCGCGAAGAAAAACGTGCACGAGAAGGGCAGCACGTCGGAGGCGTCCTGCGCCAGCGGCGCCTGCCCGGCCGCCACGAACAGCGGCTCCGCCTGAGCCCGCGACCGTTCCGATCCGCCCCCACCGGGAGCCCGACATGCGCACACACCTCTGCGGCGACGTAACCGAAGAACTGGCCGGCAAAACCGTTCAACTGTGCGGCTGGGTCGCCGCCCGCCGTGACCTCGGCGGACTCATTTTCATCAGCCTGCGCGACCGCGCGGGCGTCCTGCAGGTCGTGGTCGAGCCGGACAGCCCGGCGTTCAGCGACGCGGAAGGGCTGCGCAACGAGTACTGCGTGCGCATCGGCGGCACCGTTCGAATGCGGCCGGAAAGCCAGTGGAACGAGAACATGGCGACGGGCAAGGTCGAACTGGTCGCCGAGCAGGTCGAATTGCTCAACGCGTCCGCGCCGTTGCCGCTGATGATGAGCGACGAGGACGGCGAGGAAATTCGACTCAAATACCGCTACCTGGACCTGCGCCGGCCCCGCATGCAGCGCAACATGCGCACCCGGGCCCGCATGTACCGCGCGATCCGGGACAGCCTCGACGCCCGCGGGTTCACCGAGTTCGAAACGCCGATCCTGACCAAGGCGACGCCGGAGGGCGCGCGCGACTACCTCGTGCCGAGCCGCGTGCACGCCGGGCACTACTTCGCGTTGCCGCAATCGCCGCAGTTGTTCAAGCAGCTGCTGATGATGGCCGGCATGGATCGCTACTACCAGATCGCGCGGTGCTTCCGTGACGAGGACCTGCGCGCCGACCGCCAACCCGAGTTCACCCAGCTCGACATCGAGATGTCCTTCGTGGAAGAGCGCGACGTGCAGGACCTGGCCGAGGCGATGGTCCGCGACGTGTTCCGCGACACGCTGGGGGTCACGTTGCCGGAGCCGTTCCCGCGGCTGACCTGGCGCGAGGCGATGGAACGTTACGGCTCCGACAAGCCCGACCTGCGCATTCCGATGGAGCTGGTTTCCATCGACGCGCACGTGAAGCATCTGGAATTCAAGGTGTTCGCCGGACCGGCCAACGACGCTGCCGCGCGTGTCGCGGCGTTGCGGGTGCCGGGCGGCGCCGAACTGTCGCGCAAGCAGCTCGACGGTTATGCCGACTACGCCGGCCGTTTCGGTGCGCGCGGTCTGGCCTGGATCAAGGTCAACGATCGGGCCGCCGGGCTCGAGGGGCTGCAGTCGCCGGTGGCGAAGTTTCTCGACGACGCGGCCTGGCAGGGCATCGCCGCGGCGACCGGCGTGCAGAGCGGCGACATTCTGCTCATCGGCGCCGGTGAATGGCTCACGGCCAGCACGTTCATGGGCCAGTTGCTGGTCCGCATCGGCGGCGACCGCGGTCTGGCCGCCGACGGCTGGGCGCCGCTGTGGGTCAACCAGTTCCCGATGTTCGAATGGGACGAGGACGCGCAGCGTTACTTCGCGATGCATCACCCGTTCACCGCGCCGGCCGATCCCGACCCCGAAGCGCTGCTGGCGAATCCCGGCGAGGCGATTTCGAAGGGTTACGACATGGTCCTGAACGGCGCCGAGATCGGCGGCGGTTCGGTGCGTATCCATCGCCCCGCGATGCAGCAGGCGGTGTTCCGACTGCTGGGGATCGGCGAGGCGGAAGCGGAGGCCAAGTTCGGTTTTCTGCTCGAGGCCCTGAAATACGGCTGTCCGCCACACGGCGGCATCGCCTTCGGCCTGGACCGCATCGCCGCCCTGATGAGCGGCGAGGATTCGATTCGCGACGTGATCGCCTTTCCGAAGACCACGACGGCCCAGTGCCTGCTGACCGGCGCGCCCTCGCGGATTCCCGACGAACAGGTCGCCGAACTGCACATCAAGAACCGCAAGAGCGACGCTTGACCAAAGGCCCCGTCAGCACGCCGCCCGGCGCAGACCGCGTCGGCGTGGCGGCGGCGCTTGCCGCCTACATTTTCTGGGGCCTCGCGCCGATCTACTTCAAGCTGATCCAGTCGGTCGATGCGCTGGAGATCATCGCGCACCGGATCCTGTGGTCGATTCCCTTCCTGGCCGCCTTCCTGTTGCTGCGCGACGGGCGGTCGTTCTGGCAGCGGATGCGACTGCCCCGTCGAACCGTTCTTACCCTGTTGCTGAGCGGCGCCCTGGTGGTCACCAACTGGCTGATTTTCGTCTGGGCCGTGATCAACGGGCAGGTGCTGGCCACCAGCCTGGGCTACTTCATCGGGCCGTTGGTCAGTTTCCTGCTGGGCTTCCTGTTCCTGAAGGAACGCCTCACGCGGGTGCAGACGGTGGGGGTGGTGATCGCGGCGAGCGGCACGCTCTATCTCGGCTGGTTTCTCGGCACCGCGCCGTGGATCTCGCTGAGCCTGGCATTCTCCTTCGGTCTGTACGGACTGGTCCGCAAGATGCTTGGCGTGGGACCGATGATCGGCCTGCTGTGGGAAACGCTGCTGTTGGCGCTGCCCGCCCTGGGCTACATCCTCTGGGCGACGGGCCGCGGCAGCCTGGCGTTCGGCCACCAGGGCACGGACATCGATGTCCTGTTGATCCTCGCCGGCCTGGTCACGGTGCTGCCACTGGTCTGGTTCAACGTGGCGGCCCGCAACCTGCGGCTGTCGACGGTCGGCTTCTTCCAGTACATCGCGCCGTCGATGACCTTCCTGCTGTCGGTCTTCCTGTATAACGAGCCGTTCACGCAGGGCCACGCCGTTGCATTCACCTGCATCTGGTTCGCTCTGGCGATGGTGTCGGTCGAGACCGTGCTGCGGTCGCGGCGCCTGCGGGCCGCCTGATGGCCCGCGGCGACGATGACGAGACCGTTCTCGTCCACGGCCTGTGGTTCGGCTGCTGGGCGATGGCCCGGGTGGCGCGCGGCCTGCGCGCGGCCGGGCAGCGTACGCGCTGCTTCGCGTACCCGTCGACGCGCGGCGACCTGGACCAGCACGCGGCGGCGCTGCGGCGCTTCGCGCGCCGGTCTTCGGTGCAGACCCGAAATTTCGTCGGTCACAGTCTCGGCGGGCTGGTGATCCTGCGCATGCTGGCCGAGGCGGACGAGGACCCGCCCGGCCGCGTCGTGCTGCTCGGCAGTCCGTTGCGCGGTAGCGTGGTGGCGCAAAGAACGTCGCGCTGGCCCGGTTCGCAGCTCCTGCTCGGCGAGTCGCGAGCGGCGCTGGACCGCGGTTTCGACGCCGTTCCCGCCGGCCATGAGACCGGCATGATCGCGGGTTCGCGGCCGGTCGGCCTGGGTTGGGTCGCCGGCGGTGTCGGCGGGCCGGGCGACGGCACCGTGGCGGTGGCCGAAACGCGCGCGTCCGGTCTGGCCGATCATTGCATCCTGCCCGTCTCGCACTCGGGGCTGGTGCTTTCGCGCGAGGTGATTCGGCAAACCGTGCACTTCCTGCAAACCGGGCGTTTCGAGGCTTCCCGCGCATGTTAAAATGCGGAGTTTGTTTCGCTACAGGATGACGTTATGGCCGGTCACAGCAAATGGGCCAATATCCAGCACCGCAAGAAAGCCGTCGACGCCAAGCGCGGCAAGATTTTCACCCGCGTCAACCGCGAACTGACGGTCGCGGCGCGCGAGGGCGGCAGCGATCCGGATGCCAACCCGCGCCTCCGCCTGGCCATTCAGAAGGCCAACGCGGCCAACATGCCCAAGGACACCATCGAGCGCACCATCAAGAAAGCGACCGGTGAACTCGAGGGCGTCACCTACGAGGAGATCCGTTACGAGGGCTACGCGCAGGGCGGTGTCGCGGTCATGATCGAAACCCTGACCGACAACCGCAACCGGACCGTGGCCGAGGTGCGCCACGCGTTTTCCAAGCACGGCGGAAACCTCGGCACCGACGGTTCGGTCGCCTACCTGTTCGCCAAGATCGGCGTGCTGAACTTCGAACCGGGCACCTCCGAGGACGCGGTAATGGAAGTCGCGCTGGAGGCCGGTGCGGACGACGTGGTGACCGCGGACGACGGCTCGATCGAGGTGGTCACGTCGCCCGAGGCGTACGACGATGTCGTCGCGGCGATGGAGGCCGCCGGCCTGGTGCCGGCCAACGCGGAAGTCACGATGCGCGCCAGCACCGAGGTCGAACTGGATGTCGAGACCGGTCGCAAGGTGCTCAGGTTCCTCGACGTTCTGGAGGATCTCGACGACGCGCAGGCCGTTTATTCGAACGCCGATTTCCCGGACGAGGCGTACGAGGATTGAGGCGGATTCTCGGCATCGACCCGGGTTCCCGCATCACCGGCTACGGCATCATCGACGCCGAAGGTGACCGCGCGGCGGCAGCCACCTTCGGTGTGATCAAGACCGGGAACGGTGAATTTCCACAACGCCTGGGCGTCATCTTCAACGCGGTCCGCAAACTGGTCGACGAATTCCGGCCGGACGAAGTCGCGGTCGAGAACGTGTTCGTCAGCAAGAACGCGGCCTCGGCGCTGAAGCTCGGCCAGGCGCGGGGCGCGGCCATCTGCGCCGCGCTCTCACGGGAACTGCCGGTTGCAGAGTATTCGCCGCGTTCGGTCAAGCAGGCGATCGTCGGCCGCGGTGGTGCGGACAAGGTGCAGGTGCAGCACATGGTCGGCGTGTTGCTGCGCCTGGCGGAGATTCCGGCCGAGGACGCGGCCGACGCGCTGGCTGTGGCATTATGTCACCAGCACACGCAGCAGGGACTGGAACGGATGAGGGAATCGCGGTGATGCGCAGGGATACAGGGATCCGCCGGCGGGGCCGGCAGCGCAGCGGAGTCGGCCGATGATCGGGCGGCTCGCCGGGCAACTGGTCGCGAAGCACCCGCCGTTCCTGCTGATCGACGTCAATGGCGTCGGCTACGAGGTCGAGGCGCCGATGTCGGTGTTCTACGAACTGCCGGACAACGGCCAGCCCGTGGTTTTGCTGACCCATCTGTCGATCAAGGACGATGCCCACACCCTGTACGGTTTTTCCAGCGAGAACGAGCGCACGCTGTTTCGACGACTGCTGAAGATCAGCGGCATCGGCGCCAAGCTGGCCCTGACCATCCTGTCGGGCGCCAGCGGGGACGAACTCGCACGGTTCGTCGCCGACCGCGACACGGCCGCGCTGACGCGCCTGCCGGGCATCGGCAAGAAAACCGCCGAACGCATCATCATCGAACTGCGCGACAAGCTGGACGATATCGCGCCGCTGGCCAGCGGCGGTCCGGGGGCGACCCCGGCGGTGGCCGGCGACGCCCTCAGCGAGGCCCGAAACGCGCTGGTGGCGCTCGGCTACAAGCCGCAGGAGGCGAGCCGGATGGTTCGCGCCGTGGCCGAACCGGACATGGAGACCGAGGACATCATCCGCCGCGCGCTGAAATCGACGGTGAAGGATTAGGGCCTGTTGACTCATGAGTGAAGCCGAAAACCGCGTCATTTCGCCGGCGGATCGCCCCGACGACATCGAGCTGGAAGCCACCCTGCGACCGCGCACGCTCGACGAGTACGTTGGCCAGCCGGCGATGCGTGAAAAGCTGTCGATCTTCCTGGCCGCCGCGAAACAGCGCAACGAGGCCCTGGACCACGTGCTGATCTTCGGCCCGCCCGGTCTCGGCAAGACCACGCTGGCGCACGTCATCGCCAACGAACTGGGCGTCAAGCTGCGGCAGACCTCGGGTCCGGTGCTGGAACGGGCCGGCGACCTGGCCGCGCTGCTGACCAACCTGCAGCCCGGCGACGTGTTGTTCGTCGACGAGATCCATCGTTTGTCGCCGGTCGTCGAGGAGGTGCTGTACCCCGCGCTGGAGGATTTCCAGATCGACATCATGATCGGCGAGGGGCCGGCGGCGCGGTCGATCAAGCTCGATCTGCCCCGTTTCACGCTGGTCGGCGCCACCACGCGCGCCGGCCTGCTGACCTCGCCGCTGCGCGACCGTTTCGGGATCGTCGAACGTCTCGAGTTCTACAGTCCCGAAGAATTGTCCCGGATCGTCACCCGTTCGGCAGGAATTCTGCAGATCGGTATCGATAATGAAGGGGCGACCGAGATCGCGCGCCGCTCACGCGGCACGCCGCGCATCGCCAATCGCCTGCTGCGCCGCGTACGCGACTTCGCGGACGTTCGGGGCGAGGGGTTCATCGATCAACCGATCGCGGCCGCGGCGATGGCGCTGCTGCAGGTCGACGAGCAGGGTTTCGACACGCTCGACCGGCGCCTGTTGCGGACCATGATCGAGCATTTCGACGGCGGCCCGGTGGGCGTGAAGAGCATCGCGGCCTCGTTGTCGGAGGAGCCGGGAACGGTTGAGGATGTCCTCGAGCCGTACCTGATCCAGCAGGGCTACATCACGCGCACGGCGCAGGGGCGGATGGCGACCGCCCGGGCTTACCGCCATTTCGGCCTCAAGCCGGCCGGAGCGGACGACGATGACCTGTTCGGGAATGAGGAATGAACCATTTCCCGTTTTCAGGGACTGAGCGTAGGAACGACGGAAGCGCGGTTCTGCCCGGTCGCACGACGGCGGCATCGGTCCCGCAGCGGGAGGTACGGCATGGGCGCGGCTAGCACGGAGACCGCGTTCGCCTGGCCGGTCCGGGTGTACTGGGAGGACACGGACGGCGGCGGCGTCGTGTACCACGCCCGCTACCTCAATTTTTTCGAGCGGGCCCGGACCGAGTTGATCCGCGCCTGCGGGATCGACCAGATGGAACTGAAGGAAGCGCACAACCTGATCTGGGTGGTGCTGGAAATGAACGTCCGTTTCGTCAAGGCGGCGAAGCTCGACGACGAGTTGCAGGTCAGCGCGGCGTTCGAATGGACGCGCGGCGTGCGCCAGGGCATCGCCCAGCGCATGACCCGCAGAAGCGACGACGCGTTGATCGCCACCGCCGAGGTCACCGCCGTCATGTTGCAGGCGGACACGCTCAGGCCGACGCGAATGCCGGCCTGGATCAAGCAGAAAATGGGACTTGAGGGAATTTAGACGACATGCAGAACGAACTCCACATCCTCGACCTGATCATGCAGGCCAGCTGGCTGGTCAAGGGCGTCATGTTGCTGCTCCTGCTGGCTTCGGTGGCGTCCTGGGTCATCATCTTCCGCAAGCGCCAGATTCTCAACCGCGCCGAAAAGGAAGCCGATACCTTCGAGGAAAAATTCTGGTCCGGCACCGACCTGACGGCGATGCACGAGGCGATCACGGGGGCTCACCGCAAGACCGACGGCATGGAGCGGATCTTCGAGTCGGGGTTTTCCGAATTCCTGCGCATGCGGCAACAGGGCCGGATGGGGCCCAACGCCATGGTCGACGGCGCGCAACGCTCGATGCGCATCGCGCTGACCCGCGAGACCGAGGAACTGGAGTTCCGCCTGAATTTCCTGGCGACGGTCGGCTCCACCAGCCCCTACATCGGCCTGTTCGGCACGGTGTGGGGCATCATGACGTCGTTTCACCAGCTGGCCAACGTGAACCAGGCGACGATCGCGATGGTGGCGCCCGGAATTTCCGAGGCCCTGATCGCGACCGCGATGGGTCTGTTCGCGGCCATTCCGGCGGTCATCGCCTACAACCGTTTTTCCAACCAGGTGGAACGGCTGGAAGTGCGCTACGACAACTTCAAGGAAGAGTTTTCCAGCATCCTGCAGCGCCAGGCCCACCTGCTCGCCGAGGAGTGAGCTGAATGGAGCCCGTCAAACCCCGCGGACGCCGCCGGCCGATGGCCGAGATCAACGTCGTGCCCTACATCGACGTGATGCTGGTGCTGCTGGTCATCTTCATGATCACGGCGCCGATGCTCAACCTGGGCGTCGAGGTGGAACTGCCCAAGGCCGACGCCGAGCCGATGGATATCGAGGAGAGCAATGAACCGCTGGTCATCACCGTGCTGGCCAACGGCGACCTGTACCTCAACGCCGGCGGCGACCTCGACGGAACGTCGAGCGGCCTGATCGACCCGGAAACGCTGACCACGACCGTGGGGGCGATCGTTCGCCGCAACCCCGAAATCCAGGTGCTGGTCGGCGGCGACCAGGCCGCCAGCTATGGCCAGGTGTACGGCGTGCTGGCCCTGCTGCAGGGTGCGGGAATCAGCCGGGTCGGATTGATGAGCGATCCGGCGGAACTCGGTTACGGCGGAGCGGCGGAAGCGGAGTAGTCATGACCTCGCGGCGGGAAATCCTGGCGATGTCCCGTGCGGTGGCTGGCGCCATCGCGGTCCATGCGCTGATGCTCGCCCTGGTGATCGTCGGCACCATGGACTGGCAGCCGTTCCGGCAGCCCGAGCGCGTGCCGATCGCCATCGAGGCGGTCATCGTCGATACCAGCGAGATCAAGCGGCAGCGCGACGAAGCGCGCCGCGCGCAGGAGATGGAAGAACGCCGGCAGCAGCGCGCGGCCGAGTTGGAACGCCAGCGGCAGCGCGAAGCCGAGCAGAAGCGGCAGGCCGAGGAAGAAGCGGCGCGGCGCGCGCGGGAACTCGAAGCGCAGCGCAAGCGCGAAGCCGAGGACCGGCTCAAGCAGCTGCGCCTGGAGCGCGAGCGCAAACTGGAAGAGGAGCGCCTGCGGCAACAGCAGCAGCTGGACGAAATTCGCCGCCAGCGCGAGGAAGCCGAGCGCCAGCGCAAGCTGGAAGAGGAACGCCTCAAGCAGCTCGAAACGCAGCGCCAGCGGCGGCTCGAGGACGAGGCGCGCAAGCAACGCGAAGCCCTGGAAAGCCAGCGCGCCGCGGAACAGGAACGCGCCTTCCGCGCCGGCCAGCAGGCCACGCTGCGGGAGCAGTACGTGGCGACCATCGCCGCGGTGGTGACCGACAACTGGTTGCGGCCGCCGACGGCACAGGCCGGGTTGCGCTGCACGGTGCGCGTGGTGCAGATCCCGGGCGGCGAAGTGATCTCGTCCAGCCTGGTCGGGCGCTGTAACGGCGACGAGGCCACGCGCCGCTCGATCCTGGCCGCGGTGGACCGCACGGGCGTGCTGCCGTACCGCGGTTTCGAGGACGTGTTCCAACGGGAAATCGAATTCATATTTACCTACAGCGGTGACTGATATTGTGAAGAAACTGATCCACCTGACCCTCATCCTGACCCTGTTGGCCGTGGCCCGAACGGGGGCGGCCCAGTTGCAGATCGAGATCATCGACGGCAACCCGAGCGCGTTGCCGATCGCCGTGGTCCCGTTCGAGTGGCTGGAAGCCGGGCCGCCACCGGCCGATACCGTGGATGCGGTCATCGCGGGCGATCTGTACCGTTCCGGCCTGTTCGACCCGATGGCGGTCGAGGACATGCCGGAAAAACCGTCCGACCCGGAAAACATCCGCTTCGGCACCTGGCGCCTGCTGAAGGTGGATTACGTCGTCATCGGCAAGGTGCGCACGGCGGCCGACGGCATGGGGCACGAGATCATCTACCAGCTGTTCGACGTGCACAAGCAGGAGCAGCTGCTCTCGCGCATCACGACGGTCGGTCCCGG
>JARROJ010000006.1:0-72826 GCA_037384065.1 Lysobacterales bacterium
CTGCTGATGGTGCTGATGGGCATCGTGGCCGCGCTGTCGATCCTGTTCTGGTTCGTGCCGAAGGACATGATCTGGGCGATGTTCACGCTCAACATCCTGATCAGCCTGGCGCTGGGCCCCAAGTCGCCGCTGACCTGGTCGATGTACGCCGACACCGCGGATTACAACGAGTGGAAATGCGGACGGCGGGCAACTGCGATGACGTTTTCGGCGGCGACCTTCGCGCAGAAACTCGGCGGTTCGCTGGGCTCGGCCGGCATGCTGTGGGTGCTCGCCGCGATCGGTTACGTCGCCAACCAGGCGCAGTCCGGCGCCTCACAGGACGGCATCGTGCTGCTGCAGACCGTATTTCCGGGCGTCTTCGCCCTGCTCGCCGTGGGCGTGACTGCGTTCTACACGCTGACCGGCGCGCAACTCGAACGCATCCAGAGTGAGCTGGCGGCGCGGTGAGCGAACGGCTCGTCACGACCGGCGCGCGCTGCGAACTGGCCAGCCCGACGGCCATGCCACAGGCCTCGGCCTTCCTCTGGAACCCGCGCCTGCTGCTGCAGGTGAATTGCCGCGGCTTCGTGACCGCGCAGCATCTGCAACCCGGTCCGGCGAAGTATTCCCACGCGCCGAACCTGGAAGCCCGAAGCTTCATGCAGCCGGAGCAACCACTTTACGCCCACCACCCCGGCCGCTTCGTCTACCTGCGTGACGAGGATGACGGCACGCTGTTCTCGGCGCCCTACGAACCGGTCCGGCGCCGGCCCGACGCCTTCCGCTTTTCCGCCGGCGTCGCGGACGTGCGCTGGGACCTCGAACATGCCGGGCTCCGCCTGCGCTGGCAGGTCGAACTGCCGCCGGACGACGCCGTCGAGCTGTGGACCCTGGTGCTCGAAAACATCGCTACCCGAACGCGCCGCTGGTCGGCCTTCCCGTACTTCACGATCGGTTACATGAGCTGGATGAACCAGTCGGCGGCCTTTCGGCCGGACCTGGACGGCATCGTGGCCCGCTCGGTGACGCCCTACCAGAAACTGGCGGATTACGAACGCGTCCTGGCGCTGAAAGACCGCACCGTCCTGCTGAGCGATACGCCGCCGGCAAGCTGGGAAACCGTGGCGGCCGCGTTCGAGGGCGAAGGCGGCCTGCACGATCCGGACGCGCTGCGCGAGCCCACGCTCGGCGGCGGTGCGGCGGCTTACGAATCGCCGGTGGCGGTCCTGCAGCACCGCGTCGACCTGCCCCCCGGCGAGCGGCGCCGCTTCCGGTTCCTGTTCGGACCCGCCCGGGACGACGCCGAAATCACCGCGCTGCGCCGACGCTACCTTGCCCGGGACGGAATCGAGGCGGCCCGCGCGGGCTACCGGACGTTCCTGGATACCGGACGGGGCGCCCTGCGGGTCGATACCCCGGACCCGGAATTCGATGCCTTCGTCAATCACTGGCTGCCGCGCCAGGTGCACTGCCACGGCAGCGGCCACCGCTTCACCACCGATCCGCAGACGCGCAATTTCCTGCAGGACGCCCTGGGCATGTGCTATTTGCGGCCGCAGGACTGCCGCAACACGCTGCTGACCGTGCTCGAGCAACAGGAACCCGACGGCGCCCTGCCCGACGGCATTCGTCTCGTGCCGGACGCCGAGTTGCAGTACATCAACCGGGTGCCGCACAGCGACCACTGCGCCTGGCTGCCGCTGACGCTGGTGGCCTACCTGGATGAAACCGACGATTACGCGCTGCTGGAGGAGCGGGTCGACGGCGCCAGTGTGCTCGAACGGGTCGACCGCGCGGTCGCGTTTCTCATCGCCAACCTCGACCACCGCGACCTCAGCCTGATCGCGCAAGGTGACTGGTGCGACCCGATGAACCGCGTCGGGCACCGCGGCCAGGGCGTATCGGGCTGGCTCTCGCTCGCCACCGTGCACGCGCTGCGGACCTGGGCCGCCATCTGCGCCGCCGCGGGGCGCCCCGGGCACGCGGAGCGGGCCCGCGCGGCTGCCGCACCGATCACCGCCGCGGTGCAGTCGCGGCTCTGGGACGGCGATCGATTCGCCCGCGGGATCACCGATGCGGGACGCACCTTCGGCGTTCGCGCCGACGCCGAGGGCCGCCTGTTCCTGAATCCGCAGAGCTGGTCCATCCTGGCCGATGTCGCGACGCCGGTACAGGTTCGGGCAATGATCGAAGCGGTCGAGGCGGAGCTGGAAACCCCGTGGGGCCCGCAGATGCTGGCGCCGGCCTACACGCAGCTCGTCGACGACATCGGCCGCCTGACGCAGAAGTTTCCGGGCAGCGCCGAGAACGGCTCGATCTACAACCACGCCGCTGCGTTCTGGGCCGAGGCGCTGTTTCGCTGCGGCGAGGCGGATCGCGCGTTTTCCGTGCTGCGCCGCATGATCCCGGGACCGGGCGACGACGACCTGCGGCGTCGCGGGCAGTTGCCGGTCTTCATCCCCAATTACTACCGGGGCGCGGTCGGGTCGCATCCGCGCACGGCCGGCCGTTCCAGCCAACTGCTCCACACCGGCACCGTCAGCTGGTACTACCGCAGCGTCATCGAATCGCTGTTCGGCCTGCGCGGCGAACGCGCCGGCCTGCGCATTCGGCCAGCCCTGCCGTCGGCCTGGCGCGAGGCCCGGGCCGAGCGCCGGTTTCGCGGCGCCACGGTGCGGGTCGCGTATCGGCGCGATGCCGTCGAAACGCCGACGGTCGAGGTAAACGGCGCGCGTCTCGCCGAACCGCTGATCCGCGACGTCGAAGCCGGTCGGGACTACGACGCGATCGTGACGCTGCCCGAGACTTCTGCGCCATGACCGGCCCGCGTCTGATCGTCTGCATGGGGGTCAGTGGCTGCGGCAAGTCGACGGTCGCCCGCGCGATCGCCGATTCGCTCGGCGTCCGGTTTCTGGAAGGGGACGATTTTCACGGCGCGAAAAACCGCGCGCGGATGGCGTCCGGCCGGCCGCTGACCGATGCGATGCGCGAAGCCTGGATCGACCGCATCATCGCTGCACTGCGTGACATGACGGCCCGCGGCGAGGATGGTGTTCTGGCCTGCAGCGCGCTGCGCCGGGCCCATCGCCAGCGCCTGCGCGCCGCCGGCCTGGCGACGCAGTTCCTGTTCCTGGACGGTGACCGCGATCTGCTGGACGCCTGGCTGCGTGGCCGTGACGGTCACTTCATGCCCGCAAGCCTGCTGGACAGCCAGTTCGAAACCCTTGAATCGCCGCTGGGCGAAGCGGACGTCACGCGCATCCCGCTCGACGCGGACTGGAACGGCCCGCTGGAACGGGCACTGGCGGCCGCGCGCGGCTTCCTCGCGGACGAACCGCCGCCCGCGGGCGCCCGGGGGCGCTGACCGCCATCGGCGCCGGCCGCGGCGTTTCAGGATCAGTCGGGGATGTCGACCTTGCCGACCACGTCCACGGCCCGGATGTTGCCGCTGCCGTCACGCAGCACGGTGAAGTCGCCGCCCACGTCGCGCGCCGTGATGTCGCCGGAAGAATCACGCTCGACGGTGACGTTGCCGCTGACACCTTCGAAATAGATCCCGCCGGAACTGTCTTTTTCGACCAGGACATTACCGGTGATGCGCTCGCCGTCGATATCGCCCGAACTGTCGTTTTCGACCGTCACGTCACCGCGGATGTCGGACAGTTCGATGTCGCCCGAGGAATCCCTCAGAACGACCGGTCCGCCGATGTTCTCGAGTTCCAGGTCGCCGGAACTGTCGCTGACGCGCACGCTGGCGACGCCCGAAATATCGGCATCGCCGGAGCTGTCACGCACGTCCAGCGCCGTTTCCGCGGGCACCCGGATCTCCAGGTCGAGGTAGGCGTAGCGGCTTCCGGTCAGGGACCAGCCGCTGGCATCGGGCAATACCACGCTGATTTCGGGCCGGGGTCCGCCGCTGGTCTCCACGCGGCCTTCATCCAGCCACTTTTCCTCGGAAACACACAAGGTGCCGCGGATGACGGCGCGGTCTTCCGCGGCGTCACCGCGGATTTCGAGGTCGCCGGCGGCCGCATTGACCTGCAGGACCTCGCTGCCCGCGAGGTCGAGCGACTGGTCGATGTTCTTCTCGTACGCGCAGTCCCAGGCCTGCGCCAGGGGGGTGGCCAGCAGGGCGCACAACAGAAGGCTGTTTTTCATGATCGTGGCTCCGTTCGTTTCAAGGGGCTTCCTGAGTAAGATGCAAGAAAGACGCCAGGCGTTTAAACCGCGCCCGCGGGGGCTCGCGCACCGGCCGCGGGGACGAGCGTCTGGCCAGCACCGCCATTGCGTGGTGTAATTCGCCGCGGAACCCGTGTCGACCCCGACGGTCACACCCTTCAAATCGGACATCAGAAAAATCCCAATGAATTCGACCGCCCTCTATTTGCGACGCATCGTCCGGGACTGGCTGCCCGCGGTGCTGATCATCGGCATCCTGCTGGCCGCGCGGTCGACCCTGGCCGACCACTATCACGTCCCCTCCGGTTCGATGGAGACGGCGTTGCTGCCGGGCGACCACGTGGTCGTGAACAAGCTGGCGTATGGGCTGCGGGTGCCGTTCACCAAGCACGTTCTCGGCTTCGCCGAAGCGCCGCTGCGCGGCGACGTCGTAATCCTGGACTCGCCGGACGACGGGGTGCGGCTGATCAAGCGGGTCGCCGCGCTCGGCGGCGATACGGTCGACCTGCGCGGCGGCCACCTGTTCATCAACGGTCGGCCGATGGCCGTCGCCGGGCGAGTGAACGTGGAACGGTTCGGCGAGCGCGACGTGATCCTCAACCTGGACGCCGGCGGCGGCCCCGACATCCGCGGCCTCGTGGTGCCCGACGGCGAGGTGCTGCTGCTGGGCGATCACCGCGGCGCCAGCCGCGACAGCCGCTGGTTCGGCACCGTGCCGGTCGGCGAACTCTACGGCCGCGCCGGCGGTGTATTCTGGCGCCGCGGCGAAGGGCCGACCTGGCAGGCGCTGTAGGCGAGCCCGCAGGCCCGACGATCAGTCGATGAACTTCTTCTCGCGCAGCGCCTCGATCACGCGGTCGGCCGCCTGCTCCGGCCCCAGTTCCTCGGTCAGCAACTCGATCTCCGGGGTGCGCGGCGGCTCGTAGGCGTCGCTCACGCCTGTGAACTGCCGGATTTCCCCGGCCCGGGCCTTCTTGTACAGGCCCTTCGGGTCGCGCGCCTCGCAGACTTCCAGCGGCGTGTTGACGTAAGCCTCGACGAAAGCCTTATCGCCGATCACCTCGCGCGCGTCGCGGCGGTCCTGCCGGTACGGCGAGATGAAGGCCGTGATGACGATCACGCCGGCCTCGTTCATCAGCGCGGCGACCTCGGCGATGCGGCGGATGTTTTCCTTGCGGTCCTCCATCGAGAAACCGAGATCGCGGTTCAGGCCGTGGCGCACGTTGTCGCCGTCGAGGATGTAGCACAGCCGTCCCTGGTCGGTCAGGCGGCGCTCGAGCTGGCGCGCGATGGTCGACTTGCCCGATGCGCTGAGGCCGGTCAGCCAGATGGTCGCGCCGCGCTGGCCGAGCAGGGCCTGGCGCTCGTCGGCGTCGACCAGGCTGTCGCTGCGCACGATGTTGCGGCTGACCGGAGCGGGCTTGCGGCCCGTTTTCGACACGATGCGGTCGATGATCATGCCCGCGCCGACCGTCGCGTTGGTCACGCGGTCGACGATCACGAAGGCCCCGGTCGCGTGGTTGCGGTCGTACGGATCGAAGGCCACCGGGCGATGCAACGTCAGGTGACAGCGGCCGATCTCGTTGAGCTGCAGACCATCGCTCGCGTTTTTCTCGCGCTGCATCGTGTTCACGTCGACCTTGTAGCGAATGCGTGAGAGCACGCCCGGCACCATGTTGCTGGTGTGCTTGACGAGGTAGCTCTTGCCCTCTTCCGCAGCGTCCTGGTGCATCCAGACCACCATGGCCTCGAATTCGTTGCCGATGTGCGGCAGGTTGCGCACCGGCACCAGCATGTCGCCGCGCGACAGGTCGATCTCGTCTTCCAGCGTCACCGTGACCGCCATCGGCGAGAACACCTCGTCGACGGGCCCGTCCGGGGCGTAAATCGCCTTGATGCGCGACTCGTGCCGGGACGGCAGGCTGGCCACCTCGTCGCCGACGCGCAGCACACCCGAAGCGAGCGTGCCGCTGAACCCGCGGAAGGTCGAATCCGGGCGCAGCACGTACTGGATGGGCAGGCGCATGTCGATCAGGTTGCGGTCGGTCGAGATGTTCAGCGTCTCGATGTGGTGCAGGAACGTCGGACCGTCGTACCAGCTGAGGTTTTCGCCGTGCTCGACCACGTTGTCGCCGTGCAGCGCCGACATCGGAATGAAGTGGATGTCCGAGAAATTGAGCCGCGCGACGAAGTCGTTGTAGTCACTCATGATCTCCCGGTAGATCTTCTCCGACCAGCCGACCAGGTCCATCTTGTTCACCGCGACGACCACGTGGCGAATGCCGAGCAGCGAGCAGATGAAGCTGTGCCGCTTGGTCTGCGGGATCACGCCCTTGCGCGCGTCGATCAGGATCACCGCCAGGTTGCAGTTCGAGGCGCCGGTGGCCATGTTGCGCGTGTACTGCTCGTGGCCCGGGCAATCGGCGATGATGAACTTGCGCCGGTCGGTCGAGAAGTAGCGGTAGGCGACGTCGATCGTGATGCCCTGTTCGCGCTCGGCCTTCAGGCCGTCGGTCAGCAGCGCCGGGTCGAAGCCGTCCTCGGTGGTGCCGAACACCTTCGAATCCTTCGCCACCTTGTCGAGCTGATCCTCGTAGATCATGTGGCTGTCGTACAGCAACCGGCCGATCAGCGTCGACTTGCCGTCGTCCACCGAGCCGCAGGTCAGGAAACGGAGCAGGTCCTTGGTTTCGTGCCGCTTCAGGTAGCTTTTGATGTCCGTGCGGATCAGGCTTTCTTCCTGGATCCGGTAGCCCGCGTCTGCCATCAGAAATACCCGTCCTTTTTCTTGTCTTCCATCGTGGAGCCGTCGGCGTCGATGACGCGTCCCTGGCGCTCGGAGGTCGTGGTCAGCAGGGTTTCCTGCACGATTTCCTCCAGCGTCTCGGCATTCGATTCCACCGCGCCGGTCAGCGGGTAGCAGCCCAGCGTGCGGAAGCGCACCTTGCGGAACTCGGGCTTCTCGCCCTCGTTCAACGGCATGCGCTCGTCGTCGACCATGATCAGCGTGCCGTCGCGCTCGACCACCGGCCGCTCACGCGCGAAATACAGCGGCACCATCGGAATCTCCTCGCGCATCAGGTACAGCCAGATGTCCAGCTCGGTCCAGTTGGACAACGGAAAGACACGGATCGACTCGCCCTGGTTGACGCGCGCGTTGTACAGGTTCCACAGCTCGGGGCGCTGGTTCTTCGGATCCCACTGGTGAAAACGGTTGCGAAAGCTGTACACGCGCTCCTTGGCGCGACTTTTTTCCTCGTCGCGCCGCGCGCCGCCGAACGCGGCGTCGAAGCCGTAATGTTCGAGCGCCTGCTTGAGCGCATCGGTCTTCATGATCTGCGTGTGCTTCTCGGACCCGTGCGTGAAGGGACTGACCCGGTCCTTGCCCTCCGGGTTGATCCAGACCCGAATCTCGACGCGGTAGCGCTCCGCCATCTCCGCTCGGAAGCGATACATTTCCTGGAATTTCCACTGCGTATCGACGTGCATCAGCGGGAACGGAATGCGGCCCGGCGCGAAGGCCTTGTGGGCCAGGTGCAGCATCACCGACGAATCCTTGCCGACCGAGTACAGCATGACGGGGTTCGCGAACTCCGCCGCCACCTCGCGAATGATGTGAATGCTTTCCGCCTCGAGTTGCTTGAGGTGGGACAGGTTGTAGCCGTTCATCGAAGGGTCCGGTATGAAAACGCGGCAATTCTACCGGAAAAGCGGCGCGGCTTCGCGGTCGCGGCGAAAACCGTTCGCGACCCGGGCGAGAAAACGGCCGCCCCGACGTTCAGATCCCGTCGTCGGTCTTCTTGCGGATGATGATGACCTTCTCGACGTCCTCGGCGGATTCTTCGCTCATGACGTCCGCATCGATATCCCCGTCGCCACCGACGACCTCGGTCTCCCTGCGGACCCGGATCACCCGGTGCGCATCGTCCGCCTCGAGCGCTTCGAGATCGACGTCGCCGTCCTCGGCCATCTGACGAACCGCCGCGCAGTCCTCCGGGGTATCGCAGAGAATCTCGATTTCCTCGCGCACGACCCGTTCCTCGCCGTCCATCGGGATATCGAGCAATTCGCCGTCCAGGTACACCTCGACGCCGTCCTCGGTACGCAGCAGGTCGACGGTCCGGCCGTGTTCGGTAACGATCGTCTCCGCTTCGCCGACGCCGAGATGGCTGATATCGGTCTCCGGGATTTCAAAGTGTTCGGTCTTCAGCGCGACGACGAGTTTCTCGTCCGGCGTCACGCCCTGGACGTCGCTCCCTGCGGCGCTCGGCGGGCCGCTCAGCAGCGCTGCGGCGAAGACACCGGCCAATAGCATTCTTCTCATCGATCCTGTCCTCCCATGGTGTGGTATTCGGTGGCCCGCGCGATGCGGCCGCTTCCGGGTTCATGAACCCTGGACGCCGGCGCCGGGCAAAACGTCGCAGGAATCGCGGTCAACGCACCAGGCTCGCGCCGGTCAGCTTCTTCCAGCCCATCAGCGTCAGCTTGCCGGCCAGCACGAAGATGCTCGCCAGGTTGTTGACCGGCAGGAAGATCAGCGCCAGCCAGCCTTCGCCCAGTTCGATCAACGGGTTGGTCAGGAACTGCGAGACCAGCACGGCGAACTCGAGCAGCGAGGTGCCGATCAGTGACCAGGCGGCCAGCACGATGGCCAGCATGGCGACCGCGGCGGCCGCCGCCATCGTCACCAGGCGCCGGCGCGTGCGGGCCATCACGCTGGCGGTCAGATCGGCCCCATCGAGCTCCTGCCGCGCCTGTTCGAACACGGATTGCAGCAGGGGGTCGCGCGATTCGGTCATCATGTCGCTGCCTCCCGGCCGGCGGGCGCGGAATAGGCCTCCAGCATCGCCCTCAGGCGCTCCGCCCCGTTGCGGATGTGGGTCTTGACGGTGCCCAGCGGCAGGTCGGTCACGTCGGCGATTTCGCGATGGCTCAGACCTTCCTGGTAGGACAGGACCACACACAGGCGCTGCCTCGGTTCCAGCTCGGCCAGCGCCCGGTCGAGATCCATGCCCATCCCGGGCGCCTCCGCCGGCGCGCGCTCGGCGCCGTGCAGTTCGCCGGCCCCGCGCAGCGCGTCCTTGCGCCGCAGGTGCTCGAGCCAGGTCGTCACCGCCAGTCGCTTGAACCAGGCCGGAAAGGCGCCGGGTTGCTTCAATTGCCGCAGGTTGAGCCAGACCTTCATCAGGACTTGCTGGGCCAGATCGTCGGCCAGCGCGTTGTCGTTGCAGAAGCGTCGCATCAGATTACGCAGCTGGGACTGCCGGCGCCTCACCAGCTCCTCGAACGCGGCGCGGTCGCCGCTGCGGGCGAGGCTGACCAGGAAAGCCTCCGGGCAATCCGGATAGAAGTCCTGTGCTTGGGGCACGAGGCGGTCTCTTAAACGTGATTGCGGTCATTGTCCGCCCGGTACCAGCGGCGTGCAAATCGGGCCGCGACGAAGAAGCCGGCGCCGACGCAGGCGACCAGGGCAGCCGCGCCGAGAATAGGCAGCATCGCCTCTGCGTACGTCTGGCCCAGGATCAGCGCCAGGAACGCCAGTCCGAGGGCCGCCGGCAGCACGATCATCGCCGTCAGGGCGAACGCACGGTCGAGCCGCTCGCCCCCGCCCTTGCCGGCCGACAGCAGGCGGTTCATGACCGTCTCGTCGATCGGCTGTCCGCTTTCGACGATGCGCCGGATCGTTTCCTGCTGCGACTCGCGCTTGCGAATGTCGTACCAGATACCAGCAACCACCACGGCCGCGATGAAACCCCAGAACGCCAGGGCTGCCAAACCTGCTCCGAGACTGAAGCTTTGCATTTCGATCTCCTTTTTTTGGCTCTTTCACCTATAGAAGATGCAAGCCCGCGTCGATTGGATGTTGCGCGGTGAATTATTCTGACGGTCGAGCATTCCGGCCCGATCGAGCGACCGCATCAGACGGCGCGGGCGCGCAACACGCGCACCAGCACGACGGACACGGTCGTCAGCGCCGCGAAACCGGTCACCAGCGGCAGCACGGTGCCGTTGTAGGCGTGCCCGGTGAGGAAACCGAACGCCACTGCCAACAGCGTGGTCAGGGTGCCGATGACCGCCGCGGCGGAACCGGCGACGTGGCCCAGCGACTCCATCGCCATCGCGTTGATGTTGCCGAAAATGAAACCGATGCAGAAAAACCAGGCGACCAGCGGGGCCAGGAAGGCCCACAGCGGCGGATGCCCGCCCGTCGCCAGGCCCAGCAGCAACAGGCCCCAGGACAGGATCATGATCACGTGCAGCGCAGTGAAGGTCAGCCGATGCATGCCGTAGCGCATCACCAGCTGCCCGTTCAGCATCGCGGCCAGCCCCGCGGACAGCGCGAGCCCGGCGAACACCAGCGGAAACCGCGCGCCGAGGTCGTATTGCGTGCCGAAAATGGGCTGGCTCGTGTTCAGGTAGCCCATGAACGCGCCGAAGGTGCAGCCGCCCACCAGCGTAAAACCCATCGCCGGCCGGTTGCGCAGCACTTCGAGAAAGGCCGCACGCACGCTGATCAGCGTGAACGGCCGCCGCATGGCCAGGGGCAACGTTTCCGGCTGGCGTAACGTCAGCCAGGCCTGGACGGCGACGCTGAACAGGAGGATGAACACGAAAATCGCGCGCCAGCTGCCGGTGACGAGCAGAATGCCCTGCCCCACCGCCGGGGCCAGGATCGGCACCAGGATGAACACGGTCATGATGAACGACATGATGCGGGCCATGTTCGAGCCGTGGAAGCGGTCGCGCACCAGCGCGATCGAGACGGTGCGCGGCCCGGCCGCGCCGAG
The DNA here is from genome assembly GCA_037384065.1 of Lysobacterales bacterium. Lineage (GTDB taxonomy): Bacteria > Pseudomonadota > Gammaproteobacteria > Xanthomonadales > SZUA-36 > JABDPF01. Next base: position 10,950 of record JARROJ010000006.1, read on the forward strand.
CCCCTGCAGGAAGCGGCCGGCCAGCATCAGCGGAAAACTCTTGGCGAACAGGGCCAGCAGCGTGCCTGTGGCGAGGATCGCGAAGCCGGCATGCATGGCAGGCTTGCGACCGATCGAATCCGACAGCGGGCCGTACAGGGGTTGACCCACCGCGAGGCCGACGAACATGATCGCCACCACCAGTTGGACGTGGTTGGCGGCCGTGACGTCGAGGTCTTTTGCAATCCAGGGAAAAGCCGGCAGCATGACGTCGATGCACAGCGCGACCAGCGACATCATCGCCGCCATCAGCAGCACGAACTCGGCGCCGCCCCGGCGTTGGCTGGAGTCGGGTTCGGACCCGGACGTCATGGTGGACTCGTCCTCCTCAGCGTCGCAGCCGGCTCAGGCGTCTGCAATGGCGTCGAGAAACGCCCGCCCATAGCGCTGCAGCTTGACTTCACCGACCCCGTTCACGGCCAGCAGTTCCGCTTCGCTGGCCGGCTTGGCGCGGCTCATCTCGACCAGGGCCGCGTCGCCGAACACGATGTACGGCGGCACCCCGGCCTCTTCCGCCAGCTCTTTGCGCAGCGCGCGCAGGCGCTCGAACAGTTCCTGGTCGGGCGGCCCCAGTTCCAGCGCGATGGCCGGCTTCTTTTTCGCTTTCTGCCGGATACGCGGCCGCGCCAGTTCGACCGGGTCACCGTCGCGCAGCACGCGCGCCGCATCCGGCGTGAGCCTGAGCACCGACCAGTTGGCGATGTCCTGCTCGAGCAGGCCCTGGTGGATCAATTGCCGCGTGAGCGACATCCACTCGGCGTGCGAAAACTCCGCGCCGATACCCCAGGTCGACAGGCGGTCGTGCCCGAAGCGCCGAATGCGCTCGTTGTCGGCGCCGCGCAGCACGTCCACCACGTGTTTCATGCCGAAGCGCTGACCGACCCGATACACACAGGACAACACCTTGCGCGCGGCCTCGGTGCCGTCGAAGCGTTCCGGCGGATCGAGGCAGACGTCGCAGTTGCCGCAGTCTTCGGGCAATGCTTCGCCCAGGTAGCCGAGCAGCACGCGGCGCCGGCAGGACAGGCTCTCGGCGAACCCCACCATCGCGTTCAGCTTGTGGCCCTCGATGCGCCGTTGCGCCTCGTTGCCGCCCTGCTCGATCTGGTAACGCGCCATGGCGGCGTCCTGCGCGCCGAACAGCAACAGCGCCTCCGCCGCGAGGCCGTCACGTCCCGCGCGGCCGGTCTCCTGGTAATAGCCTTCCAGGTGCCGCGGCAGGTCGTAGTGCACCACGAAGCGCACGTTCGGCTTGTCGATACCCATGCCGAAGGCGACCGTGGCGACCACGATGTCGAGTTCGTCGCGCAGGAACCGTTCCTGCACGGCGCTGCGCGTCGCGGCGTCGAGGCCTGCGTGGTAGGCCGCGGCCGAGTGACCGCGCGCGACCAGCGCGTCCGCCACCTCCTCGACCCGCTTGCGCGACAGCGCGTAGACGATGCCGGCCTCGCCCGGACGGTTTTCCAGGAAGCGCTGCAGCTGGGCCGCGGGCTGGTGCTTTTCCAGCACCGTGTAGCGAATGTTCGGCCGGTCGAAACTGGTGATGAAGGTGCGCGCCTGTTGCAGGCCGAGCACCTCGACGATGTCCGCCCGGGTCTGCGGGTCGGCCGTCGCCGTCAGGGCGATGAAGGGTGTGCCGGGAAAATGCGCACGCAGCCCGCCCAGCGCCACGTATTCCGGCCGGAAATCATGCCCCCACTGCGACACGCAGTGCGCCTCGTCGATCGCGATCAGCGCGACCGGCACACCTTCGAGCGTGTGCAGGAAACCCGGCCGCATGATGCGCTCGGGCGCGACGTACAGCAGGTCCAGTTCGCCGCGGTGCAGGGCATCGAGCACGTCGCGCGCCTCGGCTGCGCCCAGCGACGAGTTGTAGCAGGCGGCGCGCACACCGTTCGCGCGCAGCGCGTCGACCTGGTCCTTCATCAGGGAGATCAGGGGCGAGACCACCAGCGCGACCCCGTCGCGGTGCAGCGCGGGCAGCTGGTAGCACAGCGACTTGCCGCCACCGGTGGGCATCAGCACGAAGGCGTCGCCGCCGCCGACGACGTGGTCGACGATCTCCCGCTGGTGCGGGCGAAAATCATGCAGGCCGAAAACCTGTCGAAGTGTGTCGCGGACGTCGTTCATGCATAGGGGCCGGGAAAGGAGGCAATTATAGGCGAAGCCGGTGCGCATTTCGTGAGAATCCGCCGTGCGCGTTGCGGGGAAATCGACGCTTCATTAAACTCCCGGAATGATTTCATCCGGCTTCCCGAAACGCCTTCCGGTCACGCTCTTCCTCGTGCTGTTCGGCATCGGCGCGCATGCCGGCGATCCGGCGGAAATTCCGGCGGGTATCGCCAACGCGAGCTACGCCGGCACCGCGTACGGCGTCGTGACGCTGACCGACGGTGTCTGGGAGGGCGCGCCCTGGGTCGAAGGCGGCGCCGCGCGGCCGCGGGTCGGCCTGGCCCGGGATTTCATTCGCTACGGCGACGTCGATGGCGACGGCGACGACGAGGCGCTGGTGATCGTCTGGCAGAGTTCGGGCGGCTCCGGCACCTTCAACTACGTCGCGCTGGTCGACCGGAGCGACGGCGACTGGCGCAATGTCGCCACCACCGCGCTCGGCGACCGGGTCAAGGTCACCGACGCCGCCATCGGGCCCGACGGCGCCGGCCTCCTGCCGGCCGCCCTGACGACCCTCCTGCTCGGCGCCTGTGGCGGCGAGGACGCCGCCGCGCCCGAAGTGACGACCGCGCCGCCCGCACCGGTCGAAGCCCCCGCCGAATCGCCGGCGACGGACGACCCGATCGACACCGCTGCGGCGGCCATGACGGAAGCCGAATACCGCCGCCACATCGAAACGCTCGCCTCGGACGCCTTCGGCGGCCGTTATCCGGCCACCCCGGGCGAGGACCTGACCGTGGCCTACCTGGTGGACTTCTTCCGCGAGATCGGCCTGCAGCCGGGCAACGGCGATTCCTACACCCAGGACGTGCCTTTGATGCGCCTCACCGCCGTGAACGATCCGGGGCTGGTGTTCCGCGGCGCCGACGGCGCCGAACTCGCGCTCGCCTACGGCCCGGACCAGGTGATCTGGACCCGGCGGCAGGTACCCGAAGCCGTCCTGAAGGACTCGGACCTGGTTTTCGTCGGCTACGGCATCAACGCCCCGGAGCGCGGCTGGAACGACTACGAGGGCATCGACGTCACCGGCAAGACCGTCGTCATGCTGGTCAACGATCCCGGCTTCGCCACGCAGGACCCGGAGCTGTTCAACGGCAACGCGATGACCTACTACGGCCGCTGGGACTACAAGTACGGCGAGGCGTCGCGCCGCGGCGCCGCCGGCGCGATCATCATCCACGACACCCTGCCCGCCGCCTACGGCTGGAACACGGTGGAGAACAGCTGGACCGGTCCGCAACTGGACATGGTGCTGGACAACCAGGGCCGCGCGCTCTCGGCGGTCCAGGGCTGGATCCAGAAGGAACACGCCGTGAAGCTGTTCGAAATGGCCGGTCTCGACCTGGATGAAATGTACGCGGCCGCGCAGCGGCCCGGTTTCCGCGCGGTGCCGATGCCGGTCACCGCCTCGGCGCGCATCGAGAACACCAGCGAGCCCGTGCTGTCGCGCAACGTCGCCGCGCTGCTGCCCGGCAGCGAGGCGCCCGATGAAGTCTTCATCTACATGGCGCACTGGGACCACCTGGGCACCGATCCGAAGCTCGAGGGCGACCAGATCTACAACGGCGCGATGGACAACGCCAGCGGCACGGCGGCGCTGATGGAGATCGCCCGCGCCTACACCGCACTGCCCCGGGCGCCGCGCCGCAGCGTGCTGTTCCTGTCCGTCACGGCCGAGGAGCAGGGCCTGCTCGGCTCGGCCTACTACGCGAAAAACCCGCTGTTCCCGCTGGAAAACACCGTCGGCGGCCTGAACATGGACGGCATGAACAACTTCGGCGCGACGCGCGACATCACCGTGATCGGCCTGGGCATGAGCGACCTCGACGCCTATCTGCAGGCCGCCGCGGCCGCCCAGGAACGCGTGCTGGAAGGTGACCGCGAGGCCGAGAAAGGCTTCTATTACCGCTCCGACCACTTCGAACTGGCCAAGGAAGGCGTGCCGATGCTGTACCCCGGCGGCGGCTACGACGACCGCGAGAAGGGCGTCGCCTACGGCATGGAAAAATCCCTGGAATACAACCGCGACCACTACCACCGCGTATCCGACGAGTACGACCTGAGCTGGAACGTGGAGGGCGCGCTGGAGGACATGGAGGCCTTCTTCCGCACCGGCCTCGACGTCGCCAACGACGACGCCTGGCCGAACTGGAAGGAAGGCACCGAGTTCAAGGCCAAGCGCGACGCACAGCGGCCCTGAGGCCGCGCCGGGCCGCACGCGTCGGATCGCAGCACCCTCGACGCCAAGCGCCTGGAAGAACTGCTCGCGCGTAGCGCCAACGCGCCCCGCGACCCCTACCTCGAGCGCTTTCTCGGGCATCGCGCACGTCAGCGAATGCGGCGGCCGGGCCCGCTGCTCCACCTGCCGCGTGATGATCATCGCAGACCTGGAGAACCGCATGCGGCGCAACACGCTCGAGGAACAGATGGCGGTGCGCAGGGGCTCCTACCCGGAAATCCGCCTCGCCTGCCGGCCGCGCGTGCGCGCTGACGTCACCGTGAAGCGCCCGGTGCGCGACGAGACCGACATCGTGATGGCGCTGGCCGACTCGCTACGCGACGCGTGCGCTGCAGACCGACCTGCTCGTCTCGAACAGCGTATTGAGCAACCTGGCGCCGAACGCCTGCGAGCTGATGGATTCACACGATCTCGACCTCAAGGGCAAGAGCGGCCCGGTCCGCGCGCACGCGATCACGGTCAAATCCTGATCGGCAGGATCGCGGCACGCCGGCCCGTTCGCTGCAGGGGGCCTCTTTGCGTCGGCACGAAGCGGGTTCAGTTCCGGAACATGTAGAACATGCCCTCGGCGTCCATGCACGCGCCGCTGTCGATATAGAAATCGCCGCCGAGCATCGAAAAACTCTCCGTTGCCGTGAGTTCAAGTTCCAGCAGTGAGCCGTCGTCCATCGCGACTTCGAACAAGGGGTCGTTGATGTTGAACGGCGCGGTCATCGCGTAACCGCCTTCGGCGCACCCGGTTCCGGTGATCTGGAAGCCCCACAGTTCCGGGGTGCCCCAGGCCGATTCAACGAAGGTCATGCTGATGCTGCCCGAGCCGGTTGTCGAAGACCAGGTCCCGGCCCACTCACCCACAACGGCGTCCAACAGCAGTTCCTTCGTGAAGTCGGATTCCTCGATTTGAGCGATGCCGAAGTTCTGCTTGGTCTCCTGCCACTGGACGAACACGTTTTTCTGCTGGTCGAGCAGCGTGATGTCGGTGGACGCGGTGATACCCTGCAGGAACTCCTCGCCGAAGGTATGCACCGTTACCGTGGCGCTGTCGAACTCGACGCCGTCGGCGAATACCCGCACCGTGTGCTGGCCGTCACCCAGGATGTTCCAGTTCCAGAGCAGGGCGTAACCGGTATCTGAATGGCCGCCGCAATACCCCTCGGTATCCAGGCGGCTGGTTCCGCTTGCCGCCTCGATCAGATCACGATCGTCGAACTGGACCGCGATGACCTGCGCGGTGCAATGGAACCCCGACACGACGCCGATGCCGCTCTCGTTACTGAAATCTGCCGGGTTTTCGAGAAAGCCCGGTTGCTGGGCCAGCACCGGGCCCGCGTACAGCACCGCGACCGCCATCGCCATGAACACGCTTATCCGTCTCATTGTCAGCCTCCGTCATTGAGCCAAATGACTGCGGCGCACGGCCACGGCTGGATCGTGAGGTTATTTGCTTCTTGAGAGCGGCGTATTGTGAATAATCTGGCGATGGAGCAGCGGCGGTCTCACCGCGGATTTCAGTTTAGTCGAACCCGGCTTAACAGCCGCTTAATGCACAGGCTCCGGTGCCGGCAATCCGTGCCTTTGACCGGCCGCGACCCTCGTCGCGGGCGGACGCCTGACAGCTCAGTCGTGCGATTGCGCGTAGACGACGCGATCTTCCTTGATCGTCTGCAGCACCTCGAGCGTGTCGAGCTTTTCGGGGTCGATCGCCGTCGGGTCGCCCGACAGGATCACGAAGTCGGCCAGCTTGCCGGCCTCGATCGAGCCCTTGTCGTCCTCCTCGAAGTGCTGCCAGGCGGGCCAGATCGTCATCGCCTTGAGCGCCGTCATCACGTCGACCCGCTGCGCCGGACCGATGATGTCGCCGGAACGCGAGCGGCGGGTAACGGTGGCATCGAGTACACGCATGCTGTCCGGGAACGCGACCGGGGCATCGTGGTGGGTGCCGAACATCATGCCGCGCGTGCGCACCCACCCGGTCGGCGAGATGTCGTCGACGTTGACGGGGCCCACGGTGTGGTCGCGGTGCCAGTCACCCCAGTAAAAGGTATGCATCGGGAACAGTGACGGAAAGATGCCCAGCCGCTGCAGACCGTCGACCTGGTCCTCGCGCAGGAACTGGCCGTGGATCAGGACCGGCCGGGCTCCGGGGCCGTGCGTTTTCGCCGCCGCAGCGATCGCGGCGATCAGCATGTCGGTCGCGCCCTCGCCGTTGGCGTGGGTGAGGAGTTGGATGCCATTGGCGAAGGCCCAGTCGACGGCGTCGACGACCTGTTCCATCGTGGCCGCGGGATAGCCGGCGTAGCCCGGCGGGTAATGGCCGACCGGGTCGTAGTACGGCCGGTCGCGCAGCGCCGTGAAGCCCTGCGGCGAGCCGTCGATGGTCAGCTTGGCGCCGACCACGCGCACGCGGTTCTCGTACGTTTCGGAGACGTTGGCGGCGATGAACTCGCGGTCGACCAGCACGTCCGGGTAGATCGCGATGTCGATGTCGAAACCGCCTTCCGCGCCGACCTTGCGCGCAATCGCCACGGTGTCCGGCATCGCCCGGCCTTCCTGCGCGGTGGTGTAACCGTAGCGCGCCCAGAGTTGCCCGCCGGCACGGGCAAAGGCCTCGAAGTGCTCCGGGCGCAAACCCGTGAACAACCCGGCCAGCGCACCGAGAAAGGCGTTCTCCTCGAGCACGCCGTCCGGTTCGCCATTGGCCTGCCGGCGAATGATGCCGCCCGCCGGATCCGAGGTCTCGGCGGTCAGCCCGGCCAGTTCGAGCGCTTTCGAGTTCAACGCCCCGAAGTGACCGGACTGGTGGATCGTGATGACCGGAACCACGGTGGAGACCTGGTCGAGATCGTCACGCGTCGGGTGGCGCAGCTCGGCCAGTTGCGCGGGGTCGTAGCCGAAACCGATGATCATGCCGCCCGGTTTCCCCGCCTCGGGATTGGCCGCCACCCAGTCGCGCAGCGTTTTCTGGAGGCTGGCGATGTCTCTGACCTCACCGTCCGGCGGCGCCAGCAGGTTGGCGGCCAGCGCCTGCAGGCCGCCCATGATGACGTGACCGTGGCTGTCGACGAAGCCGGGCAACAGGGCTTGCCCTGCGAGGTCGACCCTGCGCGTCGCGTCGCCACGGTGCGCCTCGAGATCGGCCAGGGCGCCGACCGCGAGGATGCGACCGTCCTTGACGGCCACGGCCTCTGCACGCGGCGCCGCGTCGTTCATGGTGAGGATCGGACCGCCGCTGTAGAGCGCATCCGCGGCCTCGGCGGCGAACGCGACGCCGGGCGCCAGGGCAGCGACCAGCAGGGCTGCCACGGAGGTCGTGATTCGATGTGCCGGGTTCATGTCGCTTGCTCTCTCCGTTTGCGCCGACGTCCAGCGCTGCCAGGCGGCAGTTTAAGATGGAATGGCGAAAATTTGAAATTGGGGGTCGTTCAGGACCTGAAGGCCCGGGTACAGCGCGCCATCGCAGCAGCGGCCTCAGCCGCGACATGGGGATTTCGGAATCGCCGTTGTGCCGCGGCGCTACGCCCGGGCGAACATGTCCCGGGCCAGCCGCCAGCCCTTGAGCCCGCCCAGTTGCACCGCCGCCAGCAAGCCCCCGACCATGGCGCCGACCACGCCGCAGCTGACCACGTCCTGTCCGGCGAGGTACAGGCCCGGGATCTCGGTTTTCGGCCGCAGCCAGTCCTGCGCGAAGCGCTCGGGGTCGTGGTCCAGGCCGTAGATTTCGCCACGCGGGTAGCGGCAGAACCAGTCGGTCGACAGCGGCGTGGAGAGTTCGTGGAAATCGACCTGGCCACGGAGCTGCGGGAGCTTTTCGTACAGCGCCTCGAGCAGGCGTTCCGAAATGCGCGCCTTGAGCGCCTCGTAATCGTCGCCGCGCTGCCCCCAGGTCGTGCCGGCCCAGCGCTCGAACCACGCGTAGGGACCCGGCGCGACGATTTCGATCGTGGCGCGGCCCGGGTGCCGGCGCTCGAAATCCGGGTCTTTCGCCGACGGGAAGGAAATGTAGATCAGCGGCGGGGTCGCCTCGGGACCGCTCGCCAACGCGTCCAGCTCGCGCTCGTAGTGCTCGCTGGGGTAAATCCAGAAATTGGTTTTCGGCAGACCCAGTTCCGCGGCGGTCGCCCGCAGCCCGATGTACAGGCAGACGCTGGCCATCGAGGGACGCACGTGCCGAAGTCGTTCGACGTAGTCTTTTTTCTGCGGCACATCGTCGTCGAGCAGGCGCTCGAAGGTGTTGAACACCCCGGCGTCACTGATCACCACCGGGGCGTCGATCGAATGGCCGTCCGCCATCGCCACGCCTTCGACGCCCTTGCGGCCGACCCGGATCCGCTGCACTTCGGCGTAGGTGAACACCTCGCCGCCGGCCGCCCGGATCACCGGGATGATCGTTCGTGCGATCTGCGCGGCGCCGCCCACCGGGTAGTAGCCGCCGTGCAGGTAGTGCTGGGCGATCAGGCTGTGGATCAGGAAACTCGAGCGCGCCGGCGGCAGGCCGCAATCGCCCCATTGGCCCGTCAGGACGGCGATCAGTTTCTGGTCGGCGGTCAGGTCCTCGAGCACCTCGCGGGTAGTGCGGTAGACCGCGGGCGGAATGCGCCGGCCCAGCCAGGCGCCCGCGATCCGTCCCGTCCAGCGCGGCAGCATTTTCTGCACGGTCGCCAGGCGCGTCGCCTGGCGGGCGCTGCGCATCAGCCCGAAGTAGCGGTCGATGGCGTCTTCCTCGCCCGGAAACGCCGCGACCAGGGCATCGCGGTAATCCGGCTTTCCGGCGACCAGGTCGTAGTGCGCGTCGCCCAGGAAGATCCGGTCGAAGCGCGCGTCCATCGGCGCCCACGTAAGAGCCCCGTCGGTCACGTAATCGAACAGGCGGCGCCCGAGCGTGCGCGGACTGCCCATGTCGCCGATGTAGTGGACGCCGACGTCCCAGTCGTAGCCTTCGCGCTCGTAGGCGTGCGTGAAGCCGCCCGCCGTGTAGTGCTGCTCGAGCACGCAGACCTTGCGTCCCATGCGGGCCAGGCAGGCCGCCGCGGTCAGGCCGCCGATGCCCGAACCGACGACCAGAACGTCGTACGGATCGGCCAGGCGGTTCGGCCGGTAACGACGCCCGGTGCGAACGCTGTCGCGTTGTTTGCCCATGCGCCGAGGATACTCCATCGCGCCCGACGTGCCACGGTCCGGATTGTCCCGTGACCGGGCCGATTCGCCGAAAGCCGCTGTACATTGGCGCGCTCGCGGCTAGAATTGAAAGCGTTTACACCAAGTCACCCATCAACCGGAAATCGGGCTCGCGCGGAGGGCCACCCCATGACACCACAAATTCGATACACCATCCGCGTCGCGCTGACCGTCGCACTGGGCGGATTCCTGATGGGCTTCGACGCCTCGGTCATTTCCGGCGTGGTGACGTTCATCGAGCCCGAGTTCCAGTTGAGCAACATCCAGCTCGGCTGGGCCGTCGCCTCCCTGACCCTGACCGCGACCCTGGCCATGATGGTCTCCGGGCCGCTCAGCGACCGCTTCGGTCGCCGCACGGTGCTGAAGTGGGCGGCCGTGCTGTTTTCCCTCTCCGCGGTCGCCTCGGCGTTCGCCCCGGACTACCTGACCCTGGTCGCCGCCCGCATGCTCGGCGGCCTGGGGGTGGGCGCGGCGCTGATCATCGCACCGATGTACATCGCCGAACTCGCCGCGCCCGACGTGCGCGGGCGCATGGTTTCGTTCAACCAGCTCAACATCGTGATCGGCATCTCCGCGGCTTACTTCAGCAACTACCTGATTCTGAGCCTCGGCCAGTCCGACCTGGCCTGGGCGGAAGCCCTGCGCCTGGCCGAGTGGAACTGGCGCTGGATGCTCGGCGTGGAGGCCCTGCCGGCCATTTTCTACTTCATCGCGCTGTTCTTCGTGCCCGAGAGCCCGCGCTGGCTGATCATGCACGGCCGGGAGGCCGAATCGGTGGACATCCTGGCGCGCGCCACGGGCCCGGAAAAAGCCGCGGAAGCCATCGAAGACGTCAAGGCCATGCTGCGCGCCGAGGCCAGCGAGGCCCGCGGCACCCTGCGCGAACTGTTCGCACCGGCCATGAAGCTGGTCCTGACCATCGGCATCGTGGTGGCCGTCCTGCAACAGATCACCGGCATCAACGCGGTGTTCTTCTACGCGCCGATGATCTTCGAGCAATCCGGGGTCGGCACCGACGCCTCGTTCATGCAGGCGGTGCTGGTCGGCCTGGTGAACCTGGTCTTCACGGTCCTTGCGATCCTCACCATCGACAAGCTCGGCCGGCGGCCGCTGCTGCTGTTCGGGCTGACGGTGATCGCGGCCTGCATGTTCCTGCTCGCCTGGGGCTTCGGCTCGGCGACCTACACACTGACCCCCGAGGCCGTGGCCGGATTGCCCCAGGCGATCGACGCCGCCGCCCTGCAGCCGCTGCTGGGGCAGACCTTCGACAGCGACGTCGCGTTCCGCCAGGCCGTGAGCGCGGTCATCGGCGCCGAGGCGTTCGGCGCTCACCAGTCCGCGCTGGTCAGCGGCGCCATCAGCATGAACCCGACGCTCATCCTGTTCGGAATCCTCGGTTTCGTCGCCGGCTTCGCGATATCGCTCGGGCCGGTCATGTGGGTCCTGTTCTCCGAGCTGTTCCCGAACCGGGTGCGCGGCATCGCCATTTCCTTCGTCGGCCTGATCAACTCGGGCGTGAGCTTCCTGGTGCAGCTGGTCTTTCCCTGGGAGCTGGAAACCCTGGGCAATTCGACCACCTTCCTGCTGTTCGGGAGTTTCGCGGTGGTCGGGCTGGTCATCGTCTTGCGCCTGCTGCCCGAGACCAAGGGTAAAAGCCTGGAAGAACTCGAAGCGCAGCTGGTCCACAAACCCTGAGGAGTCATTACCCATGAAATCCAGAATCATTCGCGCGCTGGCCGCGGCCGGCCTTGCGGCAGCCAGCCTCGCAACACCCGCCCTGGCCGAACAGGGCGCCATTCCGGTGGAAATCGTCGAGTCCGACGGGGCGTTCCGGCTGTTGCGCGGGGGCGAGCCCTACGAGATCCACGGCGCCGGCCTCGAGTTCGCCGACATCGCCGTGTTCGCGTCGCATGGCGGCAACTCGTTCCGGACCTGGCGCACCGATAACGCGGCCGAACTGCTCGACACGGCCCTGGCGCACGGCGTGACGATCCTGATGTGCATCGAGATCGGACGCGAACGGCACGGATTCGATTACGACGACGAGGCCGCCGTCGCCGCCCAGCTCGAGTTCGCGCGCCAGGAAGTCCTCAAGTACAAGGACCACCCCGCCCTGCTCGGCTGGATTATCGGCAACGAGCCGAACCTCAATTTCCGCAACCCCAAGGTGTTCGACGCGATCAACGACATCTCGAAGATGATCCACGAGGTGGACCCGAACCACCCGACGACGACCGCCCTGGCGGGCATCAGCGAGGAACTGGCCGAGCTGATCGAGACCCGGGCGCCGGATCTCGATTTCCTCAGCATCCAGATGTACGGCGACATCGTCAACCTGCCGCGCTACGTGCGCAAGATCGGCCTGAAAGGCCCCTACATGGTCACCGAGTGGGGCGCGATCGGGCACTGGGAGGTCGGCACGACGAAATGGGGCGCGCCGATCGAACAGAACAGCTCCGACAAGGCGGCGAACTACCGCAAGAGCTGGAACGTCGCGATCGACTCGGACCCGGATCAGATCATCGGTTCGTACGTCTTCCTCTGGGGCCAGAAGCAGGAACGCACGCCGACCTGGTACGGCATGCTGCTCGCCGACGGCTCGAAAACCGAAACGATCGACGTCATGCAGAAGATCTGGACCGGTTCGTGGCCGGAAAACCGCGCGCCGCAGGTCCGTTCCATGCGCCTCGACGGCAAGGACGCCAAGGACAACGTCACCCTGGACGCCGGCGCCGAGTACACCGCCCAGGTTTCGGCGAGCGATCCCGAGGGTGACGAACTCACCTTCCGCTGGGAGGTCATGCGCGAGAGCCAGGCGACCCAGACCGGTGGTGACAAGGAAGCGATTCCCGAGACCCTGGACGATGCGATCGTGGCCGTGACGGGCCAGAAGGCGACCGTGCGCGCCCCCGCGGAACCGGGCGCCTACCGGCTCTTCATGTACGTTTACGACGGCAACGGCAGCGCCGGGCACGCCAACATTCCATTCCGTGTGCGCTGAGCCCGCCGGGAACGGAGCCTGCTGAATGCGAGACGTTTACCTGGCGAACACGCCGGTCAGGGGCCACGATCCGGAGGTGCAGGGCGACATCGTCCGGCGCGACGGGTCGTCCTGGTTCCGGATCGGGCATTACGACCGAATGCCGCCGTTCTTCATCGCCGTGGTCAGCGGACACGACCACTGGATGTACGTGTCCAGCACCGGCGGACTCACCTGTGGACGCGGCAACCCGGACAACGCGCTGTTCCCGTACGAGACCGATGACCGGATTCACGATGCCTGGGCGACCGCCGGCCCGGCCACGTTCCTGCTGGCCGAACGCGGCGGCGAGACCCGCTTGTGGCGGCCGTTCGACCGGTCGCCCGCGGTCTATCGCCGCGAACGCCACCTGTACAAGAGTCTGACGGGCAACCGCCTCGCGTTCGAAGAGATCAATCACGACCTCGGCCTGAGCTTCGCCTACGAGTGGTCCACCGGCGACCGCTTCGGGTTCATCCGCACGGCCACCCTGCGCGAGCTCGACGGCCACCCGGTGACGGTCCGTCTGCTGGACGGAATCCGCAACCTCCTGCCGTACGGCGTCAGCAGCAGCATGCAGGCCAACCGCAGCACGCTCGTCGACGCCTACCGACAGGCCGAGGTCGAACCCGCGACGCGCGCCGGTCTGTTCTCGCTCAGCTCGATCCCCACCGACCGGGCCGAGCCCAGCGAGGCGTTGAAAGCGACGGTCGCGTGGAGCACCGGACTGAAAGAACCCGAAATCCTGCTGTCCCTGGACCAGATCGACGCCTTCTGCCGGGGCGAAGCCGTCACCGCCGAATCGCGCCGGACCGGGCGCCGCGGCGACTACCTGGTGCATACGACGCTGGAACTCGCAGCCGGCGCGGAGCGGCAATGGCGCCAGGTGGCCGACGTCGCGCTCGGGCCGTCGGCGGTCGTCGCGCTGCTCGACGCGGTGTCCGGCGGGATTGCGCCGAGCGACATCGACGACGACATCGAGGCGGGCGCGCGCCGGATCCGGGAACTCGTCGGCCGGGCCGACGGGTTTCAGCATTCCGCCCGGCCACTCACCGCGGCGCGGCATTTTTCGAACACGCTGTTCAACGTCATGCGCGGTGGCGTCTTCCGTGACGAATACCGTTTCCCGGCCGACGACTTTCTGCGTTTCGTCGAACACGGCAACCGACCGCTGACGAAGCGCTTCGAGGCGCTGCTGGCCGGCCTCGGCGACGCGCCGGACCGGGCCCGGCTGGTCGCCGCCGCGGCGGCGACCGGCGACCCGGACATGGAGCGTCTGGCGCTCGAGTATCTGCCGCTGACCTTCAGTCGGCGCCATGGCGACCCGAGCCGTCCCTGGAATTATTTCAACATCGACCTTCGGGATGCGGACGGCCGCGACCGGCTCGGCTTTGAGGGCAACTGGCGCGACATTTTCCAGAACTGGGAGGCGCTGGCCCTCAGTCATCCCGAGTACATCGAGCACTTCATCGCCAAGTTCGTCAACGCGTCGACCCCGGATGGGCACAACCCCTACCGGATTACGCGCAACGGCATCGACTGGGAGGTGCTCGATCCGGACGACCCCTGGTCGAACATCGGGTACTGGGGCGATCACCAGGTCATCTACCTGCTCGCCCTGCTGGAACTCTCGCAACGCTACCACCCGGGGGCGCTGGCGGACTGGCTGGAAAAACCCATCTTCGTGTACGCCGATGTGCCCTACCGGATAAAGGGCTACCGCGACCTGCTGCGCGACCCGCGGGCCTCGGTGCGCTACGACGCGGATTCCGCGACGCGGAGCGCGCGCCGGGTCCGCGAAATCGGCAGCGACGGACGCCTGGTCGTCACCGCGGACGGTACGATCCACCACGTCACGCTGCTCGAAAAGCTGCTGGTCGTGATCCTGGCGAAGCTGGCCGGACTGGTTCCGGACGGCGGCATCTGGATGAACACGCAACGACCGGAATGGAACGACGCCAACAACGCGCTGGTCGGCTACGGGCTCTCGATGGTCACGCTGTACCAGCTGCGGCGATTCCTCGATTTCCTGGCGCGACTCATCGAGCGCGACGCCCCGGACGCGTTCGACGTGTCCAGCGAGGTCCGCGACGTTTTCGAGGCCATCGAGTCGCTGTTCGAAGACGGCCCGGTGGCGCCCGGCGAAGCGGTCGACGATGCCGCGCGAAAGCAGTTCATGGACCGCATGGGCGCCGTGGCCGAAACGTGGCGCGACGCGGTGTACGCGGGTCCCGGCGGGCGCACCGGGCGCCTCGCTACCGGGCGGCTGCACGCGTTCCTCGAGCGGGCGCGGGCGCTGTTGGACGACAGCATCGAACGCAACCGCCGCAGCGACGGCCTGTTCCACTCCTACAACCTGCTGCGGATCGGCGCACAGGGTCATGCCATCGAGCACCTGCAGGAGATGCTCGAAGGCCAGGTCGCCGTGCTTGGATGCGGTCTACTGTCGCCCGCAGAAGGCGCCGATCTGCTGGACCGGCTGCGCGCCAGCCGCCTGTACCGTTCCGATCAGAACGGTTACACCCTGTACCCGGACACGCCGCTGCCCGGCTTCCTGGAAAAGAACGTCATCCCGGCCGACCGGGTCGCGAATAACGCGTTCCTGAGCGCCGAACTCGAATCCGGCCGCACCGACATCGTCGAACGCGACGGGCACGGCCGCCTGCACTTCAACGGGCGTTTTCGAAACGCCGCGGAGCTCCGCGCGGCGCTGGAGCAGCGCGACGGGCCCGATGACGCGGCCGTCGACGAGACCTGCGCCCTGTTCGAAGACGTGTTCGAGCACCACCGGTTCACCGGCCGTTCCGGATCGATGCACAAGTACGAGGGACTGGGCTGCATCTACTGGCACATGAACTCGAAACTGCTGCTCGCGGTCGGCGAACTCCTGTCGCGTCACACCGACGACGCCGACAGGGACCGACTGGCCGCGCACTACGGGAACATCCGGGCCGGGCTGGGCGCCGGCAAATCGCCGGCCGACTACGGCGCGTTTCCAACCGACCCGTATTCCCACACCCCGCGCTTCGCCGGTGTCCAGCAACCCGGCATGACGGGGCAGGTCAAGGAGGACATCATCAGTCGCTTCGGCGAACTCGGCGTTCGCGTCCGCAACGGCGACGTCCGCTTCGAACCGGTTTACCTGCAGCGGGCGGAGTTCACGTCGCAGGCGAGCGCTTGGCGCTATGCCGGCGCGCGGGGCGCGTCACGCGAAGACCTGGAACCGGGGACGCTCGCGTTCCAGTTCTGCGGCGTGCCCATCGTGTACCGGATCGCGGAGGCGACCGGCATCCGGATTTACGGCGCGAACGGCGCCGCGGACGAGCGGACCGGACCCGGGCTGGGCCCGGAATGGAGCGCCGCGCTGTTCCGGCGCGACGGCTCCATTCGCAGGATCGAGGTCGCCATCGACGCCCGCCGCCTGCGCTGAGGCCTCAATCGCAGGTCAGCGTGGGCCGGCCCTGCCGAACGAAGCGAACGTCGCCGAACGCGATATCCGTGCGGGCGGCCGACTCCAGGGCGAAGGGCACGTCCACGCGACCCAGCGTCCCCGCCTCATCGGCGAAACACGTCAGGGCGATCGACACCTCGGTCCAGCCCTTGCCGACGAAGGCGTCGGCCTGCCCCGTCAGGTCGATCGACCGGTCGCCGACGAACAGGCGCAACGGACCGTCCGCCGCGGCGTCCTGCCGAACGGCCAGGCGCAAAACGCCCGTGTCGCGGAACGCACCGAGGTCCAGCCCCGGTCCGGTCAGCATCAGGCGGCCGACGCCGGTGCCGCTGAATTCGACCCGCACGGCGTCCTCCTGCACGTTCATGTCGGCGGCGCGGGCCGTCACCACGCCACTGGCATGGGCCGCATACGCGCCGGCGAGCATCATCGCGGCGCCGTCATCCCCATTGATGAACACGGCCCAGGGCGGCAGCGGGCGCCCGCTGTACAGCACGATCTCGTCGGTCTCGGTCGACGCCAACCCCGCAACCTCGGTCTCCAGCAGACCCGGGCCCGCCTCGTCCGAGGCGTAGTCGAGTCCATAACCGAACGCGAACAGCGGTTCGTAGTCCGGGTGATGCCGGTTGAGCCGGCCCTGCAGCGGATCCCGCGGCCAGCTGAACGACAGCCGTCCGCTGAAGTCGTGCCGTGGATTGCCGTCCTCGTCGCCGACCAGCACATCGGCCACGCCGACGCCCTCGCTGCCCGGCAGCCAGGCCGCGACGAACGCATCCGACGCATTGATCTCCGGGTTGGTCCACAGGGGGCGGCCCGACAGGAACACGCTGACCACCGGAATGCCGGCATCGCGGAACTTCTGCAGCAGCGGCAGGGCGCGCTTGTCGCCAGGCTCGAACTCGAGGGTCGCCAGGTCGCCCTGGTACTCGGCATAAGGGTTTTCACCGTAAACGACGACCGCCACGTCCGGACGCTGCACCCACGCGCCGTCGGCCGCGTACTCGACCTCGCCGCCGATCGCGGTCAGCGCCGCGCGCAGGCCGTCCAGGATGGACGTGCCGCCGGGGAAATCGCGTTTCGCGTTGCCCGTGCCCTGCCAGCTGATCGTCCAGCCGCCGCTCTGCTTGCCGATGTCGTCGGCCCCGTCGCCGGCGACCAGCACGCGCTGGCCCGGCTGTAACGGCAACACGCGGCCGGCGTTCTTCAGCAACACGAGACTCTGGCGCACCGCCCGGCGGGCGACGTCGCGGTGCGCCGGGCTGCCGATCACGTCGCCCACGCGAGCGGCGCGTTGCGATGGCAGGCCGCGGTCGAAAACGCCGGACCGGAACTTGACGCGCAGCACGCGGCGAACGGCGTCATCGAGACGCGCGAGCGGGATCTCGCCGGACCGGACCTGGGCCAGGGTATTCCGGTACAGGGCCTTCCAATCATCGATCACCATGAACACGTCGAGTCCCGCGTTGAAGGCCGCCGCGCACGACGCGTTGGTGCACCCCGGCACCTGCCCGTGACCGTTCCAGTCACCGATGACGAAACCGTCGAAGCCCATGCGCTGCTTGAGCACGTCATCGAGCAGATAACGGTTGCCGTGCATCTTGGCGCCGTTCCAGCTGGAAAAACTGGCCATGACCACCTGGACGCCGGCTTCGATGGCGCCGACATAGCCCGGCACATGAATGTCCCGCAATTCCGCCTCGCTGATCCGCGCGTCGCCCTGGTCATCGCCGGCCCAGGTGCCGCCATCGGCGAGGAAATGCTTGGCCGTCGCCAGCACGTGGTGTTCATCCAGGAACTCCGGCGCGGCCGGATCCCCCTGCAGACCGAGCACCATGGCCTCCGCGAATGCGCGAACCAGCGCCGGGTCCTCGCTGTAACTTTCGTAGGTGCGGCCCCAGCGGTCGTCCTGGGCCACGGCGGTCGTGGGTGCGAAGGTCCAGTCGATGCCGGTCGCGAGGACCTCGCGCGCCGTGGCCCGCCCGACCTCGCGCACCAGCGAGGGATCGTGGGTCGCCCCGAGACCGATGTTGTGCGGAAAGATCGTCGCGCCGATCACGTTGCCGTGTCCGTGCACGGCGTCGGTGCCCCAGAGCAGCGGTATCGCCACCCCGCCGTCGGACGCATCGACCGATGCCCGGTAATAACGATCGGCCAGGTCGAGCCAGTCCGCGATCGTCGCGTCCCGCGCCTCGTTGGGGAACGAGCCGCCGCCGTTCAGGATCGAGCCGAGGTGGTACTCGCGGACGTCGCGCGGGCTGGCATGGCGGATCTCGGCCTGAATGATCTGGCCAACCTTTTCCTCGTCGCTCATTTTCGCGAGCAGCTCGGAAATGCGCCGCTCGAGTTCGGGATCGCGCGGGAACGGGGTTTCGGCCGCGGGCCAGGCTTCGGCGCCGAGAAGTTCCGGGGCCGGCTCGGGCGCCGGGCGTTGCGACGAATCCGGAGCCGGACCCGCAACTTCGTCCGCGCAACCGGCGATAACGAGCCAAACGATGGCGATGGACAGTGTTCGAAGCAGAGGGTTGATCATCGGGTGTCTTCTCTCCGTGGTTTCAGGGTTCCGGCACGCGTCGTTCGCGGGTCCCGCGATCGGGCTGCCACAGTGTACCGGCAGCACCATCGCTTCGACCACCCGTTGCGCCGCCCGCGGGCGCGGATCCGTCACCGGGCGAGCGCGGTCCGCCGCGCCGGGACCGATTCGGCAGAGCGGCGCGCCCGCGCCGTTACGGCCTTGGACCTGGCCGCGGCGCAACCCGGTTTCCGGAATCGCTTGTACTCGCGCGCGGTTTTGACTAATATCTATACATAACCTATACGGAATGAACAGAGCAGACCATGAACAAAATCCTGTTAACCCTTTTGCTGACGGCGTTCGCCCTGCCCGCGCTGGCCTGTGACAGCGATCTTCTGAACCAGGATTTCCGCAAGCTGGCGGCTGACGAGCAGGTCAACCTGTGTGACGCCTACGAGGGTCGCGTGGTGCTGGTCGTCAACACCGCGTCGAAATGCGGCAACACGCCGCAGTACGACGGGCTGGAAAAACTGTACCAGGAATATGGCGATGCCGGCCTGGTCGTGCTCGGCTTTCCGTCCAACGACTTCATGGGCCAGGAGCCCGGCACCGAGGACGAGATCGAGGAGTTCTGCCGCCTGACCTACGGCGTCGAATTCCCGATGTTCGAGAAAACGACGGTCAAGGGCGATGACGCGCATCCGTTCTACCGGCAGCTCGCGGACGCCGCGGGCACCTTCCCGACATGGAATTTCCACAAGTACCTGATCGGCCGCGACGGCCAGCTGATCGCGGAGTTCAGCCCCCGCACCAAGCCGTACGACGAGCGGGTCGTGAACGCGATCGAAGGCGCCCTCGGCCAGTAAACGTATCTCCTCGCGCACGACAAGCGTGTGCATCCCGCTCGCCTGCGCCCCGGGCACCGTCCCGGGAGCGCAGGCGCTTCTTAACGGATTTCCCCGGCGGGACCCGCAGCGACCATGAATATTTTCGTACTCGACACCGACATTCGCCGTTGCGCGCAATTCCATTGCGACCGTCACGTTTCCAAGATGATCCTGGAAAGCGTACAGATGCTGTGCACGGCGCTGCACAACCGCGGCGTCGAGGCGCCCTACCGGCCGACCCACGCCAAGCACCCGTGCGTTCTCTGGGTCGAGCGCTCCTGGGACAACTTCGAGTGGCTGGCGCAACTGGCCGTCGAACTGAACCGCGAGTACCGCTTCCGTTACGAGCGTTCGCGCGACCACGCCTCGATCGCGGTGCTGCGGCAGATCGAGACGCTGCGCTACGACGCGGCCGGCCTGACGCCGTTCGCGCAGGCGATGCCGGACCGCTACAAGGTCGACGGCGACGCGGTGACCGCCTACCGCCAGTTCTATCTCGGCGAGAAGGCGGCATTCGCGACCTGGACGCGGCGGTCCGAACCCGACTGGTGGCGCGCCCATGCCGCTTGATCTTGCCGCCCTGCGCTGGCGGATCACCAACGATGACGTCATGGGCGGCCGGTCCCGCAGCCGGGTCGACGTGGACCGGGGCGCACTCGTTTTCGAGGGCGATCTCTCGCGCGAGAACAACGGCGGCTTCGCCTCGGCGCTCGGCACGCTCGAGGCCGGGTTGCAGCCGTTCCGCGGCGCGCGACTGACCGTCGCCGGCGACGGCCGGCGCTACCAGATGCGGTTGCGCGGCGACACGGAACCCGACGGGATCGCCTGGCGAGCGGAATTCGATACCGGCTCCGAACCGCAGCGGATCACGCTGTCCCCCGAGGATTTCGAACCCGTCTTCCGGGGGCGCCCGGTCGCCGACGCGCCACCGCTTGACGAGGTCGAGATCCGGCACGCCGGCTTCATGCTGGCCGGCGGCGACCCCGGCCCGTTCCGCCTGACGGTGAAGGATCTGGAGTTCGGCGCCGGGCGCGACGGCGCCCGCCTGGTCATCGGCGCCAACCGCGGCATCGGCCTCGCGCTGACGGCGGCGCAACTGGCCGACCGCCACGTTCGGCGCGTCGTCGCCACCCACCGGGGCGGCGCCGACACCAGCGAACTCGAACGGCTGGGCGCGCAGCACGACGGGCGCCTCGTCCTGCAGGAACTCGACGCGACCCGCGCGGACGATCTCGAGGCCTTCGCTGCCGCGCTGCGGCAGCTGGACGGCGGCATCGACCTCGCCATCCATGCGGCCGGCCTGCTGCACGACGGCAATCTGCAACCGGAGAAGACCGTCGGGCAGTGCGCGCCCGACGCGCTGCAACGGCTGTTCGCGGTGAACGCGATCGCACCGCTGATGACCGCACGCGCGGTGCTCGGCGCGCAGTCGCGCTCGGCCCCCTTCGTGTTCGCGGCGATTTCGGCGATGGTCGGCAGCATCGGCGACAACCGCCTGGGCGGCTGGTACGGCTACCGCGCCTCGAAAGCGGCGCTGAATCAGTTCATGCGCACGCTCGCCAACGAATGCCGCGTGCGGCACCCGAACGCCGCGATCGTGTCGATTCATCCCGGCACGACCGACACGGCGCTCTCGCGCCCCTTCCAACGCAACATCGAGCAGGGCAAACTGTACACGCCGGAGCAGACCGCGAAACGGATCCTGGCGGTGCTGGAGCCCCTGGGTCCGACCGACAGCGGCCGCTTTTTCCATTGGGACGGCTCCGAAATTCCCTGGTGAGGTGACCATGAAACCGAACATCGCAATCCGCCTGGCGCTGGGCCTCATCGCCAGCGCGAGCCTGCTGACCGGCTGCGTCGGCATGCCCCAGGGCGTCGAACCGGTCCGCGGCTTCGACCTCGATCGCTACCTCGGCACCTGGTACGAAATCGCCCGGCTCGACCATTCCTTCGAGCGCGGCCTCGAAAGCGTCACCGCCGAGTACAGCCTGCGCGACGACGGCGGCGTGCACGTCGTCAATCGCGGCTACGACCCGAAAAAGGGCACGTGGGACGAGTCGGTCGGCAAGGCCTATTTCGTCGAGGACGAAGACCTCGGCTACCTGAAGGTGTCGTTTTTCGGACCGTTCTACGGCTCCTACATCGTGTTCGAACTCGACCCCGACTACCGCTACGCCTTCATTTCCGGACCCGACCGGTCCTACCTGTGGTTCCTGGCCCGCACCCCCGTCGTGGACGCCGCCCTGCTCGAGCGGTTTCGCGCCCGCGCCACGGAACTGGGTTTCGATTTGTCCGAACTGATCGTCGTCGATCACGAAACGGCGCGCTGACGGCGCCGCGACGTGACGCGCCGGTCGTGCGCGGCCCGCTACGGCGCGCCGGTCGTGCCCACGATCGCCCGAACGTAGTCGGCCAACCGGGACACCGTTTCCGCTTCGCGTCGATCCTTGTGGTGCAGATGGACGCCGACCTGACCGAGTCGCGGAAAGCGGCGTGAAAAGGGCAGGATGCGCAGCGTGTCCGGCACCGTTTTCTGCGCCAGCACGGTCACCCCGAGCCCTTCCTCGATCGCGGTCTGGATGCCCGAGATGTCGGTGTTGGTGTAGGAAATCCGCCAGGAACGGCCGACGTCCTTCAATACCTTGATGGCCCGCGCCCGGTAGAGGCAGGGCGTCGGTGCGACGATCAGCGGCAGCGTCGGCTGCCGATGGGTGTCGTGCCGGACGCTCGTCACCCAGACCAGCTCGTCGGCGCCGATCCAGGACGTGTCCGTGCGTTCGGGGGAATCGCTCAGGGCCAGCACGAGGTGATACGGGTTCGGCTCTTCGGCCAGCAGGTTGGCGCTGAGGTCGCAGTGGATCTCCAGCGTCACGGCCGGGTAGGAATGCGCAAAACGCCCGAGCACTTTCGGCAGCAGGATGGTCGCGTACTCGCTCGGAATGCCGAAGCGCACGCGGCCGGAGATCACCGGAAGCGCGAGCTCCGCCAATGCCTCGTCGTTCAGCGCGAGGATCTGCCGCGCGTAGTCCAGCATCCGCTCGCCCGGCTGCGTCAGTTCGAGCCGGTGACTGCCGCGCACGAATACCTGCGCGCCGATCAGTTCCTCCAGGCGCTTGATCTGCAGGCTCACGGCCGGCTGTGACCTGCCCAGCAACTGGCCGGCCTGGGTAAAGCCCTTGACCTCGGTCACCGTCACGAACGACCGCAGGCATTCCATCGGCAGATTCCGCATGGTAAATCCATTTATATTTCTAATGATTTTATATTAAATATAAATTTCACAAATAGGTAGACATTTCTTAGGATGAACGGAGAAGGTGCGCCCGTCGCGGGCCGTGGCGGCGAACGCGGCGGCCACCCGTCGACCAACCGGAGGGCACCCCATGAAACTCATCTCCGAACGCACCGGGCGAATCGCGACGGAAAACGCGTTCAAGATCGGTCCGTACATCCGCGAACTCGAAGACGCCGGCCACCGTGTCGTCAAGTGCAACCTGGGCGAACCGGATTTTCCGTTGCCGCTGCACATCCGCGAGGAGGTCAAGCGCCAACTGGACCTGGACAACGTGCATTACACCGATCCGCAGGGCGTGATCGGCCTGCGCCGTGCGATTGCCCGCTACGTCGGCGAGGCGCGTGGACTGGACTACTCGGCCGAGCAGGTCGTCGTCTTTCCGGGCGGCAAACCGCCGATCGGGCTGTGCCAGCAGACCTATACGAACCCCGGCGACGAGATCATCTACCCGAGCCCGGGCTTTCCGATCTACGAGTCCTTCATCCGCTACGTCGGCGCGGTGCCGGTGCCGCTGCACCTGCGCGAGGAAATCGGCTTCAGCTTCACCGGCGAGGACCTCGAAAAGCTGATCACGCCGAAGACCAAGCTGATCTTCATGAACTTTCCGTCCAATCCGACCGGCGGCGTCGCCTCGCGGGCGCAGCTGGAGGAGATCGCCGACGTCATTCGGCGCCGCTGCGATGCGAACGTGCGCATCTACTCGGACGAGATTTACGAAAACATCCTGTTCGACGGCGCGGAGCATCACTCCCTGGCGTCGATTCCCGGCATGCAGGACAAGGTGCTGGTCGCCACCGGCGCCTCGAAGTCCTATTCCTGGACCGGCGGCCGCATCGGCTGGGTCGTCTTTCCGACCATCGAGGAGGCGAAGCTGTTCACCAACCTGAACATCAATTACTTCTCCTGCATTCCGCCCTACAACCAGGAAGGCGCGCGGCTGGCGATCGAATCACCCGAGAGCAAGCGCTCCATCGCCGAAATGAACACGGCCTTCCAGCAGCGCCGCGATGTCGTGGTCGACGCGCTGAACGCCATGCCCGGGGTCAGCTGCCAGGTGCCGAAAGGCGCGTTTTACGTGTTTCCGAACATCGCCGGCGTCGTGCAGAACCTGGGCATCGATGACGCCTACGCGGAACTGCCGCCCGAAATCCAGGTCCGGACCAGCCCGTCCACCCTGTTCCAGATGTTCCTGCTGTGGAATTACCACGTCGCGACGATGGACCGGCGCTCCTTCGGCCAGATCGGCGCGGAGCACATGCACTTCCTGCGCCTGTCCATCGCCACGGGCATGGACGACCTGAAGACCGGCATGGAACGGATGGCCGAGGCCGTCGCCGACCGGTCCGGTTTCGCCCGCTTCATCGCGGCCCGCGAACACCTGAATTAAGAGGAGAACATCATGTCGTACGCACTCGATCTCGCCGAACGGGGCATCGAATTCATTTCGCTGAACGCGGCGGACTGCCCCGCGCTGCAGCAGGACCAGCAGGACAGCCTGGAATTCTTCGACCTGTGCTACCGCACGCTGTGCTCGGTCATGTTCAACCACGCCTCCTCCGGGCATCCGGGCGGCAGCGTTTCCTCGGGCCGCATCGTGCAGTCCCTGATCTTCAACCGCATGGACTATGACATCGGCGATCCGATGAACCGCACGGCGGACATCCTGTCCTACGCCGCCGGCCACAAGGCGCTCGGCCTGTACGCGCTTTCCGCGCTGCGCAACGAGGTCGTGCGCCTGGTCGACCCGGACCGCCTGCCGGACGACGTGCGCCAGCAGATGCGGCTGGAAGACCTGCTCGGTTTCCGCAAGAACCCGATCACCGCCACCCCGCTGTTCCGCGAGTTCGGCGCCAAACCCCTGGACGGCCACCCGACACCGGAAACGCCCTTCGTCTGGCTGTCGACCGGTCCCAGCGGCGTCGGCGTCGCCTCGTCGGTGGGCCTGGCCCTGACCCTCAAGGACATGCACCGCGAGCAGGCCCCGGCGGTCCACGTGATCGAGGGCGAGGGCGGCATGACGCCGGGCCGCGTGGCCGAGGCGCTGGCCGCCGCCGCGACCTCCGGGCTCGACAACCTCTATTTCCACGTCGACTGGAACCAGGCCTCGATCGATTCCAACGCCGTGACCCGCGAGGACGGCACGCCCGGCGAATACGTGCAGTGGGATCCCTGCGAGTTCCTGCTGATGCACGGTTTCAACGTCATCTACGTGCCGGACGGCTTCGATTTCGCGCAGATCCGCGAGGCCCAGAAGCGCGCCGAAGCGCTGGACAACGGCCGCCCGACCGGCATCGTCTACCGCACCGTCAAAGGCTGGAAATACGGCATCGAGGGCTGCAAGTCCCACGGCGCCGGTCACGGCTTCTACAGCGCCGAGTACCTCGAATCGCTGCGTCCCTTCGAAGAGAAAACGGGCATCCGCTTCCCGCGTTACGACGGCGCGAAGGACCCGGTGCGTATCGAGCAGGCCTACTACGAATCCCTGCTGGCCATCCGCCAGGCCTTCGAGAACCACATGGCGCTGACGCGCCAACTGGGCGACTGGGTGGTCAACGCCGGTCAGCGCCTCGCCGACGCGCCGCGGGCGCTGCGCGACGACGCCCCGCAACTCCGGCGGCTGTACGAGGAAGGCGCCATCTCGCCATTCGAGCGCCCGGAGGACTGCCGTTATCCGGCCGGCTCCAAGCAGACCCTGCGCGGCGCGCTGAGCCAGACGCTGAACGAGGTCAACAAGCTGACCGGCGGCGCCGTGCTGGCCGCGGCCGCCGACCTGTACGGGTCGACCAATGTCGCCACCATCACCAAGGGCATGGGCAGCGGCTTCTGGCACCCGGTCAACAACCCGGAATCGCGACTCTTTTCGGGCGGCGGCATCACCGAGGACGCCATCGGCGGCATCTGCTCCGGTATCGCGACGATGGGCCACCAGATTGCGGTCGGCTCGTCCTACGGCGCCTTCATCGCGCCGCTCAACGTAATCGCCGCCAAGACGCACGGCATCGGCGCCCAGACGTTGCGCCACCGCGCGCCGGGCGAGCCCAACAAGACCTTCGTGGTCGTTTGCGGCCATGCCGGGGTCAAGACCGGCGAGGACGGACCCACCCATGCCGAACCGCAGGCCCTGCAGATCTTCCAGGAGAATTTTCCCGGCGACGTGATGGTCACGCTGACCCCCTGGGATCCGAACGAGCTGTGGCCGCTGACCGTCGAGGCCCTGTTGCAGCGACCGGCCGTTATCGCACCCTACGTCACGCGACCGACCGAGGTCATCGTCGATCGCAGGGCGCTGGGGCTGGCGCCCGCGGAAGCCGCCGTCAAGGGCATCTACAAGCTGCTCGAGGCCAACGGCAAGCCGGACGGCACGATCATCTACCAGGGCAGCGACGTCGCGTATGCCTTTATCGACGGCGTGCTGCCACGGCTGAAGGAACGGGGCGTCAACCTGGACGTGTACTACATTTCCAGCGTCGAGCTGTTCGACCGCCTGAGCGAAGAGGAACGCCGTGAAATCCTGCCGCCCGAGGTCATGGCCTCGGCGATGATGTTCTCCGGCTTCACCGCCGCGACGACCTATCGCTGGGTCACCTCGGAACGCGGCCGCCGGTTCACGCACTACCCGTGGAAGCACGGCGAGTTCCTCGGCAGCGGCCCGGGCGACGTCTGCCTCGAACAGGCCGGCATGCACGGCGCGGCGCAGTGGAAGATCATCCGGGAATTCATTTCCGGCGGCCTGCGCGCCGTCGGGTGACGGAGGGCGAATCATGAGCGACGCATTGCGAACGGTGTTCTACCCCCGCCACGTCGACGCGGGCGCCAAAATCGTCGAATTCGGCGGCTGGGACATGCCGCTCCAGTTCGAGGGCATCCTGCAGGAGCACCTCGTCACCCGCAAGGGGGCGGGCCTGTTCGACGTCTCCCACATGGGGCGTTTCGTCATTCGCGGCGCCGACGCCCTGCCGTTCCTGCAGCACGTGCTGAGCAACAACGCCGCCGCGCTGGACGTCGGGGTCGGCCAGTACACGATGATTCCGAACGAGACCGGCGGGGTCCTCGACGACGCCTACCTGTACCGCTTTGTCGAGGACGAGTACCTGCTGGTGGTCAACGCCGCGAACCGCGAGAAGGACTGGAACCACCTGGAAGCCGTACGCGCGGACTTTCCGGAATCGGAACTGGTCGACCGCACCTTCGACATCGTGATGCTCAGCCTGCAGGGCCCCGGCGCGCGGGCGGTGATGGAGGCCGTCACCGAGAGCGGCCTGCCGGACCCGATGCGCAATGAGCTCGGCATCATCGACATCGACGGCGCGCGCGTGCTGCTGGCGCGCACGGGCTACACCGGCGAGCCGATCTGCTTCGAACTCTTCATCGAACGCGACGACGCGCTGGCCGTGTACGACACGCTGACCGCCAACGGCGCAACGCCGGTGGGCCTCGGCGCGCGCGACTCGCTGCGCCTGGAGGCGGGGCTGCCGTTGTACGGTCACGAACTCGGCACCGATCCGGAAGGCCATGAAATCCCCGCCTTCGCATCGGATCTCAGTCGCTTCGCCGTGAGCTTTTCCGCGCTCAAGGGCGATTTCATCGGCCGCGCGCCGCTGCACGAGCAGTTTCTCGCGCTCAAGCGCATCACGGACCTGAAGTTCGACGACATCGAGGCCCTGCCCCGCCGCATCCGCCTGCTGGAAATCGCCGGCCGCGGCATCGCCCGCCCGGGCGACCGCGTCTTCCGCGACGGCACGCATGTCGGCTTCGTCACCAGCGGCACGATGGTGCCCTACTGGAGCACCGAGGGCGAAGGGGTCGAATCTCGCTTCGGCGACGACAGCGTGCGGCGCGCGATCGCCATGGCGCTGGTCGACAGCGACCTGCTGGACGAGGACGAAGTGACCGTGGAAATCCGCGGACGCGAGACGCCGGCGCTGATCGTGCCCTACCTGCTGCGCGGCGAGGCGCCGCCCTACGCCCGCTCGATCTCCCACCTTCGGCCCGCGCACGAGGCGGCGACCGCACCGGCGACGAGTTACCCGGAGCGGGCGGCCGAGCTGCTCGATAGCGCGATCGCCAACACGCGCTGGCGGCAGCACGAATGCATCAACCTGATCCCCTCCGAGATGACGATGTCGCCGGCCACGCGCTGGCTGTCGATCATGGATCCGGTCGGCCGCTACGCCGAGCACAAGCAGGTCAAGGCGCTGGACGAAGCCGAGGTGTTCTATTACCAGGGCACCGATTTCATCTGGGAAGTCGAGGAGCGGCTGAAACAGGAGTTCATCGAGTTCCTGGGCTGCGGCTCCGCCGAGGTGCGCCCGGTATCGGGCCAGATGGCCAACGCCACCGTGTTCAGCGCGATGGTCGACTACCTGAACCGCGCCGACCGCAAGAGCGAGCAGCGCCGCATGCGGATGGTGATGAACAACCACATCATCAAGGGCGGGCACCTCTCCTCGCAACCGATGGGCGCGCTCAAGGACTACGTCGCGCGGGATCCGCGCACCGAGAAAGCGGCCGTGGTGAATTTCCCGGTCCACGCGAACGACAAGTACCGCATCGACACGGCCGCCACGCGGAAGCTGCTCGAGGAACACCGGCCGGAACTGGTCATCCTGGGCAAATCCATGGTGCTGTACCCGGAACCCGTCGCCGACCTTCGGAAATTCATCGACGAACTGGGCCTGGACTGCTTCCTGATGTACGACATGGCCCACGTGCTGGGCCTCATCGGGCCGCACTTCCAGCAACCCTTCGCGGAAGGCGCCGACGTCGTCACCGGGTCCACGCACAAGACGTTTTTCGGCACGCAGCGCGGCGTCATCGCCTCGCGCTTCACCGAGGACGACGTGCGCTACCCCTTCTGGGAGGCCGTCGAGCGCCGCGCCTTCCCCGGCGCCGTCTCCAATCACCACCTCGGCACCCTGCTCGGACTGCTGATGGCGGCCTACGAGATGAACGCCTTCAAGGACGAGTACCAGGCAAACGTGATCCGCAACGCGAAGGCGTTCGCGCGGGCGCTGAAGGATTGCGGTCTGGACGTCTCCGGCGACCCCGAGGTCGGCTACACGCAGACCCACCAGGTGCTGCTCGACGTGGGCTGGACCCGGGGTCCGGAAATCGCGCGCCGGCTGGAAGAGAACAACATCATCGTCAACTACCAGGCCGCGCCCGAGGAAGAGGGGTTCACCGCGTCCGGTTCGCTGCGCATGGGCGTGTCCGAGATGACCCGCTTCGGCATGGGCCCGGACGATTTCGGCGAACTGGCGGAACTGGTCCGCGACGTGATCGTCGACGGCGCGACCGTCAAACCGCGCGTCGCCGAGTTGCGGCGGAAATTCCTCGAACTGCGCTACTGCTTCCGGGACGACGACGTTGCGCAGCGCGTCGAAATCCTGCACGGACTGTTCTGACGATCGGGCTACGCTCGCGACGAGCGAACTGCGGCGGTGACGGCTCCGGCCTCACCGCCGATCGTCCGGCACGGCGGGCGCCCAAGCGCGGTGACCCGCATCGATAAACGGCTGGCCATACCCTTCCATTCAACGGCGGGAAGACGTATCGTGGCTCATCCCTGCATCACCCTCTGAAGACAAACCAGCAAGGAGCGCCGGACCCGGCAGAGAAGATTGCGCGAGGTGAACGAATCACGACCGCCCGTCCCTGACGCCGCCGCAGACGGTGCATTCGCGCATCGCTCCGGAACGGATGTGATCGCGCCACGGCGACCGGGCGAGGCGATAACACGCCGCAAATACCGAATGGCCCTGCAGGTGCTTGTTCTGGCCTTGTGCGCATTCATGCTCGGCGACGCCCTGGCCCAGAACGCGATCTCACTCCAGGGTACGGCGAGCCTTAGCCCCACGGCCGAGAAACTGGACGGACGGGTCAGCCTGGAACTCGAGGCGCGCGAACCGGTATTCGACGTGCGGGTGTATGCCCGAGCCCAGGGCGACAAGGTGCTCATCAAACGCTTCGACTACTGGGCGCCCGATACCCGGAAGTCGTTCGCACTCGGAATTCCGTCCGCGCATCACTTCCCGGGCGCGTACCACTTGATGGTCGAACTGTCGTTCCGCGACCCGGCGGGCGCCAGCCACGGCGTCGCTCTGGCGTTCGACTATCGCGTGAACGGTGCGGCGGTCGACACCGAGGAATCGCAGCCACTGCGCGTTTTCCTGACGGATGATCGCGTATTCTGGGCGCTCGGCAGCGCCGACATTTCTCATGCGCGCCTCACGCTGACCACGGAACCTTCCTGGCGGATGCGGGAACCGATCACTCCGCCAGCGACACGCATCGTACTCGACCGGACCGGCGATCGATCCGCGATTGCAGCGTGGACCTATCATCAGAAGGCACGACTGGAATGGCTGCAGGGCGGCATTCACCACAGTCGGATTCTCGATTGGGACCTGCGGACCGATTCGGCGGGAAACTGGCCGCCGGCCATCGAGGGACCGACAGCGCCCTGGTGGCGAAGCCCCGTTTGGCTCTTGTCGATCGCGGGTTCATTCTTCCTTATCGGGCTTCTCATGGTCCATCGGAATCGATCGCTCAGGCCCGGCAGCCGCGAATGGAGCAGGACGCTCGAAGAAGGCATCGGCGGAGTCGCCGTGGTGACGCTGTGCGCCTGGACCGTAAGCCATGCTGCACCGGGACTCTGGTTCGTCGAAACGTGGGCAACCGGCGGCGACGTCGCTGCGCACGTCTTTTACGCGAAGACGTTCATGGACTGGCTCCCGCACGGCAAGATTTCCGGTTGGCTCCCGGAGAGCTTTGCCGGCTTTCCCGCGGTCACGTTCTACTTTCCGTTGCCGTTTTCGATCGCCGGGCTGCTGCAGTTCACCGTGAGCCAACCGGTGGCGTTCAAGCTCGCGAGCATGCTGCCCGCGTTCCTGTTGCCGCTCGGCACGTATCTGCTCTGCCGGACATGGGGCTGGCGGGTGCCGATCCGGCTCATGGCAGCGGCCGGAGTGACCGGGTTCATCGCCGGCGACGCGACGTCGATCTGGGGCGGCAACATCCTCGCTCAGCTCGCCGGGGAATTCGCGTACAGCTGGGGCCTGTTGCTGACGACCCTGTTCTGGGCCGCCCTGTCACTGGCGCTCAGGCGCGGCGGACGCTGGTGGTTGGCGGCCGGTGTTCTCGAGGCGCTGGTCGCGCTGTCCCATGGCTATGCGCTGCTGGTCGCCGGGTTCGGCGCCTTCGTCTACCTGCTGGTCTCGCAGAATTTCCGCCGCGACCTGCGCCTGGTTCTGCAGGTGCATACGCTGGCGTTCCTGCTGATCGGGTTCTGGCTGATTCCACTGGGCGAGAATTTGCCCTGGACCATTCCCAATGACACGTCGACCGCGATCGAAAGCTGGACGGTTCTCTGGCCGTCCAGTCTCTGGCCCATGGCGCTCGGTTGGTTTCCGTTGGCCTGGCTCCTGACGCACCCCCGTGACCGGTTGCAACCCGGACTGCCGTTTCTCACCGGTATCTGCATGCTGGGGCTGCTCGGTTTCGTGTTCGCCGAACGGATCGGGTTGGCGGACCTGCGTTTCTTCCCTTTCGCGCAATGGGCACTGGCCGCCGCCAGCGGCGCGGCCATCGGCTGGGTTCTGTGCCGCATCGACCGGGCCGCCGCAACGGTCTTCGCCGTCGGCCTGCTGGCGGCGCTGGGCGCCTGGTGGGAACCCCGTCTGAACCAGGTCGAAGCATGGAGCGAATGGAACCTGTCCGGTTACGAACGCAAACCGATGTGGCCGCACTACCTGGCGACGGCGACGTCGAATCGCGGCGACCTGGCGGGCCCGCGCCTGGTCTTCGAGCACGATCCCGCGAACAATGACCTGGGTTCGACGCGGGCCCTCGAAGCCCTACCCCTGTTCGGCGCGCGCCCCACGTTGGAGGGGCTGTACATGGAATCCGCGATCAGCGGGCCGTTCATCTATCAACTCCAGGCGGAAATTTCGGAACACCCCTCGTCGCCGCTGTCGCGGTTTCCGTCGACCAAGCGCTCACTCGACCAGGCCATCGGTCACCTGAACGAGCTGTACACGGACCGGCTCATTGTGCGCTCGCCCGAAAAACAGGCCCAGTTCGCTGCGGACCACCGCTTCCGACGGGTCGCCGAACACGGGCCCTTGCAGACGTACGAACTCAAATCCCTCGGCACGCGCTTGGTCGACACGGTATCCGTCCCGCTGGTGGCCCGATCGCCTGAAAACTGGATGAATGACGCGTTTCGCCGCTGGGTTTCGGATTTCCCCTATCGCGAGCGCCACGTCTACACCGCGGGAGCCCTGCAGCCGCCGAGCCCAGCGGCCTCGCAGGAAACGGCCCAGATCGAGATCACCCACTTCTCCCGCGAGCGACTCGTTTTTACAACGGACCGCCCCGGAGAACCGCACCTCGTTCGGATGAGTTTTCACCCGAGATGGCGCAGCGAGGGCGGCGAAGAAATCTATTTGACCGAGCCGGCTTTCATGCTGGTTTTTCCGAGCGAACGCACCGTGTCGCTGGTTTACGGCCGTACGCTCGGCAACTACGTGGGAACCGTTTTCACGGCGTCAGGCGTCCTCCTGTTTTCCTGGGCCCTGTGGCCGCGTTGCCCGCTCAACCCGCGATGCGGCGCTGCGCCCATGCCGCACGCTTCCCGACGCTTTTCCGCGTTCCTGGTTCTTTTCGCCATCCTGGTTCTCGCGGGGTGGTGGATCGATCCAGAACGGACCTACAAGCTGGGCCATCGCTACCTGGAACGGGGCGACACCATCCTGGCGGCCCAATCGTTCGACCGGGCGTTCGATGGACGCACCGGGCCGGCACGCCGCGCCGAGGCCCTGTTCTGGGCCGCCCGCAGCTGGCAGTTGGCCGGTGAAACGGAGCGGGCCGCGCAGGATTACCGTCGGCTGACAGACGATTATCACGAGAACTACTGGTACCCTGAATCCGTATACCGCCTGATCCAGATCCATCTGGCGCAGGGGGAGATTACGACAGCACGTCGATGGTATGAGGAATTGGCCACTGAGACGCCAGGAAACAAGTGGACTGCGGAAGCTGCCCGGTTGCTCGCTGCGGCTTCTCAGGAATGAGACCGGACTTTTACCCGTGCAACGAATCCGGCGGGACGGCGTGACGTGAACGGGTTCCTGAAAAGCGACGCATCCAGGCCGGCGCGGTACCTTCTGTCGGGCGGCGTCGCGTGGCTCGTCGACCTCGGGGTATTCACGCTGTGCCTGCCGATCGGCGGTATCGCGGTGGCGCAGTTTGCGGCCCGCACCGTGGGCGCTGTCGTTGCGTTCGTGGGGCACAAGGTGTTCGTGTTCCGGGCCCATGAATTTCGACCCCGCCTGGTGATGCGGCAATCGTTGCATTTTGCAGCGCTCTGGCTGTTCTCGTATGTTTCGAGCACACTCGCCCTGATCGGGCTGATCGACCTTATGGAATGGAACGTTGTCGTGTCGAAAGTCGTGGTCGAAGCGGGGATCATCCTCGTGAATTACACGGTCATGAAATCGTTAATATTTCGTCGATCCGAGGCGAAGGGGGACACCGCGTGAAGCTGTCGATCGTACTGCCCGTATTCAACGAGGAAGCGATGCTGGAAAACGCACTGGACCGGATCGCCTCCGTCCTCCAGAGCCACGACATCGACTTCGAGATGATTGCGGTCGACGACGGGTCGACCGATCGGACCTGGTCGGTCATCGAACGGGTCGCGGCAACGGCGACATGCGGTGAGCATCTTCGTGGCGTGCGGTTCAGCCGCAATTTCGGCAAGGAGGCCGCGATCTGTGCGGGACTTCGGCAAGCGTCCGGTGAAGCCGTCGTGGTCATGGATGCGGATCTGCAGCACCCGCCCGAGGTCATCCCGGAAATGGTCGAACTCTGGTCCAACGGCGGCTTCAGTGTCGTCGAAGGCATCAAACGAAACCGCCAGAGCGAATCCATGCTGCGGCGGCTGTCGGCCCTGTTTTTCTACCGCGTACTGAAAAGCGGCACGGCGTTCGACCTGCGCAACTCCACGGACTTCAAACTGCTGGATCGCGGTGTCGTCGATACCTACCTGCAGTTTCCGGAATACGGCCGATTATTCCGCGGCTTGACCGCGTGGATCGGTCTGCCCACGGCCGCGATCGAACTCGACATCCCGGAGCGGGCCGAAGGTCGTTCGGCGTGGCGCGTCGGCGCGTTGATCGACCTCGCCCGATCGACCATCGTGAGCTTCACCGCGCTGCCGCTCCATCTGATCTCCTGGATCGGTCTCCTGGGGTTCGTGGTGAGCATCGTGCTGGCGCTGCAGACCCTCTGGAACAAGCTGTTCGGTGATTCGGCCGAGGGCTTCCCCACGGTGATCCTGCTGATCCTCGGGATGGGCAGCCTGATCCTGCTGAGCCTCGGCATCATCGGCGAGTACCTCTCGGAACTGTACCGCGAGGTCAAAGGGCGGCCGCTGTATGTCGTTCGCGAAACGCTCGGAGCCGAGCAATCATCGGATCAGTCGAAGAAGCCGTAACCCCGCAGGCTGTTCAAAGACACGCCTTCAGCGGCGTCCGGTCGGCGGCCTGCGGCGCACTGAAGTCGCGTGTCGACAAAAGAAAGGCCCCGGCGAGAATGGTCGCCGGGGCCTTTCGATTTGCTTATTTCGTGCTTATTTGCGTCGATACAGGCCGAACAGCCCGATCGCCCCCATCAGACTGACCAGCAGTGGAATGCCGATCGCGCCGAGCGTCGGCACCGGCTGAACGGGCGCCGCCGCGACGGTCGTGGTCGTCGCTGCAGCGGTGGTCGACGTGGTCGAAGCCGACGTCGTCGACGTGGTCGAAGCCGACGTCGTCGTAGTGGTGGAAGCGGCGGTCGTCGACGTCGTCGAGGCGACCGTGGTGGTCGTCGTCGAAGTCGTCGTCGTGGCCTCGCCCACGACGACCGAACCCAGTTCGGTAAAGCTGCCAGTCGGTGCGTAGCCCCAAACGAACTGAACCGTGCCGCCCGTGGCGTCCGCCTTCAGGCAATTGCGCTCGAACGTCACGGTGACGGTATGGCCGCCCCCCGGAGTCGTCGCACCCGCGAGGCTCGCGTCGTACTGGATCGACGTGACGTTATAGCCACCCGAGACCTGCGTCGTTCCGCCGAATACTTTTGTAACCGAACCGGCATCGAACACGCCATTGTCGGGATTCCACGTATTCTCGTCGGTCGGGTATACGTTACAGCCGCCCCAGATATCACCCTCGTACACGACCGTAAACCATTCCGGAAACGACGCGGGCGCGGAATATCCGCTCATATCGCCGGAGACGGTGAAGGTCAGGGAGTCGGCGGTCCAGCTGTCGACCGAGAACGTCAGGGCGGCCAGGGCCGAACTGGCCCATAACGAGCAAACGGAAACAGCGATTGCACTCAGCAGACGTTTTGATCCGATCATTTCAGGCTCCCCAGCGTTGTATTTTTCTGTTTGGTGACCGCGAAGCGGCAGGCGTGAAATCCTGCATTCGCAGCCGCATTCGTTCAACACAGTATAGAATCGTTCCCTCGCTCGTCAACCCGGACGGGCGATCCGGTCCGGAGCACGGAATGGGTTTCGTGCGGCCGAACGCACCATCGACGGACGCGCTCCGCTAGTGTCCGGCGACCGCGAAATCGCCGACGAAGGGGTTGTTCCGGCGCTCCGCGCCGAAGGTCGACATCGGGCCGTGGCCGGGGATGAAGCGAACCGCGTCGCCGAGCGGGAACAGGCGGTCGCGAATGCTCGACACCAGGTCCGCCAGGTTGCCGCGCGGGAAATCCGTGCGCCCGATGGAGCCCTGGAACAGCACGTCACCGACCCAGGCCAGTTGCTCATCGGCGTTGTAGAACACGACGTGGCCCGGCGTGTGCCCGGGGCAGTGGATGACCTGCAGGCCGATTTCGCCGACGGTGACCGTGTCCCCCTGGACCAGCCAGCGGTCCGGCGTGAACGGCTCGACCGGCGTCATGCCCGCCATCCGGCACCACTCGGGCAACTTGTCGAGCCAGAAGCCATCGTCCTCGTGCGGACCTTCGATCGGCACCCCCAGGCGCTGACGCAGAACATCCGCCGCGGCGCAGTGGTCGACGTGGGCGTGGGTCAGGAGAATTTTCTCCACCTGCGCGCCCATCGCTTCGGCCGCACCCAGGATGCGCTCGGCCTCGCCGCCGGGATCGACGATCGCGGCCTTGCCGGTGTCGGCGCATTTCATGATGGAGCAGTTCTGCTGGAACGGCGTGACCGGCACCACGGTGTACTGGATGGTCATCTCGGCATCTGCAATAGCGGTTGATTCGGATCGCGAGAATAGCACAGCGCCGGGCCGGATTCGGCCCCTTGCCGCCGGCGGGCTAGAACCGTGCCGGGATCAGCCGGGCGCGCGGCGGCGGCGCGAGACGCGCGCTTTCGATCAGGCCCGGAACCGCCTCGGGGCCGTCGGCCAAAACCACCAGGTCGACGGACAGGCCCCGCCGCCCGGCAGGCTTGCGCAGTTCCGGCGGCAACGCGTAGGCGAGGCCGTGCACGCCCAGCGGGGCCAGCGCGACCGCTGCGGGGTCGCGTTCCGATGTGCGCATGATCTTCGACTTGTGCCGCAGGCGGCCGCGCGCATCGTAAACCCGGAACTGCACGCGCAGGTTCTTGTGCGGCAGCGCCCGGTCGACGGCCCAGGCGCTGATGATCCCGTCGGGCGTGACGCCGGTGATCGCGGCTGCGTAACCCGGCGGCGGCCGGCGCGGGTCCGCTTCGGTCTCGTCCCAGGCCATGTTGGGGTACGCGCTCCGGCCCTGTTTGATCGCGGCGCCGATCTCGAGCACCGCCGCGACGAACGCCGAACCGCGGTCGTTGACGCCGTCGTCGTAAAGGCCGGGGAAACGATCCAGGCCGAGGCCCGGCACCTCGCCGTCCGCCTCGAACGACCAGATGAACGGCACGAAGGCGATGAAGCGCGGCTCCGACAGGGCGATCTCGTAGTGGTGCCGCAGGCGGGCGAGCAGCACGTCCGGCCAGTCGGCGCGCTGCAGGACCTCGTTGCGGGCCCAGGTTTCCGGGACGGCGATCAGGCGCTGTTCGGCGTGCATGTGCGCCAGCAGGCGGCGGTAATGATCGACAAAGCTGCGGTCCTCGTCACACCCGCCAAACAGGCTCTCGTAACAATTGAACCCGACCCAGTCGTAGTTCTCGGGAATGCTGAAGAAGCGGTGGTACAGATCGTAACCGGACAGGATCACGCCAATCGGCTTTTCCGGGAACACCAGCCGGACCCAGTCGTTGACGTACACCAGGTCGCGATGGACATCGTCGTACACTTCGCCCGTCACGTACTGTTCGATGAAGGTAGGGTCGCGGTAGCGGACGAACTCGCGAAACGGCTCGTCCTTCGGATAGATCATCGCGACCGTGTCCAGCAACCCCTCGACCTCGATCCGCGCCCGCAGATCGACCAGCAGTTCCTCGAGCTCCTGCTCGGGCCGCGGGATGCCGCGCCGGTCCAGGAACAGGAACGGCTCGATGCTGAGGACGGCCTGGACACCGGCGTCCCGGGCCTCGCGCAGTCGATCGACCAGGTCCGGAATGGCCGCCGCCGGGTCGCGCGCCGAACCCAGGTGAATCCAGGTCAGGTTGCCGAACGGCGCCAGCTCCCGGGTGAAGTTCCAGTGCCCCATGGCGCTGGCGTAGAAGCCGAAATACTGCAAATGCCCCCGGTCCGGCGGCGCCACCGCCACCGGGTCGGTGTTGGTCCGCGCCGGGCGCACATCGCCCGCGCCCCAGGCGGGCGCAGCGGCGCAGAGCGCGAACAGAAGCAGCAATAATCGGTTCATCGAGCGATCCCGGTAAAAAAGTTTGCCAGGCTCGATGCTAGCGGCTGCCCCGACGCCCGGCTTGACCGCAGCGGCCCATCACTTGACCGCCCGGTGCCGAACCTGTCGGACCGCGTCCGCGTTCGAAAATTCAGCCGACCGGATTCGGCCGGCCGATGGCACTCAATCGCTCACGGTGGCCAGGCACTCGATCTCCACCCGCGCGCCCAGCGCCAGTCCGCTGCTGCCCAGCGCGCTGCGGGCCGGCGGATCGACCGGGAAGTACTCGACGTAGACCTCGTTCATCGCGGCCCATTCGGCGATATCGGCCAGGAACACGGTGCACTTGACGACTTCGCCCAGCGACGAGCCGTGCTTTTCGAGGCTGGCCTTGATGTTCTCCAGCGTCTGGCGGGTTTCGCCGGCGATGCCGCCTGCGGCGAGGTTCCGGGTTCCCGGAACGTTGCCGATCTTGCCGGACAGGTACAGCATGTGGTCCACGCGGACCGCGTCCGAGAACGGCAATGTCATGTCGGGGTTGGCGCTGTAGTGTTCGACATCGGGTCCGGCCGCGCTCACGGCGGCGGGAAACGCGGCGCACAGCGCCAGTACGATGCAAGCGGGTCTCATTTGGATTCTCCCAGGCAAAGTTGAAGGATCGGGGCCGCGCGCCGGGGTTCCTGACGCGCGACCGCAAGGCTCAGATCGCCCCGCGACGGGCGAACCCGGCGATGTGCTCCGCCGCGCGGAACGCCAGCGCCTGGATCGTCATCGTCGGCTGGCCGCGACCCGAGGTCACGAGGCTGGAGCCGTCGCAGATGAACAGGTTCGGCACGTCGTGGGCGCGATGGTAGCGATCGACGACGGACGCCGCCGGGTCGTCGCCCATGCGGCAGGTGCCCAGCAGGTGGGCCAGAACGGTCTCCGGCACGATCGGCTCGCGCCAGACCCGGCGCGCCCCCGCCGCCTCGGCGATCTCCACGGACCGGTCCTGCAGAAAGGCCATCATCGCCAGGTCGTCGGCGTGATCGTGGTAGGTCATGCGCATGGCGGGACGGCCGATACGGTCCTTGAGTTCGGGGTCCAGCGTGATGTTGTTGGATTCAACCGCCAGCGACGTGGTGCTGGCGAGCAGGCTCATGCGACGCGTGAAATCATGCCGCAACAGGTCCTTGTGCGCCTTGCCCCAGCGTGGCGCATCGGGCGGCAGGCCGTTCTCGGCAAACATGAGGGGCGAACCCTGGATGAACGCGCGGGCATCGATGCCGCCGCCGCCATAGAATCCGCGCCGCGGATCGTTCTCGTAGAAATCGTGCACGATGCGGGTCACCTGAACGCTCTTGTGTTCGTTGAGCGGTTCGTCGAACACCGCGTGCACCAGTGAGTGACCGTTGGCCATCAGGTACTTGCCGACCAGGCCCGAGCCGTTGGCCAGGCCGTCGGGGTGGCGTGAGGATTCCGACATCAGCAACAGGCGCGGCGTTTCGCCGCCGTTGGCGGCCACGATGACCGCCTTCGCCTTCTGCGCCTGCTGGCGTCCCTGCGCGTCGACGT
Source organism: Lysobacterales bacterium (assembly GCA_037384065.1). GTDB lineage: Bacteria > Pseudomonadota > Gammaproteobacteria > Xanthomonadales > SZUA-36 > JABDPF01. The sequence goes on from JARROJ010000006.1 coordinate 50,080, forward strand.
AGGCCACCTCGGTGACCCGGCCGGCCGCATTGGTGTCGATCCGGAACACGGTCGACAGGGGCCGGATTTCGCAGCGACCCGTCGCCTCGGCCAGCGGAATCATCGCCGCGAGCGTGGAGGACTTGGCGTTGGCTTCGCAACCGAAACCCATGCAGAAGCCGCAATGGACGCAGGCCGGACGGTTGTTGTGGGGCTGCGACAGGATCGCCATCGGGGCGGGTTGCGCGTGCAGGCCGATTGCCCTCGCCCCTTTTTCGAGCAACACGCCGGACGACTTCACCGGCAGCGGCGGCACCGGGTAGGGCCGCGAGCGTGGCGGATCGAACGGACCCGGTGCACCGGAAACCCCGATCTCCCAATCCACCTTCGTGTAATAGGGCTCGAGTTCCTCGTAACGGATCGGCCAGTCGGCGAAGCCGGTGCCGCCGATCGGGCCCAGCAGGCTGCGTTCCTGGAAGTCGACCGGCCGCATGCGCCAGTAATTGGCCGTGAAATGAACGCTGCTGCCGCCCACGCCGCGCGCATACAGGGCCGGCGGCGGCCCGCTGTCGGCCACCCGGGCGGTCTCGCCCGCGGTATGCCGAAAGGTCTGGGGGTCGCTCCACAAAGGGTGGCGCATCATCTCGCCCTGGAACAGGACCTTGATCTCGTCGTGGCTGAAATCGCCGGCGGTCCGGTACGGCCCCTGCTCGAGGACGACCACGTCGAAACCGGCCGTCGCGAGTTCTTTGGCCAGGATGCCGCCGGCCGCGCCGGACCCGATGATGACGAAATCGACGTCCTTGCGGGTATCGAAACGGACGGCGGGTTTATCCCTGCTCATGATGGTCACTCCCCGCCGCCTCCCGCGCGTCGTAGTAGCCGAACGGCGGCTGCCAGGCATGCAGGTTTTCGAACCCCAGCAGCGCCCAACCGGCCTTGTCGCGATTGCCGCCCCAGGAGGGCATTGCGAACATCCCGCAATGCGTCAGGAAGATCATCAACTGAAAGAATGGCGTCTCGTCGACGGCCTGCAGCAGTTCGGTCTGTTGCGCGAACGACAGATCCGCGAATCGCGCCGCGCCGCCGGCCCGTTCCGCCGCGCGCCGGTCGAGGTCGCGCAGGCCCGCTTTGAGCATCGGCGCGCTTTCGGCCATGAAGTCGCCAAGGACCGTGTCGAGGAAATGGACGGCGCCGGCGTCGCTCGCGCCGGGCAGATCGTCGCGCGGAATGATCTGGTCGACGACCGCGGTGAAACCCAGCGCCTCGGCGTCGGTCATGTGGGCCCAGGCGGCCCCGGCGGCGTGCCGCTCCGCGGCCACCTCCCCCGCGGCGAGCAGCAACGGCGCGTTGAACGCGAGCCATCCGCCCCCCGCCAGTTTTCCGGTTTCCGCCAGGAAGCGGCGACGACTTTTCGCCCGATCATGCATGGAGATCTCCTCATCTGTGGTGCCGGACCGATCGTCCGCTCGGGAACCCCCGGCGGTGCGCGCATCCCGGGCTGTTTCTCGTGCACCCACTATAGCCAAAACCGGGCGATGCGGTACGCCGATGTTGCATCGGCGGGTACGGGGACAGCCCGGACGCCGCCGACCGCTGGCCAGCGCCCTGCCGATGCATTATCTTGAATGCGAGACCATCCTCACGGAGCATCCTGCCATGCGCCGACGCACCTTCAGCGCCGCCCTGCTTGCCGGCCTCGGCATCGCGGCGACACCCGTTCCGCTTCGCGCCGCCCTAACGCCGAGCCCCCGACCGCTCGACCTCCTGATTCTCGGCGGCACCGGTTTCCTCGGCCCCGCAACCGTCGACCACGCGCTGGCCCGGGGCCACCGGGTCACGCTGTTCAATCGCGGCAAAACCAACGCCGACCTGTTTCCGCAACTCGAGACCATCATCGGCGACCGCGACCCGGACGTCGGCGCCGGCCTGGACGGCCTCGCCGGGCGGCAGTGGGACGCCGTGATCGACAACTCCGGTTACCTGCCGCGAACCGTCGCCGCATCCAGTCGCCTGCTCGCGCCCAACGTCGGCCAGTACCTGTTCGTGTCGACGATCTGCCAGTACGACAACTGGCTGGAAGGGCCGCCGGGTGGGACCGAGGACCGCCCGCGCGCAACGCTGGAGGACCCCGCGAGCGAGGACATCACCGCCCACTACTGTGAATTGAAGGCCTACTGCGAACGCGCGGCGGAAGCGGCGCTGCCGGGCCGCGTCACGCACATGCGTCCGGGCCTGATCGTCGGGCCGCGCGACCGCAGCGACCGCTTCACGTACTGGCCCGTGCGGATGGCGCGCGGCGGCGAGGTGCTGGCGCCCGGCAAACCGTCCGACCGGACCCAGTACATCGACGTGCGCGACCTGGCGGCGTTCATGGTGCACTGCGTCGAACGCGGGCTGACCGGCCCCTTCAACGCGGTTCGCATGCCGCTGCCGTTCGGCGAATTCCTGCGCGGTTGCCGGGAGGCGATCAATCCCGACGCCGCGCTGACCTGGGTGCCGTCCGATTTCCTGGCCGGTCAGGACGTTCGACCCTGGCGGGACCTGCATCTCTGGGTGGACGCCGACGGCCCGCAGGCCGGGTCACTTGCGTGGTCGTCGCAGAAAGCGATCGATGCCGGGCTCACGTTCCGCCCGCTGGCGGCGACCGCCCGCGATACCCTCGCCTGGTTCCGCACGCTGCCGGCCGAACGCCAGGCGGTGCTGCGCGCCGGGCTCGACGCCGAGCGCGAGGCCGCGGTGCTGGCGGCCTGGCAGGCACACCAATCCGTCACCTGAGCTGAAAATTACCGTCATGTATACCCTCTATATCGGCAACAAGAACTACTCCTCGTGGTCACTGCGCCCGTGGGTGCTGATGCAGGCCCTGGGCATCGCATTCGAGGAGCGCCTGGTCCCGTTCGAGGAAGGCGCCAACTGGAAACGCTTCCGGGATTTCTCGCAGAGCGGCCTGGTGCCCTGCCTGCACGACGGCGATACCGTCGTCTGGGATTCGCTGGCGATCACGGAGTACCTGGCCGAGGCGCACCCGGGCGTCTGGCCGGCCGACCGCGAAGCCCGCGCCTGGGCCCGCAGCGTCGTCTGCGAGATGCATTCGGGGTTCCTGGCGTTGCGGTCGATCTGCCCGATGAACTGCGGCATCCGCGCCGAACTCGACCGGATTCCAAAGGCGCTGCGGCGCGATTTGCACCGCATCGACGAGATCTGGACCGAGGGCCAGCTGCAGCACGGCGGCCCGTTCCTGGCCGGCCGGGCGTTCAGCGCGGTCGACGCGTTCTACGCCCCCGTCGCCTTCCGGATGCAGAGTTACGGGCTGAAACTCGGCGCGCGCGCCACGGCGTACGCAGGACACCTGCTGGAGCAGTCGGCCATGCGCGACTGGTACGCCGCGGCGCTGGCCGAACCCTGGCGCGAGGCGCACCACGAGGCCGAGATCACCGAACACGGTCGAATCGTCGACGACCTGCGGCAGCCCGCGCCGGGCCCATGACCCCGGCGGTCGAACTGCTGCGCGCCCGCGGCGTCGCGCACGCCCTGCACGAGTACGAACACGACCCCGCCGCGCCGTCCTATGGCCTCGAAGCGGCCGAAAAAATCGGCATGCATCCCGACCGCGTGTTCAAGACCCTGGTGGTGCGCCTGGACCATCGGCGACTGGCGGTCGCGGTCGTGCCGGTATCCGGCCCCCTCAACCTGAAGCGAATGGCGAAGGCCTGCGCGGCGCGCAAGGCCGCGATGGCCGCGACGGAGGACGTTCAGCGCGCCACCGGCTACGTACCCGGCGGCGTCAGTCCGCTCGGCCAGAAACGGCCGTTGCCGACGGTGATCGACGCGACGGCCGCCGGTTACGAAACCGTGTGCGTCAGCGGCGGGCGCCGCGGCCTCGACGTCGAACTGTCACCCGGCGATCTGCGTGATCTGCTCGACGCCGAGTTCGCGGACATCCGCGGCTGACGGCCCGGGCCCGCACGGCGCGGTCTCACTCGGGCTTCTCGGCGGGCGCCGCGTACCAGTTTTCCGGCGGCACGACCTTGGGCCGGTCCGGGTCGGCCACGTAAGCCGGTGACATGATCTGCACGCCGTGCTCGTTGAAAACGTCCTGGATGTTGGCGTGCAGGGCGGAGTACAGCTGCGGCATGCGCCGTGGATCGTTGCAGTAGGCGTTGATCTCGTACGTCGCCGCAAAGTCGCCCAGCGCGGTCTGCAGCACGAACGGCGCGCGCGCGGTGTCGAGTCCGTCCGTGCGCCGCGCGGCTTCGACCAGCATGGCTTCCACCTGCCGCCAGGGCACGTCGTAACCGATGCCGACCGGCGTGTGCAGCACCAGGCCGTCGCTGCGAGCCAGTTGCGAGTAGTTGGTCACGTCCATGTTGAGGATGTTCGAGTTGGGGATGACCACCGCTTCGTTTTTCGCCGTGCGCACGCGCGTAACCATCAGTTTCATGTCGTCCACGATGCCTTCGGTTTCGCCGATCCGGATGCGGTCGCCTTCGCGGAACGCCCCGCGATAGGTCATCGTCAATCCGGCGATGGTGTTCGAAACGAACGACGAGGACCCCAGCGACAACAGCACGCCGAGGAACACCGAAACGCCCTTGAAGGCCAGCGAATCCGATCCCGGTATGTAGGGATAGGCAATCACCACGGCGAACGCGATCACCAGCAACCGGACCAGCTTGAAGGTCGGCATCGCCCAGTCCTTCTCGAAGCCTTCGAGGTCGATCAGGCCGCGTTCGATCGACACGAAAAACGCTCGGATCAGCTTGAGCAGGTAGCGCACCACCAGCCACAACACCACCAGGAACGCCAGGTCGGGCAGCTCCGCAACGAACCCCGCGCCGAGCGCGCGCAGCGGGTCCAGCACAACGCTCAGCAACATGCGCGCCGCCGGCCGCGTCCACGGGAACAGGCTGAGCACGGTGTTGAGGTAAAAATACGTCAACAGCAGGTAGGCCATCAGACGCAGCAATCGCAAAGCGCCCGCGACCACGGCCCACATCTGCCCGGCGTGCAGCAGATTGCGGGACTTGCTGGCCAGTTCGCGCACGCTGCGGCGCACCCGCCGCCCCGCCCGACCGAGCAGCCAGCGGAATACGCGCCGTGTGATCCACAGCAATACCAGGAATACGGCCGTCGCGACCAGCGCGACCAGGCCGTTTCTCAGCAGGCGGTCCAGGCCGCGGACCGCGCGGTATTCGGTGATCGCGCGAGCGATGTTCTCGACCACCGCGAAGGCCAGCAACTTGCGATCGACGCGCTCCAGCTCGGCGTCGACATCGAGAACCCGGTACACCGGACGATCGCCGGCGAGGATTGCGCTGCTGTCGTCGGTTTCCTCGATGCGCAACGTGGCGACATCGAAATCCTTGTCCCGCGCCAGTTCGACGATGCGGGCGCGGATGTCGGCCGCGCGCCGTTCCGCCGGGTAGGCCGACACGCCGCGAACCTGAAACAGCGTCTCGCCGTCCAGCACGACCGGGGCGACCTGATCGGGCGATGCGTCCGCCGACGCGACGGAATCCTGCGCGGCCAACGGCATCGCGCAGGTCGCGGCGAGAGCCAGGATCACGAACCATCGTGACAGGGATGCCTGCCACGCGCGTTTCGGTGCATTGATATCCGGATTCATGAAGGCCTCCTCGATCGACGGCGCTATTCTGGCACAGGAATTGTGCGGCGACACCGTTGTCGATCGGATGCCACGCCCGTCGCGGCGGGGGCGGCAGCGGCCGCCTTCAGAAAACGGCGGTTTTCTGTAGAATACCGGCCTGTTCGCAGGCGGTACGTCCGCCGATCCCTGCGCCGCGTGCGCGCCGATCGACAAAAACTTATGACCCATCAACTCGACGATGCGATCCCGCCGTTGCCCGACGGTGTGATGTTCAACGCATATCCCGACAGCATCGGCGCCCGCCTGGGCGACACCATGCAGCTGCTGGCCGACACGTCGCTGCGCGACGTGTTTTCACTGTTCTACGTGCTGCCGACCTTTTTCAACAGCGACCTGGACCGGGGCTTTTCGATCATCGACTACGATCTGAACGAGGAACTCGTGTCCGCGTGCGACCTCGGCGCCGCTTCCGTGCTGGGCCTCGACTTCAAGTTCGACCTCGTGCTCAACCACATGTCGGTGGCCTCGCCCCAGTTCCGCGACCTGCTCGCGAACGGCGACGACTCGCCGTACCGCGATTTCTTCATCGACTGGAATGCCTTCTGGGACGGGCATGGCGAGATGGGGCCGAACGGTTACATCATTCCGGAGCAGCGCTATCTCGACCGCCTGTTCATGCGCAAGCCGGAGCTGCCGATCCTGAAGGTCCGTTTTCCCGACGGCTCCGAACGTCCGTACTGGAACACGTTCTACCAGGAAATCAATTACCGTCCGCTGGCGGCGGGGAGCCTGTCCGGTATCGAGGGGCTGTCCTCGCAACAGGCGCAGCTGCTCACGGCGGTGATCAACACCGCCATCGCGGCCGGCGAGAACCCGACCCGGATCGATCTGGGCGAATTCGAACCGTATGCGGACGCGGTGCACGAGGTGGTCGAGGAGAACCGCGAGTACCTCGGGCAGATGGATCTGAACGCGCAATCCGAAACGGTCTGGGATTTTTACGACGAGACGCTGGGCAAGTTGCGCACCTACGGCGCGCGGCTGGTCCGGCTCGACGCCTTCGCCTACCTGCACAAGGCCGTCGGCGAGACCAATTTCTTCAACAAGCCCGGCACCTGGGACTATCTGGACCGCCTGAAAACGCTGGCGGCGCGGCATGGCCTGACCCTGCTTCCCGAGATCCATGCCGAGTACGGCAGCGGCCTGCACGAAGAGGTCGCAGCGAACGGCTTCCCGGTCTACGACTTTTTCCTGCCCGGGCTGTTGATCGATGCGCTCGACCGCGGCGTCAACGGTCCGCTGCTGCGCTGGATCCGCGAGTTGCTCGACAAAGGCATTCAAACCGTGAACATGCTGGGCTGCCATGACGGCATTCCCGTGCTGGATCTGCGCGGCAAGGAAGTCAACGGCGTCTATCGCGAGGGGCTGCTCAGCGACGCGGAGATCCAGGCCGTCATCGACCGGATTCTGGAGCGCGGCGGGCGGATCAAGAATCTCTACGGCAGCAACGGCAAAAAGATCGCCTACTACCAGGTCAACGCCACGTACTTCAGCGCGCTGGGCGAGGACAACCAGAAACTGCTGCTGGCGCGGGCGATACAGCTGTTCACCCCCGGTATTCCGCAGGTGTGGTATCTCGACCTGTTCGCCGGCCGGAACGACTACGCGGCGGCGGACCGCGGCGGCACCGGCGGACACAAGGAGATCAACCGCACCGGCCTGTCGATGAACGACATCCAGAAGGGCCTCGGCCGGGCGATCGTGCTCGACCAGCTGGAACTGCTGCGGCTGCGCAACACGCACCCGGCGTTCGGCGGCGACCTGGAGATCGAGGACACCGCGCCGCACGAGCTGCGCCTGCGCTGGCGCAAGGGCCCGGCGACGGCGACGCTCGACGCCGATCTGCAAAGTCACCGTTTCTGCGTGCGCTGGACGGATGGGCCGGCCGGCGAAATCACGATGCAGTTCCCGCGCGACTGCCCCTGACACGGAGCCAAGGCAATGAACCTACTCGCAACGGACATGGACCGCACGCTGCTGCCCAACGGTCACTGGGCGGCGGACGCCGAAGCCATCGACCTGTTCAATCGGCTGACCCGCGAGCACGGCATCCCGGTGGTGTACGTCACCGGACGGAATCTTGCGCTGACCGAGGCCGCCGTCGACGAATTCGGCGTGCGCCGACCGGACATCCTGATCGGCGACGTCGGCACGTCGATCCGCCATTACGAGGACGGCGCCTGGCGCTTCGATGACGGCTGGATCGCCCACGTGCAGCGCGTCAGCCCACGCTGGGACGCGGCCGCCATCCGGCAGGCCGTCGCGGATATCGACGGCCTGCGCGAGCAGGAACCCGAGCACCAGAACCCCTTCAAACAGAGCTACTACGCCGACGCCGCGCGCAAGGACGCGATCCTCGCCGCCGTCGACGAGCGCGTCGCAGGGCGCCACGACGAGGTCATCATTTACAGCTACGACTCGCTCGACGACAAGGGCCTTATCGATTTCCTGCCGAACAGCGCGACCAAGCAGACGGCGCTCGAGTATGTCGCCGACGCCGCCGGCTGCGCGCACCGCGACGTCGTCTTCTGCGGCGACAGCGGCAACGACATCTTCCCGCTCACGGCGGGGTTTTCAGGCGTGCTGGTGCGAAACGCGGACGAGCAGCTGGTCGCCAACGTGCGCGCCGCCATGGCGCGCGATCCGGCGCTGCGCGTTTACTTCGCGCAGGGCGGCTTTCGCGGGCTGAACGGGTACTACACCAGCGGCGTGCTCGAAGGCGCGAATCACTACGGCCTGTTCGACGGAACCCCCTGAGGCCGCAGCGGCGCGACGCCCGCGTCCGACAGCGCGCCGATCACGCGACCGAGGCCCTGCAGGAACGCCCTGAGCGGCGGCGGCAGGTCGTCCCAGTCCATGCTGTCGATCGTGTTCTTCAGGCCGAGTCCGAGCTCCGTGTCGCCCTCGATCCTGATGCGGCGCTGGAAAAACAGCGTGTCGTGATCGGCCCGCCGCGTGGCCAGCAGCGCGAAGTCCGGCAGCTCGCCGCTGATGGACACATCCTCCGCCAGCGCGGGATCGACGGCGGTGAACCCGTCCGCGGCGGCTTCGAGCAGCCAGTTTAGCCGGGCGTCGGTCACGCGGACGCGAATCCGGCGACCGGCCAGGAAGTCCAGCTCACCGTTTTCGAGCGGGATTCGAAACGCCCGGTTCAGCGCGCTCTGCAGGACCGGCGCCTGGACGGCGTACGGCACGACCCGGCCCGGCCACGCAACGACGTGACGGGCGACACGGTGAACGCTTTCGGGAATCTGCGGCATGTACGGGTCTCCGACCGGGGCCTTCAGTATAGGAAGGCCATCGCGCCGGCGGTTGATTCCGGTCAACACGGGGCCGGATCGGCCCACTAGAATGAAGTGCCTGTACCGACACGGAAACCCGCATGGAACTCGTCTGCCCGGCAGGCAACCTGCCGTCGCTGAAAGCCGCGATCGAAAACGGCGCCGACGCCGTGTACGTCGGTTTCCGCGATGACACCAACGCACGCCACTTCGCCGGGCTGAATTTCAGCGACCGAACCTTCCACCGCGGGCTCGAGTACGTGCACCGCCACGGGCGCCGGCTCTTCGTGGCCGTCAACACCTACCCCCGCCCGGGCAATTTCGATCGCTGGCAGGCCGCGGTGGACCAGGCCGCCGAGGCCGGTGTCGACGCCCTGATCCTGGCCGATCCCGGCGTCATGGACTACGCGGTCGAGCGCTGGCCTGAACTGCGCCTGCACCTGTCCGTGCAGGGCTCGGTCACGACCGCCGACGGCATCCGCTTCTTCCACGAGAATTTCGGCATACGCCGCGTCATTCTGCCGCGCGTGCTGTCACTGCGGCAGGTGGCCCGGGTCGTCGCGGATTCACCGGTGCCGGTCGAAACCTTCGGCTTCGGCAGCCTCTGCGTCATGGTCGAGGGCCGGTGCCTGCTGTCCAGCTACGCCACCGGGCGATCGCCGAACACCTACGGGGCCTGCTCGCCGGCCTCGCACGTCCGCTGGGAGGAAACGGCGGACGGCGGCACGGACACCCGGCTGGGTGGCGTGCTGATCGACCACTACGGTCCCGCGGAAAAAGCCGGCTACCCGACCTTGTGCAAGGGCCGGTTCCGGGTCGGCGACCACACGTTCTATGCGCTGGAGGAACCGACCAGCCTGAACACGCTGTCGATCCTGCCGCAGCTGCAGGACATCGGCGTCGCGGCGATCAAGGTCGAGGGCCGGCAGCGCAGCCCGGCCTACGTCGCGCAGGTCACCGCCGTCATGCGCGAAGCGATCGACGCCTGCCGGCGCGATCCGCAGGGGTACGCACCGCAGGCGGCGTGGATGAAAGCGCTCGGCGAGGTATCGGAAGGCGCGCAGACCACGCTCGGCGCCTACCATCGGCCCTGGCAATGACGGAGGCGGAACGATGAAACTTTCGCTCGGACCGATTCCCTGGTTCTGGGCGCGCGATCGCGTGTTCGATTTTTACCGGGCCGTCGCCGACAGCCCGGCCGACATCGTCTGCCTGGGCGAGGTCGTGTGCGCCAAGCGCCGCGAGCTGACGACCGAGGACTGGTTCGCCATCGCCCGCGCGTTGCGCGCCGCCGGCAAGGACGTCGTGTTGTCGACGCTGACGCTCGTCGAGGCCGCGTCGGAAGCGGCGCAGGTCCGGCGCCTGTGCGAAAACGGCGAATTTCCGGTCGAAGCCAACGACTTCACCGCAATCCGGTACCTGACGGCTGCCAGGGCCGCCTTTTCGACCGGCCCGTCGGTCAACATCTACAACCACCGCAGCCTGGCGCTGCTCGCGCGGCAGGGCCTGCGGCGCTGGGTGTTGCCGGTCGAACTCGGCCTCGACGCGCTGGCCGAACTCCAGGCGCGGCGCCCGAACGGGGTCGAAACCGAGGTGTTCGCCTTTGGCCGCCTGCCCCTGGCCTGGTCGGCCCGCTGTTTCACGGCGCGTTCGGACGACCTGCCCAAGGACGACTGCCGCTTTCGGTGCCTGGACTACCCCGACGGCCGCCTGCTGCGAACGCGCGAGGACGAAGCCTTCCTCGTGCTCAACGGCATCCAGACGCTGTCCGCGCGCACCCACCAGGCGCTGGACGCCTTTGACGAACTGGCCGAACGGGGCGTGGACGTGCTTCGCATCAGCCCGCAGGCCGAGGTGACGCTCGCGGTGCTGGGCCTGTTCGACGAGGCGCGCAACGGCGGCGACCGGGCCGCGCTGGCCGCGCGCCTCGACGCGCTGCTGCCCGGCGGCGCATGCAGCGGTTACCTGCACGACCGGGCCGGGATGGATCATGGGCATTCGCACGCTGCTTGAACACCACCGCCAGCAGGCCAACCGCAAGGCCTGGGGCGATCTCGCCGCGTTCAGCCGGGCGCTCGCCGAGAGCGGTCAGTTGCTGAAGGTGCCGCAAGCGGTTTCGCCACACCTCGAAGTGACCGCGCTGTGCCGCCACAGCCTGTTGCGCGATGGCCCCGCGCTGCTGTTCGAGAACCCCGCGGGCCACACGATGCCGGTGCTCGGCAACCTGTTCGGCAACGAGCGGCGCATCCTGACGGCCCTGGAACTCGACAGCCGGGACGACCTGCGCCGCCTGGGCAGCGCCTTTGCGTTCCTGCGCAACCCGGAACTGCCCGACAGCCTCGGCAAGGCGTTCGACGCCCTGCCGGATTTCGCGCGGCTGGCGCATGCGCCGCTGGTTCCGCGCGACAGCGCGCCGTGGCAGGAAACCGTCATCGAAGGCCCCGACGTCGACCTCGGCGAATTGCCGATCACGACCTGTTGGCCCGAAGACGCCGGTCCGCTGATCACCTGGGGCCTGGTGGTCACGCGGGGGCCGAACAAGCCGCGCGTCAACCTGGCGATCTACCGGCTGCAGCTGATCGGCCGCAACCGCCTGATCATGCGCTGGCTGGCGCATCGCGGCGGCGCCCAGGATTTCCGCGAATTCCAGGCCGCGCACCCGGGCGAACCGTTCCCGGTCGCGGTGGTGATCGGGGCCGATCCGGCCACGCTGCTGGCCGCCGTGACGCCGGTGCCGGACACCCTGTCCGAGTATGCCTTCGCGGGCCTTCTGCGCGGTCGCCGAAGCCGCGTGGTCGAATCCGCGCTGAGCGGTCTGCCGGTGCCGCACGGCGCCGAGATCGTCCTCGAGGGGCACGTGCGCCCGGACGACCTGGCGACCGAGGGGCCGTTCGCCGACCACACCGGCTACTACAATGCACAGGCCGACTTCCCGGTGTTCACGGTCGAGCGGATCAGCCGCCGCGCCGACGCCCGCTACCTGACGACCTACCTCGGCAAGCCGGGCGAGGACGAACCGTCGGTGATGGCCGCGGCGCTGAACGAACTGTTCATCCCGCTGCTGCAGGAGCAGTTCCCCGAAATCACCGACTTCTACCTGCCGCCGGAGGCGTGTTCCTACCGGGTGGCCGTGGTCGCCATTCGCAAGCAGTATCCGGGGCATGCGCGCCGCATCATGTTCGGCATCTGGTCGTGGCTGCGGCAGTTCACCTACACCAAGACCGTGATCGTCACCGATGACGACATCGACGTGCGCGACTGGAAGGACGTGATCTGGGCGGTGTCCACGCGCGCCGATCCGGTGCGGGATACGCTGCTGGTGGAAAACACGCCGATCGACTACCTCGACTTCGCCAGTCCGGAACCCGGCCTCGGCGGCAAGATGGGTATCGACGCAACGCGCAAGCTGCCGCCGGAGACGCACCGCGACTGGGGCCGCGCCGTCCGGACCGACGCCCGCACGCGGACGCGCGTCGAAGCCCTGGCCGCCGAACTCGGCCTGTGACACCGACCCGGAACGAATTTTGATACAGGTCATTGTTGGCGTCGCCACCGGCCGCTAGAGTCCGCAGGAATTCACGACACCCCGAACCGCAGCAATCCTCGAAAGGACCCTGAACATGGACGATTTCACCTCGGCAAGCGCTTGTGTTGAAACCACCGATGCGTTCGCACCCGCGCCCGCCCGGCGAAGCGACCCGGAGCGCGACGCGCGCGCGCCGGAAATCCCCGACTACCTGCAGGACACGTATTACTGGGCGTACATCAACCCGCGCAACGTGCGCCTGCTGGACCGGGAAATCGTCGTCCGGACGATTCTCTGGCAACAGCACAACCGCCTGCAGCGGCTGGCCTTCGCCGAGATCGAACCGGGCCAATGGGTCATGCAGCCGGCGTCGGTGTACGGCAGCTTCGGCCCGAACCTCGCGCGCCACGTCGGGCCGCAGGGACGCGTCGATATCGTCGACGTGGCCCGCGTGCAGGTCGAGAGCACGACGCGCAAGCTGGCGCCGTACCCCTGGGCCCGGGCGCACCACGCCAATTGCCTCGATTTCGACCGCGGGCCGTACGATGTCGTGGTGTGCTACTTCCTGCTCCACGAGGTGCCGGACACGGTCAAGCATGACGTCGTCGACCACCTGCTGGGCCAGGTCGTTCCCGGCGGCAAGGTGGTGTTCGTGGACTACGCGAAACCGAAATGGTGGCACCCGCTCAAACTGATCACGAGCATCGTGTTCGATACCCTGGAACCGTTCGCCAAGGGCCTGTGGCGCCACGAAATCCGCGATTTCGCCAGCGACGCCGAGCGCTTCTCCTGGCGCCGCGAAACGATCTTCGGCGACCTGTTCCAGAAAGTGGTCGCGACGCGGAACGTTTAAGCCCGCGGCGCGGGCCGTCAGCGGCCGAAGGTTTCGCCGAAAAAGTCGCCCTCGTGCCAACGCGGGCGTTCGCGCTGGTTGCCGACGATCGCCCCGATGCGCGCATTGATCCGGGTGAACCGCGCGGCGGCGCGGTAGTTGATCGGCAGATCCAGGTCGTCACTCGGCCGGTGGTAGTGGTCGTTCAGAAACCCCTCGAAAATCCCCTGGGCATCCGTTTCGCCGTCCAGCGACGTGGTGCCGGTCACCAGGAACACCGCCGGCACGCCCTGCTGCACGAAACGGTAATGATCGCTGCGCACGAAGATGTTCTGCTCGGGGAACGGATCCGGGGTCAGCGTCACCCCGTACGCGCCGGCGGCCTCGGCGACCGCATCACCGAGGGTCGAATGCTCGGCGCCGAAGGCGATCACATCGCCGAAGTCGTACAGCAACAGGGGCATGTCCAGGTTGACCAGGCCGGCCATGCGGTCCAGCGGGACCGTCGGATGGTGCGCGAAGTACTCCGAGCCGACCAGCCCCTTCTCCTCCGCCGTCACCGCCAGGAACAGCACCGAGCGGCGCGGCGCGCCCTGCTCGGTGAACAGGCGCGCGGTCTCCAGCATCACGGCGGTGCCGGACGCGTTGTCGAGCGCGCCGTTATTGATCGCGTCGTCATGATCGTCGCCATGCAGGACGCCGATGTGGTCGAGATGCGCCGTGTACACGACGAACTCGCCATCGAGCAGCGGATCGCTGCCGGGCAGGTAGGCGGCGACGTTCGGGCTCTCGATCGACTCGTGGCGGCTCCGCTGCCCCAGGTGAAGCGTGCCCGACAGTTCGAAGCGCGGCAGCGGTTCGCCGGCGTCATCCAGCGCGAGCAGTTCGTCCATCGTATGCCCGGAGCCCTCGAACAGGCGGGCGGCCGCTGCGTGGTGTACGACGGCGCTGCCCTGCAGCGGGCCGTAGTCCGGAAACGGCCGTCCATCGGCGTCCAGCCAACGCATCGACGGCATGCCGACCATCGCCTCCCGGCGGTTCCAGGCAAAACGCTGCTCGCTGCGCGGCGTATGTATCCGGACCAGGCCGACGGCGCCGCGCGCCATGGCGTTGCGCGCGAGTTCCCGCGAACTGGCGAAATGCGCGCCCTCCTCGCTGGGAAAATGGTGCGGCTGGCCGGCCAGAACGACGACGATCCGGCCCGTGACGTCCAGGTCCGCGTAGTCGCTGTAGTCGAGCGGCGGCGCATCGATGCCGTAACCGGCGAACACCATCGGCGCGGCCAGGTCCACCGCGGTACGCGCCATGGCCGGCCCCATGAAGAACTCGTCGACGAAGCGGAAATCGGTGTCGCCGCTCCCGTTTTCCAGGCGCATCACGGCGGAGCCTTCCTCCAGCCACGCGCGCCGCAGCGGCACCGGCTGGAAATAGCTGTCACCGGTGCCGGCGGGCCGCAGGCCGAGTTGGCGAAACTGGCTGGCCACGTAGCGCGCCGCGATCGCGTAGCCTGCGGTGCCGGGTTGCCGGCCGCGCAGCAGATCGTCGGCAAGGAAGGTGATATGGGCCTCGAGGCGCGCTTCGAGCAGGGCGTCCGCGGGTTCGGCCGCCAGCGCCGGTGCGCCGCCGAGGACGGCGGTCAGGATCAGGGGAAGGAATCGTTTCATCGCGGCATCTTACGAAAATCGGGCGCGCGGTTCGAGCATCGACGCCCGGATTCGCGCTCGCCGCTCTCGCGCGACGCCCCGCCGAGCGGATAGAATCGGCAGGATCGAACCACCAACCCGGGAAGCTTTCACCATGAACCGAATCGCCGCCTTTCTCGCCGCCACCGTACTCCTCCTCGCCCTCCCCGACCGGGCGGCCGCTTTCGAGCCGGATCTGAACAGCGAACTGGAGCTCGATGTCGCGCGGGCCATTCTCAACATCAAGCAGCGCGACCCGGGCGTGCAGGCGTTTTTCGACAATGCCGCCGGCTACGCGGTCTTTCCGAACGTCGGCAAGGGCGGCTTCATGATCGGCGGCGCCTACGGCAAGGGCCTGGTGATCGTCAACGAGCAGGTCGACGGCTACACCACGATGACGCAGTTCACGGTCGGCGCCCAGATCGGCGCGCAGAAATACTCCCTGTACATTTTCTTCAAGGACCAGGTGGCGCTGGAATACTTCAAGCGCGAGAATTTCGAATTCAGCGCCCAGGCGACCGCAGTGGCGGTTACCGCCGGCGCCGCGGCGAACACCTCCTATGACGCGGGCGTCGCCGTGTTCACGATCGCCGACGGCGGCCTGATGGCCGAAGCCACCATCGGCGGCCAGCAGTTCAGCTACGAACCCCGCAGGTACTGAGGCGCGCGCTCAGAGCGCGTCGCGCGTCCATTCGCCGTCGACGCGGCGGATGATGCCGAGCGGGTTGGCGTCGCGCAACGCCGGCGGCAGCAACCGCTCCGGCGTGTCCTGGTAGGCGACGAAACGCGCGAAGCGCACGATCGCGTCGGCGCCGACGCTGGTGGACCCCGCCATCGAGGACGATGGATACGGCCCGCCGTGCTGTTGCGCGGGGCAGACCTCGACGCCGGTCGGATAGCCGTTGCAGATCACGCGGCCGACCTTCTGTGCCAGGATGCGGATGAGCCCGGCCTCGAGGTCGGGGTCGCTCGCGGCATGAATCGAACCCGTCAGGTTGCCGTCGAGCCGCGTCGCGACGTCCAGCATCTGCGCCGCATCCGCGCAGGCGACGAGCAGCGTGACCGGACCGAACACCTCCTCGGACAGGGCCGGCTCCGCCAGGAAAACGTCGGCCGGCACGCGGAATACCGCGTTCGGCGGCGTCATGCTGTCGGCGGCGAATTCCGCCTCGTTGAGCCATTCGACCCCGGGTGTCGCCTGCAGGCGGCGCAGCCCGGCGCGCAGGGCGTCGCGGATGCCGGGGTTGAGCAGGTAGCCGCGCGGCGCCGCATCCATGGCCGTGCGCATGGCCGCCTCGAACGCCTCATCCGCGACGAAAACCGCCAGGCCGGGCGAGGTGCAGAACTGGCCGGTCCCGAGACAGACCGAACCGCTGAGCCCGGCCGCGATCGCGTCGCGGGTGGCCGCCAGCGTGCGCGGCCCCAGGAACACCGGGTTGACCGACCCCATCTCGGCAAACACGGGAATCGGTCGTTGCCGCGCGGCGGCGAGGTCCATCAGCGCGCGGCCGCCGCGTTGCGATCCGGTGAAACCGACGGCCTCGGTCGCCGGATGCCGCACCAGCAGCTCGCCGACCTCGTGACCGGCGCTCTGCAGCATCGAGAAGGCCCCGACCGGAACGCCCGTCCGTTCGATCGCCCGCTGAACGGCCCGCGCCAGCAGCTCGCAGGTGGCCGGATGGGCCGGGTGGCCCTTGACCACCACCGGGTTGCCGGCCGCGAGCGCCGATGCCGTGTCGCCGCCGACGACGCCGAACGCGAACGGAAAATTCGAGGCGCCGAAGACCACGACCGGGCCGATCGAGTGCAGCATGCGCCGCAGGTCCGGTTTGGGCAGGGGCTGACGCTCGGGCAGCGCGGTGTCGATGCTCGCCTGGACCCACTCGCCCCGCCGGGCGATCCCGGCAAAGGCGCGGATCTGCCCGGTGGTGCGCCCGCGCTCGCCCTCGAGGCGCACGCGGCCGAGGCCGGTTTCGGCATCGCAGGTATCCAGCAAGTCCTCGCCCAGCGCCTCGATCTCGTCGGCCACGGCGTCCAGCAAAGCGCCGATCGTTTGCCCGTCGAGCCCGCGCATGTGCTGCCAGGCTCGCTGCGCAGCCCGCAGCGCGTCGTCGACCTCGCGCTCCGTGCACTCGCGAAACGCGTTGAACGGGGTACCCGTGTACGGGTTGAACGACGGGAAGACGCGGCCATCGGGCGCGACCCATTGCCCGGCGACGAGGGATTTTCCGGTGATGTTGCTCATTACTGGCGTGCTCCGTTTTTACACAGTATACCGGCGGTGATTCGGTATCGATATGACAAAGATACCGGGCAAAATGCAATTTATTATTGTCATAATGACTGGTATATGTTACATTTCGAGCCATGAACGAAACCGTGCTGAAAAACCGGCTGAAACTGGCCCGGATCGAGGCCGGCCTGACACAGGCCGGACTGGCCGAACGCGCCGGCGTCACCCGGCAGACCGTCGGCCTGATCGAAGCCGGCGGTTATAACCCGAGCCTCAGGCTGTGCATCGAACTGGCCCGGGTGACCGGCAAGACGCTCGACGAACTGTTCTGGATACCCGGAGACTGACGATGTTCACCAACCCGCACCCCATCGACGAGCGCGCCCGCGCCAATACCGGTCAGGCAGCGGCCATCTGGCTCGGCGTGACCCAGATCCTGCTCGCCGGCGTGATCTTTTTCCGCCTGTACATCCTCGACCAGCCCGACGCCGAAATCAGGGACTTCCAGGCAGTGCTGTTCATTTCGCTGTTCGGCTTCATCGCGCTGCAGCTGTTTCTCGGCGGCATCATGCCGGTCCTGCGCTGGCGCGGCCTGCTCGCGGTTTACCTCGTCTTGACGACGGCGATCGTGTCGGTCTGCCTGATGATCTACGGCTGGCCGGCCGCGAGCGAGTGGGCCGACACCTGGCTGCCCGCCCTGCTCGGCCCGGCGCTCCTGGTCCTGGGCTACGGCGCCATCGCCCGGCTGGGCCAGTGGCGCATCGAACGGCAGATTCGCGCGCTGGAAGACTGAACGGCCCGCGCCGGCACCGAAACCACAAAGAGCGGGCACAGGCCCGCTCTTTGCCGTTTTACGGGTCGATCTACGACTCGCCCATGAACGGATAGGCGAAATCGGTCGGTGGCACGAACGTCTCCTTGATCGTCCGCGTCGACACCCAGCGCATCAGGTTCGCCGCCGAACCCGCCTTGTCGTTGGTGCCGGAGGCGCGGCCGCCGCCGAACGGCTGTTGGCCGACCACCGCCCCGGTGGGCTTGTCGTTGATGTAGAAGTTGCCCGCCGCGTGCTCGAGCCGGGCAATCGCCAGGCTGGCGGCGCCGCGATCGTTGGCGAATATCGCGCCGGTCAGCGCGTACATCGAGGACTGGTCGCAGACGTCCAGCGTCGCCTCGTATTCGGCGTCGTCGTACACGTAAATGCTCAGCACCGGGCCGAAAATTTCCTCGACCATCGTCCGGAACCGCGGATCCGTGGCCCGGATCACCGTCGGCTCGATGAAGAAACCGGTGGTGTCGTCGCAACCGCCGCCGATGATGATCTCCGCGCCGTCGTTTTCCTGCGTGTAATCGAGATAGGCCTTGATGGAATCGAATGCCGCGCGGTCGATCACCGCGCCGACGAAGGTGCGGAAGTCGGTTGGCGGACCCATGCGGATCTTCCCGATTTCCTCGCGCAGCGCGGATTCCACCTCGGGCCACAGCGACCGCGGAATGTACGCCCGGCTGGCCGCCGAACACTTCTGGCCCTGGTACTCGAAGGCGCCGCGGACCAGCGCGGTGACGAGCGCCGGCACGTCCGCGCTGGCGTGCGCGAAGACGAAATCCTTGCCGCCGGTCTCGCCGACGATACGCGGGTAGGCGCGGTACTGGTCGATGTTGCCGCCGATGGTTTTCCACATCTGCTGGAA
Organism: Lysobacterales bacterium; assembly: GCA_037384065.1. Lineage (GTDB taxonomy): Bacteria > Pseudomonadota > Gammaproteobacteria > Xanthomonadales > SZUA-36 > JABDPF01. The sequence continues at coordinate 68,972 of JARROJ010000006.1, forward strand.
GGTGCCCGTCGACCCGGTGAAGTGCACGCCGGCCAGGTGCGGGCTGGCGAGCGCAGCGGCGCCGACTTCGCGGCCCGATCCCGGCACGAAATTGATCACGCCCGGCGGCAGCCCGGCTTCTTCGAGAATCTGCATGAACAGCCAGGGCGTGTAGACCAGCGACGAGGCCGGCTTCCACAGCACGGTATTGCCCATGATGGCCGGCGCCGTCGGCAGGTTGCCGGCGATGGCCGTGAAATTGAATGGCGTCACGGCGAACACGAAGCCCTCGAGCGGGCGCTGCTGGACGAAGTTCCATACGCCCCGGGACGACTCGGGCTGCTTGGCGTAGATTTCCTGCGCGTAGGCGACGTTGAAGCGCAGGAAGTCGATCAACTCGCAGGCCGCGTCGATCTCGGCCTGGAACACGGTCTTGCCGCCGTTGAGCATCGCGCCGGCGTTCATTTGCGCCCGATACTTGACCGCCAGCAGTTCGGCCGCCTTCAGGAAAATCGCCGCGCGCTCCTCCCAGCGGAACTGCTGCCAGTCCTTTTGGGCGGCGACCGCGGCATCGATCGCGCGTTGCACTTCCTCCGGGCCCGCCTTGTGATAACTGCCGAGACGGCGCCCATGGTCGTGCGGCATGATCATGTCGCCGGTTCGACCCGTGTGCACCCGTTCGCCACCGATCACCAGCGGCACTTCGATTTCCCGCGAGACGGCCTCGTCCAGCGCCTTCTGCAGAGCGGCCCGCTCGGGGCTGCCGGGCGCGTAATCGAGCACCGGTTCGTTGACGGGACGGGGGGTGTGGATGATCGCGTTGTTCATCAGGTTCATGGCGAAAAATCTCCGGATTCCGACACCCGGATTATCCCACGACCGACGGGGCGACGGATGCCGGAACCGGCGGTTTTCGGCGATGAAACGCGTTTTGCATGATGACGATCAAGAGAACCGGGTCAGCCCCGACCGACCGACCCGGCGGTCATGGATTGCCGGCGGACCCGGACGAATCCAGGCCCGGTGCCGGCCCCACGCGCGGTCCCCCCCGGGATCGCAGAAAATGGTTCTCCTCGCGACGCCCCTCGAGCGTGCGGTCGGTCGGCATCATCATCGTCGAATCGAATCGCCGTGCTGGCGCGCGCGCTCGTTTGAAATTGACATTGGTGTCAGATTTCACCTCAATCGTCTATAAAAACAACGATCGATGCAAGTGTTTTTTGATGCGTCGGACCGGTCAGCGCCCTTCGTTGCGACCGCGCAGGCGATACAGCCAGAGGCCGCTCAGCACCAGCAGCAGGATCGAGGCCGCCATCAGGTCCGTGAACCAGCGCGCGGCCGGCCCGAGGAAGCGTGCGGCATGCAGGTCGAGCAGCAGCCGTTCCCAGGTGATCGTCGCCGGGGCGACCGATGCGGCCGACGGCCGCCAGTCAGCGTCCTGCAGCGCGGCCAGTTCGGCCGGTTCCGGCTCGCGAAGGGTCAACAACCCGGAGTCCGCCGCCACGGTGCGGGGGCCGCCCCGCAGGAAGATCCAGCGGCCGCTGCCGAGTCCGGCGTCGATCCGGGGCAACCCGAGCTGGCCGGCGGGCACGGCTTCGATCTGCTGACCGTCCGGCCCCAGCAACACCGCGCTGTGCGGGGTCAGAAGGATGCTGCCGTCGTCCGTGGCGAGCCGCGCGAACGCGCGCCCGCAACCATCCGGCACGGGGTCCAGCCCGGCGCAGGGATCGTCCCCTTGCACATCGATGCCATACACGACGCGTTGCAACAGGGCCGGCAACGCGACGCGGTCCAGGCCCCAGTCGTGGGCGCGGTTGATGGCGCTGCCCGTGAGGGCCAGCACGACCATCCACAGCGCGATGACCAGCGCGCCGCGGCGATGCCAGCGGCGAACGGATTGCAGGCGACGCGCCTGGCTACGCGTCATCGCGTTTCGCTCGCACCGCCCCGTCGAACAGCAATGCCAGGCGGACCTGGCGGTTCAGCGCCCAGACCGAGAGCGTCGCGCCGGTGATGCCGTCGATCGTGCGGTCCAGCCGATGCGCGTCATCCAGCGTCGCCTGGGCAAACTGCCGGGTGAAGGCTTCGCGGTGCACTTCGCCCCCGCGGCTTTCGCGGAAGACCAGCACGCGCACCTGCTGCACGCGGCCCTCGTCGATGACGATGCCGGTCGTGATCGGTTCCGTCTTGCCGATCTCATCCAGGATCCAGGCGGTGCGCCCGTCGCGCTCGCAGTAGCGCACGCGGGCGCCCGCGTACGGCCGCTCGAGCAGGGCCGCCGCCTGTTCCTTCAGGTCCCGATCCAGCCACAGGGCCTGCTGCCGGCAGTCCGGCACCTGTTCCGCGAGAAACTCGGCCGGCGCCTGGTGCACGATTTCCGCGGCCAAAAGAACCGGGCTGGCCATGATGGCCAGCCCAAAAGCCGCAACCACGCGGAGAGAAATCTTCATGCGCCGCACCCCGCTCAGAACTGGTAACCCACGCCCAGGTTCCAGCCGTCCATTTCTTTCTTGCCGAACGGCGCATCCTGGTCCTGGTAATCCAGCTTGAAGACGACGTCGGGATGGAGCCAGTAGTTCACGCCGATATCCCACTGCACGTACTCGCTGTCGGCGCGATCCCCGGCCTGGTTGTCCCACTGGTTGTAGCGCGCGAACACGCCCCACTGCTCGTTGAAGCGCCAGCTGGGCTCGACGTACCAGCCCGCCTGGCGATCGGCGCCGACCGCTTCGGGCCCCGGACCGTCCAGGGACCAGTCCGCGTACAGCGCGCGCAGGCCGAAGTGGCCGCGACGCCAGGCGATGTGGCCGGTGTACAGAAACGCGGAACCGGCCAGCGGATCGGTGCCCTGGGTCACGTCGTCCTGGTACTGGATGCTGGCCGAGAGCTCCAGGCCCGGGATCCCCAGCCAGCGCAGGCGACCGGTATAGGCCTGTGAATCGAACCGCGCCTTGGCGGTCTTCTGACGACCGGCGCGGATCGCGTAGCCGTCCCCGGCCGTGGTGAACAGCCCCGAATGCACCGCCGCGTCATAGCGGAACGCGTCGCCGAACCCACCGGTGAACGCCACGCCGCCCTCCCACCAGGTGGTCGGAATGATCTTGTTTTCCACCGGGTTGCGCTCGACGCCATAGAAGGTCGGCGGCTCGTGCGTTTCGTTCAGAATGCCGACCGGGACCAGGAACACGCCGGCCTTGAAACTGTGATTTTCGGCCCAGTCGTACTCGACGTAGGCCTGTTCGAGTTCCACCGCGCCCGGCTTGCCTTCACCGGAATAGGCATGTTCGATCTCGAGCTCGCTGTTCAAGCGCAGGCGATCCGTGAAATCGTGCTGCAGAAACAGCACGAAACGGTGCAGGTCCAGCTCGTTGAACGACTCACCGTTGGCCTGGTTTTCCAGCATGTTGACGTGCAGTTCGCCGTACCCGCCCAACTTGACGGCCGGCGCGGCCGCCACCGGCTGGCTGTCCATCGTATCGGCCAGGATCTCCGCTTTCGTATTGGCCTCGGAACTGGCTTGTGCATTGTCCTCGACCTGACGCGCGAGCTGCTCCATGGTCGCTCGCGTCGTGTCCAACTGCTGCTGCAGCATCTCGATCTGCCGCTGCTGCGCCTCGATCAGCGCCCGCAAGTCATCGGATTCGCCGCCCTGCGCATGCGCGACCGAAGCCGTGGCCAGCACCGCGGCCATCACTGCTGTTCTCACGATTTCTCCCCATGAAAATTCAGATACGCGAATGTTATTGAGAACTATTCGTATTTGCAAACGATTCTCATTGTTATTTGATCCAGATCAAGAAATGGACCGGCGCTTTCGTGCAATGACGATCCACCCCCTGCTCCCAGGCTCACAGACGGCCGGGGCCGGCGAACCCC
>JARROJ010000007.1:0-69761 GCA_037384065.1 Lysobacterales bacterium
GCGATCAACGCCGGTACGAACATCCCGTCGGTCGCGACGCCCAACGGGCAGGCGGCGTTCCTGTTCCTGCTCACCTCGGGACTGGCCCCCTTGATCCGGCTCGGCTACGGCCGGATGGTGCTGCTGGCGCTTCCCTATACCTTCACGATGTCGCTAACCGGTCTGCTGGCGAGCATCTACTTCCTTTGACGCAGCGTCGTCGCGAATCCGGGCCTGCGCGGCGAGGGATGGTAAAAGGGGGAATTCCGGGTCAGCTGGGATACGACCGGCACGTTGCTGCGGCGACGTCCGCTCCGCTGCCCGGTGCAACCGACCCGGTCGGCTCCCGCGCCGGGTCGGCCCAAGGCGGACCCCGGCGCAGGGTTTGTCGTGACGGGCGGGGCGCCCGGGTGAATGGGCGTCCCTTCAGGGTGTTTTCTGCACGCTACAGGTAGGGTGCATCATCGGGATCGTTCTCGGTCTCGACGCTGGCGTTCTCGGGAAGTTTCGCCATGGCTTCGCGAAGCATCTCGACGTGTTCGGACTCCTCGTCGCGGAGTTCGATGAAGAGTTCCCGCACCTCGGGGTCCGTGATGCCGGGCAGGGCCTTGTCGTAGAAGTCGTAGGCCTTCTGTTCCGCGGCGAGACCGAGCTCACAGGCCTGGACCGTGGACATGCCCTTGCGTGGCGCTCCGACGTCCGGGGCCTCGACATCGAACAGATCGACCAGTTTCACGTTCATCGGGGTTTTGCCGAACATGGCGATGCGGCGGGCGAGCAGTTCATTGCCGTGCTTGGCCTCGTTTTCCGCCATCGAGGCGAAGAAGGCCCCCGGGTCGTTGCTGCCGCCGGTGCGGCCGATCTGCGTGGCGAACAGTTTGTAGCGCTGGTGCGCTTCCTCCTCGATCAGAATCGCGAGGTCGAGCGCGTCCATGACGCTGAGCTTGGACAGGTCTAGACTGGTGGACATTCGGTTTGGACTCCTGGCTTGGTTTTTGACGTTGCTGTGCAGCCCGTCGACTGCGCCGCGACCGATTCGCGCCAGCCGGGTTCCGTCACGGGGCCCGAGCGTTCTCGAATCGGCGCGCCCATGATACCGCAATCCGGGGCGCGTCCCGGCCGTTCATGGACGGGCGCACACGAACAGGGCCTCGGTCACGAGCGCATGCGCGAGGAAGATGCGTTTGCCGAACGCGTCGAGGGTATTCCAGGCCCCGGCAGGCATCATATCGACGTTCGCCGGGTCCAGCGTTTCCGGGTCCCCGGCGAGCTGCGCCCGCTTCGTCGCCTCAGCCAGGGCGCAGGCCCGCCGTTCTGCGTTCACGCTATCGCCCAGTCGTTCGATCGCGGCCTGCACTTCGTCGGGGGTCAGCGGGCCGGTGGCGTCGACGTCGAGGTTCGGCTGCAGAACCGGGCGGTGCTCCATCACCAGAAAGATGAACTCGCGCATCTTGGCCGGGTCATCGGAAAGGTCGCCCGCGTGAAAGGTGACGGTAATGAATTCGAGCGGTGCATCAATGTCCGCAATCGCTCGCTCGGCGATGACGGTCGCCCGGGTTTCCAATTCGGATTGAGCGGACAGATCGAGCGGCGAGTTCGCCACGTCGATCACGATGCCGTCCCCCGCGATCAGCCAGGCAGTCACCTCGCCGGGCACCTCCCGGCTGATCGACTCCGCCAGTGACTCGAGGTCCCGCGGCCAGAAGTCACAGGCGCTGACGAGGCTCGCCACCAGCACCATGAGCGGAACAGAAAGCCGTCGCAACGCGCGCATCAGTCAGCGGCGAGCAGGGCGCTCAGCTCGTTCCTGAGCTGCGTCCTGGCCGGCTTCGCCTGTTCAAAGACGCGCTCGGCGCTGTAAAACTCCAGGGCGCGGACGTCCTTGATTTCCGGTGCGATGAAGATATCCGGTTGCTGGTGTCGCATTTTTGCGTTGACGATGGCTTTCTGCATCACCTTGATCGAGTTGAACAGGATCTGGAAATAGCCCGTCTCGCCGGATTCGGGCCGGCTGCGCACGCCGCTTACATCGATTCCGATGACGATGTCGCAGTCCGCGAAGAGCAGGTCCCACGGCACCGGGTTCACCGTGCCGCCATCGATCAGGACACGATCATCGATCTGAACGGGTTCGAAGATGCCGGGGATGGCCATGCTGGCCTGGACGGCCGGCAACAGCGGACCCTGGTTCAGCACGACCTGCTTCTTGTCCCAGAGGTCGCCGGCGACGATATCGAGCGGGATTTCGAGATCCTCGAAAACCCGCTTGCCGATCGAGCCGTAAAAATGGGAAAGGATCCGTCGGCTGTCGAGCAGCCCGCCGTCGCCGACCTCGAGTTCCACGAGTTCCAGCCAGTGCGTCGCCTGGTCGGACATCAGCGTATCCAGCAGACCATCCTCGTCGGTCGCGAAGGCCTGGTTGGCGAGTTGCCGAATGTCCGCGGCGGACATGCCGGATGCGAACATCGCCCCGATCACCGCGCCGATACTCGAACCCGCCATGCGGTGGGGCCGCAGCCCCATCTCTTCCAGCACTTCGAGCATCTCGATATGCGCCAGGCCGTTGGCTCCGCCCGCACCGAGCGCCAGGCCGATGCGCCGGCGCGTTGCACCGGTCTTCGCAACCGGCTTCGCCGGGTCGGATGCCGCAGCCGCCGGCGCGGCGCTGACCATGCCCGCCGGAACCGCCAGCCACGGGATTGCGGACAGGAGATCTCTTCGCGACAGGGTGTGCTTGGGTTTTTTCATCGGCAATCGCCTCGATGGTTGAACCAGGTGCTCCGATTGTGCCAGATAAGGGCGGCCGGTAAAGCGGTGCTGACGCGACGGAGCGTCTTCATTTCGGGCCCAGTCCCGCGAACGTCCGGGTTCGGGAGCAATCGGGGCATGATGGCACCCCGAATCGATGCCGGGCGGCATGGTTTCGGCCAATCCGGGCCGACTGCACCTTGCCGTTACGGCTGAAAAGAGGGTTAATAGGCGCTAAAGCGCAGTCGAATCCAAGTCAACGGGTAAGAAACCATGGCCCATACGACGCTCAAAACGAGTTACTCCGCTTTGGCCGACCGCCTCAACCGCTTCCCCCAGGGGGCGCCGGCATCCGAGCGGCTGTTCAAGATTCTGTCGATGCTGTTCAGCGAGGAGGAAGCCGGCCTGGTTTCGCTGATGCCCATCAAGCCGTTCACGGCCCGTAAAGCCGCCCGCATCTGGAAGAAGAGCCTCACCGAGACCCGGAACATACTGGACGAACTGGCCGGCCGGGCGATCCTGGTCGACATCGAACAGGACGGCGAATCGATGTACGTGCTGCCACCGCCCATGGCCGGCTTTTTCGAGTTTTCACTGATGCGCGTGCGCGACGACATCGACCAGAAGCTCCTGAGCGAGCTGTTTTACCAGTACATGAACGTCGAGGAGGATTTCATCCGGGCGTTGTTCACCCGCGGGGAAACGCAGCTGGGCCGGACCTTCGTTCACGAACCGGCCTTGTCCGAGGAGAACGCGCTGCACGTGCTGGACTACGAGCGGGCCAGCGAAGTGATCGAATCCGCCAGCCACATCGGCGTGGGGCGCTGTTACTGCCGGCACAAGATGGAGCACATGGGCCGGGCCTGCGACGCGCCGCAGGATATCTGCATGACCTTCAACACGACGGCGGCGTCGCTCACCCGGCACGGCGCGGCGCGCGCGGTCGACAAGCAGGAGTGCCATGACCTGTTGCAAACGGCCTATGAACACAAGCTGGTGCAGTTCGGCGAAAACGTGCGCGAGCAGGTCAATTTCATCTGCAACTGCTGCGGCTGCTGCTGTGAGGCCATGATTGCCGCGCGCCGGTTCGCCATCCTCAACCCGGTGCACACCACCAACTTCATTCCGGTCATTGACGACGACACCTGCAATGGCTGCGGCAAGTGCGTCAACGTTTGCCCGGTCGAGGCGATGACCCTGGTTTCCGCCAACGACCCGAACAAGCCGCGCATGAAAACGGCCCGCCTCAACGAAGACGTCTGTCTCGGGTGCGGCGTGTGCGTGCGCGTGTGCAACAAGGACAGCCTGGCGCTGGAATCGCGCCCCAAGCGGGTCCTTACGCCGTTGAACGGAACGCATCGGGCGGTGGTGATGGCCATCGAGCGCGGCAAGTTACAGAACCTGATTTTCGACAATCACGTTCTGTGGAGTCATCGGGCGATGGCCGGGGTGTTGGGCGTCATTCTGAAACTGCCGCCGATCAAGCAGGCCCTGGCGAGCGAACAGCTCAAGTCGCGCTACCTGGAGTCGCTGATCAGCCGTGTCGCGCACTAGGGCGGCGGCCGCGTGCTCAGCGCGATGCGGCCGCGCGGTTCCGGCTGTTCGCGATCGTGTTCTCCCGCAGCAGGCGCCGGGCGGCGCGATTGACCCGATCGGGGTCCCAGGCCGCCATTGCGCCCGGTGACCCACCTACCGCGAGCGCCGCCTCCAGATCGCGTACGACCCGCCAGTTCGCCAGCGCGTGCGCCGAGCTCGGGTTGTCCGCGGCCTTGGCGCGAAAGTCGTTCCAGATCCGCTGCAGATCCCGACTGGCGAACGCGAGTTCGGTCAGTTTTGCGCGGTACTCGAGTTCCACCGTGTCCATGTCCGGATAACGCCGCAGGTCGGCCAGGTGGCGCGCCTCGTGCTTGAGGTAGGAAACCTCGAAATTCTCGCTTTGCGTGTCGTAGGCCCAGGCCACGCAATACAGGCGATCGTTCTCGACCCAACCGGTGGTCGAGGCGAGTCCGAGCGAGGCGAAGTCCTTCCAGCCCTGGGCGGCGAAGTCATCCATGAAAACCACCTCCACCGGCACGCTCACGTCAGTCAGTTCGACCCGGTAGCGGCGCACCTCCTCGGTCTGCCACACGAACAGGTCGCGCCAGGGCGGCGTTGCAGATACGGAGTAGTGCCAGCCCGCATCCTCGAGCAGGCGGGCGGTCAGGCGCTCCGGGGTCGAATCCGCGGGTGCTTCGATGGCGCGGGCCCGAAGCAGGTCCTCGAGCGCGCGCGACAGGCGCGCCTCCGCGACCGCCGCGTCGACCTCGCGCAGCAGGTTCTGGCGCCAGTAAACCCGGTAGAGCAGGGCGACGTCGTGGGCCGGCCCGGAAGCGGCCCGGAACGCGGCCGATCGTTCATAAGGCTTGAGAAAGCGGTCGTCGAACTGCGTGCGGAGCGCGGCGCCCGCATCGCCGGCGCCGACCGAGTGCTCGAACAGGGCGGATGCCCCGCTGAGATCGCCCTGAATGGCCAGCGTCACGAACGCGCGTGAGAGTTCGGAAAACCCGTTGGTTCGCGCCGTGCCGAACGAGGCAGTGTCGGAGGGTGCGGCGGCGCCGGGCCGCAGACCAAGCAGCACCGCGGCGAGCATCGCGACGCTCCGTCGCCGGACGGTTCGAAAGTTGAACGCGAGACTTCGATCAAAATAAGAATGTTTTAGAATAAAAATCAATGTGATATAGAAAATAACTCGAAAACAGGTTACTGAAATCCGGCGTGCATCCCGCATCGGTGATCCGAACGTACCCGGTTTCAGGGTCATCGTAGTACACGATGCAAGGGATTTCGCCAACTTAATGAGCGCTCCGTTGTATTCATAATAACCGGGTGGCGTATCGCCCGGGCGCAGGACAGGGAATCGACCGGAATCGCGAGCGTCCTGATCGCATGCAGAAAGGTATGCAGTCACCAGCGGACGGTGTCAACGGAATCGCCGTAACGCTACGGGAGAGGCTCGCATTGGAATACCTCGTTTTTCTGACGGTCGTGCTGTTGTTTTCGGGCGTATGCGCCCTTGTCGTGGCGCGCGGTTCCCGACGCCGGGCTCAGGGCGTCGCCGTCGGTGACCAGAGCGGCCGTTCCGGAACGAACGACCTGCAGGCCCTGCGCAAGCGCATCGATGCGCGCGACGGTCAGGGTTCCTTCGGTCGCTGGGTCGACGCACTGGTGACGCCCAAGCGCACGGTGGACGACGATCCGGAGTATCGGCGCCGGGCGCAGGAGTCGCTGCGCACGCTCCTGGAAGATCGGTATGGCGGGGCCGCGACCCGGGCAGCGGGATCACCGCGAAAGGGACGGTCTGCGGACGGTTCGATCGAACGAACGGTCGGAGGTCCTGCACCTCGCCGGGACCGCGGAATCAAGGGCGTTCGAACGCCCTGGGGGTGGTAAAAAGCACCTCGATTTGGATTTAATGTATAAAAAATGACCAAATTGGTGCTAAACTGAAAGTGTCCGCAACGGGGGTGACGGATCACGGGTGCGACGGATCGCGCCACGCACTTCGGACAGGGCGTACAGGGAATTGCGGGTCCGGCGTACCGCAAACCGTTGGGCAAAGCGGTTGCGGAAGGATACCGGCTGTCAGCGGTCGAGGAGAGGGCTGACGGTCCGGACATTCTGGAGGCTGGCAACATGGAGATCGTAATCTTTTTCGTGTTCGTCGCGGCGTGTGCCCTCGCACTGCTGTGGGCGTCACGCAAGACTCAGGCCGAAACGGATCTGGCGCGCCGCAAGCGCGCGCACCGCAACCGAGCCCGTTCCAGCAAGTTCACGGCAAGCGACGAAACCCTGATGACACGCAAGGAAGAGGTCTGGAATTCGCGGCATCATCACGCCGCCCTGGGTGTCCAGAAAGTCAATCGTTTCGCACCGAAGTCCGAGTCGGGCGGCGTGCCGGAATACGACGGATACAGCCGGCGCGACCGGCACCACGTCCGGGATCGGAATGCGCGGGTGCGCGAGGATTCCGCCACCGAAAAGCAGTTCACGATGACGGCGATCCACTACCGAACGGATGACGACGAGGAGGCGGCGGCGCCCGCCAAGACCGCGAGTTAATCGCGGGACCGGAAACGGGTCTCGAGGGCAGGCGGCAGGTCGAACGACTCGTTGCCGGGGATTTTGACGTCCATCGGCATGGCTTCGACGCCCATGGTTTCGTTCGGGTAGGGACGCAACAGCCCCAGCGCTTCGTCCGCATCCCCGTCCAGCCAGCGGCGCGCTTCCTGCGGGTCGCGCAACAATGCGGGACTGCGATGGTGGCCGACGCCGGTGAGAACGTCGTTCGGCGCCACGGTAATGACGGCGACCGTCAACCGCTTCGAGCCGTCGGCCATGCGCGTGTAACGACCGATGCCCGCCATCAGCCAGCAGGGCGCGTCCAGGGGAAAAACCGCGTACGGCACCTGGGGCCTCACCCGGCTGTCGAATTCATAAAACCACGATACGGCGACGAGCAGCCGCGCATTCGCCCGCCAGGCGCCCATGAAGGTCGGCGCGAACGGGGCGCCGTCGCTGCGCAGGCGCGCATTGGCCGTCGAGATCAGCCGGCCCTGCTTGTTGTGCGGCAGGCGACCCTCCGAATACGGCGGAATGAAGGGCCAGACGGCCTCTTCGGGCCGGTCGCATTCGGCGGTCGCGCGGATGACCGGGAGGCATTCCCAGACCATGGATTCGGGTTCGGATTTGCGCCGCAGGCGTGATGGCGAAATGTTACGGCGCGATTCCGGGTCCGCGGGCAGGGCCGAGGGCGCGCGCAGGGTGGTGGCCCAGGCGTACACGTCCTGCCAGGACAATTCGTAGGCGGAGGCCTTGCCGCACATGCGCGTGCCGGATGCGCCCGATCAGGGCGATAATCGCAGCGCTCGGCACCGCGTGCTGCGGTACCCGGCGAGGCCTGTTCGCGGTCTCAGCGCCGCCAATTGACACGCGCCACGATTTCGCGCCCGGTCCGACCGTTCAGGCGTTGGATGAGAACTTCGCGGTTGCCTCGGGCCCCGACGTCGTAAACCTGCAGGTAGTCGATCGCGCGCAGCAGCAATTGATAGTCCGCAGGGGTCGAGTGGGCCTTGACGCGCAGCAGGCTGCGTTCCCAGGCCTCCATGCTGCTGCCGTCCAGCGGGATATCGAGGCCATCGCCGTCCCAGGGCTCGACGGCGGGTTCCGGCGCCGCTTCGACGGGGCTCGTTTCGGGTTGTGACGTCGAGGTCGCACAGGCGCCGAGCGCGAGGGCAGCCAGTAACGCCAGCGCGGTCGCCAGGCCTCTGATCGTGGGTCGTGGGTTTTTCTTCATGCGTTCCTGCTCGCCTGTAATACGGTGTACTCGCGGTTTTGCGCCAGTCGGCGCACGCTACGGAAGTGTTCGCGCGCCCATCGTTCGTAGGGCAAATGTCGGTTGAAAACGACAACTATTCTACCGTCCGCTTCGAGAAAAGTTCCCGCGCGGCGAAAAAAATCGGCCGCGATGTCGAGATCGTTGTCGACGCCGCGATGGAATGGCGGGTTGGAGACGATCCAGTCGAAACGGCCGTCGAGTTCGCCCAGCCCGTCGGAGGCGAGCACGCGCGCCGTGCCGTCGTTGAGCGCCAGGCTGCGGCGCGCCGCTTCGAGCGCAAGGGCCGAGGTGTCCAGCAGGGTCAGCTGCACCCCGGGGTGCGCCCGGAGCAAACCGATGCCGACGATGCCGTTGCCACAGGCGAAATCCAGCACGCGGCCGTGCACGGCGCAATCCTCGAGCGCGTCGAGCAACAACGCCGTGCCGCCGTCGACGCGGCGGTGGGCGAAAACGCCCGGCAGGGAGCACAGGCGCAGTCGCGAAGCCCCGGCGTCGACGCTCAGCGTTGCGCCCAGGTCGTCGAGGCGGAACGGCGGGCATGCGCGCGGCGCCCGGGCTTCCAGCAGGCTGCAGTGACGCGCGTTGTCCAGCCGGTCGACCGACGCGAACCGTTGCTCGAGCAATCTGCCGGCGGATTTGATTCCGGCCCGCTTCTCCCCGACCACCCAGAGACGGGCGTCGCTGTCCATGGACGCCGCCAGCGCATGCAGCACCATCGCGAAGCGTTCCTTTTCGCGCGGCAGCCGCAGAACGATGAGGGCTTCGCCGCGCTCCGCCCGGGGGGCGGGCGCAAATTCGGCCGCGGTCCCCCGGGCGGACAGCGCTTTGTACGTGCCAAATTCCTGGTTCGACGCGCGCAAAGCGAGGCCCGCTTCGCGCAGGGCGGATTCCAGCCCGTCGGCCGGCATGTCGACGAGCAGCACGGGACCGTCCCCCCAGCGGTTGCGGTTGCGCAGGACGACCTGGCTGATCGGTTCCATGACGCGCGAACGCGGGGCTATCCGGCCAGGCGCGCGAGGAGGTCGTAGTCGTCCGCGTCTTCGATCGTAACGGTCGCGAATTGCCCCGGAGCGAGTTCCTGCCCGTCCACGACCCGGACGATGCCGTCGATTTCCGGGGCGTCCGCCGTGCTGCGCGCCACGGCTCCGGTGTCGTCGACCTGATCGACGAGGACCTGCCGCGTCGTGCCGATCCGCGCGTGCAGGCGTTCGGCGCTGATGCGCGCCTGGGTCTGCATGAACCGGTGCCAGCGTTCTTCCTTGACCGCTTCGGGCACGGCCCCGTCGAGTTCGTTGGCGCGGGCGCCGTCGACCGGCGAATAGGTAAAACAACCGACCCGGTCCAGTTGGGCTTCCTCGAGAAAATGCAGCAGGTCCTCGAACTCGGCTTCGGTTTCGCCGGGAAACCCGACGATGAACGTGCTGCGGAGCGCCAGGTCCGGGCAGATTTCGCGCCAGGCGCGGATGCGTTCCAGCGTGTTGACGGCGGCTGCCGGGCGTTTCATGCGCTTCAACACCGCCGGGTTGCCGTGCTGAAAGGGAACGTCCAGGTACGGCAGGATTTTTCCCTCGGCCATCAGCGGGATGATGTCGTCCACGTGCGGGTAGGGGTACACGTAATGCAGGCGGATCCAGATGCCGAGGCTGCCCAGGGCTTCGCACAGGTCCCGCATGCGGGTGCGCAGCGGCCGTCCGCCCCAGAAGTCCAGGCGGTATTTCAGATCGACGCCGTAGGCGGACGTATCCTGGGAAATGACGAGCAGTTCCCGTACGCCCGACGCGGCCAGGCGCTCGGCCTCGTCCATGACCTCGCCCACCGGTCGACTGACCAGGCGTCCGCGCAGATCAGGGATGATGCAAAACGTGCACCTGTTGTTGCAACCTTCTGAAATCTTTAGATAAGCATAGTGCCTTGGCGTCAGCTTGATGCCCTGTGGCGGGACCAGGTCGGTAAAGGGGTCGTGGTTCTCCGGCGGCGGGGCATGGCGGTGAATTTCATCGAGGACGCGTTCGTACTGCGCGGGGCCGGTGACCGCCAGCACCCGGGGGTGCAGGTCGCGGATCAGGGCCTCGTCGGTTCCCATGCAGCCGGTCACGATGACCCGACCGTTCGCGTCGATGGCTTCACCGATGGCGTCGAGCGATTCGGCCCGGGCGCTGTCGATAAAGCCGCAGGTGTTGACGACGACGATATCCGCGCCGGCGTAGTCCGGGCTGATCTCGTAGCCGTCCGTGCGTAACTGGGTCAGGATCCGCTCGGAATCCACCAATGCCTTCGGGCAGCCGAGGCTGACCATGCCGACCTTGCGGGAAGTATTCATACCCGGCTCCGGGTTCGTTCAAACCCGGAGATTATATGTCAACGCAGCCCCAGGCGATTCTCCGGCATCGTCACCCGCAGCGTCTGATCCTGGCGATTGCGCTTGATGTCGAGCGAAAGGTCCTGTCCGGGTTCGGCGCGGCGCAGTGCGCGCAGCAGTTCAGCCGGTGTGTCCACGGATTCGTCCGCAACGGCCAGGATCACGTCGCCGGCTTGCAGCCCGTACGCGTTGTCCGCATTTGCTTGGAGGACCAGAACGCCTCGGTCGCTGCCGAAATACGCGCCGAGCCCCGCGTTCATCGTGGCGAACTCCAGCCCCCGGGCGGTCGGCAGCCCGAAAAACACGTCCGCTTCGGCAAAGGCGTTGTCCGCGAACCCCGAGAAATCGAAATCCCCGCTCCAGGCGTGGCTGCCGCCCTCCGGATCGACAAAAATGAACTTCCGGTGCTCCAGACGCTCGCGAAGTTCCTCCATCTTCTGCTGCAGGGCCTCCTCGTCGATTTCGGCGGCGTGGATGCGTTCGATGACGATCTCCGGGTCTGCGGGCAGGACCGGGTCTTCGGGCAAGGCGGCTGACTCGATGTCGGCGATTTCCGGGATGCGGACGATCGATTGCCAGGAACTGGGTTCCCTGAGTTCGGCTTCCACGGTGAATGGCAGCGTCTGCCCGTCGCGCTCGACGACGATTTCGAGTTCGTCACCGGGCTCGGCCGCTCCCATGATCTCGAACAGGCGGCCGCGTCCGGCCGCATCGCGCAGGTCTTCACCCGCGATCGTCACCAGCCGGTCGCCGGCTTCGATACCGGCTTTCTCGGCCGGTCCGCCGGGCGACACAGCGATCAGTTCGACGCCATCGGGGCCCGCGGGCCCGAGCACGACGCCGATGACCGCGCGGTCACCCAGGTTCAGCACGCGCAGGGTCTCGTCCCGCTCGACGCGCGCCAGTTCGCGGTGCGCCCGGGCGATTTCCCGGGAGGCCTCGCGCAGTTCACGGTGCGTGCGGCTGAGTTCCTCCCGTACACGCTCCATTTCCTCGCTGCGCGCGGCTCGTTCCAGTGCGCGTTCCTCCGCATTCTCGACTGCCTTTTCCGCCTCACGGCGCTCGCGCTCGGCCTCCTGGCGGGCCATTTCACGGGCGCGCTCGGACAGACTCCGGGCTTCCTGGCGCGCGGTCTCGGCCTCGATTCGGGCACGCTCGGCGTCTTCGAGCATGCGCTGGTATGCCTGCGCCTGTTCGTCGTTGGCGTCCGCGGCCGCAGCCGGTCCGATGCTCCATGGGAGCGTCATTGCGATGGCCGAAACGGCCAGGAGAACGGTACGTTTCATTTCCGGTTACCTCCGATGTTCCTCTGCCTACAACGACGCCATGCGGTAGTAATCCCGTCGCAGCGAATTTTCATACAGTTGGGTCACGTCGAGCAGCAGGTTCACCCGCTGCGCCCACAAAGCGGGCGAATCCGGCTTCATGCTGAGTTCTTCGTCCACCTGGACGATCAGGTCCTGCAGCTCGACCTGGTAGACCAGCACGTCCGAGGGCAGGTCGCCCGACTGCGCACGGTAGCTGCGAATCCGGTCTTCGAGTTGCCGGGACATGGCGATCAGCGATTCCAGCGACGGTGCCCTGAGGGGGGCGGGTATGGCCTCGGTTTGCGGGTCGGTGCTCGCGGCAGCGGCGGCGGCCGGGTCCGCGCCGGGCGCTGCGGCGTGATGGCCGGGCGTGCCCAGCAGAAGACTGAACGCCAGTACCGCCGACGCGGCGACGGCCAGCAGCCCGCCGCCGGCGTGCATTGCGCGACGGCGGTTCCGTTGCCGCAGGGCCGCCTCGACCGCCGGCCAGCCGTCGCCGGGCGGTTCGGCCATGGGCAGGCTGCCCAGGTTCAGCGGATCGTCGGCTCTCTGCCGCAGTTCGAAAGGCATGATCGTTCGCCCGATTCCCATCATCTCGTCTCCAGCGCGGCGGCGACGTCAGCGCAGGGCTGCCGTCGCCGGTTTGCGCGGTTGCAGCCGGTCCCGCAACCGACTGCGGGCGCGGGACAGGCGTGTCTTTGAAAAACTCTCCGTCTTGCCGAACAGGTCCGCGATTTCGCGGTGGTTGTACCCCTCGACGTCGTGCAGCCAGACCACCGCCCGGTCTTCCGGGCTCAGCAGCGCCAGTGCGGCCTCGAGATCCATCGCCAGGCCGAGTTGCTCCTGTCGCGGCGGCTCGGGTTCGTGATCATCGCGCCACTCCACCGTGGTTCGGCTGCGGTCGCGGCGAATCGTCGATATCGCGTGATTGACGACCACGCGGCGCAGCCAACCCCAGAACGGCGCGTCGCCGCGGTACTGGCGCATCTTGCGGAACGCCGTGATGAAGGCTTCCTGGGCGATCTCCTGCGCCGTATCGGGGCACTGCGCGATACGGAAGGCGACCGAGTACGCCGGGCGGTGAAAGGCGCGGTAAATCGCCTCGCAGGCCCTGACATTCCCGCGCCGCGCCCGCGCAAGGGTCAACTCGTCCAGTTCGATTTCGAATGGCGATCCGCTCATCAGTCTGTTTGACGCCGAAACCGGCGAAAGGGTCGCAAAAAAACAGGGGCCGCGCGAGCGGCCCCTGCAGATCATGCGATCACGGGCGATGCCCTACCAGATCCGGACCCGCTCGGCCGGCGGCAGGTACATGCCGTCGCCTTCGCGGACGTCGAACGCCTGGTAGAACGCATCGACGTTGACCGCCGCGCCGTTCGCACGGAATTTCGGGGGCGAGTGCGGGTCGATCGTCAGGCGGCGCTTGGTTTCCTCGTCGCGCATCTTCGCGCGCCAGACCTGGGCCCAGCCGAGAAAGAACCGCTGGTCGCCGGTGAAGCCGTCGATCACCGGGGCTTCCTGCCCGTCCAGCGACAGGCGATAGGCCTTGTAGGCGATGCCCAGGCCGCCGAGGTCGCCGATGTTTTCGCCCGACGTGAACTGACCGTTGATGGTCAGGCCGTCGATCACCTCGTAGCTGTCGTACTGGGCGGCGAGCTTGTTCTTGCGTTCGTCGAAGCGGGCCGCGTCTTCCTCCGTCCACCAGTCGCGCAGGTTGCCGTCGCCGTCGAACTGGCGCCCCTGGTCGTCAAAACCGTGGCCGATCTCGTGCCCGATCACGGCGCCGATGCCGCCATAGTTGACGGCGTCGTCGGCTTCGACATTGAAGAACGGGGGCTGCAGGATCGCCGCCGGAAAGACGATCTCGTTCCAGACCGGGTTGTAATAGGCGTTGACGGTCTGCGGCGTCATGAACCACTCGGTCTTGTCGACCGGCTTGTCCAGCTTGTCGATCTGCCGGTTGTATTCGAAGGTCGCGGCGCGCTTCATGTTGCCGGCCAGGTCGCCCGGGACCACCTCGAGCGCGCTGTAGTCGCGCCAGTTTTCGGGATAGCCCACCTTGGGCGTGAACTTGGACAGCTTGATGAGCGCCTGCTGTTTCGTCGCGTCGCTCATCCAGTCGAGCTCGGTGATCGACTGGCGGTAGGCCTCGATCAGGTTCGCGATCATCACGTCCATGCGCGCCTTGGCCTCCTCCCGGTAGTGACGCTCCACGTACAGCTGACCGAGCAGTTCGCCCATCGTGCCGTTGATCGCGCTGACCGCGCGCTTCCACTTCGGCTCCGGCTCGTCGATTCCGGACAGCCCGGCTTCGTAGAAATCGAAGTGGGCGCGGAAGAAGTCCTCGCCGAGTACGGGCGCGAAGGCGTCGATCGTCTGGAAGGTCAGGTAGTCTTTCCAGGTATCCAGCGGTGTCCGTTCGAGGATTTCGCTGGCCCCGGCGTAGAAACTCGGCTGGCGGACGACGAAGAAGTCCCGCTCGGGAATCGCGGCGGCTTCCATGGCGGTGCGCCAGCGGTAGCCCGGCGCCAGCTCTTCCAGTTCGGCCAGGGTCATCCGGTTGTAGGTCTTGACCGGGTTCCGGTTCTCTTCCTTGGTCCACTGCACTTCGGCCAGCGCCCGCTCGACGTCGAACAGGGCCTTTGCCTTGTCGTCACCGCCCTCGATGCCGGCCAGGTCGAACAGGCGCTGGACGTAGGTTCGGTACAATTCGCGCCCCTCGACGAACTGCTCGTCGTCCTGCAGGTAATAGTCGCGGTCGGGCAGGGTGATGCCGGTCTGGACGAGGTACACGACGTTGGTTTCGGGATCCTTCATGTCCGAGAACACGCCGGCGCCGAGCGGCGCGTCGACGCCGTAGACGCCGAGTTCGGCGAATGCGCGGAACAGGTCTTCGGTGTTTTCGATCGCGGCGATGCGGTCGAGTTCGGCGCGGATCGCTTCGATGCCCAGCTCGTTGGGGCGCACGTCGTCCATGTAGGCATTGTAGAAATCGCGAATCTTCTGCGTTGCGCTGCCGGTCTCGGCATCCTGCGCCGCGCTCACTTCCTCGACCAGCGCGCGGACGTCTTCCTGCGCGTTTTCGGCGAGCTGGTCGAAGGCGCCCCAGCGCGCCTTGTCGGCGGGCATCTCCGTCTCTGCGACCCACTTGCCGTTGACGTGATCGAAAAAGTCGTCCTGCGCGCGAACGTCGTTGTCGAAGCCGCTTCGGTCGATGCCGCTGCCGATTTCAGCCGGGGCCGGGGCGGCTGTCGCAGGCGCTGAACTCCGGTCGGTTTCCGCCGCGCCGGCGGCGAGGCTTTCGTCATTGGCCGGTTGGCAGGCCGAGACGCCCAGTGCGGCCGCAACGGCGGCGGTGAGAAGCAATTTGCTCATGGAATTTCCTCAGACTTGGATTGAGACGGCGCACACTATAGCGGAAGCCATCGGCCCTTGCAGGTGCCATCGGTTGGGCTACACTTCGGGCATTGGGCGAGACGGTGGCGGAATGGGACGTTGGCGTGAACCGGGGCCCCGCAGCAGTCCGTACATCACGGCGGAAGGCGAGCGGGCCCTGCAGAACGAGTTGCGGGCGCTGTGGCTGCGCCGGCGGCAGGAGGTGGTGCCCGCCCTGGCGGCGGCCGCTGCCGAGGGCGACCGCTCGGAAAATGCGGAATACACCTACCGCAAGAAACAGTTGGGCGAGATCGACCGCCGGGTGCGCTACCTGTCGCGCCGGCTCGACGAGGTCACGGTGGTGCACGCGCCGCCGGCCGACCGCGAGAAGGTCTTCTTCGGTGCGACCGTTACGCTGACCCGTCGCGGCACCGAGGTTCGCTACCGCATCGTAGGCGCCGACGAGATCGACGCGGCGCGCGGATTCATCTCGATCGACTCGCCGCTGGCGCGCGCCGTGCTCGGCCGCCGGGCCGGCGACACGGTCGAGGTCGATCTGCCCGATGGCCACGAACGGTTTGAGGTGGTGGCGGTCGAGTATCGCTGAAGGACAGTCCGTTCCGGCTGCGTTCATCCCGCCCCCCGCAGGCCCGACCCGCGCGCCCCGATGACCCGCGAATGCACGCGGATTTACCCTTGAAATCTTCCGGACCGACCTCATCTTTTTCCTGCAGTCGCCGAATGGGGCTGCGGGCGCTTCCGGCCGAACGGCGGAAGCCATTCAACCAAACGCCGATATTGCTTCATAGGAGGATACGGTAATGACTACTTTTGATTTTTCACCCCTGTTTCGTACGTCCATCGGTTTCGACCGCCTGGCATCGCTGATGAATGCCGCGCACCGCGCGGAGACCGGCAACGGCTTCCCGCCGTACAACATCCAGAAAGCGGACGAAAACCACTATCGCATCACGATGGCCGTGGCCGGGTTCTCGGAATCCGACCTCGACATCACGACCGAACACAACACGCTCACGGTCCGCGGCACGCGGCCGGAAGATCGCGATGACGAGGACAGCGGTTACCTGTACCGCGGCATCGCGACCCGGAACTTCGAGCGTCGCTTCAACCTGGCGGATCACGTCCGGGTTTCCGGTGCGCGGCTCGACAACGGCCTGCTGCACATCGAACTGGAGCGCGAGATTCCCGAAGAGATGAAACCGCGCAAGATCGAAATTCACGCTTCGGGAAACCTGATCGAAAACACGTCGGAAGACAAGGCCGCGTAATTCGCCTCGCCGGTTTTCGCTGACGTGCGAACGAAAAAGGGCGCTGGCAACGGCGCCCTTTTTTTGCACTAGAATACGGGCTTCCCAATCGAGCTGCGGTCCGCCCCCTGAGAGTCGTGAGAAAGTACCTGTTCTGGCCCTACCAGGTCTACATGTGGTTGATTTTCGTGCCGCTGGCATCCCTCATCACGTTGGTGATGAGCACCGGTGCGGTCGTCTCCTCGTGGCTGGTCAACCCGGCATTCGGCAGCCGGGTGTTCGCGGTGACCTGGGCCCGCCTGGTGGCGTTCCTGACCCCGATCCGGGTGACGGTCGAAGGCGCCGACAACGCGGCGCGCGGGCGCAGCTACGTGGTGGCCTGCAATCACCAGAGCATGTGGGACATCATCGTCGTCTACGGCTTCCTGGACCTCGATCTGAAATGGGTGATGAAACGCGAACTGCGCAAGATCCCCGCGATCGGCATCGGCTGCGAGAAGGTCGGGCACATCTTCGTGGAGCGCAGCGACCCGAAGCAGGCCAACGCGGCCATCGCGGCGGCGCTGGAGCGGCTCGGCGAGGGCATCGGCATCCTGTTTTTTCCCGAGGGCACGCGCAGCGACGACGGCCAGTTGCTGCCGTTCAAAAAGGGCGCGTTCCGGACCGCCATCGCCCAGGGTCTGCCCCTGCTGCCGGTGACGGTGACCGGCACCCGCGAGATTCTGCCGAGCCGGACGCTGGCGCTGTTTCCCGGCCGGGCGAAACTGACCGTTCACGAGCCGATCGATACGCAGGGCATGGGGCCGGAGCAGGTCGACGAACTGATGGCGGAGGCGCGCCGCCGGATCCGGTCCGCGCTCCCGGCGCCTGCGGAACGAGACCGTGCCGCTCGATAAACCCGATCCGCGCTACACGGCCTCGAAACGCGCCCAGCAGAACTTTCGCCTGGCGCTTCGAATTTCGCTCGTGTTCATCGGAATCCTCTGGGCGATCTTCATCGTCGACCAGGTTCTGGGTCTCGGTCTGACGCGGTTCGGTCTGCGACCGGGATCCGTCGCCGGTCTGGTCGGGATCGTCACCGCCCCGCTGCTGCACGCCAACGTGCCGCATATCCTGTCGAACACGCTGCCGCTGCTGATCTCCGCGACCGCGATGCTGTACCTGTACCCCAATTCGGCGCTGCGCGTGGTTCCGGCCATCTGGCTCGGCTCCGGCGCGCTGGCCTGGCTGATCGGCCGCCCGAACATCCATGTGGGGGCTTCCGGATTGATCTACGGCTTGCTCGCCTACGTGTTCATCAGCGGCATCCTGCGGCGCGACATGCGCTCGATATCGGTCTCCCTGCTGGTCGGCTTCCTGTACGGATCGATGGTCTGGGGCGTGCTGCCCACGCGCCCCCAGATGTCCTGGGAGATGCACCTGGGCGGCGCCCTGGTCGGCGGGGTGCTGGCCTTCCTGTTCCGCGCCTGGGATCGCGTGCCGGTGCTTCGGTACGAGTGGGAGGACGATGACCGCGTGCCGGACTGGTATCCGGAGCACGATCCGGACGACGACAACGACCGCGAGGACGACGCGCGGTGATTGCCCGGATTCTGCTGGCGCTGGTCCTGGCGCTCGTGCTGTTCCTCGCGGCCGGCTTCCTGTTGCCGCGTGCGGTGCAGGTCGAGCGCAGCGTCGTCATCGAACGACCGCCGGCGACCGTGCACGGCCTGGTCGACGGCTTTGCGACGTTTCCGGCCTGGTCGCCGTGGATGGAACGTGATCCCGCCATGCAGTACACGATCAGCGAGCCCGCCTCGGGCGTCGGCGCCCGGTTCGAGTGGCGCGGAGACCCGCGCCAGGTCGGCTCCGGCGCGCAGGAGGTCGTCGCCAGCGAGCCCTATCGCTCGGTGGAATTGCGTATCGACAGCGACCAGCTCGGAACGGCGCGGACCCGCTTCACGGTCGAACGCCGGGCCGGCGGAGCGCGCCTGACCTGGCGTTACGAAGCGGATTTGCTGCAGAGCGACGGCCTTATCCGGGGAATTTTCGATCGCTGGTTCGGCCTGTTCTATGCGCGCTGGATCGCACGCGATCTGGAGCAGGGCCTGGCGCGCCTGGCGCGCCTCGCAGCGACGCTGCCACGGGCCGATTATTCGGGGCTGCGCATCGAGCGCGTCACGGTGGCGGCCCGGGACATCGCCTACCTGACCGCCTTTGAGGGCCCGCCGGGGCAGCCGGTCGAAAACGAACTGGCCGCGGCGTACCGGGCGCTTCTGGCCGCGATCGACGAACAGGGGATCGACCGGTCCGGTCAGCCCCTGTCGATCACGCGCGCCGTGGCTGAAAAATGGCGGATCGACGCCGCGGTTCCGATTGACGTTGCGGTCGTCGTTCCGCTGCCGCCGGTCCGTTTCGGACAATCGCCGTCGGGCGCCGCCGTCCGGGTGCTGCATCGCGGCCCGTACGCGGACATCGCGCCCGTGTACGGCAAGATCGCGGCGTGGTTGTCCGTACGCGGACTGCGCGAGGGCGGCGTGACGTGGGAGCAGTACCTGTCCGATCCGCTCGTGACGCCCCCGGAAGAACGTGAAACGGTGGTTTACGTCCTGTTGGCGGAGTGAGCGGTCACCAGCGTTCCGGCTGGAGGCGCGATGGGCGCCAGAACGCGGCGTCCACGACTTTGTCTACGAGGCGCTCGAGTTCGGCTTCGAACGCTTCGCGCGCGATGCGTTCGGCCCCCATGCGCAACAGGTGGTCGTTCTCGACCTGGCAGTCCAGCAGACCGTAGCCGTGCGCCGCGAGCAGGCGGCACAGGGCGATGAGGGCGATCTTGCTCGCGTCCGTGCGTCGGCTGAACATCGATTCGCCGAAAAACACGCCGCCGAGGGCCAGTCCGTAGATACCGCCGGCCAGTTCACCGTCCGCCCACACTTCGAGCGAGTGCGCATGTCCCCTGCGGTGCAGCGTCGTGTAGGCATCGGCCATCCCCGGCGTGATCCAGGTGCCCTCGTCGGCGCTGCGGGGCGCCGCGCAGCCTTCGATCACGGCTGCGAAGGCCGTATCCAGGGTCAGGTCGTACACCCCGCTGTTGTAGCGCCGGCGGGTTCGCTTCGAGACGTGGACCCGGTCCGGGCGGATGATGCAGCGCGGTGCGGGGCTCCACCACAGGATGGGTTGGCCGTCCGAGTACCACGGGAAGATGCCGCGACGGTAGGCGGCGAGCAGACGGTCCG
Source organism: Lysobacterales bacterium (assembly GCA_037384065.1). Lineage (GTDB taxonomy): Bacteria > Pseudomonadota > Gammaproteobacteria > Xanthomonadales > SZUA-36 > JABDPF01. The sequence goes on from JARROJ010000007.1 coordinate 19,626, forward strand.
GTTCCAGTCCGCCGCCCCAGGCGAGCAGTCCGTTCGGTGTATCGAGCGCCCGGGCGGTGGGTGGAAACGGCGCGTGTGGATCGTCACCGAGTTTCGGCAGAATGATCTCGCCGCTCATTCCAGGTCGCGGCGGAACGGACTCATTTCCTGCGCCCGCTCGCGGTACTCGGCCATCCATTCGTGCTCGCGCTCGAGGTGCGCCGCGATCGCGGCGCGAAATCCGTCATGCGCCACGAAGTGGCAGGATCGGGTCGCCGACGGCAGGAAACCGCGGCCGATCTTGTGTTCGCCCTGGGCTCCCGACTCGAACACGTCGATACCGTGGCGGATGCAGAACTCGATGCCCTGGTAGTAGGCGACCTCGAAATGCAGACCGGGCAGATCCTCGGTGCAGCCCCAGTAGCGACCGTAGAGTCGGCCGCCGCCGGCCAGGAAGACCGCCATGGCGATCCGTTGCCCGTTCCGTTCGGCGAAGGCGACCTGCAGACCGTCGGCGAGTTCGCGCGCGAGCAACGCGAAGAATGCCGGACGCAGGGCGGGGTAGTTGCCGTACTGCTGAAACGTATCGATGTAGCAGGCGTAGACGAAGTCGAGGTCGTCCGCGTCGAGTTCGCGGCCGGACCGCCACCGGACCGTTACGCCGGAACGCTGCAGCTGCGCGCGCTCGCGTCGAATGTTCTTGCGCTTGCGTGACCGGAGGTCGGCCAGGAAGTCATCGAAGGCGCCGTAGCCGCGGTTGCGCCAGTGGAATTGCCAGTCGTGGCGTTGCAGCAGGCCTCGCTCGGCAAGGATATCCAGATCCTCCCGCTCGACGAAATTGCAGTGCCAGCTGGAGAACCCGTGGTCGTTACATTCGCGCATGGCGAGATCGACCAGTGCGCGCCGCAGTGCCTTCGGGTCGGGATGGTCGCGAGCGACCATGAGGCGCGGCCCGGTGACCGGCGAGTAGGGCACGCCGGTCAGCAGCTTGGGGTAGTACGCGTACCCGTTGCGCTGGTAGGCATCGGCCCAGGCCCAGTCGAACACGAACTCGCCGTGGGAATTGTTCTTCGCATAGGTCGGCGCGAAGGCGACCAGGCGGTCGTTCGCGTACAGGGCCAGGTGGTGGGGCGACCAGCCCGCATGCGGGCCGATCGAGCCGGTCGATTCGAGACCGGCGAGAAAGGCGTAGGAGACGAACGGGTTGTCGCGGTGCTCGAGCCGCGCCCAGTCCTCCGGGGCGACGGCGGAGAGAGACGGGATGATGCGCGGTTCGATCGCCACCGGGCCGGAAACGGGTTACTCCTGCTCGTCCAGCCAGCGCTCGGCGTCGAGCGCGGCCATGCAGCCGAAGCCGGCGGACGTGATCGCCTGGCGGTAAACATGATCGGCCACGTCGCCCGCGGCGAAGACGCCCGGTACGCTGGTCGCCGTGGCATAGCCGTCCGTTCCGCTGCGCACGGTGATGTAACCGCCCACCATGTCGATCTGGTCCTTGAAGATGCCCGTGTTCGGCTTGTGCCCGACCGCGATGAACACCCCGGCCAGGTCGATCTCGGTGGTTTCGTCGGTCTTCACGTTGCGGATCCGCATGCCGGTCACGCCGCTGTCGTCGCCGAGCACCTCGTCGAGCACGTGGTCCCAGGCGATGGTCACGTTGCCGTTGGCTTCGCGGTCGAAGATCCGGTCCTGCAGGATCTTCTCGGCGCGCAATTCGTCACGGCGATGCACCAGAACGACCTCGGAGGCGATGTTCGAAAGGTAGAGGGCTTCCTCGACGGCCGTGTTGCCGCCGCCGATCACGGCCACCTTGCGACCGCGGTAGAAGAACCCGTCGCAGGTCGCGCAGGCCGAGACCCCCTTGCCCTTGAAGGCTTCTTCGGAGGGCAGGCCGAGGTACATGGCGCTGGCGCCGGTGGCGATGACGATCGCGTCCGCGGTATAGACACCCGAGTCCCCTTCCAGGCGGAACGGGCGGGTGCTGAGGTCCGTGGTGTGGATGTGGTCGAAAACGATCTCGGCCTCGAAGCGCTGGGTGTGCTTGAGCATGTCCTCCATCAGTTCGGGACCCTGCAGTTCCGCGTGCCCGCCCGGCCAGTTTTCCACCTCGGTCGTGGTGGTGAGCTGTCCGCCCTGTTCCAGGCCGGTGATCAGCATCGGCTCGAGGTTGGCCCGCGCGGCGTAAATGGCCGCGGTGTAACCGGCCGGGCCCGAGCCGATGACCACGAGGCGGCTGTGCTTCGCATCGCTCATGTATAATCGCTCCAGAAATTTTGATCGGATGTATGCTGACTCGGATATGGGGTCATTATGCGTTGAAATCCAACGCGCAATCCAGACGATTCTAAGGACAGGGAAGCACCAGTTTGCCGCAAGCCAAGAAGAAATCCCGAAGCGCCGTTCCGGAAGCACAACAGATCACCCACAGACTCAGCGAGAGCTTCTTCATCCTGACGTTGCTGCTGGCCGTCTTCCTGCTGGCCTGCCTCGCCAGTTACGATCCCGCGGATCCCGGCCCGTTCAACACCGTCGCCTCCGACCAGGTCAACAACCTGGGCCGCGTGCTCGGCGCCTGGCTCGCCAACGCGCTGCTGTTTCTGACCGGCTACCTGGCCTGGACGGTTCCCGTGGTGGTCGCCTATGGCGGCTGGCTGGTGTACACCCGGCTCGGCAAACCGATCGACAAGGCCGGCCCGGCCGAGTGGTTCGCGCGCCTGACCGGGCTGTTGCTGTTCATCTTTTCGGCCAGCGGGCTGGCCCATCTGCACACGCTGCCGCCGGCGGGTTCGATGCCGGCGGGTGGGGGTGGCATCGTCGGCGTGCAGGTCGCCACGCCGCTGGCGGAGATCGCCGGACTGCTGGGCTCGACGCTGTTCCTGCTCTCGCTGCTGCTGGTGGGGCTGACCCTGTTCGCCGGCATCTCCTGGTTCCGCGTCATGGATGTGACCGGCAAATACACGCTGCAGGCGCTCGCCTGGCTCAGCACCTCGGTGGTGGGGCTGAGGGACTGGCTGGCCGGACGGCGGGCCAAGGCGCAGCGCGTCGAGGTGCGCAAGGCCGACTCGGTGCGTCAGAAGACCAAGCCGAAGCGCAAGATCGAGCCGCAGATCGTCGCGCCGGACAGCCAGCCCAGCACCCGCGCGGTGAAGGAAAAGCAGCAGAAGCTGTTCAAGAACCTGCCGGCGGGCGAATTGCCGCCCCTGGACCTGCTTGACGACCCGCCGGAACAGGTCGAGGGCTACAGCACCGAAGTGCTCGAGGCCCTGTCGCGGCAGGTCGAGCTCAAGCTGTCCGACTTCGGCGTGCAGGCGGACGTGGTCGAAGTCCATCCCGGACCGGTCATCACGCGCTTCGAGCTGCAACCGGCCGCCGGGGTGAAGTCGGCGCAGATCAGCAACCTGGCCAAGGACCTGGCCCGCGGACTCAGCGTGATTTCGGTGCGGGTCGTGGAGGTCATTCCGGGCAAGACCACGATCGGCCTGGAAATTCCCAACAGCGTTCGGCACACGGTTTACCTGTCCGAGATCATGCGCTCGGAACTGTTCGACCGTTCGTCCTCCGCGCTGACCCTCGCGCTGGGTAAGAGCATCGGCGGCAACCCCGTCATCGCCGACATCGCGAAGATGCCGCACGTACTCGTCGCCGGCACCACCGGCTCGGGCAAGTCGGTCGCGCTGAACGCGATGATCCTGAGCCTGCTGTACAAGGCGACGCCGGACCGGGTGCGCCTGATCATGATCGATCCGAAGATGCTGGAACTCTCGGTTTACGAGGGCATTCCGCACCTGCTGGCGCCGGTCGTGACCGACATGAAGGAAGCGGCCAACGCGCTGCGCTGGTGCGTGGCGGAGATGGAGCGGCGCTATCGCCTGATGGCCTCGCTGGGTGTGCGTAACCTGTCCGGATTCAACAAGAAGGTGCGCGAGGCCGCCGAGAAGGGCGAGCCGTTGAAGGATCCCGTCTGGCAGCCGGAGTTGCCGGACGGCGACGAGGAACGTCCGGTGCTCGAGGCCTTGCCGTACATCGTCGTCGTGATCGACGAGTTCGCCGACCTGATGATGATCGTCGGCAAGAAGATCGAAGAGTTGATCGCGCGCCTGGCGCAAAAAGCCCGCGCGGCCGGCATCCACCTGATCGTGGCGACGCAGCGGCCGTCGGTCGACGTCATCACTGGTCTGATCAAGGCCAATATTCCGGCGCGAATCGCGTTCCAGGTTTCTTCGCGGGTGGATTCGCGCACGATTCTCGACCAGATGGGCGCCGAGCAGTTGCTGGGTCACGGCGACATGCTTTACCTGCCGCCGGGCTCTGCGCTGCCCGAGCGCATCCACGGCGCTTTCGTCGGCGACAACGAGGTGCATGCCATCGTCAAATACCTGAGTCAGTTTGGCGAGCCGGAGTACGTCGAGGGCGTGCTGAACGAGACGCAGATGACGACTGACGGCATGTCCATCGGCGCGACGGGCCTGCCGGAATCGCCCGACGCCGAGCAGGACGAACTGTACGACCAGGCGGTCGCCTTCGTGACCGAGTCCCGCCGCGCATCGATTTCCAGCGTCCAGCGGCAACTGCGCATCGGCTACAACCGCGCGGCGCGGCTGGTCGAGGAAATGGAGGCCGCCGGCGTGGTCAGCCCCCCCGAACACAACGGGCAGCGCGAAGTGCTGGCGCCGCCGCCGCCCCGCGACTGAGCCGTGTTCCGCAGGGCGACAGGGATCAACCGTGGCCTGGCCGTCGGCGTCGTGCTGCTGTTGGCGTTGGCGTTGCAGCCGGCGCACGCATCCGGGCTCGGCGCACGGGCGCAACTCGAGGCGTTCAGTTCCGGCCTGGACCGGCTCGCGGCGGCGTTCAGCCAGACCATCGTCAGCCGCGACGGCGTCGTGCAGGACGCCAGCGAGGGGCAGGTCTGGCTCGCCCGGCCGAACCGCTTCCGCTGGGTCTACGGGGGCGATTTTCCGGAAATCGTCGTGGCCGATGGCGAGAAGATCTGGATGTACGACGAAGCGCTCGAGCAGGTCACGGTGCGCGATCAGCAGGCCGCCACGGTCGATTCGCCGCTCGCGGTCCTGATGCAACCGGAACTGCTGGAGCGCGAGTTCGAGGTCCGCGAGGTGGGCGAGAGCGATTCGCTGCAGCTGCTCGAGCTTCGCGCCCGCGACGCCGAGGCCGAGTTCGAGCGCTTGATCCTGGGTTTGCGTGACGGGGCCCTGGAATTGCTGATCGTCGAAGATGCGTTCGGCTTACGCACCGAATTCCGCTTTCGAGCGATTGAACGCAACCCGGAACTCGATCCCGCCCTGTTCCGTTTTACGCCGCCGGCCGGCGTCGATGTCATCGGCGACCTACCGGGGCTGTCGGAAGCACGATAAACTACAGCGCTTTCAGCGAAGAACCGGCCCATGCTTGATCCACAACTCCTGAGAACCGATCCGGACGGGGTCGCGACGGCGCTGGCCGTGCGCGGCTATCGCTTCGAAGTCGATACCTGGCGTGAACTCGACGCGCGACGCAAGGAACTGCAGCTGCGCACCCAGGACCTGCAGAACCGCAAGAACACCAGCGCGAAGTCCATCGGCCAGGCCAAGGCCCGCGGCGAAGACATCCAGCCGCTGCTGGACGAGGTGCGGCATCTCGGCGACGAGCTGTCGCAGGCCGAGGCGGAGTTCAACACGGTTCGCGCGCAGCAGCAGGCCTGGCAGATGGAGATGCCGAATCTGCCGTTGCCCGGCGTACCGGTCGGCCAGGACGAGAACGACAACGTCGAGGTGCGCCGCTGGGGCGACATTCCCGAATTCGACTTCGAACCGCGCGAGCACGACGAACTGGGTGAACGGAACGGCCTGCTGGACGCGGAGACGGCCGCCAAGCTGGCCGGGTCGCGGTTCACGGTGATGCGGGGGGCGCTGTCCCGCCTGCACCGGGCGCTGGCGCAGTTCATGCTGGATGTCCACACGACCGAACACGGGTACACCGAGTTGTACCTGCCGTACGTCGTCAACGCGGAGGCCATGACCGGCACCGGGCAGTTGCCGAAATTCGGCGACGACGCCTTCGCGACCACGGACGATCCGCCGCGCTACCTGATCCCGACGGCCGAGGTGCCGATGACCAACGTGGTCGCCGGGGAAATCATCGCCGCGGACGACCTGCCGTTGCGTTACACGGCCCAGACGCCGTGCTTTCGCCGCGAGGCGGGGTCCTACGGCAAGGACACGCGGGGCATGATCCGGCAGCACCAGTTCGAGAAAGTCGAGTTGGTGCAGATCACGCGGCCGCAGGATTCGGAAGCGGCGCTGGAGGAGTTGACCGGCCATGCGGAGCGTATCCTGCAGCGCCTGGAATTGCCGTACCGCACCGTCGTGCTGTGCACGGGCGACATGGGTTTCTCCGCGGCCCGGACCTACGACATCGAAGTCTGGTTGCCGGGGCAGGGCGCGTATCGGGAGATCTCCTCCTGCAGTGTCTGCACCGATTTCCAGGCCCGCCGCATGCTGGCGCGCTGGCGCAACCCGGAAACCGGCAAGCCCGAACTGGTCCATACCCTGAACGGCTCCGGCCTGGCGGTCGGGCGCACCCTGATTGCGGTGATGGAGAACTACCAGCAGCGCGACGGCGCGATTCGCGTGCCGGAGGCGCTTCGGCCGTACATGGGTGGGCTCGAAGTCATCGGCTGAACGCCGGCGCGAAGACGGTAACGAAAAAGCCCGCGAAACCGCGGGCTTTTTGCGTTGTGGTGTCTGGCCGTGTGCTCAGTCGTCGCCGAATCCGAAGCCCAGCAACGCCAGCAGGTTGTTGAACAGGACGAAGATGTCGGCCAGCAGACCGGTGGCGGCCAGGATGTAATTGGTCTGGCCGTTGCGGACGATCTGCTGCGTCTGCCAGATGATCCAGCCGCAGGCGATCAGGACGATCATCGTCGACAGCGCGAGCGCCAGCGCCGGGATCTGCAGGAAGTAATTCAGGATGAAGGCCGCGAACACCGCGAGCGTGCCGACACCGAGGAAGGCGAACCAGCCGCTGAAGTCGCGCTTGGTGTTCATCGCGTAGGCCGACAGGCTGAAGAACAGCGCGGCCGTCAGGCCGAACGACGCGGCGACCAGCACGCCGCCGTTCTGGTAAGCCGCCAGCGCCGCGTTGACGTTGGCGCCGGTCACGAGCCCGAGAAAGCCCGAGAATCCGAACGCCAGCACCAGGCCCCATACGCTGTTGCGGGTGGCGTTGATCGCGAAAGAAAAAGCGATGATGCCGATCACGAACGGCCAGAACGGAATCCACCAGTTCATTGCCTGGGCAACGTAGGCGGTTCCCGCGCCGAACACGAACAGCATGCCGAGCAGGGCGTAAGTGTTGCGCAGCGTGCGATTGACGACCGAAGTCGGTACGTGTGTCGTGGGAATGCTGTAAGCCGTTTGGTTCATGTGTGCGAGCGTCTCCTTTCTCGTTGCAAAGTGTCCGGTTCGTAAGCCGGCTCGATTCTAAGACCTGATTTCGGGGTCGGGGTTCATTCAATCAAGGGTGCAGCATACCGAAAGGCGCTCATGGCGTCATTTGGCGGCCCCGAAGGCTGGAGCATGGCGGTGATTTCGGCTATTCTGACGCGCTTCGATACGCACAGGCGCCATCCTGCGCTCGGCTCGAAACGCATCCGGAGAGGTGGCAGAGCGGTTGAATGCACTGGTCTTGAAAACCAGCAAGGGTTAACGCCCTTCGTGGGTTCGAATCCCACCCTCTCCGCCAGACTGTGAAAAGCCCGCCTTGCGCGGGCTTTTTGCGGTCTGATGGAACGGCGGGGATGAGGGCGCATGCGGTCGCACCGACCGCACTTACCACGGCACCTTCTCGCCGCTGTAGGACCAGTAGGTGCCGGTGTCCGCAGGGCCTCGCGCCGCGATGACGGCCCGCATGCCGCTGATGGATTCCGCCGGCGTCAGGTTCGCGTTTTCACCGCCCATGTCCGTCTGCACCCAGCCGGGATGAATCGTCAGGCAGGTGAATCCTTCGGGCTTCAGTTCGTTGGCCAGGATCTTCGTGAACATGTTCAAGGCCGCCTTGCTCTCGCGGTAGCCGTAAAAGACGCCGTTATCGGTGAGCGCGATGCTGCCGAGGCGACTCGTGATGTTGACGACGGTCTTCCGTTCACTCGCTCGAAGATTCGGCAGCAGGGCGCGTGTCACGCGCACGGGGCCCACCGTATTCACGACCAGCGTCCGGTTGTAGTCATCGAAGTCGATTTCCTCGATGCTGCCGACCCGCGGGAAGATGCCGGCATTGTTGATGAGCAGGTCGATCGGACGGCCTTCGAGCGAGTTCGCCAGCGCGTCGATGCTCGCCGGATCCGCCACGTCCAGTTCCGCAATCTCCACGGGCAGCGCCTTGAGTTCGTCGGCCCGTTCCGGATTTCTGGCCGTCGCAATGACGGTCCAGCCGTCCGCTGCATACTGCCGGGCGAACTCCAGCCCCAGGCCCCGGTTCGCTCCGGTAATCAGGACCGTGGGCGTTTCGCCCGTCGACGCCGGCGTTGCGTGGTCGTCCGCGCATGCGGGGGTCACGCAGAACAGCGCCAGGGTCGTGATGATGGTCGCAGGCAGCCAAAATCCGTGTGTTTTTTGCATCGAGCGAGTCCTCTTGTTCGTCAGCAATTCGAAACCGATCGAAGATTCTAGCCGTTGCGAATGAATCGGCGCTACCTGAACGCACCAAGGCAATGAATTAGGCGTCCACGACGCCCGTGCCGTTGTGGGTGGCCGATTTCCGGGCGCGCAACCATGTTCAGCAACGCCGAGGAAGGGTAGAATACGCACCTTCGACGTTTCACGGAGAGGTGCCGGAGTGGTCGAACGGGCTTGACTCGAAATCAAGTGTACGGTTATCCGTACCGTGGGTTCGAATCCCACCCTCTCCGCCAGATAGTGAAAAGCCCGCCTTGCGCGGGCTTTTTGCTATCTGATGGAACGGCGGGGATGAGGGCGCATGCGGCGGCAGGCCGCTGGGTTCGACAAATCGGCAGGAATGCCGATTTGGACGCGCGAGCGCAGCGACGTCACGGCTTGGCCCTGATCGCGTCGGCCGTTCAGGCGTCTGACGGATTGAAGCGATTCACCCGGCGGCGCAGTTCCTGGATTCCCGGCGCGGCGTCTTCCTGGTATCGCTGGCGGACATAGGCATCGGCCACGCGCAGCGCGGCCGGCCCGAGTTGCGGGCGCTCGGCGGCGATGCGGTGGGCGTAATCGACGATGCCTTCACCCGTTCTGCGCGGCAGTCCGGCTTTCGCCATCTTGCTGCAGAAACGGGCGATCAGCGCATCGCGCGCATCCGGCCGCGCGCGGCGTCGATGCACCAGCATGACGAGGCCGTACGGCAGCAGCGTGATGCCGGCGGCGGCGAGAAACAGCAGCCCGAGCCGGGGCGCATCGACGTCCCCCAGCAACCGCTTCAGAAAATCCGCCTGCCGCTTGTCGTAGCCCAGCACCCAGGTGCCCCAGACGTAATCGAGGTAATCGCGCTGCAGGACGAGCCAGTTGACGAAACCGAAGTCGCGGAAGCGCAGCAGGCTCAGCGGGCTGTCGGACAGAAAGCCGTCCTCGTCGCGGAACAGGTCGGCCAGGCTCATTTCGATACGCTCGGGCGCGACTGCGGCGGTGGGGTCGACGCGGAGCCAGCCCCGGCCCTGGATCCAGACCTCGGCCCAGGCATGGGCGTCGTACTGGCGGACCGTCACGAAATTCTCGCGGGGGTGGCGCTCGCCGCCCTGGTAGCCGACGACCACGCGGGCCGGGTGGCCGGCGGCCCGCATGAAGAACGCAAAGCTGCCGGCGAAGTGTTCGCAGAAACCGCGCTGCGTTTGCCACAGGAATTCGTCGACCGTGTGCCTGCCGAGCGCCGGCGGTTCCAGCGTGTAAACGAACGACTCGTTGTACAGCGCGAGCAGGCGCTGGATCAGGGTCTCGGCATCCGGCGTTTCCTGCGCCCACTGGCGCGCGACGCGGACCGTTTCGGGGTTCGACCCGACCGGCAGGCGCCGTTCGAGTTCGTCGCGATAAGGATGCAGCCCATCCGGTTCCAGGCGGTACTCGAGCCACGACTGGATTTCGTAATTGCGCCGCTGACCGATGCGCGCGACGCTGACCAGTCGGGAGTCCCGCATCAGGCGAATGCCGGGTTCGGGCGACGACGGCGTCGCCAGCGCGAACAGCCACCGTCGATAGGTCGGTTCCATCGTCAGCGTGTAGCGCACCGGCTCCCCGAGGCGGACGATACCCGTCGCGTCACCGCGGTCCAGGGCAGGGCGGTCCGGTCCGTGGAAATCGGCCTGCGTCCATTCGCGCCCGTCGAACGTCGAAAGCACCAGGCCACGCCAGTACAGGCGATTGCGCGCCGGCGGCTCGCCCTCGAACCGTGCGCGAAAAGCGAGCCGGTCCGAGGCGACCAGACGCGAAAACGCGCCCGGGGCCATGCTGTCGCTGACGCCGGTCCGGGCCTGGTTCTTGGCCACCGGGATCGACCAGAACGCGCCCAGGCGGGGTACGACGAGGAACAGCACCAGCATGAACGGCAGCGAGGTCAGGAGCAGACGCAATGCGGCCAGCGGAGGCCCTGCGGCCCGGGTCCGCCGGCCGGACTGGTTGATGCTGACCAGCGCCGCCGTCGCGATCACGTAGGTCAGCAGCACCAGCACGAAGTCGGGAATGTCCTGCGTGAAGACGCAGTGCACGGCCGCCGTGAAGTAGGCCAGAAAGACCAGCACGACGGCGTCGCGCTTGTGATGCATCTCCAGCAGCTTGAGCCCGAAGCCCGCGATCAGCATGGCCACCATCGGCTCCAGCCCCAGCAGCGAGCGGTAACTCAGCGCGAGACCGGCGACGCACGCGCCGACGAAGAGCGCTTTGAGCGGCCACGGCGGAAACGGGACCACGCCGCGGTACTCGAGGATGCGCCAGACCAGGCTGGCGCCCGCAAGCGCGGCGACCCAGCCGGGCAGGTGACCGAGGTGCAGCCCGACCACGGCGGCGAAAGCCAGCAGGACCCAGAACAGGCCGCTGCGGGACAATTGCCAGCCAGGCCGGCTCATTCGGCGACCTGCCCGGGCCGGTCGACGCCGTGGAGCGCCAGGTGGCGCAGGGCGGCGGCGCGGTGAGCGCTGCCGTTGTTCGGCGCCAGTTCAACCCCCGGCAGGCGCAGGCCGTAAAGCCGGCCGTCGGCATCGCAGGCGCAGAGCCGCCCGGTCATTCGCGCGAGTCGCTGCTCGGTGTCCAGGCCCGCGTAATCGTCCCAGTCTATCCAGACCTTGCTGGCGACCGGATCGGCGTACTGCTTCGACCAGAGGCCCTGTTCCCGGGCATACTGCTTCCAGGCCACGTGGCGCAGCGATTCCCCGGTCACGTAGGTCTTCAGGCCGACATAGTCCTCGGACCCGGTCGAGCCCGTGAAATGGCCCTCGCCCCGACCGCCACGTTGCGCCGGTCGGGTCGCGTCCCGCACCGGGGCGGGGTACACGACGGCCTCGAAGCGGAACCGGACGTGGCTCCAGACACGCATCAGGCCCACCGGGTAAACGCTCTCGACCGTCAGCATTCCCGGTTCCAGGAAGCCCCGGCGCCGGGTCGGCGCCAGCACGGTGACGAAGGTATCCCCGGCCTTGTCGAGGTCGACCATGACGGGCTCGCCGCCCGCGAAACACAAGGTAATCCCCTCGCGGCGCCGGGCCGTGGATTGGCTCAAACACAGCTCGACCGCCGCCGCGTCGCCCTTGAACACCGATTCGGCGCGCACCGGTTTGATGCGCAGTCCGGACAGCGTGCCATGGGTAACGTGGATACTGACGATCCACAGGGCCAGCAGCAGGAAACAGAGAATGAAAACGAGGTTGTTTTCGAAGTTCGTGCCCAGCCACCAGAGTGCGAAAATCAGGACCAGGAAACCGAACCCGGCGCGCGACGGCAGAATGTAGAGGCGGCGATGGTCCAGCCGGCAGGCGTCGACGAGCGGCGTGCGGCGCTCGACCCAGCGCCGAAAAGTGCGCCGGAACGACTGCCGGATTCGCGTCAACGGATTCCGCACCGATGCCCTCCGGTCAAATCACATCGACGGCGTCGAGTACTTTTTCGACGAGCACCCGGCTGCCGCTGTCGTGGCCGCGGCCGGTGCCCTGCAGGCGGTGATTGGCGACGGCCGGGAATACGGCCTGGATGTCCTCGGGAATGACGAACGAGCGCCCTTCGAGCAGCGCGATGGCCTTGGCCGATTGCAGGATGGCCAGCGCCGCCCGCGGCGACAGGCCGAATTCGAACAGTTCGCTGGTGCGCGTGTGCTGGATCAGGCGCAACAGATAGTCCACCACGGGCTCGGCGGCGCTGACGGCGTCGACCTCGTCCTGCAGGGCCAACAGTTCGTCGACGGTCAGTTGTGGCTCCAGGTCGCGCAAGCGGGTCCGCGGATCACCGCCGGTCAGGATCGCTTTTTCAGACGCGAGGTCGGGATAGCCGAGCGACATCCGCATCAGGAAGCGATCGAGTTGCGACTCCGGCAGCGGAAAGGTGCCGGAATACTGGGCCGGGTTCTGGGTCGCGATGACGAAGAACGGCCGGGGAAGGTCGCGGGTTTCGCCTTCCACCGTGACCTGGCCCTCGGCCATCGCCTCCAGCAGCGCGCTCTGGGTCTTGGGCGTCGTGCGATTGATTTCGTCGGCCAGGAGCAATTGGCAGAACACCGGTCCCGGGTGGAACTGGAACGCCGCCGCCGGCTTGTCGTACACGGAGACGCCGACGATATCGGCCGGCAGGAGGTCGCTGGTGAACTGGACGCGATTGAAGTCGAGCCCCAGGATCCGGGCCATCGCATTGGCCAGCGTGGTTTTTCCCATCCCCGAGAGATCTTCGATCAGGAGGTGGCCCCGGGCGAGCAGACACGCCAGCGCGATGCGCACTTCCTGTTCCTTGCCGATCAGCACCGAACCGATCGAAGCGATGATCGCGTGCAGTTTATCCTTCGAATGAGTCACGTGCCGACCCCCCTGAGTGCGTAACCGTGAAACCGTGCATGATACAACGTGCGCGCCCGGTTGTTCGGCCGGAACGGGTCGATCGACCCGGCAAACGGCGAGCGGGTGCTATAGTGACCGCCGGCCCGACTCGAGCGACAGCCCGCATTGCCATGAAACCCGATGAATTCGACGATCTCGTGCACGCGGCCATGCGCGACCTGCCCGACTGGGTGCGGGAGGCGTTCGACAACATCGACGTGCAGATCAGCGAGGAGGCCGGCCCTGACCTCGACCCTGACGGGTCGGATCTGCTGGGCCTGTATCTCGGCGTGCCGCTGCCCGAGCGGGGCGTGGATTACGCGTTCGAGTTGCCCGACGTCATTCATATCTTCCGCAAGCCGCACCTGGAACTCGACCTGCCGCCCGACGAACTGCGCGATGAGATCGTCAAGACGCTGTTGCACGAAATCGCGCACTACTTCGGAATCGAGGACGATTACCTCGACGAAATCGGCTGGGGCTGAGTGCGTCGCCTCGCCGACGCGCCGATCAATCGTCGTCGCCGTCGGAGGGCGTGGGCCGGATCAGGCCGTGCCGATCGACCCGGCGGCGCCACTTGCGCCGGGCCTCCTCGCGCAGGTCGGCCGCCTGGTCGAGTTCGTCGATGATTTCGGTGCCGAGCAGGGTTTCGACCAGGTCCTCCATCGTGACGATTCCGGCCATGCCGCCAAACTCGTCGATGACGAGCGCGATGTGTTCGCGCGTCTGCAGGAACCGATCGAACATTTCCCGGATCGGAAACGTCTCGGGGACCGCCAGCATTTCGCGGCGGATGCTGCCGACGGTTTCGTCGCCGCGGCCCTGCAACAGGCGCGTGAGCAGCGTGCCCTTCAGAACGTAACCGGTGACGTGATCCGGGTTGTCGTCGCGAAACAGCGGAATCCGGGAGTAGGGCAGGTCTGGGTGCAGCTCATGGAACGCGCTGATCGTCTGTGATTCCGGGGCCGCGGTGACCACGGTGCGCGGCGTCATGACCTCGCGCACCGGCGTTTCGCTGAGGCTCAGCAGGTTGCCGATGATTTCGGATTCGCGCTGCTCGACATGGCCTTCCTCGACGCCGATCTCGACCATCGCGAGAAATTCCGAGTGCGAAAAAACGCTGTGCTTGGTATCCGGTTTGAGCCATTGCGTCAGGCTCTGGCTCAGCCAGACCAGCGGATACAGCAGGCGGATCACCAGCGCGACGGCATTGGCCGTGAACGGGGCCAGTTTCTGCCAGTACACGGCGCCCAGGGTCTTGGGAATGATTTCCGAAAGAATCAGGATGGCCAGCGTCATGACGGTCGGCACCAGGAGCGAGGTGATCATCGGATGCGCTTCGGACCAGATCAGCGTGGCCTGCGCGCCGACGCCGATCGCGCCGACGGTGTGCGCGATCGTGTTCAGGGTCAGGATCGCGGCCAGCGGCCGGTCGACATTCTGCTTGAAGCGATGCAGTTGCCGCCCGGTGCGGCTTCCGTCCTGCATCTGGACCTGGGCGTAGCTTGGCGTGATGCTGAGCAGCGTGGCCTCCCACAGGGAGCACAGGAACGAGGCGATGATGGACAGCAGAAAAAAGGCGAGAAGCAGTGAAATCATGGTCAGTCGGTTACCGTGGATTCAAACCGCATAACAGTGTGCAGGGGGCGCGGGGCTTTGGCCAGTCCCGCGCGCTCGACGGGACTGAACGGGGCGCGCCCGCATGCATTAGAATCGGCGCAAGGCAACGCATCGGAGCAAACCGCATGAACCGCTTAGCCCGTCCCCGTCGCGTAACGGAACGGCCATGAGCATCGACTGGATCGCCATCGCCCTGGGCGACGTCGCATGGATTACGCTCGCCTTCCTGATGGGGCTCGCAGCGCGGCTGATCGGCCTGCCGCCGATGATCGGCTTCCTGGCCACGGGGTTCCTGTTGAGCACCCAGGGGATCGTCACCGGCGAGCTCCTGCAAAAGCTCTCGGACCTCGGCATCACGCTGCTGTTGTTCTCGATCGGACTGAAACTGGACCTGCGCTCGCTCGCCCGGCCGCAGGTCTGGGGCGTCGCGAGCCTGCACATGGTCCTGATCACCCTGGGGTTCGGCGCGCTGCTGCTGGCCCTGGCCCTGGCCGGCGTGCCGCTGGCTTCCGGCCTCGCGCCCCATTCGGCGCTGCTCATCGCCTTTGCGCTGAGCTTTTCGAGCACGGTTTTCGTGGTCAAGCTGCTCGAAGACCGCGGCGAGATCAAGTCGCTGCACGGACGCATTTCCATCGGCGTGCTGATCGTCCAGGATATCGCCGCCGTGCTCTTCCTGGCCGCATCGACCGCCCGCCTGCCGTCGATCTGGGCCGTCGCGGTGATCATCGGTCTGTTCGCGGCGCGCCGGGTCCTCTACGGCGTGCTGCAACGGGTCGGGCACGGCGAATTGCTGGTGCTGTACGGCATCATTCTCGCGCTGGGTGGCGCCGAAGTGTTTGAAATGGTCGGCCTCAAGGGCGACCTCGGGGCGCTGGTGCTCGGCACGCTGATTGCGGGGCACGCGCGTTCCGACGAGCTCAACAAGACGATGATGGGCTTCAAGGACCTGTTCCTGCTCGGGTTTTTCCTGTCCATCGGGGTCGGTGGCATACCGACCCTCGAAATGGCGGCGCTCGCGTTGCTGCTGGTGCCGCTGGTGTTGGTCAAGAGCGGGGTGTTCTTCGCGCTGTTCTCGCGGTTCCGCCTGCGCGCCCGCACCTCGCTGCTGGCCAGCCGCAACCTGAGCCAGTACAGCGAGTTCGGCCTGATCGTGGTCGCCGTATCGGTGGCGAACGGCTGGCTTGCGGACGACTGGCTGCTGATCCTGTCGCTGGCCGTCACGTTCTCGTTTATTTTCGCCGCGGTCGCCATTCGTCCGGGAGACCGGCTGTACAGCGACCGCCGCGCGTTCTGGCAGCGCTTCCAGGCCGCCGACCTGGCGGATGACGAGAAGCCCATCGACATCAGCGATGCGCACATCGTGATCGTCGGCATGGGCGGCGTCGGCAGCGGCGCCTACGATCACATGGAGGCGCGTTTTCCGGGACGGGTCGTCGGGGTGGACATCGCGCCCGAAACCGTTCGCCGGCAACGGGAGGCGGGGCGCAAGGCGTTGCTGGGCGATCCCACCGACGCGGATTTCTGGGACCGGATCCATTTGCCCCGGGACATCGAGATGATCATGCTGACCCTGCCCAGGGTCACGACGTCGCTGGCCGTCCTGCGGCAGTTGCGCGCCTCGAATTACCGCGGGCCGGTATCGGCGATCGCCCGCTATCCCGACGAGATACCGCGCCTGGAGGAATGCGGCGCGTCACTGGTGTTCAACATCTACACGGAGGCCGGGACGGGCTTTGCCGAGCACGTCATGGAATCCACGACGCTGTGCGCGGATCTGGAGCGGAGCGTGTAGGAAATTTACCCGAGTGCCCGGCGGGCGGTCGAATCCGGCCGGAATCCCCGTTAAGATGAACCGGCACTCGAGAACGGTGCAAGGGGCTTGAAACATACTGTTCGAATTGGGGAAAAAAGGGGAAACACATGATCAGGGTTCTCGTGGTGGACGACCATGAACTCGTCCGAATCGGTCTGCGCCAGACATTGAGCGACTATCCGTCCATCCAGGTTGCAGGGGAGGCTACGGACGGCGAAACAGCGCTCGTCATGAGTCGGAAACTGCGGCCGGACGTCGTCCTGCTGGATGTCGAGATGCCGGGCCTGTCCGGGTTCGAAGTGACCAGCCGCCTGCGACAGGCGTCGCCGGCGCCCGGCGTCATCATTCTTTCCGTGCATGAAAAACGGCCGTACCCCGAACGGTTGCTGGACGCCGGCGCCGCGGGTTACCTGACCAAGGGATGCCCGGCGACCGAACTCATCGATGCCATCCGCACGGTGGCGGCCGGTGGACGGCACATCGGTTCGCGGATCGCGCAGAAAATGGCGCTGGACCTGTTGCCCGGCGGCCGGGGCTCGCCGTTCGATGAACTGTCCACGCGGGAAATGGAGGTGATGCTGATGTTGGCGGATGGCAAGAAAATCGCCGAAATTGCACGGGTCATGCACCTGAGCCCCAAGACCGTCGCAACCTACAAATACCGGATTTTCGAGAAGCTGGATACCCGGAACGACGTGGCCATGACCCGCATGGCGATGCGCTACGGCCTGGTGGCGGCGAACTGAAATCCGGGCCGCCCGGTCGGGCGGCCCGGAATCGGATCATCAGTCGGACGAGGGGCGTTCCTTTTCGCTCTTTTCGGACGGTTCCTTTTTCGAGCCGCCTTCGGATTTCGAACGGTCGCCGGCCGGTTTCAGGGTGTAGATGCCCTTGTCGTCGCGAACGACCTCTACCGACGGTTTGCCCGCGCCGGAACCGCCGGGCGCGTTACCGGCCTCGGGTTTCGGTTTCGCGGGCTCGGGCCGGCTCGCGGTTTGGCCGCTGGAATCGGAGGCGGGCGGCCTGGTCGATTCATCGGGCCTGGTCTGATTAGCCGCGCGTTCAGCGGATCCGCTGTCGTCTGCCGGCCCGGTGTGCGCGGACGAGCGCTTCTCCGCGGGCGCGGTGGTCGATTTGCCCGTGTCGCCGGAGGTCGGTTTGCCCGTGTCGCCGGAGGCCGGTTTACCCGTGTCGCCGGAGGTCGGTCCGTCGCCGGTCCGGGCGGCGCTCTGCTCGCTCGGCGTTGAAGAGGAGACCATCGCCTTGTTGCTGGCGTCGGGCGCCTTGTCTCCGGCCGATGTGCCCGAGTCGCCCCTGTCGGCGGCAGGCTTGCCGCTGCGCTGATCGCCGCGTTGACCGGTGTCGCCGGCATCCGGACGTTGATCCGGTTTCGGCGCGTTCCGGTTGTCGCGCTGCCGGCTGCCGGCCGTCTGGTACGGCGAGCGACGGCGCCGGGACTTCTTCGGCTGCCCGCCCGTGGCGTCGTCTGACGAGCCCCTGGCCTGGTTGCCCTGGTCGCCGGCCTGCTTCGCGGTGTTCTGCTCGCCGTCCTGCTGCGGTTTCTGCTGCTGTTTCTGTGGCGCCTTCTTCTTGCCGGTTTTCTTGCCGGTCTTTTTGCCGGTCTTCTTGCGCGGCGCTTTTTTCTTTACCTGCTTGCCGCCGTCCGGACCGCCATCGGGAGAGCGGCTGGTCTTTTTCTTGCCGCCACGGCGCTTCTTGCGGGTAGACGACCCGGCGGAATCCCGGCCATCGCCACTCTTTGCCGCCGGCGTGCCCTTCTTTGCCGCCGGTGCGACGCGCTCGGTCTGAGCCGCCTTGCTGGCGGCCTTCTTGCGCGCACCGCGCGCCTCACCGTCCTTTTCGTCGCGCTCGTCGTTGGCAAAGAAGCGTGCGAACAACTGGCTGAAGAACCCGGGCTTGGGCAGCGGCTCAGGCTCCGGGCTTTCCTCGCGAACGGGAACCGGTCGGCTCGGCGCCACGCGGCTGACCGCGGGTACCGGCGCTCCGGTCCCGGCCATTTGCGTTTCGCCACTGGCGACCAATTCGGGTTCGGGCTGGGTGACGCTCAGGTAGCTCGGGTCGGCGCTGACCTCGCTCTTGCGCAGGCGATGGATTTCGAACCGCGGGCGCTCCATGTACTCGTTGGCGATGATCAGGATCGGCACGCCGTGGCGCGACTCGATTTCCGCGACGGCCTTGCGCTTCTCGTTCAACAGGAAGTTGGCCACCGTCAGCGGCGCCTGCACCATGACCTGGCCCGTGAACTCCTTCATGCACTCTTCTTCGACCAGGCGCAGGATGGACAGCGCCAGCGATTCGACGCTTCGAATCGTGCCGTGGCCCTCACAACGCGGGCAGGGCTCCTGGCTGGATTCACCCAGCGACGGCCGCAGTCGCTGACGCGACATTTCGAGCAGACCGAAGCGCGAGATGCGGCCGGTCTGGACCCGGGCCTTGTCGATCTGCAGCGCGTGGCGCAGGCGTTCCTCGACGGCGCGCTGGTGCTTGCGGTCCATCATGTCGATGAAGTCGATGACGATCAGGCCGCCGAGATCGCGCAGGCGCAACTGGCGGGCGATTTCGTCCGCGGCCTCGAGATTGGTCTGGTACGCCGTGTCCTCGATGTCCGCGCCTTTCGTGGCGCGCGCCGAGTTGATGTCGATGGACAGCAGGGCCTCGGTGTGATCGATGACCAGGGCGCCGCCGGACGGCAGGTGCACCGTGCGCGCGAACGCGGATTCGATCTGGCTCTCGATCTGGAAGCGGTTGAACAGCGGCACGGCGTCGTCGTAGCGCTTCAACTTGCGGACGTTGTGCGGCATGACCTGTTGCACGAACTCGCGGGCGTCGTTCAGGACCTGCTCGTTGTCGATCAGGATTTCGCCGATGTCGCTGCGCAGGTGATCGCGCAACGCGCGAATGATCAGGTTGCTTTCCTGGTAGATCAGGAACGGCGCGGAGCGTTCCTCCGCGGCTTTCTCGATCGCACCCCAGAGTTGCAGCAGGTAATCGAGGTCCCATTGCAGCTCTTCGGCTTCGCGGCCCACGCCGGCGGTCCGCACGATGATGCCGACGTTGTCCGGTGTGATGACCTGCTGCAGTTGTTCGCGCAGTTCGGTGCGGTCGTCGCCGCTGATCCGGCGCGAGACGCCCCCGGCCTTGGGGTTGGTGGGCATCAGGACCAGGTAGCGACCGGCGAGCGAGATGTACGTCGTCAGGGCGGCGCCCTTGTTGCCGCGCTCCTCTTTCTCGACCTGGACAATGACTTCCTGGCCTTCCTTCATGACGTCCCGGATGGACGGCTTGCCTTCCTTCGTGGGCTGCCGGGCCCAGGCCTCGGGGCAGATCTCCTTGAACGGCAGGAAGCCGTGGCGGGTGGAGCCGAAATCGACGAAGCAGGCCTCAAGGGACGGTTCGATCCGGGTGATGCGGCCCTTGTAGACGTTGGCTTTTTTCTGTTCCTGGGAGGGGACTTCGATGTCCAGATCGATCAACAACTGGCCGTCAGCGACGGCGACACGCAACTCTTCTGGCTGAGTCGCGTTGATCAGCATTCTCTTCATTGTATTGTTCCTCAGGCATCCTGGCCTGAACACGCACTACAGGCGGTGCCCCCGGGCGCCGCATTCACGTGATCCGTGCTCCCGGCCCTTCGTTCCGACAGGGGCCAGGCTTGCCATTTTCTGTTTTCGTTATGGCGGACCGAAACTCGGCCGCTCTCAAGGACGATCCGTCAGGACCGTCGCAGCAATTCAGTATCTGGAATCGCGACCCCGCGGTTCCCGATCGGGGAAATCCGTCGTCCGGGTTGGAATTCGGTGCGAAGCGCCCGGATTCGAGGGCCGGCCGCCGTGGTGTTCGAAGGCCGGCGCGCGGTATACCAGAACGCTGTAATATAGCAGTCATTCTGCGGTCTATCAATGAGTTAAACGCGAATGCCAGAACAGGAGAAAGCCGGGGGCGTGCAGCTCGTCGAGGTCGATTCCGACCGGGACGGCCAGCGGGTCGATAATTTCCTCAGCGCGCGTCTGCGGGGGCTGCCGCGCTCGCTGGTCTACCGGATTATTCGGACCGGACAGGTACGGATCAACGGGAAACGCTGCAAGCCGTCGACCCGCCTGAGCACCGGCGACACGGTTCGAATCCCGCCCGCACCGCGCGCTGCGGGCGAGGCCGTCGGGGTGCCGGAGTCCGCGTGCGCTGCCGTGCGCGCGGCCGTCCTGTACGAAGACGACGACCTGCTGGTGGTGGACAAGCCGGCCGGCATGGCGGTGCATGCGGGCAGCGGACTCGCCTGGGGTCTGATCGACGCCCTGCGCCAGGACCGGCCGGGGCAGTTCCTCGAACTGGTGCATCGCCTGGACCGGGAAACCAGCGGCTGCCTGTTATTGGCCCGCAACGGCGCCGAACTCAAGCGCCTGGGCGGACTGTTCCGCGCCGGCACGGTCGCCAAATTCTACCTCTGCCTGCTGGATGGCCAGCTGCCGCAGGACCGGGTCGAGGTCGACGCGCCGTTGGCGCGCGTCACGGCGGGGCAGCGCCGGCTGGTCGAGGTGTCGACGTCGGGCAAGCCCGCTCTGACCCGCTTCCGGCGGCTCGAATCTCTGGCCGAAGGCACCTACGCGGAGGCCGAGTTGCTGACCGGACGAACCCACCAGATTCGCGTGCATGCGGCGCACCTCGGCATGCCGCTGGCCGGGGACGACAAGTACGCCGGACGCGAGGCGCAGCGCCAGTGGCGCCGGCGGGGCTTGCGGCGCGTCTTCCTGCACGCGCACCGGGTGGTGGTGCCGCGGCCCGACGGAACGACGCTGGAACTCGACGCGCCACTGCCCGACGACCTGCGCCGGGTGCTGGACGCACTGCACTGAACGCGCGCGCAGCCGGGCGTGAATTTCCTACAGCGGGACGCGGCGGACGGGGTGGTGCCCTACCGGCGCGTGTGCTGTAATTGCGCGCAATGTACAAGCCACTCGAAGCCTTCGTCGGTCTGCGCTACGTGCGCGCGAAGCGGCGCAACCATTTCATCTCGTTCATCTCGCTGATCTCGATGCTGGGCATCGCGCTCGGTGTGACGACGCTGATTACCGTGATTTCGGTCATGAACGGCTTTGAAAAGGAGCTGCGGGCGCGCATCCTCGGCGCTATCGCCCATGCCACCATTCAGCCGTTGGAAGGCTCGCTGAACGACTGGCGAACGGTCATCGACGAGGTCGAACGGCACCCCGAAGTCGACGGCGCGGCGCCGTACATCGAGGAGGGCGTCTGGTTGCAGGGCCGCGAGTCGAGCGGCGCGTTCATCCGCGGCGTGGAACCGGCCTTTGAGCGCAATGTCTCCGAGGTCGCCGACAAGATGCTGTACGGAAGGCTCGATGACCTCAAGGCGGGCGAGTTCGGGATCATTCTCGGCATCGGCCTGGCCTCGCGGCTGCGTGTCGGGCCGGGCGATTCGGTTACGGTCATCGCGCCGCGGCTGAAGGCAACCCCGGTCGGCGCAACGCCGCTGATGAAGCGGTTCACGGTGGTCGGCGCGTTCGAGTTCGGGGAATTCGAAAACGACTCCGCGCTGGCTCTTGTGCACATGGCCGATGCGGCGCGGTTGTTGCGCATCCCGGAGGGCGATGCGGGCGGTGTGCGCCTGCACCTGAAGGACCTGTATCGCGCCTGGGCCGTCGCCCGCGACCTGTCGACCGAACTGATGGAATCGACGCCGACGTCGACGGGCGGAACGCGCTACTACACGGTCCGCGACTGGACCCAGGAGCGCGGCAATCTTTTTCAGGCCGTGAAAACGGAGAAAACGGTGATGTGGGTGATCCTGTCGCTGATTATCGCGGTGGCGGCCTTCAACATCATCTCGATGCTGGTCATGGTGGTGACCGACAAGCAGCCGGACATTGCGATTCTGAAGACCATGGGGGCGCGGGACGGAACGATCATGCGCGTGTTCATGATCCAGGGCAGCGTGATCGGTGTGGTGGGCACATTGCTCGGGGTCGTTGGGGGCATCCTGCTGGCGCTGAACATCGGTGCGGTCGTGCCCTTCCTGGAGCAGCTGTTCGGATTCAGCCTGTTTCCGGCGGACATTTATTACATCACCGAGCTGCCGTCGGATCTGCAGGCCGCGGACGTCCTCAAATTCGCCCTGATGGCGCTCGCCATGTCCCTTCTGTCGACCCTGTACCCGTCGTGGCGCGCGGCGCGCACGCATCCCGCGGAGGCGCTTCGCTATGAGTGAGGTGGTGCTGGAGGCGAGGGGCATCGTCAAGACGTTCCGTCAGGGGCCGCGGGAGGTTCGGGTTCTGCGCGGCGTGGACCTCGAACTGCGGGCCGGTCAATCGCTGGCGGTGGTCGGTGTCTCCGGGGCGGGCAAGAGCACGCTCCTGCACATCCTGGGCGGCCTCGACCGACCCGACGCCGGCGACGTGCTCGTGAACGACCGGTCGCTGTGGTCAATGGGGACCACGGAGCGCAATCGGGTCCGCAACCGCTCGATGGGCTTCGTCTACCAGTTCCACCACCTGCTCAATGAGTTCACGGCGCTCGAAAACGTCGCCATGCCGCTGCTGATTCGCGGTGACACGGTCGAGGCGGCGAACCGCCAGGCGCGGGAGATTCTCGACCGGGTCGGTCTGGCGGATCGCCTGAACCACAAGCCGGGCGAGCTGTCGGGCGGAGAACGCCAGCGCGCGGCGGTAGCCCGGGCCCTGGTCGGTAAACCACGGGTGGTGCTCGGCGACGAACCGACCGGCAACCTCGACGAGCGGACGGCGGACCACGTCTATGGCCTGATGCTGGAACTGAACCGCGCGCTGGGTACCAGCCTGTTGCTGGTGACCCACGACCGCAGCCTCGCGGCCCGCATGGACCGCCAGTGCGAATTGCATCTCGGGACGATGCGGGAGGCGGGAGGCTGACCCGACGATAGGGGGGTGAACAGGGGGCGGGGGAATCACGCAAGCGAGCGTTCGGCACGCGTGCGCCACGGGCGCATCGCCGAGGCTGAGCGCTGGCCCCCGGCCATCATTGCCGGATGTCTGTCCGCACTCCTGTTCACCGCGTTACCGCATCCCGTGCTCCTCGCCGCCGCGGCCGGCTGTGGCCTCGCAGCCTGCGTCAAGCGCCGCAGCCGACCGGTCGGCCTTGCCGTTTTGGCCCTGTGCTGGACCCTGGCGCAGTACTCGGAGCGGGCAGGGGACCGCCTGTCGGCCGCGCATTCGCGGGCGGTGGTTACGGTGACCGGGTCCGTTACCTCGGTGCCGGCGCGCTATTCCGAACTGACCCGTTTCCGCTTCGCCCCGCATGCCGATGCGGGCAACGTGCGCCTGCCCGCGGCGATTCGCGTCCGTTGGTATCACGAGGCGGGGGCGGCGCCCGATGTCGCGCCGGGCCAGCAGTGGCGACTGGAACTGCGTCTGCAACCCCCCTGGGGTGCGGTCAATTTTCACGGCTCGGACCCGGAGCGCCGGTTGTTCGCGCGGGGCATCGGCGCGCTCGGAACCGTTCGCGCGGCCGAGCGGCTCGAAGGGGCGCCCGCCGTGACGGGTTCGGCGAACGGGCTCCGTGAGCGCGTCGTGCGGGCGATCGACCGAAACCTGTCGCCGGGCCCGGGGCCGGGGGTCGTTCGCGCGCTGGCCGTTGCCGATCGTTCCGGCCTGGACGAATCGACGCGGCAACTCCTCGTCGATACGGGCACGGCGCACCTGTTGGCGATCTCCGGCCTGCACGTCGGACTCGCGGCGGCCGCCGGATTCTGGCTGCTGCGCGCGCTGCTGGCGCCGTTCCGGATCATTCGCCGCGGCCGATTACTGCTGGTTTCGGCCGCTGCCGGCGGGCTCCTCGCAGCGATCGGCTATGCCGTGCTGGCGGATCTCGGCGTATCGACGCTGCGCGCAGTCGCGATGGTCGCGGTCGTGCTGCTCGCGGCGATCTCGGCGCGCGCGATCCATCCCGCTTCGGCCCTGCTGCGGGCCGCGGCCGTGGTTCTGTTGTTCGACCCCTTCGCGCCGCTCGGCGCGGGGTTCTGGTTCTCGTTCGGCGCGGTCGCCGCGCTGCTGGCGGTGTTCGTGCCGCGCCTTTCCCGCGGAGCCGCGTGGCGGCGACCGGTCTACGCCCAGTTGGCCGTCACGACCGTCCTGCTGCCGATCAGCGCGGCCTGGTTCGGGCTGACGAGCGCCCTGGCGCTGCCGGCCAACCTGGTGGCCATTCCCTGGGTCAGCGCGCTGGTCGTGCCGCCGGTCCTGGCGGGAATCGCCGCGTTGCCGGTATCCGAGGCGCTTGCGGCGGGGCTGTGGCGCGTGGCGGGCGACACGGCCGTCGCGCTGCTCTGGCTGCTGCGCGGCATGGCCGAGTACGGACCGGCGCCGCTCGGACTGAACGCACCCGGAACCGTCCGCCTGCTGCTCGCCCTGGCCGGCGCCTTCGTGCTTCTGCTGCCGTCGGTGATGCGTTGGAGGTGGCTGGCGCTTTTTCTGCTGTTGCCGCTCGTTCTGCCGGCGCGCTACGTGCCGGATGCGGAGGCCGTCGTTTTCGAAGTGCTCGATGTGGGGCAGGGGACGTCTGCGCTGCTGCATACCGAAGCCGGCACCCTGGTCTACGACTCGGGGCCGGGTGACGGCGGCCGGCGCAACCGGGTACGCCCGGTGATCCTGCCGGCGTTCGGCGCGGGAGCGCCCGACCGGATCGTCATCAGCCACGGCGATCTCGATCACGCCGGCGGACTGCACGCGCTGGCGCAGCGGTTTCCGAAGGCGGCAGTGCGCCTGAACGCGGCCGAGGGCGCAGCAGCGGCCTGCGTGGCGGGCTGGTCCTGGGCCTGGGGCGAAACGGTGTTCAAGGCCCTGCACCCGTCACCGGGGCTGCCGTACCTCGGCAACGACAGCTCCTGCGTGCTCAGCGTGACGGGCCCGGCCGGGCGCGTCCTGCTGCCGGGCGACATCTCCGATCCGATCGAGCGCCGCCTGCTTGCCGAGGGGCTGGGCGGGCATGATGTGCTGCTGGCGCCGCACCACGGCAGCAATTCGTCCTCCGGGTCCGGATTCCTGGACCGCGTCAAGCCGCGCCTGGCGATCGCGACCGCCGCGCCGGGCAATCGCTTCGGCTTTCCGCACCCGGCGGTGCGCGAGCGCTACCGGGCCGCCGGCGTACCCCTCCTGACCACGGGCGAATGCGGCGCGATCCGGGTCTACCTGCGCGACGGTGAAATCCAGCGGGTCCGCAGCGCACGCCGCGAACGGGCCCGCATCTGGCGCTGGCCCGCGGCCGCCGGGTGCCCGTAGCCTCGTGATGCCGCCCCATGTATGATGCGCATTAACTGGGTTCGACCTCGAGTCAATGGAGTGATGAAGCGTGCTTGAAATCATTCGGGCCGGTGGCTGGTTGATGGCCCCGATCATAATCTGTTCCATCCTTTCCCTGACGATCATCGCCGAACGGTTCTGGACCCTGCGGCGCAGCCGCGTGGTGCCGGCGGATCTGGGCTCGAAGGTCGAGGACTGGGCGGCGCGCCACGAACTGGACCGCCGCCACATCGATCAGCTGCGCTCCGGTTCGATGCTGGGTCGCGTGCTGGCGGCGGGCCTGGTCAATCGGCACCGCTCGCGCACCCTGATCAAGGAGGCGATCGAGGACACCGGGCGCCACGTGGTTCACGAACTCGAACGGTTCCTCAACACGCTCGGCACCATCGCCGGCATTTCGCCGCTGCTCGGGCTGCTCGGCACGGTCATCGGCATGATCAAGGTGTTCTCGGCCATCATGGCGCACGGCGTGGGCAATGCGAACCAGCTGGCCGGGGGCATCTCCGAGGCCCTGATTACGACCGCGGCGGGCTTGACCGTGGCGATTCCGAGCTTTTTCTTTTACCGCTACTTCAAGGGCAAGGTGGAAGGCTACGTGGTATCGATGGAAGAGCAGGCGATCAACCTGATCGAGGCCATCGAACGCGGCAATGTCGCGCAACTGGGATCGGGCGTTCCGGGGGGCTGAGCCTTGCGCCTGAAGAACCACGTCAAGGAAGACCCGACGGTCGATCTGACCTCGTTGATCGACGTGGTCTTCCTGCTGCTGATCTTTTTCATGGTCAGCACCACTTTCGAACGCGAATCCGTGCTGAAGGTGGACCTGCCCGAGGCCAGCGCCGTGGCCGAGCGCGAAGAGCAGCCCGACAGCCTGGAACTGATCATCGACGCCCAGGGGCGCATGTACCTGAACGACCAGCGCTTGATCGACAGCGAGGAACGCACGATTCGGGCCGCGATCGAGCAACTGGCCGGCGAGAACCGTGACCTGCCGATGATCCTGCGCGCCGACCGGGAAACGCCGCATCATTTCGTCGTGACGGCCATGGACGTTGCCGCACAACTCGGATTCCTCAACCTTTCGATCGCGACGGACCGCCAGGCCGGTTCGACCGAATGAACGCCTCCTCGCAGGCGCCCATGGCCGTCTACCGACGCCTGTGGGGCTACACGCGCCGCTATCTCGCGATGTTCGTCGTCGGGGTTCTCGGCGTGGCGCTCGATGCCAGCATGCAGGCTGCGTTCATCCGTTTCATGGAACCCCTGATCGACCGGGTGTTCGTCGGCAAGGATGCGCAGTTCGGCGTCTGGCTGGCCGGCGTGATCTTCGTGGTGACGATCCTGCGCATGCTCGGCAATTTCGCCGGTGTCTACAGCATGGAGTGGGTCGGGCGCAAAGTGATCGCGGACCTGCGACAGGAACTGTTCAATCGCTACGTCGCCTTGCCGGCAACGTTTTTCGACCGCTTCAGTTCCGGCCATCTGATCTCCAAGCTGGCCTACAACAGCGAGCAGGTCGCCAACGCCGCCACGACCTCGGTGGTATCCGCGTTCCGCGACGTGCTGCTGGTGATCTTCCTGCTCGGCGTGATGCTGAGCACCAACGTCCAGCTTACTTTGGTGATGCTGCTGCTGGTGCCGATGATCGGTTTGCTGGTCACCGTGATCAGTCGCCGGTTCCGCAAGATCAGCCATCGCATCCAGGACATGATGGGCAACGTCTCCCACGTCACCGAGGAAGCCGTGGTCGGCCAGCAGGTGGTCAAGGTCTTTCGCGGCCAGGAGACGGAAATGCAGCGCTTCCGCACGGTGAACGACAAGACCCGGCAACTGCACATGCGCATGGTGGCGACCCACCTGGCGAGTTCGTCGATGGTCCAGGTCGCGGCGGGCCTGGCGATGGTGCTGCTGATGTTCATCGCCACCCGGCCGACGCTGTTGAACGAGATTTCGGCGGGCACCTTCACGGCCATTTTCACCGCCATGATCGCGACGATCCCGCCGCTCAAACGGCTGACGACCGTCCAGGCCCAGGTGCAGAAGGGCATTGCGGCGGCCGACAGCATCTTTCGCGTGCTCGATACCGACGCCGAGACCGACAGCGGGACGTACCGCAGCGATCGGGTGGCCGGGGCGATCGAGTTCCGGGACGTCAGCTTCCGCTACGCCGCCGATGGCCGGCCGGTGCTCGAGGGCGTGAGTTTCACGGTGCCGGCGGGCAGCGTGACCGCCCTGGTCGGGCACTCGGGCAGCGGCAAGACGACGCTGGCCGGCCTGCTGCCGCGCTTCTACACGGATTACGAGGGCAGCATCACGCTCGACGGCCACGAACTCGCGGACTACGCGCTGGACAACCTGCGCAGCCACATCTCGCTGGTCAGCCAGAACGTCGTGCTGTTCAACGACACGGTCGCCGGCAATATCGCCTACGGGGCGTTGAGCGGGGCGCCGCGCGAGGCCATCGTCGAGGCCGCGCGGGAGGCGCACGCGATGGAGTTCATCGAGCAATTGCCCGAGGGGCTCGACACCCTGGTCGGCGAGAACGGCACCTTGCTCTCCGGCGGCCAAAGGCAGCGCCTCGCGATCGCCCGCGCGCTGCTCAAGGATGCGCCGGTGCTGATCCTGGACGAGGCGACTTCGGCGCTGGACAGCGAATCGGAACGCGTGATCCAGGATGCGCTCGCCGAGGTCATAAAACACCGCACGACGCTGGTGATCGCGCACCGGTTGTCGACGATCGAAAACGCCGACCAGGTCATCGTGCTGGATCACGGCAAGATCGTCGAGCAGGGCACGCACGATGACCTGCTGGCGCAGGACGGCGTTTATGCGCGACTGCACCGGACCCAGCTGGGTGGCGAAGGGACGGGCCACGGCCAGGAAACGGCCGGTTGAGGGAGCGCGGCCGGCGATGCGATCGGAAACCGAGCAGAAACTCAACCGCATCTGGTACGGGGATGAACCACCGCCCATCGGTCTGCGGGCACTGGCGCCGCTGTACCGCGCGGCCCACGCGCTGAACCGCTGGCTGGGCAGCCGGCGCCGGCCGGAAGACCTCGAACAGGCCTACATCATCGTCGTCGGCAACCTGACCGCCGGCGGCAGCGGCAAGACGCCGCTGGTCGTGCGCCTGTGCCGTCTGCTCAGCCAGGCCGGATTCCGGCCCGGCGTCGTCAGTCGGGGCTACGGCCGCGAGACGCGCGGTCTGCGCCTGGTCGGCCCCGGATCGGACCCGCGCGAGGTCGGCGACGAACCGCTGCTGATTGCGCGTCGGGCCGACGTTCCGGTCATCGTCGCAGCCGACCGCTGCGAGGCGGCCCGCAGGCTGCTGGCCAGGGGGGTCGACGTGGTCGTCGCCGATGACGGCCTGCAGCACTATCGCCTGCCTCGAAACCTGGAAATCTGCGTCGTCGACGGCAACCGCGTGTTCGGCAACGGTCAGTCGCTGCCGGCGGGGCCGTTGCGGGAACCGCCAGAGCGCCTCGCCGCGGTGGACTACATCGTGGTCAACGGCGATCCGCAGGTCCTGCAGCAACCGTACGAGGCGGTCGGCATGCACATGCAGGCCGGGGTCCTGCGCTCGCTCGACAACGGCCAGAGTTGGCGCTTGTCGCAATTCGCCGGCTGCCGGGTCAATGCGATCGCCGGCATCGGCAACCCCGACCGCTTCTTCGACCTGTTGCGGCAGGCCCGGATCAAGGTCAATCCCTGGCCGTTTCCAGACCACCATGACTATGCGCCCGCCGACTTCGAGCCCATGGATCCGGAACTGCCGCTGTTGATGACGGAAAAGGACGCCGTCAAATGCCGCGCGCTGGGGCTGAACAATGCCTGGGCGCTCGAAGTCGAAGCCGTGCTGCCCGCCGACTGGGAGGCGGCGCTGTTGCGGCGCGTGATCGAGGACAACGCATGAGTTACCACATCGTGATCCCGGCCCGCATGGCGTCCGAGCGTCTGCCGGGCAAACCGCTGGCCCGCATCGGCACCTCGACGCTGGTCGAACGGGTATGGCTTCGGGCAAAGGCGTCGGCCGCGTCGTCGGTGGTCATCGCGACCGACAGTGAAGAGGTGCTGGCCGTCGCCAAGGCATTCGGCGCCGATGCGCTGCTGACCTCGAAGAAGCACCCCAGCGGCAGTGACCGGATTGCCGAATGCGCCGACCTGAAAGGCTGGAGCGACGCGGAATTGATCGTCAACCTGCAGGGGGACGAACCGCTGATGCCGGCCGCCTGCCTGGACCAGGTCGCCGGTCTGTTGGCGACGCATCCGGATGCCGCCGTAGCCTCGCTCTACGACCGGTTCGCGGACGAAGCCGAGGCGGGCGATCCCAACGCCGTCAAGGTGGTCACCGACCGGGACGGCCGGGCGCTTTACTTCAGCCGGTCCCGAATCCCTTATGCCCGCGGCGCGGCCGGCGCCGTCACGTGGCGACGCCACATCGGCCTGTACGCCTACCGTGCCGGGGCCCTGCGCGCCTTCACGCGCACGCCGCCGACGCCCCTGGAGCAGGCCGAGAAACTCGAGCAACTGCGCTTCCTGGAGTCCGGACGGACGATCGTGATGGCGCAGGCCAGCGAAGCCATACCGGCCGGCGTCGATACGCCGGAGGACCTCGCACGAATCCGCCGCCTGCTCGCGGCCGCCGACTGACGGAATGCCGGACGAGCGACAGCAACCGTTCGACGGCAAGGCTTTCGCCGCGCGCCTGCCGACGACGCCCGGCGTGTACCTGATGAAGGACGCCGGCGGCCAGCCGTTGTACGTCGGCAAGGCCGGCAACCTGCGCAAACGGGTCGCCAGCTATTTCGACGCGCGGCCGAAAGTCGACCGCATCATGCTCATGGTCGCTCGAATCCAGGACATCGAGGTCAGCCTGACGCGCACGGAAGGCGAAGCGTTGCTGCTCGAGAACGAGTGGATCAAATCGCTGAAGCCGCGCTACAACGTCCTGTTGCGCGATGACAAATCCTATCCCTGGATCGTGCTGACGACGGATCACGCGTTTCCGCGGATCGCCTTTCACCGGGGTGCGCGCGATCCGCACAAGCGGTATTTCGGGCCGTATCCGTCGGCCAGCTCGGTTCGCGAGAGCATCAACCTGATCCAGAAGCTGTTCCGCCTGCGGAACTGCGAGGACAGCTATTTCGCGCATCGCAACCGGCCGTGCCTGCAGTACCAGATCCGGCGCTGCACCGCGCCGTGCGTGGACCTGGTCGACGAGGCGGCGTACGCCGAGCAGGTCAACGACGCCACGCTGTTCCTGCGGGGGCAGAACAACAAGGTCATGACGCGGCTGATCCGGCGCATGGAGGATGCGGCGAAGGCGCTGGATTTCGAAACCGCCGCGCTCTACCGGGACCAGATCAACGCCTTGAAGCAGATGCAGGCGCAGCAATTCATCTCCGGGCGCCAGCGCGACATCGACTTCGTGGCCCTCGCCCGGGAACCCGGCGCGACCTGCATCGAAGTGCTTTCGATTCGCGGCGGGCGCAACCTCGGCCAGCGCAACCATTTTCCGGCGCAGGCGGAGGGCTTTGAGACCGGTGAGGTGATGGAAGCGTTCCTCGGGCAGTACTATCGTGAGCGCCAGCCGCCGGCGCAGATCGTCATCTCCGAGCCGATCGGCAACGCGGAACTGCTGGCGGAGGTCTTCGCCGAAAAGAGCGGTCACAAGGTCGCGATCCAGTCACGGCCACGCGGCGAGCGGCGCCAGGTGCTGCAGCGCGCCCTGGGCAACGCGCGGCAGGCGCTGCTGCTGCGGATGGCCAGTCGCGCCAACATGGCGACCCAGTTCGAGGAACTGGCGAACCTGCTGGGCCTGGATGATCCGCCCGGCAGCATCGAATGCTTCGACATATCGCACACGGCCGGCAACCAGACCGTGGGCGCCTGCGTCGTGTTCGACCAGGAGGGGCCGGTCAAGTCGCGTTATCGCCGGTACAACCTGAAAGGCATCACGCCCGGGGACGACTATGCGGCGATGCAGCAGGTCCTGTCCCGACGCTATGGCCGCACGCGGGCCGAGGAGGGCGCCTTGCCGGACCTGGTGCTGATCGACGGCGGCAAGGGTCAACTGGCCCGCGCGACCGACGTGCTCGCGGAGTTCGGCCTGACCGGCATTCCGGTCCTCGGCATCGCGAAGGGGCCCGCCCGGCGCGCCGGGCACGAGGAATGGATCAGCGGGCCGCCGTGGCGCGGCTTCGCCCCTGGGCCGCAATCGCCGGCCTCGCACCTGGTGCAGCAGATCCGCGACGAGGCGCATCGCTTCGCGATCACCGGGCACCGGGGGCGTCGCCAGAAAGCCGCGACGCGATCGACCCTCGAAGAGATTCCCGGGATCGGCGCGCGCCGCCGTCGCGCGCTGTTGAATCATTTCGGCGGCATCCAGGGGGTTCGCAAGGCCGGAATCGAGGAGCTTTCCAGCGTGCCCGGGATCAGTCGCGTCCTGGCCGAACAGATCTTTCGCGCACTGCATTGAGCGGCGATGTCTGAGATAATGGCGCGATTGGACCCACGGCAGGATTGAGCCCGCATGCACTTGACCGTTCCGACCATCCTCACGCTGATCCGGATCGCCCTCGTTCCGGTGCTCGTGCTGCTGTTCTACCTGCCGTTTCCCTGGTCCAACGTGGCGTGCGTGACCGTGTTCATCCTGGCCGCGGTGACCGACATCGCGGACGGCGCGATTGCCCGCAGCACCGGACAGACCTCGCGGTTCGGGGCTTTTCTGGACCCGGTGGCGGACAAGATCATGGTCAGTACCGCGCTGGTGCTGCTGGTGGCGCGGCAGGACGCGCACCAGGAAGTCTTCGCCATCGCCGCGGCGATCATCATCGGCCGCGAGATCACGATTTCCGCCCTGCGGGAGTGGATGTCGGAAATCGGCGAGAGCGCCCGCGTCAAGGTCAGCTGGGTCGGCAAGCTGAAGACCATCTTCCAGATGACGGCCATCGGCTTCCTGCTGTACGGCGAGGACCTCGCGTGGATTCCGGTTCTGCTGATCGGCGAACTCCTGCTGTACACGGCCGCGGCCCTGACCCTGTGGTCGATGTGGAATTACCTGCACGCGGCATGGCCGGCGATCCGGGACATCCGCGCGGAGGCGCCATGACGGCTCCGGTCGGACCGCTCCGCCGTCGCGCGACGCCGACGGTCGAGGTCGGTCGCGTGCGCATTGGCGGTGATCACCCGGTCGTGGTCCAGTCGATGACCAACACCGATACCGTCGACGCGAAAGCGACCGCGCAACAGGTGGCTGAACTCTGGCGCGCCGGCTCGGAGCTGGTGCGCATTACGGTCAATACGCTGGAAGCGGCGCAGGCCGTGCCCGAGATCCGTCGCCGGCTCGACCGGATGGCCTGCGACGTGCCGCTGGTGGGTGATTTCCACTACAACGGCCACACCCTGTTGCAACAGGTTCCCGAGTGCGCCGAACTGCTGGCCAAGTACCGCATCAACCCGGGAAACGTGGGCTTCGGGCGAAAACGGGACGATCAGTTCGCGACGATCATCGAACTGGCGATCCGCTACGGCAAGCCGGTCCGCATCGGCGTCAACTGGGGCAGCCTGGACCAGGAACTGCTGGCGCGCCTGATGGACGAGAACGCCGCGTTGCCACAACCGGCGGAGGCCGCCGCGGTCATGCGCGAAGCCCTGATCCGCTCGGCCGTGGACAGCGCCGCCCAGGCCGAGGCGCTGGGTTTGCCGCACGACCGCATCATTCTTTCCTGCAAGGTCAGCGACGTGCAGGATCTGATCGCGGTTTACCGGGCGCTGGCGACGCGCTGTGATTATCCCCTGCACCTTGGCCTGACCGAGGCCGGAATGGGCAGCAAGGGCATCGTTTCCTCGACCGCGGCGATGGCGGTGCTGCTGCAGGACGGGATCGGCGACACCGTGCGGGTCTCGCTGACGCCGGAGCCGGGACAGTCGCGCACCGACGAGGTCACCGTGGCCCAGCAGATGCTGCAGAGCATGGGCTTGCGGGCGTTCACGCCGATGGTCACCGCCTGCCCGGGCTGCGGACGGACGACCAGCACCTTCTTCCAGTCGCTGGCGATGGACGTGCAGAACTTCGTGCGCGAGCGGATGCCGGAGTGGAAGCAACGCTACGAGGGCGTGGAAACGCTGTCGCTCGCCGTGATGGGCTGTGTCGTCAACGGCCCGGGGGAAAGCCGGCACGCCGACATCGGCATCAGCCTGCCGGGAACCGGCGAGGCGCCGACCGCGCCGGTTTTCATCGACGGCGAGAAAACGGCCACCCTGCGTGGGGATTCGCTGACCGCGGACTTCCTGGAGATGATCGAGGACTACGTGGCCGGGCGGTATCCGTCGCGGTTGCCGCGGGACTGAACCGTGGCGTTGCGCCGGGCGGGTTCGATGGCGGCGACCGCCGATCGTCATTATCTCTACCAGGAAGCCGTGCAGGATCCCGAGGCCGAGATCGATTTCATCGAGGAAACCTGGCAAAACCTGCGCGACCGGCCCGCCGAGCTGTTGCGCGAGGATTTCTGCGGTACGGCGCTCACCGCGTGCGAGTGGGTGCGGCGCGATTCCCTGCGCTGGGCCGTCGGCATCGACCTCGACGCCGCCGTGCTCGAGTGGGGGCGCGAGAACAACCTCGCCCAACTCGATGACGACGCGCGCACGCGCATCACGCTGCGCTGCGCGGACGTGCTCGAGGTCGAGCCCGAAGCGGCCGACATCGTCCTGGCGATGAACTTCAGCTATTTCCTGTTCCGCCAGCGAGCGGAACTGCGGGCCTATTTCGAAAGCGTGCACGCGGGCCTGGTCGAGGACGGGCTCTTTTTTCTCGACGCCTACGGGGGTTACGACGCGCCGCGCGACATCGAGGAAGAGCGCGAGTGCGAGGGGTTCAGTTACATCTGGGAGCAGGCCGACTTCAACCCCATCGACAGTTCGATGAACTGCCACATCCATTTCACCTTCCCGGACGGTTCGCGCATCGAACGGGCTTTCAGTTACCCGTGGCGGCTGTGGACCCTGCCCGAGATCCGGGAATTGCTGCTGGAAGCGGGGTTCCGCGAGGTGACGGTCTACTGGGAAGGCACCGACGAGGCGAGCGGCGAGGGTAACGGCATCTACGAACCCGCCCTGGTCGGCGATGCGGACCCCGGCTGGGTGTGCTACATCGTCGCGCAGCGGTAGCGCGACCCCGCGAACTCGATCGCATCTGCCGGTTCATCGGCCACCGCCCGCGTCACGGTGAATACGACGGTCCGGTCGGAATCGGCCGGGGCGCTGTCCACGACGACAGCATCGTGCCATTCCGCGCCGCGGCGCAGGCGGAGTTTATCGCCGGGCGCCGGCTCGATCGCCCCCTCGGCCTCGACCACCAGCGGCTTGCGCTTGACCGAGCCCAGGTAGCGGGCCCGCGCGACGATTTCCTGCCCGGGATAACAGCCCTTGGAAAAGCTGACGGCGTCGAGCGTATCGAAGCCGAGCATCTGCGGTATGAACTTCTCGGTGCTGCCCGGACCGAGCCACGCGATGCCGGCCCGCAGTTCGCCCGCCTTCCACGCCGCGTCAGCGTCGTTTTCGGCATCCCCGTCGGGCGCGAACGCGTACTCGGGCCCCGGCAGGCCGCAGACGGCAAGGTCCTCGGCCGGGCCGAATTCGACACGGGTGCGAAAGACGAACATTCGCAGCCGTTGCAGAATGCCCGGCAGCAGCCCGGAATGACCGGCCACGAGGTAACCGTCGCCAGCGCGCTGAACGCGCAGCAGCCCGAGCACCTGGCCCTTGGGGGTGCAGTAGCAGGCGAAGGTCGCCGCGCCGTCCTCGAGCGCCAGGATGTCGGCGGTCAGTTGCGCCTGCAGAAAAGCGCCGGACTCGTCGCCGCTGAAGCGCGCGGCGGAAAGGTAGGGTATGCGTCTCATTTGTCGGTCGGCAATTTGCTCAACGGTAGGCTAGATGAAATGCGACCGTGGCCGCGAAACTTCAAGTCGGCGGGGCGCATTGCGCCTTGAATAGAGCGGCCCGAATCATTACGCTGGTGACGATTTTTGCGACGCAGCGAAACGACCGATTTCCGATGCCGAAAAACGCCCCGAAAAAGCGCCTCGATGCGACCCCCGAACGCTCCGCGGACACGCCGGAAACCGATGCGTCCGGAGCACCGGGCGCGACGGATGAGCGCAAGACGCCGCGCGAGATCGGCGGGCGCGGCGGTCTCGACCCGGTCCGCTACGGCGACTGGGAAAAAGACGGCCGCTGCATCGATTTCTAGCCGGCCCCGCAGGGGCCATTGAACCGAGACGACCATGAAAGAAACCCAGAGACCCCTTTCGCCATTCATGATCGGGCCGCATTACAAGCCCCAGATGACCTCGCTGATGTCGATCAGCCACCGGGCGACCGGGGTGTACCTGAGCGTCGTCGGCTTGCCGCTGGTGCTGTGGTGGATCATCGCGACGGCCTCCGGGCCCGCGGCGTTCGTCCGATTCGAAAGCTTCGCGGGCCACTGGTTCGGCATGCTGCTCCTGGCCGTGACGGTCCTGTGTCTCAGTTACCACCTGCTGAACGGAATCCGGCACCTCGTCTGGGATACCGGCAGGGCGCTGGAGCTGCGTAGCGCCTACACCGGCGGCTGGCTCGTCCTGATCGGGACGGTTCTCCTGACCGCGATCGTTCTGGGGGTGCTGTCATGAGCATGCTCAATCCGCTGGCCCGCGCGCGCGGGCACGGCAGCGCGAAGGACGGTGTCCATCACTGGTACGCCCAGCGCGCTTCCGCGTTGCTGCTGATCGCATTGCTGGCCTGGCTGCTGTACTCGGTGCTGAGCCTGGGCGGTACGGGCTACGCGGCCTCGCGCGCGTTTATCGCGAACCCGGTCAATGCGGCCTTGCTGTCGGTGCTTCTGGTGACGGCGCTGTACCACGGGATGCTCGGCCTGCAGGTGGTCATCGAGGACTACGTGCACAGCCGTCCGCTGGAAATCGCGCTGTACTTCCTGACCCGCGCCGGCGCCTGGATCGGCATGGCGCTGGGTGTCGTTCACATCCTCAAACTCGCCCTCGGAGCCTGATCGATGAGCAAACCCTACCAGGTGCAGGAGCACAAATACGACGTGGTCGTCGTCGGCGCCGGCGGCGCCGGCCTGCGGGCCACCATGGGCATCGCGGCCGCCGGCTTGTCCACCGCCTGCGTGACCAAGGTTTTTCCGACACGCAGCCACACCGTGGCCGCCCAGGGCGGCATGTCGGCGGCGCTGGGCAACATGGGCGAGGACGACTGGCGCTGGCACATGTACGACACGATCAAGGGCTCCGACTGGCTCGGTGACCAGGACGCGATCGAATACATGTGCCGCGAAGCGGTTCCGTCGGTGATCGAACTGGAGCACTTCGGCGTGCCGTTTTCGCGCACCGAGGACGGGCGGATTTACCAGCGGCCGTTCGGCGGCATGACCACGCACTACGGCGAAGGCACCGCGCAGCGCACCTGCGCGGCCGCCGACCGCACCGGGCATGCGATCCTGCATACCCTCTACCAACAGTCACTCAAGCACGATGCGAGCTTCTACATCGAGTACTTCGCGATCGACCTGCTGATGGACGACGACGGCGCCTGCCGCGGCGTGCTGGCCTGGAACCTGGCGGACGGCACGCTGCACCTGTTCCGGGCCCACGCGGTCGTGCTCGCGACGGGCGGCTACGGCCGCGCGTATTTCTCGGCGACGTCGGCGCACACCTGCACCGGCGACGGCAACGGCATGGTGTTGCGCGCGGGCCTGCCGCTGCAGGACATGGAATTCGTGCAGTTCCACCCGACCGGGATCTACGGCGCGGGCTGCCTGATTACCGAGGGCGTGCGCGGGGAAGGGGGCTTTCTGACCAATTCCGAGGGCGAGCGATTCATGGAGCGCTACGCGCCCAACGCCAAGGACCTCGCCTCGCGCGACGTCGTCAGTCGCTCGATGACGATCGAGATCCGCGAGGGCCGCGGGGTCGGCGCGAAGAACGACCACATCCACCTGAACCTGCAGCACCTCGGTGCGGACGTCATCAACGAGCGCCTGCCCGGCATCGCCGAGAGCGCGGAGATTTTCGCCGGCGTCGACGTGACGAAGGAGCCCATTCCCGTCCTGCCGACGGTGCATTACAACATGGGCGGAATTCCTACGAACTACATGGGCGAAGTCGTTACGCTGCGCGATGGCGACCCGGATACCGTGGTGCCCGGCCTGTTCGCGATCGGCGAGGCGGCCTGCGTTTCGGTCCACGGCGCCAATCGCCTGGGGTCCAATTCGCTGCTCGACCTGATCGTGTTCGGACGGGCCGTGGCCCAACGTTGCGCGGAAGTGATCAAGCCCGGCACGACGCATCCGGAAACCGGTGCGGATCGCCTCGACGCCCTGCTCGAGCGCTTCGACGCCCTGCGGCATGCCGATGGCGGCAACGGCACGGCTGAAATCCGCGACCGAATGCAGTCGGTGATGCAGAACAACGCTGCGGTGTTCCGCACCGGCGAGGTGCTCGAGGAGGGCTGTCGGCTGATCGGCGAGGTGAGCGGCGCTTTCGCGGACGTCGCGGTGACGGACCGCTCGCTGATCTGGAACTCGGACCTGGTGGAAACGCTGGAGCTGCGCAATCTTCTGGGCTGTGCGGTGGCGACGATGATTTCGGCCGAGAACCGCAAGGAAAGCCGCGGGGCCCACGCGCGGGAAGACTTTCCCGAGCGCGACGACGATAACTGGCACAAGCATACGCTGTGCTGGGTGGCCGATGACGGCGGGACGCGCCTGGATTACCGCCCCGTGCACATGTACACGCTGACGGACGACGTCGAGGTCGTGCCGCCGAAAGCGAGGGTTTACTGATGGCTGAATTCCGCTTACCCAAGCATTCCAGGATCGGCAAGGGCAAGACCTGGCCGGCGCCCGACGGTGCGACCAACACCAAGGTGTTCCGGGTCTACCGCTGGAACCCGGACGATGGCGAAAATCCGCGCGTCGACCGCTTCGAGATCGACCTCGACGACTGCGGCCCGATGGTTCTCGACGCCGTTATCAAGATCAAGAACGAGATCGACCCGACCCTGACCTTTCGGCGTTCCTGCCGTGAAGGCATCTGCGGCTCCTGCGCGATGAACATCGACGGCACCAATACGCTGGCCTGCACCCAGCCGATCGCCGAGATCAAGGGCGAGGTGACCATCAATCCGCTGCCCCATTTGCCGGTGGTCAAGGACCTGGTGCCGGACCTGACGCATTTCTACGCCCAGTACGCGACGATCCGTCCGTGGATCCGCACGCAGAGCACGACGCCGCCGGACCGTGAGCGCCTGCAGTCGAAGGCGGACCGCGCCAAGCTCGACGGCCTTTACGAGTGCATCCTGTGCGCCTGCTGCTCGACCTCCTGTCCGAGTTACTGGTGGAACGGCGACCGCTATCTGGGCCCGGCGATCCTTCTGCAGGCCTACCGCTGGCTGGCCGATTCACGCGACGAGGCGACGGGCGAGCGCCTGGACGATCTGGAAGACCCGTTCCGGCTGTACCGTTGCCACACGATCATGAACTGCACCCGGACCTGCCCGAAGGGCCTCAATCCCGCCAAAGCCATCGCCGAAATCAAGAAGATGCTGATGGTGCGGCGCGGCGTCTGAGCCGCGGAACGGACCGGTTCCGTGGCTGGAGACGATCGCTTGCGCAAATTGCGTTGGTCGTGCCGGCGCGGCATGAAGGAACTCGACGTCCTGCTGGTGCGTTTCATTGATGCGAACGCCGCCGATCTTGCACGGGGCGCGTGGCCCGGGCTGGAACGTCTCCTGGCGCTCGAGGATGACGTCCTCTGGGACCTGCTGCAGGCGCCGTCGGCGGCGGGCGCGGACGGGGAACTGATCGCGGCGATTCGGGGCTTGCATGTTGCGGAAACTTGAACTGACGGCGGGCCCCTGCGCCTGGGAAGCCGCCGCGCGGCCCGTGCTGGGCCTGCTCGGGTGCGCCTCGCTGGTGTTGGCGCCGACCGGCTGGCCATGGACGGCGACCGGGTTGGTGGCGCTGGCGCTCGCCGTGCTGTGGAGCGCCCGCCCGGCGCGCAGGCGTATTCGAACGACCCTGACCCTGCATCCGGACGGAACGGCCACCCTTGTGCGGAATGCACGTGCGCAACCGGCGGAAATCACCGGACGGGCATGGATCAGCCGGGTGTTCTGCGTGATCGAAGTGCGCCCGCTCGACGATGACGGTTCGGAATGGCTGACGATTTGCGCGGCGAAGCATTCGGCGTCGGATTACCGGCAGCTGCTCGGTGCGCTGCGGCTGGGCGCCTTCGGCTCCCGGGGTGAATGCCTTGACTGACCGGTCCGAGGCGCCGCTCGATGCCCTGATGGCGGCGGCTGCCGACGCCATGATCATTATCGACGGGCAGGGGCGGATACTGCGCTTCAACCCGGCCGCCGAAGCCCTGTTCGGTTACGTCGAGAAGGACGTGCTCGGCCGCAACGTCAGCCTGCTGATGCCGGAGCCCCATAGCCGCGGGCACGACGGCTTCATCAGGCGGTACCTCGAAGGGGGCGAAGCGCGAATCATCGGCCAGGGCCGCGAGGTGGCCGGTCTGCGCAGCGACGGTTCGTCGTTTCCGATGCATTTGTCCGTTGGCGAGATTCGGCGGCCCGGTCCGTCGCATTTTGTCGGAATCGTGCGCGACCTCAGCGAGTTTCGCGCCACGCAGGAGCAGGTGCGCCGTCTCGAGGAGCAGTTGCTGCACGCTGATCGCCTCGTGATCCTGGGCGAACTGACGGCCGGCATCGCGCATGAAATCAACCAGCCGTTGACGGCGATCGCGGCCTACGCGGATGCCGGGTGCGCGCTGATCCATCGCGATGGCGATGCCCCCCAAAAGGACATGCAGTCGATCTGCGAGCGGATCGGTGAACAGTCGCGGCGCGCCGCCGAGGTCGTGCAGAGACTGCGCAAGCTGGTGCGCAGCGGCACCGTTGCACGCGCTCGTCATGATATCAATCAGATAATCAACAATGTTCTTTTACTCTTTGAATATGAGATAAAAAAACAGAATATTGATTTGCGATTCGAGCCGTCCGACGCGCTCGAACGCCTGTTTGTCGATGAAATCCAGATCCAACAGATCCTGGTCAACCTGGTCAAGAACGGGATCGATGCGATCGTCGCGGCCGGGATTCCGGACGGGCGCATCGAGATCGAACTCGCGCAGCGGGAAAACGAGGTGCTGGTCGCCGTGTCGGACAACGGGCCGGGGGTCCCGAAGGAGGACCGTTCGCGCATGTTCGAAGCCTTCTACACCACGAAGCCGAAGGGCGTCGGACTGGGGCTGTCCATTTGCAAGAGCATCGCGGCGGCGCATGGCGGCAGCCTGCACTACGCGGAAGCGCCGGGCGGCGGCAGTCGCTTCACCTTGTCCCTGCCGCGGAAATCGATAGGATAGGGCGATGAGCCGGGACTCGCTGGTCTGCATCGTGGACGACGACGAGGCGATCCGCGAATCGCTTCGCCTGCTGCTGTACGCCAGCGGGCTGGGGAGCCACGGTTACCCCTCGGCCGATGCGTTTCTGGCCGACGAAGACCCGCGCGAATTCGACTGCATGCTGCTGGATATCCGCATGCCCGGCACCGATGGCCTCGAACTGTTCCGGATTCTGCAGCGGCGTCGGGTCGCCTACCCGATCATATTCATCACCGGGCACGGGGACATTCCCCTTGCGGTTTCCGCGATCCAGCAGGGCGCCCGGGATTTCCTGACCAAGCCGTTTCGCGAGGGCGAATTGCTGGAAAAGGTCGACTCCGCGATCGCGCACTACCGTTCCTCCCGCAAGCAGTTGCTGCAGCGCCAGGCGTTGCAGAAGCGTTTCGACTCCTGCACGCCGCGCGAGCGCGATGTGATGAAGTTGCTGGCGGAGGGTTTGCCGAACAAAGGCATCGCCGAGGCGCTCGGCATCAGTCCGCGAACGGTCGAGATCCATCGCGCGCATGTCATGGAAAAGATGGCCGCGGAGTCCCTTCCCGCGCTGGTGCGCATGGTCAGCATGCTCGATTCGGCGGCGGCTGCGGACGGTCAGGCACGCGTATCTGACTGATTTTCAACGCCCGTTCCGGGCGAAATTAACGCCAGTTTCTGGCTTCTATACGTAGTATCCCTGATGGCCGAATCCCGTGGTGCCGGTAGCATTCCGCACATATCAGGGGATCGTGCGATTAAAAAGCGGCAGAAAAGCGGGCTCGTGCTGTTGAACGAACCGGACCCCAGCGTTCGCGAGGCGCTGACCTTTCTCCTCGCAAACGAGGGTTGGGACGTGACGACAGTGGACACGTGCGAGGAGTTGGTCGAGGCGGTGAAGACGCATGGCGTCGTTGCCGTGATCAGCGAATCCAGTTTGCCCGACTGCACCCCCGAGGATCTCCTGGCGAGCTGCCTGCAGCTCGGAACGCCCGTGGTGTTCACCGGCCACGACCTGCCACTGCAGGGCGCGGTCGATCTGATCCGCCAGGGCGCCATGGATTTCCTGGACAAGCCGTTCCCGCAATCGCGTCTTCTCGATCTGCTGGAACGCCTTAGAACGATGAAGAAGTCCGACCACAACCACGCGCATATCGGAGAGAAACCGTGAAACATTCAAAGCTTATCAACCGTCGCAATTTCCTCAAGCTCGGTGGCGGGGCGGTCGCCCTGACGGCCATACCGCTCAAGCTCGTCGCTGCGGACGAGGTATCGGCCGACGAACCGCTGGCCCAGGCCATGGGTTACGTTCTCGACGCGTCGACCGTTGACACGGCCAAGTTCCCGAAACGCGCGGGTGAGGCCGGCAGCAAGCAGTTCTGCCACAACTGCGCGCTCTACGCGGGCGAGGAAGATGACGAAATGGCGCCCTGCAGCATCTTCCAGAACCGCCTCGTGCACGGCACGGGATGGTGCAACGCCTGGGTGGCGAAAGCGTGATTCCGGATGCCCGGCCCACAGGCCGGGCACCCATCCGGTGCGCCGGTTTCAGGTCCGGCGCGCCGTTTCAATGCAGTGAATCGACGAACGGAAAATACTTATGACCTACAACGATAAAGTGGTGCGGCAATTTGTCGTCATGACTGTGATCTGGGGCATAGTGGGCATGCTGGTCGGCGTCATCATCGCCGCACAGCTGTGGCTGCCCGCTCTGAACTTCGATCTTCCCTGGCTGACGTACAGCCGCCTGCGCCCGCTGCACACGAACGCGGTAATCTTCGCGTTCGGCGGTTCGGCGCTCATCGGGACGTCTTTCTACGTCGTTCAGCGCACCTGCCACGTGACGCTGTTCGCCCCCAAGCTCGCGTCCTTCGTATTCTGGGGCTGGCAGGTCGTTATCCTGGCGGCCGCGATCTCGTTCCCGATGGGATGGACGCAAAGCAAGGAATACGCCGAACTCGAGTGGCCGGTCGACATCCTGGTCGCCATCGTGTGGGTCTCGTACGCCGTCGTGTTTTTCGGCACCATTGTCAAACGCCGGGTCAGCCACATTTACGTGGCGAACTGGTTCTATGCCGCGTTCATCATCACGATTGCCCTGTTGCACATCGTGAACAATCTGGCCCTGCCGGTAACGCTGACGAAGTCCTACCAGGTCTATACCGGCGCCGTCGATGCGATGGTGCAGTGGTGGTACGGCCACAACGCGGTGGGCTTCTTCCTGACCGCCGGCTTCCTGGCCATGATGTACTACTTCGTTCCGAAACAGACCGAAGGCCCGGTTTACTCCTATCGCCTGTCGATCGTTCATTTCTGGGCGCTGATCGCGATCTACATGTGGGCCGGCCCGCACCACCTGCATTACACGGCGCTGCCCAACTGGGTGCAGTCGCTGGGCATGGTGTTCTCCCTGATCCTGCTGGCGCCGAGCTGGGGCGGCATGATCAACGGCATCATGACCCTGTCCGGGCACTGGCACAAACTGCGTACCGATCCGGTGCTCAAGTTCATGATCGTGGCGCTGTCGTTCTACGGCATGTCCACGTTCGAAGGCCCGATGATGTCGATCAAGACGGTCAACGCGCTGAGCCATTACACCGACTGGACCATCGGCCACGTGCATTCCGGCGCGCTGGGCTGGGTCGCGATGATGACCATCGGTTCCCTGTACAGCCTGGTGCCGCGCCTGATCGGCGAAAAGGTCATGTACAGCGTGAAGGCGGTCGACGCGCACTTCTGGATCGCCACCATCGGTATCGTCCTGTACATCGCCGCGATGTGGATCGCCGGTGTCATGCAGGGCCTGATGTGGCGCGCGTTCAACGATGACGGCACGCTGACCTACACCTTCATCGAAACGATCGCGGCGACCAAGCCGTACTACGCCATTCGTCTGCTGGGCGGCATCCTGTTCCTCAGCGGCATGTTCATCATGATGTGGAACGTGATGAAGACGCTGGCCCAGAAGGAGGCGATCGAGTTGAAGGCGGCCGAGCCGGCTTACTGGGGAGACCACGCATGAGCAAGGGACACAAGAAACTTGAAAAAAGCATCACGCTGATGTCGATTTTCATCGTGGTCGCCGTCAGCCTGGGCGGCCTGGTTGAAATCCTGCCCCTGATCTTCGGCAACCAGGTCAACCAGCCGGCGGAGGGTATCGAACCGTATCCCCCCCTGCGACTCGCGGGCCGGGATGTCTACGTGCGCGAAGGCTGTTACGTCTGCCATT
The DNA here is from genome assembly GCA_037384065.1 of Lysobacterales bacterium. Classification (GTDB taxonomy): domain Bacteria; phylum Pseudomonadota; class Gammaproteobacteria; order Xanthomonadales; family SZUA-36; genus JABDPF01. The sequence goes on from JARROJ010000007.1 coordinate 64,018, forward strand.
CGCAGATGGTTCGGCCGTTCCGCAGCGAAACGGAACGCTATGGCCCGTATTCCGTGGCCGGCGAGTCCGTTTACGATCGACCGTTCCAGTGGGGCTCCAAGCGCACCGGGCCGGACCTGGCGCGCGTCGGCGGCCGCTACAGCGACGACTGGCACGTCATCCACCTGATGAATCCGCGGGACGTGGTTCCCGAGTCCAACATGCCGGCCTTTCCGTGGCTGGCCGAGGCGATGGTGGACGGTGAACTCGTCCAGAAGAAGATGAAGGTGCTGCAGACGCTGGGCGATCCGTATACCGACGAGGCCATCGAGGCGGCGCCCGCCGCCGTTGAGGGCAAGACCGAACTGGAGGCCCTGGTCGCCTACCTGCAGGGCCTGGGTACGGCCCGCAGCGGGCGCTGAAGGCAGCCGGACCATGAACTTCGGTCTTGACCTCAACATCATTCGCGCGGCGGTCCTGATTCTCCTGATCGTCGGCTTCCTGGGCATCTGGGCCTGGGCATGGAGCCGGCACCGCAAGGAGGATTTCGAGAAGCTGAGCCAATTACCGCTCGAAGAAGACGACGGCACCGTGCCGGAAGACGACAAGACTGAGCGTACCAAGGAGTAATCCATGGAGAACTTGAATTCATTTTGGCACTGGTTCGTCATTGTGATCACCGTGGGCAGCATTCTGGGCTGCTGGTGGCTGCTTTACTGGACCAAGGGCGTGGGAAACGAAGATGCCCAGGAACCGGGAGAAGGCGACGACACCGGGCACGTCTGGGACGAAAACATCCATGAGCTGAACACACCGCTGCCGCGCTGGTGGCTGTGGCTGTTCAACCTGACGATCGTGTTCGCGCTGGTCTATCTCGCCGTGTTTCCGGGGCTCGGTAACTTTGCCGGCAAGTTCGGCTGGACGCAGGAAGCGCAGTACCAGAAGGAAATGGCCGCTGCCGCCGAGGCGCAGGAAGCCGTGTTTGCGCGTTTTCGTGACATGTCGCCGGAGCAGTTGATCGCCGACAAGGAGGCGCGCGAGATCGGCGGCCGGCTGTTCGGCAACAACTGCGCGATGTGCCACGGCTCCGACGGTCGCGGTGCGCGCGGCTTTCCGAATCTGACCGACGACGCCTGGCAATGGGGCGGCTCCTGGGATCAGGTGGTGGCGACGCTCACCAACGGTCGCCAGGCGGCGATGACGCCGTTCGGCGCCGTGCTGGGCGAGGAGGGCGTGCGCAACGTGGTGGCTTACGTCCAGCAGATTTCCGGTCAGAAGGCCGACCCGGAGATGGCGGCCGCCGGCCAGGTCCACTTCCAGACCATCTGCATGGCCTGCCACGGTATGGACGGCAAGGGCAATCCGGCGCTCGGCGCGCCCAACCTGACGGATGACATCTGGTTGTACGGCCCCAATCCGTCGGACATCGAGTACGCGGTCATGAACGGCCGGCAGGGCAAGATGCCGGCGTTCAAGGATACGCTCGGTGCGCTCAGCGAAGACAAGATCCGCATTCTCGCGGCCTACGTGCTGGGCCTGTCGGAAAACTGAACGGCCCGGCGCGCGTCGCAGGGGCCTCGGAGGTAGGGCGTGACACAGGAAAACAGGGAACTGCCCGGTCGCTGGTGCATGTGCAAGCGGGATTTCGGCGTCGCGTTCTGGATCGCGTTTCTCGCCGCCTGCGTCGGAACGTTCGTGATTTTCGCCGTGCTCGACCCCGAAGCCCTGAACGATGCCTGGGTGCTGCCCTGGGAGATGGGCAGCAGACTGGCCTACAGCCTGGGCTTCCTGTTTCTTTACCTGGTCAGCCTGCTTGCCAGCGGGCTGACCATTTTCATGGTTCGTACCGGACCGCGCCGAGGTCACGCGAGGGGAGAAGGGCGCCGTCCGCCACCCGAGGTCCGTTCACCTGAAGAGGAAAACCCCGATCTCGACATTGGAGATTTGAAGTGACCGAAAGCTCCAGCACAGGGGACTCCCTGTACCGGAAAGAACCGAAAATATACCCACGCCAGGTCAAAGGACGCTTCGCACGGCTCCGTGTGATCGCGGTCTGGGCGCTGCTGGGCCTGTACTACGTGCTGCCGTGGATCAACATCGGCGGCAAGCAATCGGTCCTGTTCGATCTGCCCGCGCGGAAGTTCTACATTTTCGGTCTCACCTTCTGGCCCCAGGATTTCGTCTACCTGGCCCTGCTGCTGATTACCGCGGGGTTGTCGCTGTTCTTCTTCACGGCGCTCGCCGGCCGGTTGTGGTGCGGCTACGCCTGCCCGCAGACGGTCTGGACCGAGACGTTCATCTGGATCGAACGCCTGATCGAAGGCGACCGCGCCAAGCGGATGAAGCTGGACAAGGCGCCCTGGAGTGTCGACAAGGTCGTCCGCAAGGGCGGCAAGCAGATCGTATGGATCCTGTTCGCGGCCTGGACAGGGTTTACCTTCGTCGGCTTCTTCTCGCCGATCCGCGAGTTGGGTTACCACGTGGTGAGCCTGTCGCTCGGGCCGTGGGAGACCTTCTGGATCATCTTCTACAGCGTCGCGACGTACGGCAATGCCGGGTTCCTGCGCGAGCAGGTCTGCAAGTACATGTGCCCCTACGCGCGTTTCCAGAGCGCGATGTTCGACAAGGACACGTTGATCATTTCCTACGACGAGGGACGCGGTGAGCCCCGCGGCGGTCGGCGCAAGAAAGACGACAAGGACGCGCTCGGGCTGGGTGACTGCATCAACTGCACGCTTTGCGTCCAGGTCTGTCCGACCGGCATCGACATTCGCGACGGGCTCCAATACGAGTGCATCGCCTGCGCGGCCTGTATCGACGTCTGTGACCAGGTCATGGACAAGATGGGGTACGAGCGCGGTCTGGTTCGCTACACGACAGAGCACGCGCTGAAACACAACGTGGCCCACGTCATTCGGCCGCGCATCATGGTCTACGGCGCGTTGCTGCTGGTCATCCTGGCCGGCACGATCTGGTCGATGGCGAACCGCGTTCCGCTTCGCGCCGACCTGATTCGCGACCGCAACGCCCTGTACCGGGAATTGCCCGGTGACGTGATCGAAAACGTCTACACGCTTAAAATCACCAACATGGATGCCGCGCCCCATCGCTACCGGTTGACGGCGGTCGACGACACGCAGGTGGAAATCGACCTCGACCGTCCGCTCGACCTCGCTGCCGAGGAGGTCGCCGGCATCATCGTGCGGCTGCGCCTGCCGCGTTCGGCGGGCAAAGGCGTCCAGAACGTCGAACTGCAACTCCAGTCCGTCGAAAACCCCGAAATCCGGCGGGAAATTACCGCCAAGGCGATGCTGCCCCTCGGCATCGGAGGCAGGTAGAACATGGAAAACCCGACCGGCCAAGTCAAGCCGTGGTACCGCGAGCCCTGGCCCTGGGTGGCAATCGCCATTCCGGCCGCTGCGGTGCTGATGGGCGTCACGACACTGATCCTCGCGATCAGCAATCCGGATCCACTGACCATCGACGAGCGGACCTATCAGGATATCCGCTCCGAACTGACCGCCGATCCGGCGCAGGACGCGGACGGGGATGTGCCGGAGACGCCCCGTAATCCGAGTGATGGAGACCACTGAAGCACGCTGCTTTCACTGCGGCGAACCCATTCCCCCCGGCACCGATCTTTCCGTCACCGTAGACGGTCGCGCACGGCCGGTCTGTTGCGCCGGTTGCCAGGCGGTCGCCCAATTGATTTTCGGCACCGGTCTGGGGCGCTACTACCAGTTCCGCCAGGAACTGGCGCGCAAGGCCGGCGAGGACGTCGAGAAGCAGATCGACGCCTGGCGCGGCTGTGACGCGCGGGAATCCCTGTGGGGCACCGAACTGGCCGATGACCGCCGCGAGCTTTTGCTGCAGACCGAGGGCATTCGCTGCGCGGCCTGCGCCTGGCTGATCCGCAGCCACATGGAGAACAAACCGGGCGTCGATTCGGTTCAGGTGGACACGGCGACCGGCTACACGCGCATCATCTGGCGGCCCGACCAGAACCGCCTGAGCACGCTTGCCGCCGCGCTGATGGAACTCGGCTACAAGCCACATCTGCCGCTGGCCAGCGAGGAAGAGCAGGGGCGCCAGACCGAAAAGCGGAATTCGATGAAACGGCTCGGCGTCGCCGGGCTGGGCATGATGCAGGTGATGATGTACGCCGTCGGCCTGTATGCCGGCGATGCGTTCGGCATCGAGGAGGCGGAGCGGAGCTTCCTCGAGTGGGTCAGCCTGCTGGTGACCCTGCCGGTTCTGCTGTACTCCGGCCGGCCCTTCTTCGAGGGCGCCTGGCGCAGCGTTCGGGCCCGCAGGCCGGGCATGGACGTGCCGGTCGCCATTGCGATGGGCCTGGCGTTCCTGGCGAGTTGCTACAACTTCTTTCGCGGCGCGGGCGAGGTCTGGTTCGATTCGGTGGTGATGTTCATCTTTTTCCTGTCCCTGGGCCGCCACATCGAGATGGTTCTGCGCCATCGCAATCTGCAGGCCGGCGCTGCGCTGGCGCGCCTGCTGCCGGAATGGGCGGAACGGATCCGGGCTGGCGAGCGTGAGACGATTCCGGCCACCGACCTCGCCGAGGGCGACCGGGTTCGGGTCAAGGCCGGCGAAGCGTTTCCGGCCGACGGCGTGCTCTGCGGCGGCGCGACGGAGGTCGACGAGGCCCTGCTGACCGGTGAATCGCGGCCCGTCGCGCGGTGCGCGGGCGAGGCCGTGATCGCGGGAACGATCAACCTGTCCCAGCCGGTCGACGTCGAGGTCACTGCGGCCGGCCAGGAAACCACGGTGTCGGCGCTGGGCCGCCTGCTGCTTCTGGCGCAGTCGCGCCGCGAAGCGACCGGCGGATTGCCGGGCTGGCTGGTGCCGGGCTTCATCATGGTCGTCTTGCTGATCGCCGCGGGCACCTGGTTCGGCTGGCAGGCCATCGATCCGCACAAGGCCTTTCCGGCCATGCTCGCCGTACTCGTGGCGAGTTGCCCCTGTGCCCTGTCGCTGGCTCTGCCGGTGGTGCATGCCGCGGCCAGCCGCCGCCTGCTGGACGAGGGCGTGTTGCTGACCAACGGCGACAGTCTGAGCGTGCTGACCACGGTAACGGCCGCGGTCTTCGACAAGACGGGAACGCTGACCCGTGGGCGTCCGGAAATCACCGCGATCGAAGTCGACCCGGAACGCGGCCTGGACGAATCGCGCTGCCTCGCCATCGCGGCGGCGCTCGAATCCAGTTCGGCGCACCCGATCGCGCATGCCTTCCACGCGCGTGTTCCGGCGCCGCCGCTCGCCACCGAGGTCGAGATCCATCCGGCCCAGGGCCTGTCCGGCGTCGTTGATGGCGAGCGTTGGCGCATCGGCAAGCGCGGGTTCGTCCTTCCGGCTGACGATGCCGCGGGACAGGACGATACGATCTGGCTTGGGGACGGGTCCGGTTGGGCGGCACGCTTTCGGATTCAGGACGGCCTGCGCGAGGATGCGCGCGAAACGATCGACGCGCTGCAGGGTGAAGGCATTACCACCGCCATCCTGTCCGGTGACAGCGAACCCGCGGTGCGGGACGTGGCCGAACGACTGGGCATCGCGGACTGGTCGGCGCGCCAGTCGCCCGAGATGAAGCTCGCCGCGCTCGAGCGCAGCCGTGCGGCGGGCGAGCGGGTGTTGATGGTCGGCGACGGCGTGAATGACGCCCCGGTGCTGGCGGCAGCCGATGTCTCGATGACCGTCAAGGGCGGCGCCGAACTGGCCCACAGCACGGCCGACATGATCCTGACCGGCGA
>JARROJ010000008.1:0-57392 GCA_037384065.1 Lysobacterales bacterium
GAGACGATGCCGCAGACGGCCGAGAACCTGGCGCGCGAATTCGCCATCGGTCGCGAAGACCAGGACGCCTTCGCGCTCTGGAGCCAGCAAAAGGCGGCCCGCGCCCAGGCGGACGGTTCGCTGGCCGGGGAGATCGTTCCGGTCGAGGTGCCGCGGCGCAAACAGGATCCGCTGATCGCGGACCGGGACGAACATCCACGCGAGACGAGTCTCGAGAAACTCGCCAATCTGCGGCCGCTGTTCGCCGACGGCACGGTGACGGCGGGCAATGCATCCGGCATCAACGACGGCGCGGCGGCCCTGCTGCTCGCCTCCGAAGATGCCGCACGGCGCCACGGCCTGCAGCCACTGGCCCGCGTCGTCGGCACGGCTTTTGCCGGCGTTCCGCCGCGGATCATGGGCTACGGACCGGTGCCCGCGACGCGGCACCTGCTCGCCCGCCTGCGCCTGGCGCTGGACGATTTCGACGTGATCGAACTCAATGAAGCGTTCGCCGCGCAGGCGCTGACCTGTCTGCGGGAACTGGGGCTGGACGACGCGGACCCGCGCATCAATCCGCGCGGGGGCGCCATCGCCCTGGGGCACCCGCTCGGAATGAGCGGGGCCCGCTTGGCCGTGACCGCGGTGCGCCAACTCGAGGCGAACGGCGGACGATACGCGCTGTGCACGATGTGCGTGGGTGTCGGCCAGGGTATCGCCACCGTCCTCGAACGGGTCTGAACCCGTCCAGGCTGTCCGCTGCGGCGATCAGTGCCCGCCGCACTGCTCCAGGGGCGAATCGGCGATTTCCCAGAACCCGTCGCCCAGAATGATGGGTTCGTAAACGTACCCCACCGACTCGAGGTTGCGGGCGAAGGCGCGCAGATGATTGCGCGAACCGCACATCAGGTTCTCGTACGCCGTGATGATGTCTTCGTGGTGCGCGGCTTCGATCTGCTCCTGAATGTCGACGATATCGGTTTCCTCGATCATCGCACCCACGACCAGGCCGTCGGTTGCCGACAGCAGCCCTTTCGCGATCAGCCCGTCAAAGAGCTCGACGAGGTGCTCGTCGACAAAACCGCCGATCTCGTCCTCGGACGCGACAGGGTCTTCCAGGTCGTATTTTTCGAGCAAAGACTCGATCGTGTCCGTATGCTGTTGCTCGGACGCCGCGATGTTCTCGAAAACCGTCAGGCCCCATTCTTCGTACAACACGAGATAGGTGTCCCGCGCGAGTTTCTCTTCCTCGCGCATGAACTGCAGGCCCGCGATTTCCTCGACGCCCAGTTCATCGGACACCCTGTCCTCGTCGTTGCCGCCGTTGCCGTTTCCGCGACCTGCCCAGGCCGCGTTACTCAGCGTTGCGAGCGCCAGGACGGCGCTGATGATGACGCATTTCCCTATGCGTGACATGGTGATACTCCTTTGTTTGCTCGGATGGAAAGACACAGGACGGGTAGCAGATCGTTTCATACGATTCCTCCGGTTCAGGGAATGAAAGACAGCACGGGATGCATCACGCCGGAGCGCGAGAATGCGTGGCCGTCGTCCATGATCGATGATGGGTCGCTTCCTTGCGCATTCGCCACGTTTTACGCTCCATGCATGACCGGGTCGCTTCCTGGTGCGCCGCGATACCGACAGACTCCTGTGCCGTTATCGTTGATCGTGAACGACTGTCGATCCTGCGGCGTTCAAGAAGCGCGAACAAACTATCACACGCCGGCTTAATCCCAGCTTAAAGAGTCTGAAAATGGGATTAATGGCGGAAATTGAATGGCAAGCTATTGGTTTTTAGGCTAAAAAGGCGCGGAAAGCGTCTGCGGTCTTCGCCCGGCTCCGGGTTTTGCGCCTGCGGCCCGGCCCGGAACGCCGCCAGGATTCCTCGAATCGAGCATCAACGACTGGCGGAATGGACCCGCCCGCACCGCTGTGGCGGCGTCCGTCATGCAGCGATCAGTATTGCCCTTTGAGGTGACGGCCCCCGTCCACGGGAAGCACGCGACCGGTGACGTAACCGCTCGCCATCAGGTAGTCGACCGCGCCCAGAAACTCGTCCGCGCCGCCCACCCGGCCGACCAGGTTCTTCTCGACCGCGCGGGCGCGGTACGCGGCGTCATCGCCGTCGTTGAACAACATCAGTGCGGGCGCAATCGAGTTGACCTTCACCTTGGGCGCCAGGCGGGCAGCGAAAGACAGGGTCAGGTTGTCCTGGGCCGCCTTGCTCGCGGCATAGGCGACGTGCTTTCGGCTTCCGCGGCCGCTGACGTAGTCGCCGACATGGATGATGTCGGCGTGCCGCTGGCTGCACGCTTCCAGCAGGGGCGCCAGCGCGAGGTTGAGCTGGTACGGCGCGCCGACGTGCACGCGCATCATCCGGTCCATGATGTCGGCAGGCGCTTGGGGCGCGTCGTCCGGCATCCAGTCGGATGCGTTGTGGATCAGGGCCCGAAGGCTTTCGCAGCCTGCGGTGACGTGGGCGGCGAGGTCATCCACCTGCCGCGCATCCTGGAAGTCGCAGGCGACCATGTCGGCGCCCGCCCGACGCAACCGCTCGACCGCGGGCCGTTCCGTACGGTACGTCGCGATGACCGCCTGGCCGCGGGCCAGGAACGATTCGACCAGGTGCAGGCCGAGCCGCTGCCCGGCGCCGGTCACCAGGATCGCGTCACGTGTCACGGATTGAGGAACTCGGCACGCGTGTGAATGTTGTCCCGGAAGCAACCGCCCAGCGCGGTGGTGCTGGTCTGCGAGTTGGTGTCCATGACGCCCCGGGCCTTCACGCAGTAGTGCGTCGCCTCGATGCTCACGGCCACGTCGTCGGTGCCCAGCAGAGTCTGCAGCGCCACCAGGATCTGCCGGGTGAGGCGCTCCTGCACCTGCGGACGCCGGCCGAAGAAGCGCACGATGCGGTTGATCTTGGACAGGCCGATGATGCGGTCCTTCGGAATGTAGGCGACCTTCGCCGTGCCGTCGATCGTCACGAAGTGATGCTCGCAGGTGCTGGTCAGATCGATGTCACGGATCTTCACCATCTCGTTCACGTTCATCTTGTTCTCGATCAGGGACAGCTTCGGAAACTGGCTGTAGTCGAGGCCCGAGAAAATTTCGTGCACGTACATCTTGGCGATGCGATGCGGCGTCTCGGCGAGGCTGTCGTCCTCCAGGTCGAGGCCGAGCGTCTCGATCACCTCGGTCATCAACTGGCGGATGCGTTCGTACTTCTGGCGCTCGCTCAGGCCGGTGTCGGCCATCGGGGTTTCGAGCCCGTTCGCGATCAGCGCATCGCGCACCATGCGGGCTTCCGTACTCAGTTCGTCCTCGCGCGGCGGCGCATTGCGGGCCAGGGTCAGGGGATTGGCGCTCATGATACGTTCTCCAGGGGTTGCGGCCATTCTGTGGCCTCGGAATGGTAGTCGAGGGACAACGACACCGAGTCGGCGAATCGCAGGGCGTGGGGTTTGTCGACGGTGACGCGACAGTACGTCACGGCGGGGTGTTCCGCGCCGATCGCCAGGATCTCGGCCACCAGTTTCTCGAGCAGCAGGAAGCGCCCGTTCTCGACGCGCTCGATAACGGCCTTGGTCACTTTCTTGTAGTCCAGCGCGTCGTCCACCCGATCCTCGAAAACGCCCGTGTCGAGGCGGTACCGGATCCACAGGTTGATGACGACGTCCTGCTTCTTCTCGCGCTCCTCGCGGTTGAATCCGATGAACGTGCGTAACCGCAGGTTACTCACCTTGATCTCGGCTTCGGGCAACCGGGCGGTTGCGCGATCCGGGGCATGTGCGTGTGCCGGTAACATCGTGTCGGATGCCTCTCGCTTTCCATCAAACGGTCGCTCATCATACGCATTTATCTGTACAAAATCTATACATATTCGATAGAAAAGGACTATTTCCGTACACGATATATACGAAAACGCCGGCAAAGCCGCCGCGTCGGGGACGTAGTCAGTCGAAGTGACAGCGGATGTGGAACCCGCTGCGCTGAAACATTCGTGCGATGACGAGGAAGGCGAGCGCCATCGGCAAGGCGTACCACCATTCGATGATGTTCTCGATCCGGTCGATCAGGTCGGGGTCGTCCAGCAGCAGCCGCTTGAGCGACGAGAGCACGCCCAGGGCCCATTGCGCGCTGACCAGGGCGGTCAACAGGACGATCGCCGGCCGCAGGCGCCCGCCGGCCAGTCGCCGGCGTTGCGGCCACAGCACCCACACCAGCAGCAACTGGGCGAACGCCGTGCCCGCGAAATAGAACGTAACGCCGTAGCGGCGCAGCCACCGGTACCATTCACCCTCGGTGCCCAACCAGGTGGCGTAGAAAACCAGGAACACGGCGCCGACCGCACCGCAGGCGAAAATCACCCCGGCCCGCCGGCCACTGCATGCGCCGGAGCCGGTCAGCCAGGCGCGCACGAACCACCAGCTCAGAAACAGGCATGCGGCGCACGGCAGCATGACCGCGCGAAACAGGTGCAATCCCGGTCCGGAACGCACGGCGCGACTGATGGAAACGCAGCCCTCGAAAAAGGGCGAACAGGTGAACTCGGGGCCAAGCCGGCCGCCAGCCTTGAGATTGAGCAGGTACGCGGCCACGGTGGCGAGCACCGGGACCAGGCCGGCCAGCAGCGCCACGTTCGTCGGCAATCGGACGCGCGGGACCCCGTCAGGCGTCATCTTCGCTGCGGGCGGAAACCTGGGCGCTGCCATCGTCGTCGACCGACACGACAATCGCCATCGGCTTGCAACACACGGAACAGTCCTCGTAGTACGCCTGTGATCCGGGCGATCGCTCGACCAGCACGCTTACCGTTTCGCCACAGTAGGGGCATTCCAGTGAAGTTTCGAACAGCGCTTCCATGACGTCATTCCTCGTGTTCAGGCCCGGACCGCGCCGCCCCGGTCACTCCGGATCGATGAAACGTCGCGTCAGGCCGGCGTACGCATCGATTCGACGGTCGCGGAAGAAGGGCCAGCCCCGCCGCGCGGTCTCGATTTCCGAGAGGTCGAGCGTTTCGACCAGCACGCACTCCGAGTCCACCGGCGCCCGGCACAGGATCCGGCCGTCGGGGGCGGCGATGAAACTCTGCCCCCAGAATTCGATACCGCCTTCGCTCGCCGGATCGGGTTCGAAGCCGAAGCGGTTGACGGCGGCGACGAAACAGCCGTTGGCCACGGCATGAGACCGCTGCATCGTGGTCCAGGCCTGCTGCTGGTGTTCGCCGACGGCCGCCTTTTCTTCCGGGTGCCAGCCGATCGCGGTCGGGTAGAACAGGATATCGGCGCCCAGCAGGGCGGTCAGCCGGGCGGCCTCGGGATACCATTGGTCCCAGCATATCAGAGTGCCGAGACGGGCACGCCCGGTATCGAAGCAGCGAAACCCGAGATCACCGGGCGTGAAGTAGAATTTTTCGTAATACCGCGGGTCGTCCGGAATGTGCATCTTGCGGTACTTGCCGAGATAACCGCGCTCGCCGTCGATCACCGCGACCGTGTTGTGGTACAGACCGGGAGTCCGACGTTCGAACAGGCTGACGATCAGCGCGGCGCCGGTGCGCGCGGCGAGTTCCACGAACGCGTCCGTGCCCGGCCCGGGCACGGCTTCAGCCAGGTCGAAGAATCGGGCGTCCTCGGTCTGGCAGAAATACCGCGAGCGGAACAGTTCCGGCAGGCAAACGACCTCCGCGCCGCGTTCGATGGCGTCCTCGCACAGCGCAATGGCCCGGGCGGTGTTGTCGGCGATGTCTTCCGAGCAGCGCATCTGGACGATGCCCAGGCGGACGGTTGCGGCGCTTTTCGTGGTCGTCATGATGTCCCTTCCCTCAACGCGTTTCGCGCGGTTCACAGTAGGTCTGCTCGTTGAAAAAGGCCATGTACTGGTCGAGGATCTCCATGCCCGGCTTCGGCCGGATCACGCCGCTGTCGATCTTGCGCCGGATGATTTCCTGCATGCGGCGGCGCAGGTCGTTCGGGAAATACTGCACCAGGGCCAGGATGTCCTGGACCTCGGTGCCGCGAATGATCTTTTCCAGCCAGAAGTTATTCTCTTCCTCGGCGTCGCCGTACACGTGAATTTCGGACACGCGCCCGAACAGGTTGTGCGCATCGCCCATGATGTCCTGGTAGGCGCCCATCAGGAACACGCCGAGGTAGTACGGCTCGCCGGGTTCGAGTTCATGGAGTTCGAGAAAGTTCTTGTCCGTGTTGGACGAGACGTACTGGCTGATCTTGCCGTCGGAGTCGCAGGTCAGGTCCACCAGCACCGTGCGGCGGGTCGGGCGCTCGCCCAACCGCGCCAGCGGCATGACGGGGAACGGTTGCTCGATGGCCCAGTGGTCCAGCATCGACTGGAAAACCGAGAAGTTGCACAGGTACTGATCGACCAGTTTCTCCTCGAGTTCCAGCAGTTCCGGAGTCGCCTCCTCCGCCTCGGCGCGGTACATGGCCTGCAACGCCAGCGAGCAGGCGCTCCAGTACAACCGCTCGACCCGCGCGTTGTCGTCGAGCGACAGGTAGCCGACGCTGAACAGCGTGGAGGCTTCCTGGTGGATGCTCTCGATATCGTGATAGGACTCGACCAGCTCCGCCAGCGGTGTCTCCGCATCCGTTTCGTCGCGCAACCAGGCCAGGGTTTCGTACAGCGTCTGCACCATGCGGTGGGCGTCGTCGGGCGGCACGTAATCGACCTCGGCGCGGTCCTTGCGGTAGGCGCCGAGCGTCTCGATCACCAGCACCGAGTGATGGGCGGTCATGGCCCGCCCGCTCTCCGACACCAGCACCGGCTCCGGCACGCCGCGATCCTCGCAGACTTCCTGGACCGCGGACACGATCGCGTTGGCGTACTCCTGCAGGCTGTAATTGATGCCGCCGTCCTCGAAACCGCCGGTGTAATTGACACCGACCCCGCCGCCGACGTCCAGGTACTCGACCGGCAGGCCGCGCAGCCGCAACTCGGCGTAGATCTGCGCCATTTCCTTGGTCGCCGTGCGTAACTGCTGGATCTCGGAAATCTGGCTGCCGAGATGGAAATGCAGCAGACGCAGGCGGTCGCCGGCCTGCTGCGCTTCGAGCCGCTCGACGAGTTCGATCAGTTCGGGCAGCGAGACGCCGAACTTGGACCGGTAGCCCCCCGAATCCGCCCACTTGCCGGCGCCGGTCGTACGCAGCCGAATGCGTACGCCGAACGGCGCGGCGAAGTCCTGCGTGGCGGCGACGGCCATCAGCTGTTCGAATTCACCGTACTTCTCCATGACCGGAAGGACGTTCTTGCCGAGCCGCTGCGCCGCGACGATCAGGGACAGCATGCTGCCGTCCTTGACGCCGTTGCAGATCAGCAACGTCTCGTCGTCCTCCAGCAGCGGCAGGGCGGCGACCAGTTCCGCGCGCGAACCGCATTCCAGGCCGAGGCCGAAGGGTCGGCCGGCGTCGAGCACCTCCTCGACCACCTCGTGCAGCTGGTTCACCTTGATCGGGTAGACCGCGCGGTACCGGTTGCCGTACGCCATGGTCTCGATGGCCTCGTCAAAGGCCTGGTTCAGGCGCCGCACGCGGGCATGGAGGATGTCCTGGAACCGAACCAGCAGGGGAAAGCCGATGCCGCGCGCCCGCGCCTCCTCGATGACGTCGAGCAGGTCGATCGACAAGGGGTCGTCGTCGAACGGGCGGACCGCGACGTGCCCCGCCTCGTTGACCACGAAGAAGCCATCGCTCCAGCCCTCGAGCCGATACAGCTCGGCGGCGTCCTCGAGCGACCAATCCGCCGGTGTCACCATCACGCGCGTCCTCCGCTAAAGCCCGAGCACGCAGGCGAAGATCAACGGCGCCACGATGGTGGCGTCCGACTCGATGATGAACTTCGGCGTGTCGGCTGACAGTTTGCCCCAGGTGATTTTCTCGTTCGGCACGGCCCCGGAATAGGAACCGTAACTCGTGGTCGAGTCGCTGATCTGGCAGAAATAACCCCAGCGCGGCGTGTCCTCTTCCTCGAGATCCTGCTGCAGCATCGGCACCACGCAAATCGGAAAATCACCCGCGATGCCCCCGCCGACCTGGAAGAAACCGATCGACGCCCTGGCCGATACCTCCCGGTACCAGTCGGCGAGCAGCATCATGTACTCGATGCCGCTGCGCACGGTATGCACGTTTCCGATCTCCCCGGTGATGCAATACGCGGCGAAAATGTTGCCGAGCGTGGAATCCTCCCAGCCGGGCACGATGATCGGCAGGTCGCGTTCGCAGGCGGCGACGAGCCAGCTGTCCTGCGGGTCGACCTGGTAGTGCCGTTCCAGGCGGCCCGAGCGGATCAGCCGGTACAGGTACTCGTGGGGGAAATACGCCGTCCCCTGCCGGTCCGCCTCGCTCCACAGGTCGAACACCGCGTGCTCGATGCGCCGGATCGCCTCTTCCTCGGGAATGCAGGTGTCCGTGACACGGTTCAGATGGCGCGCGAGAAGGGCCTCCTCGTCAGCCGCGCTGAGTTCGCGGTACTGCGGCACGCGCACGTAGTGATCGTGGGCGACCAGGTTGAAAAGATCCTCTTCGAGGTTCGCTCCGGTACAGGTGATCGCGTGGACCTTGTCGCGGCGGATCATCTCGGCCAGCGACAGCCCGAGTTCGGCCGTGCTCATCGCGCCGGCCAGCGTGACCATCATCCGCCCGCCGCTGTCGAGGTGGCGCACGTAGGCATCGGCCGCATCGACCAGGGCCGCCGCATTGAAATGGCGGTAATGGTGGTGAACGAAGTCGCTGATCGCGGTCATGGGGAAATCTCCTGTTGGAACGCGGGCACCTGCTGCGTCAGGCAGTGGAACGTACCCAGGCCGAGCACCAGGTCGGTGCAGTCGATCGGAACCACTTCGCGACCGGGAAAGCAGGCGGCCAGCGTGGCGCGCGCCGTCTCATCGGCGGGGTCGCCGAAGGCCGGCATCGCGACGGTGCGGTTGCCGATGTAGAAGTTCGCATAGCTCGCCGGCAGGCGGTCGCCGCGGTAGACGACGGGCCGCGGCATCGGCAATTCGATGACCCGCAACGGGCGGCCGTCCGGCAACCGCATGGCGTCGAGCCGGGCGCGATTTTCGGCCAGCGGCAGGTAATTCTCGTCACCGCGGTCCGCCTCGACCACGGTGACCACGGCGTCCTCGGCGACGAAGCGGGTCAGGTCGTCGATATGGCCGTCGGTGTCGTCACCGACGATCCCGTCGCCGAGCCACAGGACCTGCCGCACCCCCAGCAGCGCGCACAGGCAGTCTTCGATCGCCTCGCGGCTCAGGTCGGGGTTGCGGTTCGGATGCAGCAGGCACTGCTCGGTGGTCAGCAGCGCACCGGCGCCGTTGACCTCGATGGAGCCGCCCTCCAGCACCATGTCGACCGAGGTGCAGGGCACGCCCAGCGCGTCCGCCATCTGCGGCGCGACCGCGTCGTCACGGTCGTACGGAAGGTACTTGCCGCCCCAGGCGTTGAAGCGGAAATCGAGCGCGTGCAGCGCGCCATCGGGGCCCGTTACGAAAATCGCGCCGTGATCCCGGCACCAGGCATCGTCCGTCGGAATACGGTGGAAGTGCACCTGCTCCGCACGCGCCCGGCCTTCGAGCAAGGCCGCAACGTGCCGCTCGTGCGCCGCGTCGAGCACGTTGATGCGCACGGGCTCGTGCCGCGCCAGGGCCTCGACCAGGCGCACCATGACGGGCTCGACCGGTTCGAACTTGCCGGGCCAGCTCTCACGCTTGTGGGGCCAGGAAATCCAGGTCGACTCGTGTGGCGACCACTCGGCCGGCATCGAGGAACGTTCGGGCGGTTGCGGTCCGCGGATGGGGCACGGGGCGTTCATTGCCGTATTTTACGACCAAACGCGTCGCTGCCAATCAAAAATCGACACCGCCCCGGGCAATGCCGTGCGCCCCCGTGCCGGCGCCGCACGGCGCGCCGTCGCGCCCGTCAGCCCATCTGGGTTTGCTGGTAGTTCTCCAGGCCGACGCGGTCGATCAGATCCATCTGGGTTTCCAGCCAGTCGACGTGTTCCTCCTCCGATTCGAGGATCGAATCGAACAGATCACGGCTGACGAAATCCTGGCAGGATTCGCAATGCACGATCGCCTCGCGCAACAGCGGGATGGCGTCCATTTCCATGGCCAGGTCGCACTCGAAGATTTCACGGGTGTTCTCACCGATACGAAGCTTGCCCATGTCCTGCAGGTTGGGCAGCCCTTCGAGGAACAGGATTCGCTCGATCAACTGGTCTGCGTGCTTCATCTCGTCGATCGATTCGTGATACTCGTATTCACCCAACGCTTTCAGACCCCAGTCCTTGAACATGCGGGCGTGCAGGAAGTACTGGTTGATGGCGGTCAGTTCGTTGCGCAGCGCGCGGTTGAGGAACTCAATGACTTTGGCGTCACCTTTCATGAAACGGTCTCCAGGATGATAAAACGACGGCGAAGATGCCTCGAAGCAAACATTCTACAAAAGGAATTTATTCCCTGCAGAAATGAGAATCGTTTACATTGAAAGGCGCTCAGTTGGAGCAGACGACCCGCAGGTTGACCGCCGAGGGCGGCGCATTCCGTTCGGCCAGGGCTTCATCCAGGATCTCACGCGCCATCGGGATGCAACTGCCGCACTGGGTTCCGGCGCCGGTCCGCAGACTCAGCTCGGGCAGGGTCGTCACGCCCTCGTCGACGGCGCGACGAATGGCGGTATCGGTGACGGCCTGGCAAATGCAGATGTACACGGTGCGTAAGCGGGTCTTCCTGTTAGTACGTCATCAATGATATATGCGAATGAGAATCATTGTCAATAAGACACCCCGACTTTGCGGTCGTGACGTCGGGTCGCGTCACGAGCCGGCGCCGCGTGGCGCATCGCCCGGGGCGGCGTCACCCGGCCGGCCCGGCCCCGGCCTGCCGGGTCCGATTCGAACGCCCGCTTCGGCGCGCTTGAACAGTGCGTTTATAATCCACACCTTGGCGTACGACAACGAGAACGATTCGACACCGGCAACCCGCGGCCCAGGCCAGCGGGGTTCCGGCCACAAGGAGACGACGAGATGTTGAGACACGGCCTGCTTCCGCTGGCGATCCTGTTGCTGAGCCCGACCGCGTGGGGCGTGGAAACCCTGTCGTCGGACGAACTGCTGTCCCACTGCAACCACTACCACGAGCCGGAAGCCGAGGCGGACCGCATCTTCTGCATCCGTTACATCCAGGGCTTCATCGACGGAGCGGTCGCCACCGACGAGCGCGTCATGCAGAACGTCGCCCGCGAACTGGGCGGGGAGGAAACGTTCGCCCAGCGCGCCACGCGAACCCGGATCGGCAGCCGCCTGGAGCGTTTCGGCGCCGCGGTCTACGCCGAGTACTGCCTGGGCGACCCGGTGCCGCTGAAGGAAGTGGTCGGCCACGTCGTCGACGATGCGCAGGACCCGGACCTGGTGGCGCGCATTCCGCTGGCCCGCGACCTCGTCTACGAGGCGCTGCGCACCCATTATCCCTGCACCTCCGCCGACTGACGCGGCGTGGACGCAAGCCCCGACAAGCGACGCGATGTCGCCGAGCGATCGATGGCGATCGGGCGGATGGCGGTGCTGGCCGTCCTGCTCGCAGCGACCTGGGTGCTCTGGTCGGGGATGTTCAAACCGCTGCTGCTGGGGCTCGGCGCCGTTTCCTGCCTGCTGGTGCTGTACCTGGCGCGGCGCATGCACCTGTTCGAGCACGACGTGATTTCCGTGCGCTTCACCGGTCGCCTGCTGCGCTTCTGGGGCTGGCTGGGCCGGGAGATCGTGCGCTCGAGCCTGGAGGTCACGCGGGTCGTACTGAGCCCCGGTCTGCCGATCAGCCCGACCGTGGCCGAATTCGACAGCGACTGCGAGCACCCGGTCGACCGGACCATTCTCGGCAACTCGATCACGTTGACGCCCGGCACGCTGACGCTGCGCATCGATGGCCAGCATTTCATCGTGCATGCGCTGACCGAGGCGGGCGCGCAGGACATCGTCGACGGCGAAATGGAACGACGCGTGCACGCGCTGCGGAGCGACTGAGATGTACTACGTCGTCGCCTTCGCCACCCTGGTCACGATGGGGCTCGCGCTGATCCGCGCGGTGCTCGGCCCGACCGTGTACGACCGCGTCCTGTCGGTCAACATGTTCGGCACGAAAACCGTGCTGCTGATATCGGTGATCGCGTTCCTGGCCGGACGGCCGGACTTCCTCGACCTGGCGCTGGCCTACGCGCTGATCAATTTTATCGGCGTGCTGGCCGTGCTCGAATTCTTCAAATCCCGCGCCGCGCGCCGCCTGCAGGAGCAGGCGCCGGAGGACGCGCCGTGATGCAGACGGTGCTCGACATCTGCAGCTGGATACTGCTCAGCGCGGGCGGAGCCTTCGTGCTGGTCGGCGGAATCGGCGCGCTGCGCATGCCGAACCTGTACACGCGAATGCACGCGGCCAGCGTCACCGACACGATGGGCGCCGTGCTGGTGCTGGCCGGCATCATGCTGCAGGCGGGTCTGACGCTGGCCACGGTCAAGCTGGCGGCCATCCTGCTGTTCCTGCTGATGACCAGTCCGACGTCCTCGTACGCCCTGGCCAACGCGGCGATGATCGCCGGCATCAAGCCCGACGCGGGCCGCGCCGCGGACCGCGAGGACGACGCATGACCATCATTTTCGGCATTTTCCTGCTGACCCTGCTGGTCATCACGGCGGTCGCGGTCGTGCGCACCGCGAACCTGTTTGTCGCGGTCATGCTGCTGGGCATCTTCAGCCTGCTGATCGCCGCCAACTTCCTGCTGCTGGACGCAGCCGATGTGGCCCTCACCGAGGCCGCGGTCGGCGCGGGCATCTCGACCGTTCTTTTCCTCGGCGCGCTTGCCCTGACCTCGGAACGGGAACGGGCCGCGACCCCGCACCGCTGGCTGTCGCTGATCGTGGTCGTCAGTGCGACCCTGGTCGTTCTGTATGCGACCTTCGACAAGCCGACCTTCGGCGATCCCGAGGCGCCGGTCCAGCAGCACGTGGCGCCGTGGTACCTGGAAAAGACGCCCGAATACATCGACGTGCCGAACGTCGTCACCGCGGTGCTCGCCAGTTTCCGCGGCTACGACACCCTGGGCGAGGTCTTCGTCGTGTTCACGGCCGGCATCGGGGTGCTGTTCCTGCTGTCCGCGCAGCACGGGCACGCCGCCCGCCGGCGCCCCGACGAGGACGGCTCGAACATCGGTCTGCGTGACGACCTGATCCCCCGGGTCGTGGGCCGCCTGCTGGTTCCCTTCATCCTGCTGTTCGGCCTGTACGTGCAGTTCCACGGCGATTACGGCCCGGGCGGCGGCTTTCAGGCCGGCGCGCTGGTGGCCGCGGCGTTCATTCTCTACGCCCTGGTCG
Organism: Lysobacterales bacterium; assembly: GCA_037384065.1. Classification (GTDB taxonomy): domain Bacteria; phylum Pseudomonadota; class Gammaproteobacteria; order Xanthomonadales; family SZUA-36; genus JABDPF01. The sequence goes on from JARROJ010000008.1 coordinate 13,360, forward strand.
AGGGCGAGGACCGCACGCTCGAGGCCCTGCCGTTCAACGCCCTGCTCACGCTGATGGTCAGCGGCGCCCTGCTCTACGGCCTGGTCGGCCTGGCCGGCATCGTGTTCGGCGGAACCTTTCTCGACTACTCGGTGCTGGCGGACGACCCGGTCGCCGGCCAGCATCTCGGCATCCTCCTCATCGAGGCCGGCGTCGGACTGACCGTGACCGGAGTGCTGCTCGCCATCTTCCACGCCTTCGCGGCCCGGGATCGATTCTGATGGAACTGCTTGGCCTCTATCACTACTGGGTGTTCGCGATCCTGCTGATGATCGGCTTCTACGCCGTCGTGGCCAAGGTCAACCTGGTCAAGAAGCTGATCGGCCTGTCGCTGTTCCAGGCCGCGGTGTTCCTGCTTTACATCACGATGGGCAAGGTGAGCGGCGGCACCGCGCCGATTTTCCAGGACGGCGTGACCGACGCGGTCTTCTCGAACCCGCTGCCCCAGGTGCTGATCCTGACCGCGATCGTGGTCGGCATCTCGACCACGGCGCTGGGGCTCGGCATCGTGGTCCGCATCAAGGAAGAGTACGGCACCATCGAGGAGCACGAAATACAGGAGATCGACCGCCGGTGACGGACCTGGCCACCCATCTGCCGGTACTGCAGGTCGTGGTGCCGCTCCTGCTGGCGCCGCTGGTCGTCCTGCTGCGCCCCCGCGGGCTGGCCTGGGCTGCCGCCACCGCGGGCAGCGTGATGGCGCTGCTCATCGCCGTGAACCTGGCCGTCGCGGTTCTCGGCGGAACGGATGTGCGCTACGAACTCGGTGGCTGGTCCCCTCCGTACGGCATTGCGCTGCGCGTCGATGCGTTCAGCGCCCTGTTGCTGCTCATCGTCACGGGCGCGTCGTCCGCGGCGCTGCTGGCGGCGCGCCGCAGTATCGACGCCGCCATCGAAACCGACCGCCAGCCCCTGTTCTACGCATCCTGGCTGCTGGCGCTGGCGGGCCTGGCCGGCATCCTGGTCTCGGCCGACGCGTTCAACATCTTCGTCTTCATGGAGATCTCCTCGCTGGCCAGCTACATCCTGGTGGCCGGCGGACCGGATCGTCGCGCGCTGCCCGCGGTGTTCAAGTACCTGATCATGGGCACCATCGGCGCCACCTTCTACCTGATCGGCGTCGGCCTGGTGTACATGATGACCGGCACGCTGAACCTGGCCGACATGGAGCTGCGCATCCACGAGGTCGCCGACCAGCGGCCGATCCTGGTCGCGGCCGGCTTCATCACGGTCGGCCTGGCGCTGAAGGCGGCGGTGTTCCCGCTGCACGTCTGGTTGCCGAACGCCTACACCTACGCGCCGCACGCGGTCACGGTCTTCCTGGCGGCCTGCGCGACCAAGGTGTCGCTGTACGTGCTGATGCGTTTCGACTTCATCGTCTTCCAGCAGAACCTGGCCGGGCACGAGGCGCAGTTCGCAGCCTTCCTGATGCCGCTGGCGGTGCTCGCGATCCTGGTCGGCTCCGCGGTCGCGCTGTTCGAGAACAACCTCAAGCGTCTGCTGGCGTATTCCTCGGTCGCGCAAATCGGGTACATCCTGCTCGGCGTCAGCATGGTCACCGTCGCGGGGCTGTCGGCCGGCGTGCTGCACATGTTCAATCATGCCCTGGCCAAGGGCGCGCTGTTCCTGGCCGTGATGTGCCTGGCGACGCGTTTCTCCGGGCTCGATCTGAATCAACTGGCCGGCGCGGCGCGGCGCATGCCATGGACCATGGCCGCGCTGGTGCTGGCCGGGCTCGGCCTGATCGGCGTGCCCGGCACCGCGGGTTTCATCAGCAAGTGGTACCTGGTGACCGCGGCGCTGAACGAAGGCCCGCTGGGTTTCTTCCTGGTCGCCGTGGTGGTGGCCGGTTCGCTGATGGCCGTCGTCTACGTCTGGCGCATCGTCGAGGCGGCCTGGTTCGCGACGCCCGCGACCGCCGACGGGCCGGGGGATGAGCCGGCGCCGCGCGAAGCGCCGGTCGTCATGCTGCTCGTGACCTGGGCGGTCGCCCTGGCCAATGTCTTCTTCGGACTGGTCACGGGAACGCAGCGTGAACTGGCCGAACGCGCCGCCGGCGCCCTGCTGGGGGGAGCGCCGTGAGCCCGGAGCAACTCATCCTGGCAGCGCTCGGCGTGCCCCTGGCCGGAGCGCTGCTGATCGGCGTCAGCGGCCGGTTCAGCGCCAACCTGCGCGAGGCGGCGACGCTGCTGACCTCGCTCGCGCTGATCGCCTGCGTCTGGAGCCTGCTGCCGGGCATCTACGCCGGCGACCGGCCCGCGACGCAGCTCGTGGAAGTTCTGCCCGGCATCGACATCGCCTTCCGCGTGGAGCCGCTCGGCATGATGTTCGCCGCCCTGGCCTCGGGCCTGTGGCTGGTCAACTCGATCTACTCGATCGGCTACATGCGCGGCAACCGGGAAAAGAACCAGACGCGCTTCTACGTGATGTTCGCGGTTTCGCTGGCCGCCGCCATGGGCATCGCGTTCGCGGCCAACCTGTTCACGCTGTTCCTGTTCTACGAAATGCTGACGCTGGCCACCTACCCGCTGGTTTCGCACAAGGGCGACCCCGCCACGGTGCGTTCCGCGCGGGTCTACCTCGGCATCCTGATCTCGGCGTCGCTGGGCCTGCTGCTGCCGGCCATCATCTGGACCTATTACGCGGCCGGCACCGGCGATTTCACACCCGGCGGCATCCTCGAAGGCCACGTAGCGGGGCCCGCGGTCGGTCTGCTGCTCGGCCTGTTCGTGTTCGGCACGGCCAAGGCGGCGGTGATGCCGGTCCACCGCTGGCTGCCGGCGGCGATGGTGGCGCCGACCCCGGTCAGCGCGCTGTTGCACGCGGTGGCCGTCGTCAAGGCGGGCGTGTTCACCATCACCAAGGTGATCGTCTACATCTTCGGCATCGATTTCCTGTTTTCGGAACCGAGCAGCGGCTGGCTGTTCTACGCGGCGGCGTTCACGATCATTGCGGCCAGCGTGGTCGCGCTGCGGCAGCAGAATCTCAAACGCCTGCTGGCTTATTCGACGATCGCGCAATTGTCCTACGTCGTCATGGCCGCGGCCATCCTGAAACCGCTGGCGGAGGTCGGCGCGGCGATGCACATGCTGGCCCACGCCTTCGGCAAGATCACGTTGTTCTTCGCCGCCGGCGCGATCTACACCGCGTCGAAGAAAACCGAACTCGGGCAGCTGAATGGCATCGGGCGGCGCATGCCGGTGACGATGGCGGCCTTCACGATCGGCGCGCTGAGCATGATCGGCGTGCCGCCGACCGCCGGCTTCATCTCCAAGTGGTACATCCTGGCCGGCGCCTTCCAGGCCGACAACTACCTGGCGCTGGCGACGATCATCGCCAGCACCGCGCTGAACGCGGCCTATTTCCTGCCGATCGTTTACGCGGCGTGGTTCCGGCCGGATACCACGCCCGCGGACCGCGCGCACGGCGAGGCGCCGTTCGCCGCGGTTCTGGCGCTGGTGATCTCCGCCGCCCTGACGCTGGCGTTTTTCGGCTACAGCGCGCCGGCCTACGAACTCGAGGCCCAACTCGTGCGAGGACAGCCATGAGCGATCGCAGGGACACCAACACGAATCCACCGGACGACGCCTGGTTGGCGCGCCCGAGCACGATCCGCCTGCTGTGGTGGGTGTTCGCCGTGCTGCTGGCGCTCACGGTAGCGGCCCAGGGCCTGTTCAAGGTCAAGGGCTACTTCGGCGCGGACGGCTGGTTCGCCTTCGGCGCGGTGTACGGCTTCCTGTCCTGCCTGGCCATGGTGCTCGTCGCCAAGGGGCTGGGCTACGTGCTGAAGCGAAAGCAGGACTATTACCGCGAGGCGGACGATGATTGAGCTGCTGCCACCGGCTTTGATTCTGCTCGTCGGCGCGTTGCTGATCGGCCCCACGCGCGGCCGGCTGCGCACGACAATCGTGCTCGCGGCGCCGTTGCTGACCCTGCTCGCCATCTGGCAGGTGCCCGACGGGGTCGTGTTCACCCTGGATTTCCTGCAGTACCGCATCGAGCCGCTGGAAGGCAGCGCGGTGCGCCGCCTGTTCGCGACGATCTTCGCCCTGATGGCCTTCGCCGGCGGGCTTTACGCCTACCGCCAGGCGAAATGGCACGAACTGGCGGCCGCCTACGCATACGCCTCGGGCGCGATCGGCGTCAGTTTCGCCGGCGACCTGATCAGCCTGTTCCTGTTCTGGGAACTGATGGCCCTGTTCTCGACGGTGGTGGTCTGGTGCGGCGGGACTCCGGCCGCACGCGCCGCGGGCATCCGCTACGCGATCATGCACCTGCTGGGCGGCGTCATCCTGAAGGTCGGCATCGAGGGCGTGATGATCCACACCGGTTCGATCGAGCTGCAGGCGATGCGGGCCGACAGCTTCGATCACTGGATGATCCTGATCGGCATCCTGATCAACGCGGCGGCGCCGCCGGTGTCGGCCTGGCTGTCGGATGCCTACCCGGAATCCAGCCCGACCGGGTCCGTATTCCTGTCGGCGTTCACCACCAAGACCGCGGTCCTGGCCCTGATCCTGCTGTTCCCCGGAGAGCCCGTGCTGATCGGCATCGGGTTGTTCATGGTGATGTACGGCATCATCTACGCCCTGCTGGAAAACGACATCCGGCGCATCCTGGCCTTCTCGATCGTCAACCAGGTCGGCTTCATGGTCTGCGCGGTGGGGATCGGCACGGAGATGGCGATCAACGGCGCCGCCGCCCACGCGTTCGCCCACATCATCTACAAGGCGCTGCTGTTCATGAGCGCGGGCGTGGTCGTCTACCGCACGGGCTGCAACCGGTGCACCGAGGTCGGCGGCCTGTTCCGCACCATGCCGCTGACTGCCGTTTGCGGCATCGTCGGCGCGCTGGCGATCTCGGGTTTTCCGCTGACCTCCGGCTTCACCACCAAGACCATGATCTCGCAGGCGGCGGCCGACGAGAGCCTCGTAATCGTCTACTTCCTGCTGGCGGCCGCATCGGCTGGCGTTTTCCTCCACGCCGGCATCAAGTTCCCGTGGTTCGTGTTCTTCCAGCGCGACTCCGGTTTGCGGCCGAAAGACGCGCCGTGGAACATGGCGGTCGCGATGGTGTTCTTCGCCGTGCTGTGCGTCGTGTTCGGCGTGGCGCCGCAGTTGCTTTACGCCTACCTGCCCTACCCGGTCGAATACCAGGCCTACACGGCCGGCAAGGTCGTGTTCTACCTGCAATTACTGCTGTTCAGCGGGCTTGCCTTCTTCCTGCTGCTGCCGCTGATGCGCCGCACCGAGACGATCAGCCTGGACACCGACTGGCTGTGGCGGGTCGCGGGGTTACGCCTGGCCACCTGGCTGCACGACGTGCTGGCCGCCGCCGGCGCCAGGATCACCGCAACCGCGCGGTCCGCCGGAGATGCGCTGGGCCGGCGCGGCCGCCACTGGTTCGGTTCGGAAACGACCGACGGCCGCCGGCAACACGGCGTCTTCGCCCGCGCCTGGCCCATCGGCACGACGGCGCTCTGGATCGCGGTGCTGTTGACCGCGTACGTGTTCTTCTACTACCTCGACTAGTAAACTGGGGCCATGGAACTCAAAGCCCTGATCTTCGACGTCGACGGCACGCTCGCCGACAATGAACGCGATGGCCATCGTGTCGCCTTCAACCAGGCCTTCGAGGCGCGCGGACTCGACTGGCACTGGGACGTTTCGGCCTACGGCCGATTGCTTGAGGTGTTCGGCGGCAAGGAACGCCTCAAGCACTTCATCGAGAACACGCTGCCGGCCGCCGAGCGCCCCGACGACGTCGATGCCTTCGTCGCGGAGGTCCATGCCGACAAGACGCGGCGTTACACGGAATTGCTCGAGCAAGGCACCATCCCGTTGCGGCCGGGCGTCGAGCGCCTGTTGCGCGAGGCCCGCGCAGCCGGACTGGCGCTGGCGGTGGCGAGCACCACGACGCCGCAAAACGTCACCACGCTGATGCGCGCCAACCTGGACGCGGATGGCGAAGACTTCTTCGACGTGATTTCGGCCGGCGACATGGTCGAGAACAAGAAGCCGGCGCCCGATGTCTACGAGCGGGCCCTCGATGAACTCGGCCTGCCGCCGGAGGCCTGCCTGGTATTCGAGGACACCCACCTCGGCATGATCTCGGCACGGAACGCGGGGCTCGACGCCATCATCACGGTCAACGAATACACCCAAGACGAGGATTTCAGCGGCGCCCTGCTGGTGCTGGACCATCTCGGCGAGCCCGACCGTCCGTTCACCGTGCTGGACGGCGACTCCGGCGGTGCGCGCTGGGTCGACGTCGACCTGCTGCGCGGCCTGCACGCAGCGCGGCACGGCTGAAGATCGAACGCGCCGCGCCCGTCGGCGCGCGACCGACCCGTCGCTCGAGCCGGGCAGCGGCCTAGTCGGGGGCGGTTCCCGCCCGCTCCAGGTCGAGCAGTTCGATGCGGAACATCATCGCCGCGTCGGGCGGAACGACGCCCTTCGGTTCGCGACCGGCCCAGGCCATGCCCGGTGGCACCAGCAGCATCCGCTTGCCGCCGGGTTTCATGCCCAGCACACCGACGTTCCAGCCCTGCATGACGCCATCGTCGCCGATGACGAAGGAAACGGGTTCGCCGCGCCGGCGTGAATCGAACACTTCACGGCCGCGGACGCCGCGTTCATCGAGCCAGCCCGTGAAGTGGATCGTCGCCACCATGCCGGTTTCAGCCTCCGGTCCCTGGCCGGTCTGGAGGTCCTTGAAGCGCACGCCGCCGGCGGCGCTGCGGAATCCTTCGTCGGCGATGGCGGCCGGCGCGGCCGCAAAGCCCCAGGCAAGCAGCGTGACGAGCAGCAACGGTGTCCAAACAGATTTCATCATGCGTCCTCCTCGTGCCGCTTCAGGGTGTGCACGCCGGATCACCGGCGGACCAGCTGGATCGGCACCACTGCTCGCCGGACATCAATGCGTGACCGGTCTTGCTCGGGTGAAAGCAGTCACCGTCGTTGACGTGTTGCGAATCGAAGCGCACGTCGAAGATATCGACGTACTCGGCGTTCGGCAGCACGCCCTCGTTCCGATACGCGTTCACCACATCGCGGATGATCGGGTTGTACACCTCGCGGATCGCGGCGTGGAACTGCTTGCGGCGCACGCAATTGTCGCCGTCACCGGCGTAAAACGTGTCGGGATCGTTCGCCGATGCGTCGCTGGCGCAATCGTTGGCGGCGTTGTCGAGCAGGTTCTGGCAGGGCACGAAGGGCCACACGAAAGCGCGGCACCAGAGGTCCCCGCGCTTGGCGTTCCACAGCCAGTAGATTGCCGGGATTCCGGACACCAGAAGCCGAACGTCGTCCGGGAACTGACCCCCGGAAAGCACGTTCAGACCGTCGCGCAGCTGCGCTTCGAACAGGGCCGGATCGGTCATTTCGCCCAGTGTGTCGGCGCACACGTCGTTGTTGCCCAGCAGAATCGTCACCAGGTCCGCGGCGCCCGGTTCGATGGCCGCCATCGCATCGGCCACGGCCTGCGCCTGGCCGGCGAAATCGGCCATCACGGCGCCGCTGACGGCCTGGTTGATCGCGCCATCGCGGGTCGCGTCGTTCTCGGTGTAGGCGGCTGAATCACGCGCCTCGAAACGTTCGTTCATGCTGTCGACACTGTCGCCGGGATCCCAGCCGGTCGACCAGACGGCCTGGTGGTTGGGAGCGCCGATGGTGCCGTTCGCCGCCTCGCCCTCGCCGATGGAATCGCCGATATTGAACTGGTTGGCCGGCACCGCGGCCGGCGTCTCGATGACCTGGCACAGTGCAGTGCAGGTCTCGCTCGGTCCGCCCGTGTCACATTCCTCGCCGTACTCGACCTCGCCGTTGCCGCACACCGGCACCGCCGCGCCGCAAGACGCGCCGCACAGGTCCGCCGCACAGGTATCGGTACCGCAGCAATAGCGGTTTTTCGGGTTGCCGCCGGTCTTGCCGGCGCAGTCTGCACAGCCCAGGCAGTCCTCGCCCGCGTTGCAGATCCCGTCGAAATTGCATTCGGCCGGCGGCGGCTCGACGCAATCGTCCGCGCAGGATTCCGGCGTCTCGGTCAGGCCACAGACGCCGTCGCCGCACACATCCGCCACGGCGCCGCAATCCTGCGGACAGCTGCTCGCGTCCTCCTTGCCGTTGCAGATCCCGTCGTCGCAGACCGGCTTGGCCGCCCATGAAGGCCCCGCATACAGCGCCAGCATCACCAGGACGCTCAGCGCCCCGATCCGCGCGGCGCAACGTGCAAAATCGGTTCTCACGATCCTCGTCCCCGTTGCATGGTTCTCTCTTCGAGTATAGTGCCTCGGCGGTGAATCGCAGACCCGACCGCCGAAAAAATCACGTGGAGACGTCGGGAAAGGCCCGCCAGGCGCCCCGCAGATCAGCGTCCGTACAGCGCGTCGGCCGCCAGCACCAGGAACAGGAAGTTCGTGCCGCCGCCGCCCATCACGTACTCGGTCTGTTGCCAGAAAAACGGCCAGGTTTTGAGTTCCGGAAGATCCGGGCGGATCAGCGCGGTGCCCGAGATGACGCCGCCCGGAATATGCGACCAGTCGGCGCGATTGACGCCGTAGGCCACCAGCGCCGACTGCGCGCCGACGCCGGACGCGAACGACACGGTGTTACGGCCGGGATGGACGCCGAGCACGAAATTCAGCGCATCGAGGTACAGATCCGGCGCCACCCGATCGGGCCAGCCCTTGCGCAGGAAATACTGCCGAACGCCGAACCGCTGGATGTCCCAGCCGGCGCCCCAGATCCGCGGCCGGTAGGGCACCCCGTAGGGGGTTTCGCGCGATTGCGCCTGCAGGTCGCGCTGATAGGCCGCGACCGCGGCGTCGACCGCTGCGGTGAACGCGGCGTCATCGAGAAGCGGCATGGCCTTGGCCAGCGCCCAGCCTGTCTCCGCGATGTCGGCAACGATGCCGTCGCGCAGCGCGAGCAGCGCCGACGCGTAGCGGGCGTCCCCGGTGGCCTGGAGCAACTCCGACAGTGCGAACACGCGGTTGTCGATGCGATCGGCGCGCTCGAACGCGCCGCGGTGCAGGGCCCGGGCCGTCTCCAGGGCTTCCGCCGCCAGCGCGTCGTCGAACCCGCGCAGCACGCGCGCCGCCGCGGCCAGTCCCCCGGCAACGTAGAGTTCGCGGTTCGGGTTGTCCTCGGTGAACACCCAGCGGTCGTCCGGCGGCGCCCCCGCCGGGTCCACGCGGTTATCGGTCTGCACCGATGCGTCACCCAGCAGCACGTACTGCCGCTGCGTCGGGACGATGATGCCGCGGTACAGGCGTCCGAGCGCCCGGTAGCCCCCAAGGACGCTCGCCAGGCCGTGCCGGATCTGCTGCAGGGCGTCGGGTTGGCCGTCCGGCTGATGGATCTCGACCCGCTTGCGCTCCGGGTCGATGGTCGTCGCGTCGTGGTCCAGCCCGAACTCCTCGACCGCCTGCGCCAGCACCCAGACGGTGCCGATCTGCGACTCGACCCGCAGGTCGTAGTCGCCCGCATCGTGCCAGCCGCCGGCATTCAGGCCGGGGACCGGCGCCAGCGGCGCGAACGCCGTCAGGGTCGACGGCCCCTGGACGTAGCCATCGAAATGGTTGTGATCGACCGGCGCCATGCGGGCGTCGTCCTGGTGGCACAGGCCGTGCCAGGCGCGGTATTTCTCGTTCACCCGCATGTGGCACATCTGCACCGGCAGGTAGTACTCCAGGGTCGGCTGCCAGGCGTGGCGCGCGAACACACCGGGGTCGATCCGAAAGGGCTGCGTGGTCCGGCCGCGGTACTCGAAACGGTACATGCCGGGCGCGCGCACGTCCGAAAAGTCGTGCCACAGATAAGCGTAGCGCAGGAACGTACCGTCCCAGCGCTCGGGCGTGACGGTGCGCACCGCCGTGGGTCCGGCCGGGCCGAGGCGATACAGGGTCAGTGGGCTCCGCTCGGTGTCGCGGTGGTCCTGCTCGATCACGACCCGCTTGGGCTGCGCCGGCGCGTAGCCGAGTTGCGAGACCTGGATGACCGGCGTGTAGCGCCAGCCAGGCACCACGTTGGGGCGCACGGTCCAGCGCACGGCTCCGCGCGTCACCCCGGACGGCACCAGGCTGCGCACGATAAACCAGCCGTTGTTGTGGTTGGCCCGGCCGTCGAGCAGTTCCAGGGGGGCCGACCGGCTCTCGATGACCAGGCGCTGGAGGTCGGACTCCGGCGCGACGACCAGGGTGCGTCCGCGGGCCAGCGGCTCGGTGAGCATTTCGCCGTGGACGTCCGCCACCGGACCGTTCGGCTGGTTCGGAAAATGGCCGCTCGACGCGTCCATCAGCCAGGCCTTGCCGAGCAGGTGGCCGGGGAACAGTTCGAAATTGAAGCCGACGCGACCGACCCATTCCTCGGGCAGTGGTTCGTCGAGGTCGACCGTGATGGTGAACGCGTTGTCCGCGCCGGCCGTCACCGACACCCGGTAAGCGAGTTCGAGATCCGGGTACGCGATCGGGTTGAACCCCGTGCGGTCACGCGCCGGGTCCGGATAGGACAGGCGCTGCGTCAGGGTTCCGGTATCCGGATCGACCGTCCGCTCTCCGGCCACCGGCACCGGCGACCACTGCCCCGGCGATGCCTCGAGCCGCAAATCACCGTTGGCGGCGACCCGCACGCCATGCTGGATGACCGTGACGCCGGTCTGGTGGCCCTCCGGGTAGATGTCGTCGAAGACGATGACGTTCAGGCCCGGCGTTTCGAAATAGCCCCGCGATCCCAGTTCGAGGTCGGCGGCCAGTGGCGTGGCGCAGGCGAGCGCGACGAACGCCGCGGCCGCGCGGCTGATCCGTGCCCGTGACGTCATGAAGCGGAATTTACGGATCACCGAATACCCTCCTGTGGCGGATTCATCGATCGGCGACGCCGGCCAGCCGAGATGACCGTCATTCGCCGGATGCTGCAAGGTCCGCACCGAGCAGCCACGGCACGCCCAGCCGAAAGGCCTCCGTCACGGCCGAAAGGTGCGTGTGGCCCTCGAGCATGCGCACTTCCAATCGGAACGGCGCCTGGCGATCGGCCGCGGACCAGTGCTCGATCCATTTCAGCGCGGGCTGCCTGAACCGCGCGTCGTCGAACTCGGCCTCGACGAGGAACAACCGCGTTGCCGCGTTCGGCATGGCCGCCTCGCCGCGCCAGTCGAGGAACCAGTCCAGGTTACGGTGCAGCGCCGGATTGCTGGCGATATGACCGAAAAACAGTTCCGGGCGCGTCAGCGCGGAATAGAGCACGAACTGGCCGCCGAGCGACTGGCCGAGCAGGATGCGGCGCCGCGGATCGGCCGGGTAACGGGCTTCGATCAGCGGCAGGAGTTCGGCCGCCAGCGCCTGCTGGAACTTCGGCGCCCCGCCCCACCACTCGCGGTCGGCCGCCGGCGCGGTGAAATCGCTGGCGCGGTAGTTGCCGCCCTTGAAGCGGTCGCTGCCGTACGAGATTCCGACGACGATCATCTCCGGCACTTCCTCGCCCCAGCGCAATGCGTGGTAATACGCCGAGAGCAGCGGAAAGAAGGCGCCGCCGTCCAGCACGAAAACCGTCGGATAGCGGCGGGCCGGCGATTCCGGTTCCGGCACACGCACGTACACGTGTAAGGGCCGGTCCAGCACCTCCGATTCGAGCCGGTGGTACCGGGTGTCGCCCAACCCCTGCAGGAACCGCGCATCGAACGACTCGGCGCCCAGGGCCGGCGGCGATACACCTGCCAGCAGGAACAGGAGGGAAACCCAACCCCAGGCAATACGTCGCATCGCCCGCGGCGGGTGCGTGGCGCAAGCCGTCACCGAACCCGGAACTGCGCGACTCACGCTTCACGCTCCGCCAATGGGCCGGCGTCCGACCCGGCCGGCGACCGGGCATCAATCACCTTGTTCATCGCCCTGCTCCTTCCTGTCCCTCGGTAACCGGGAAACCCGCCATGCAGCTTACCGCAGCCGGCCACTGGACGCGATTACGGAGCCGGCGCCCCCGGCCCGCGCGACACGCTCCGTGATCGACGATACCTTCCGACCGGGCGACGCCGCGTTATCGCGCGCTTCGCTCACCGTCCGTTTTTGAAAGGATGACAACGGCCTTTGTAAGTTTTTGCCGAACACCGCGGAACGGTGCCCCCGGCACCAGCGGCCCGCGTGCGCGCGGGTGAGGGATCCGTGGCACGGGGATTGCATCCCTTAAAGGCGAACCGTCATCCACCCCAAGGAGGTACCGTCATGTCAGCCGTTATCGAAACCAAGAACACCTACGACCTGTTCATGGGTTATCTCGACACCATCAACGAGGCGCTGGATACACATGCGGATACGCCGGTGATCGGGCAGGTCCTGTCCCTGATGGAAAAGGCCGGTACCGGAAAGAAATTCGGCGCCGCGATCTACAAGTCGGACCCGCAATCGCCGTTCGACTATTTCACCGTCCGTCTCGCCAACGGCAAGTTCGAACTGGTCGCCCGCGGCAAGGACGATCCGGACATCGACTGGCGGGTTTCCCAGGAGTTCCTGGTCAGCGTCAACGAGGACCCGCAGAAGTACGTCGACAATCCCGCGATGCTCGACCTGGATTGGCTCAAGACCCGGCTCGGGTTCTGACCCCGGCCGGTTTTCAATCGGAAAACAGGCTCGCGGTCTGCGCGTCCTGAGCTGAAAAGCCGCCGGCGATTCGAACACCGCCGGCGGTATTTTTATGCCTGCCGAGTGAAACCCGGCGGGCCCGAAGGATCAGTTCCGCGCGCGGATCGCCGCGACGAGTTCGGCCTTGTTCATCGTACTGCGGCCACTGATATCGAGTTCGCGCGCCCGGTTACGCAATTGCTGCACGGTCCGGTCCTCGAGACGGGTGTTCGGATTGCCCGTACCTGACGTCGTCGCGTTCGGCGTCCGACCCTCTTCGCGTCGCTGCCGGTTCACGGTGCGCGCGGCGATTTCCTCGGCTTTCTGCTCCGACTTGCCGCGCTCGCGTTCGCTGCGTTTCACGTGCTCGTACATTCGCTCGTCTTTTTTGCTCCAGGCTTCTGGCATGCTGCACCTCCGTTCAGATCGGGCGTTGCCCGTTACCGAAAACGATGCAAACCGCATGCCAGCCGGCGCCGCGGCCGGGACGGCCGGGAGCCGATCAGCGCAGGACACGCCGCCGGTTTTCTCAGTGTCCGGCCATTTGCGACGCGGTGACAAGACCGGTCAGCATGTCTTCGAACGCCTGCCAGCGATTCACGCCGTTGCGGGCCTGCGCCTCCACGTACCCCTGAACGAGATCCTTGCCGAGGCTGTAGTTGAGCACGTAGGAGCGGTACTGCTCGATGAAGCGCACGTTTTTCTCGGCCTGCTCGCGCGTCCCCAGGCCGTACTTTCGACGCTGCTCGATCGCTTCCTCCCGGCCGATGCGGCCGTCGAGGTACAACCGGGCGGTCGCGACCTCTGCGTGGGCGAGCGCTTCGGTCAGGCGTTCGAGACGGGCGAGGGTCTCCGCCCGGGCCGGATCGATGCCCGCCATCGGAAACAGCACGTCGCGTTCGAACGCCTGCTTCTCGTCACCGGGAAAGGCGAGCGTGACGCCGTAGTTGGCGCTGCCCTCGCCGATCAGCGCGAACGGGCTGAACAACGGGAAGACCGAGAACTCGACCCAGCCGTTTTCCTTCAGCAGGCGATTCTCGACCAGCACGTTCCAGACGTGATGGCCCGGGTAACCCTCGTGACAGCCAAGCGACGTCACGCGACTCGCCCGTAACGGCAGGTCCAGGTTGATCTGCATCAGGCTGGTGTTGTCGCCCTGGTACCAGTTGTACCCGCCCCAGCTCTGGCCGGTCACGTATTCCAGTACGAATCCCTCGTCGGCCGGCAGGCTGATGTGCCGCAGCGTTCGCTCGCGGCACTCGGCGATGGCGCGGTCGACGACCGCTTCGCGCCTCGCGTCGTCGAGCGCCAGGCTTTCCCGAAACGCGCTGACCCGTTCGGCCAGGTCGCCTTCGCCCGGAAACAGCGCGGCGACGTCGGCCAGCGCGCGGTCGAACGCCGCGAAATCGTACTCCGGAACGTCCACATCGTAGATCAGCCGGGCCTCGGTGGCGAAGTCGAACGACTCGCCCAGCGCCATGCGGGCGCGGGCATCCATCGCCCGGACGTTTTTCAGCAGCGCCCCGTGCCGCGCGCGCTCCGCCTGCGTCGGTTCATACGCGCCGAGTTCCGCCAGCAGGCGGGCGATGTCCGCGGCGACGGCCGCCGGCGCGCGATTCGCGGCGCGCGCCGCGTCACGCCACTCGGGCGGACCGAGGTAGGCATCGACGTAATCGGTATCGTGCAGGCCGAGTTCGAGCGCCAGGTGAACGAAACGCTCGGCCTGCCCGTCCAGCGCGCGAAGCGGGGCGGCGGGCAACACCATCAGGCAAGCGAACAGGATATTGCGCAACATGACACCCTCCCGGGGGCTTTGAAAATCGAACGACGGAGTATAGCGGACGGAAACCGCGGGCGGCTGACGAAGCCAAAGAAAGGGCCGCCCGGTCGTTCGACAGGGCGGCCCGGTGCGTTCGCGCGATACGACGCCGGAAAAGCGCTCAGAAATCGTAGCGGAACTTGACGCCGTAGGCCCTCGGCGGCGCGAAGCTCGACTTGATGTAGCCGGGGCCGTAGTCGGCCCAGTAGCGGGTGCGCTCGTCGGTCAGGTTGTAAACGTAAAGCTCGGCGCCCCAGCGTTTCGCCTCGTTGATCAGGCGCAGCGAGGCATTGATCGTCGTGTACGCTTCCTGGCCGCTGTGGAAGGGGCCTTCGTCGAAGTTGTTGTCCTGGAAGAAGATTTCGTCCTGCCAGTGAACGGTCGCGACCGGGCTCAGGCGCAGGCCGTTGTCCAGGTACCAGTTGTGCTCGCCGGTGACGGTGACCGACCATTTCGGCGACCACGGCAACTGGTTGCCGGCGAAATTCGTCTCGCGAATATCCGGCGACGACGGATCCGAATCCGGCACCTCCGGCGGGCACTCGGTCAGGCCGAGCAGCGCGCGCTCGAAACAGAACCAGCCGTCGCCGCCCGGCATGTCCTTGATTTCCGCGTTCAGGTAGGCCACCCAACCGTACAGGCGACCGCCTTCGTAGGGACGCCAGTCGAACTCGATTTCCACGCCGCTGATCTCGGACTCGGAAATGTTCTGCGTCAGCATGGTGCCGATGTCGTTACCGCTGTTGACGCTCTTGCCGACGATCGCCCAGAAACTGCGCTGCATGTCGTCGTACTGGCTGAAGAACACGTTGCCGAGCACGTTGAGCTTGCCGTCAGCCAGCATGCTCTTGAAGCCCAGTTCATACGTGGTGACTTCTTCCGGTTCGTACTCGAAGGTGGTCCAGTTACCGCATTCGCAGGTATCGACGTTATCGCCGAAGCCGCCCGCCTTGTAGCCGGTCGCGACGTAGCCGTACACGAACATGGCCTCGCTCGCGATCCAGTCGAAGCCCAGGCGCCAGGTGCCCTTGTTCCAGTCGGCCTGGTAGGTATTGTCGGTACCCGGCACGCGGTTGATGAAGTCGGCGCCCAGGGTGCCGTCGTTGGGCCCCAGCGCGTCGGACTGGTAGTACTCGTTCCAGAACGGGACATCGAAGCCGTAGAGGTCCGTGCCGTCGCCCACGAAGGTCCAGCTCTCGTACCAGAAGGTGTTGTCCGGATCCTCCGAGTACAGGCCCGGGTTGACCCAGTAGCCGGTGGTCTGGTGATTCGAGCCGCCAACGTCCGCCTTTTCATCCCAGGTATGGCGGTAACCGGCCGTGACGTTCAGAACGTCGGTGACCGCGAAATCGAACTGTGCGAACAGGGCCTCGGACTTCACGGTGCGTTTCGGCTGCACGAACGACTGCGCCAGCGGGCGGATGAAACCGCAGCACCACGGGATCTCGACGTTGAATTTGACCTCGTTGTCTTCCTCCAGGTAGAAGAAGCCGCCCAGCCACTGCAGGCGCGAATCGGATTCCGACTTGACGATCAGATCGTGCACCTGCGAGTTGTAGTAGGAGTACTCGGTTTCCAGGGCCAGGTCTTCAAACGGCTGCAACGCCCGGGGCTGGAAGCCCAGGTCGTAGAAGATCTGCTCGTCGCGAATCATCCAGCCGCGCACGCCGCCGAACAGCTCGCCGTCGATATCGATGCCGTAGCCGGGATGGTCGGGATCCGCGAACGAGCCCCCGTCCTGGTCGAACAACTGGTACCGGTCCTGTTCGGAGTAGGCGTAACGGTACTCGACGGAAAACCAGTCGGTCGCGTCCCACAGGAATTGGGAGCGGATCGTCTGGATGCTCATGTCCAGTTTGCCGGGCGTGTTGACCCACAGGTCGAACTGGTCCCGCTGCTCGCACGCGAAGAACGTTCCGCGGGCCTTTTCGCAATCCTTCAGGAAGGGCACGCCGGGACTGTTGTCCTGGAAGTGGTCGTAGGTCAGCGTCCAGTCGATGGTGTCCGTGGGCAGGAAGCGCACCGAAAGACGTCCGCCCCAGCGGTCGATGCTGCCGTAGGCTTCCGAGTCGCTCTGCTTGTAGTTGCGTCGCTGGTCGGTGTTGGGAATGCCGTCGGCCGGAACGTCGTTGGGGCCGTCGGTGCGGCCGTCGCCGTCGACATCCCAGTCCAGGTCGTATTCGTCCATGTACTGATTGAGGTAGGTGTCCATGCGCTGCGACATGAACGAGGCCCGGAAGGCCACCTTCTCACCCGCGGGAATGTTGATCCAGCCGCGCGTGGCGAGGTTCGAATAATTGCCGTACTCGACTTCCACCGAGCCACCGAACTCGTTGGTGTCCGGGCGCGAGGTGATCACGTTGATCGTGCCCGAGGTCGAATTCCGGCCGAACAGCGTGCCCTGCGGGCCGCGCAGGATATCGATGCGCTGGACGTCGTAAAGCAGCGCCAGCGCGCCCTGCGGACGCGGCGAGTACATGCCGTCGACGTGGATGCCGACCGTCGGATCGCCCAGCTCGGTGAAGTTGTTGGAGGTGATGCCGCGCAGCGCAATCTGCACGCCGGAATCGGACGGCGACAAGCCCACTTGCATGTTGGGCACCAGGCTGCCGATGTTGACCAGGTTGTTGACGCCCTCGCGCGTCAGGGTCTCCTGGTCGAACGCGGTGACCGCCACCGGCGTTTCCATCAGGCTGGTTTCGCGGCGCACGGCCGTCACGATCACTTCCTCGAGAACCAGTTCGTCTGACGCACCCTGCGCCCATGCCGAGAGCGGCATGCCGGCGGCGAGCGAAAGGATCGTCGAAATGCTGAGGGTCAGTTGGCGGATCATCGTTCATCTCCTCGTACGGATTTGCCGGGGCCGTCCGGGCCCTTTTGCACAGCTTGCCATCATTCAACACGGCAGAGAAACGAACAACCGGATTTCGCCGAGCGGGACCCGGCTTGAGACCAAGCGGACGGCCGCCGGATCAGCCGGTATCCATGGCCGCCAGGTACTCGCGGATCGCGCCGCGGAAGTTGCGGCTGACCTTGATGCGCTCACCGTTCTCGAGGTGCAGCATGAACTCGCCCTTCGGCAGCAGGCGGGCCGTTTCGATGAAGTTCAGATTGACGATCGTCGAGCGGTGGACGCGCTTGAACGTGCGCGCGTCGAGCAGTTCGAGAAGGTGCTTCATCGTGGACCGCATGATCAGCGTCTCGCCCTCCGCGTGCACGCACATGTAGTCCCCCGCCGCATCGACCCACGCGATGCTGTCCTCGCGCACCAGGCGCACCGTATCGCGATCCCGAATGGCGATTTTCCGTTCGTTGTCGGTCGTCGCCTGCGATGGGGCTGCCTCGTCCGGCGCGGCGAGCGGCTGCGCCCGGTCGCCGGTAATGTCCTCGATGGCGCCGAGCAGGGGCGACTTGTTCCCCCGGCCGAGCTGGTCCTCGCGGTGTCGCGCCAGGGCGCGGCGAACCGCAAGATGCACGCGCTCTTCGTCCAGCGGCTTGACCAGGTAATCGACCGCATGCACTTCGAAGGCGTCCAGGGCATAGCGTTCGAACGCGGTGCAGAACACCACCATGGGCAACTGTTCCGGCTGGATTTTCTTGATCACGTCGAACCCGTTCCAGCCAGGCATCTTGATGTCCAGGAACATCAGTTCCGGCGCCTTGTCGGACACCGCGCGCACCGCTTCGCGCCCGTTGCTGCACTCCGCCACGATGTCCACCTCGGGCATTTCCCTGAGGATCGACACGATGAGCCGCCGGGCCAATCGCTCGTCGTCCACGACAATGGTGCGCAGTCGGTCCATGCCGGATCAGGCCCGCTCGTAGGGAATCCGGATGGTCACGCGCAACCCGGACTGGCGTCGCGGCCGGATCGTGAACACGTAGTCGTCGTCGTACAGGGTCTGCAACCGCTGCAGCGTGTTTTCGAGCCCGACGCCACGGCCGATTTCCGGCGGTTCTTCGGGCCCGGGGCCGCCGGGACCCGTGTCCGTCAGTTCGAGGTGCAGCACGTCATCGACAGCCGTCGCCTGGAGCCCGATCGTGCCGCCGGCTTCGTTCACGGCGATCGCATGCTTGATCGAATTTTCCACCAGGGGTTGCAACAACAGGCTCGGCACCATGGCGCGCGCCGCGGCATCGTCGATCGTGAACGCCAGCGACAGGCGCTCGCCGAAACGGATTTTCTCGATATCGAGGTAGCGCATCAGCGCCTCGACCTCCTGTTCCAGGGGAATCATCAGGTCCGGGTCGCTGTCGAGCGAGTAGCGCAGGAAATCCCCCAGCCGGGTGACCATTTTCTGCGCGGTTCGGCTGTCCCCGACGCGGATCAGCGCGCTGACCGTGTTCAGCGTGTTGAACAGGAAATGCGGGTTCAACTGGTAACGCAGCATGCCCAGCTGCGAGGTCCGGGCGTCGGCCTCGGCCTGCATTCGCCTGAGTTGCTCTTCCTTGACCCGCGCGATGGCTTCGAGACGGTCCTGCTGTTCTTTCTGGGCCCGGAAGTAGTACTTGTTGCCGTAGTACAGCGCAACCCAGCACAGGTAAACCAGGAACGACGAGAAGTACCAGCCGCCGAAATCCGCCCAGATCCACGTGCCCGGCGCCGAGGTGATGTAGATGAACGCCGCGATGCGAACGATCGTCCAGATCAGGGCGAGCAGAACCACCGCGACGGCGGTGACCAGGATCCGCTTCGTCAGGGTGCTGTGCCAGACGGCCCGGCACGCCTGGTGCAGGGGCAGCGAGAGCAGCATGCCGAGCAGGGCCTGGACGAGAATCTGCAGGATATGGGACAGCTCGACCGTGTTGTACCAGAGGGTCAGGCTGAAAAAAGTGACCACGCAGAAGCCGCCCCAGCCGGCCAGCTGGAACAGCCAGAACTGTCGCCGCCGACTTTCGTAAACGTCTTCCGCGGCGCTTCGCAGCCAGACTGGCCAGGCATAATTCAAAGCGGTTTCCTGCCTCGACGTCGGTGGTGGTGCGTGGAATTTTCCCAGTTGTCGCGTGAGCAGTCCAACATACCGTGTCGTCGCTTAACGCCCAACGCCTTCGATCTTACACTGAAACGTCCCATTCGAGACTTCGGTGGCGCGGCCTTCGCCGCTGCCACACCGGGTCTCACCACGCGCCCTGGAGTTGACGGACGATGACAATGCATACCCCGACCCCGCTGAGAAACGCGCTACGCGCCCTGGCCCTGGCGCTGCTGACGGTGCTCGGTTCGAGCCCGGCCGTGGCCGATGAACCCAGGATCATTTTCAATGGCGAATCCCAGCCGCCCTGGCAACTTTTCCTGGGCAGCGAGAGCAACTGGTCGGTGCCGGTCTGGGGCGCGGAGACGACGACGCACAAGAGCGAGGTCCTGGTCGCCCGAATGCTGGACGAAAACGGCGCCGACATCCTGCAGGCGGAATGGAACGGCGGCCTCGCACAGATCTACTGGCAGCAGGCCATCGCCACGGATTTCTCGGACCTGGTCGAACAGGACTACGCCCTGAGCGTCGTGGCGCGGATCGATGAAAAACCGAAAAAGTCCGTCGACCTCAAGATGGATTGCGGCTATCCCTGCGGCGGCTCGCTGAACATGACGCGCCTGTTCAAGGCCGTTCCCGAAGGCCAGTGGTTTCGCATGAGTTTCAAGCTGAGCTGTTTCAAGGAAGCCGGGGCGAACATGGCCAATATTTTCTCGCCCCTGGTCATCATGACCACGGGCGCCTTCACCATCAGCATCTCGGAAGCCAGTTTGCAGCGGAACCCGCCGCCGGAATCCGTCATCGCCTGCGGTTGAGGGGGCTGCCGCAGACCCCTCTCGATACCGGGCGCCAGATCAGCGTGCGTTCGACGCCGCCGGGCGCCGGGAAACGCGTGCCTTCGACCCCGTCGAAACCGAGGCGCCGCCCAGCTCCGTGAACCCGTTGTCCAGGATGCGGACGTAATCGACCCGCAGTTCCGCCGGCAACGGCGCCGTGATCGCGCCCGGCGCGAGCCGACCCGTGTAATTGCCGCCCACGGCCAGATTCAGCAAAAGGAAATGCGGCCGCTGGAATTCGCTGCAATCGGTGCAGGCCTCGGCGTCGATGCGAAACGAGCCGATCACCTCCTCGTCGAGGTAGGTGGTGATGCGGGTCGGCGTCCAGTCCATGCGGTACACGTGAAAACCGTCGTCGAGATCGACGGCGGCGTCACGCCACGCAGCATCACCGCCTTTCGCGCCCTGCGTATCCCAGTGGGCCGCCGAACCGACGCGCCGGTTGACCAGGCCGGCGTCGATGGCGTCGCTGTGACCCATCTCCATGACGTCGATTTCGCCGCAGCGCGGCCAGCCGACTTCGCCGAAGTCGTTGCCCAGGGTCCAGAATGCCGGCCACAGCCCGGCGCCGAGGTCCGGCACCCGAATCCGCGCCTCGACCGTGCCGTAGCGGAAGACCAGCTTGTCCCGGGTGGTGATCCGCGCCGAGGTGAAGCGGGCGTTCGAATCGGTGTCGGGATTGGCGCGCGCGGTGATGACGAGATGACCGTCCTCGACCCGAACGTTCGCGGGCCGATCGGTATAGGCCTGCAACTCGCGGTTGCCCCAACCGCCCGCGCCAAGGTCGTACGACCAGGTGGCGGGGTCCGGGCGCGAACCGGCGTCGAACTCGTCGCTCCAGAGGACCTGCGCCGAGGCCGGGCGCGTCAGCAGGGTAACGACGACAAGCGCCAGACTCGAGGGCAGAAATCGGGGCATCTTCGAAACGGTCGGTGAGAACGAACAGCGCTTGCGCGGTATTCCGCGTTGTCCGAACGGCCGCTCGGACGGCGAGTATCAATCGACCCGCCCCCGAATCCCGGAGGCGGGTCGATCGATTCGCGCGGACTTACTGGGCCGGTGCCGGGAAAATCGGTTCGGCCGGAACTCCGAAGAACTTGCTCAGCTCCAGATTCTCGACCGGTGTCGTGTGACCCCAGGTCGTTTCTGAAAACTCGGACGGCGTATAGCTGAAGGTGCCGTTTTCGCTGTCGCTGAACTCGAATACGCCGGTACCGCCGATATCCAGCGGATTTGGCACGGCGCTCGGATCGAAGTCGCCGTAAACCATGCCCACCGGCGAGTAGAAGGTAACTTCCACCCGGTTTCCTTCCGGCGTGCCTTGTCCCACCATGAAGATCGGGTTACCAGCGTCGTCGTAGATGTACCAGTAGATGACCGCGTAGGGATTGCCCTCGAAGGTGAGACCGAACTCCATCGAGAACCCGTGACCACGCTGCGGTTCGTTGTTCCAGGAACCGGAGTGCCCGGGGCCGATAAAGGCGGTTTCCAGGGTCACGTTGTCGTACAGGGCGGCCGAAGTCCCCCAGGACTGGCCCAGGTCCGGGACGACGTCGTTGTAGAAGCCGAACTGCAGCAATTCGCCGACCAGCTCCTCGGTCACCTCGAACTCGATGTATCGCATGTCGGTCAGCATGTTCTCCGGCAGCAGGGTTTCGACCCGCTCGAACAGGACGGTATCGTAGCTGCCGTCCGAAGCCTTCAACACCTTGACGAACGCCCCCGTGATTTCACCGTTCGCAGGCGCGCCGTTCTGGTCTTTGGCCACATCGAAGGAAAACAGCATGGGGCCGACCTCGGCGGCCGTGATCTCCATTTCCTGGAAAATCAGGACCCGCTGGCAGAAACCGGCAGACTGCTCGATGTACTGGTTGCCGTAAACGCGCAGCATGTTGCTCAGCGCGCCGTCCCAGGCCGGAACCTCGAGACCCGCGCGGTAATAGGAATCATCCTCGCCGGCGAAGAAGAAGTTGCGATTGTCCTGCTCGTAATCGCTGCCGTCACCGTCGTCGAACGGGCCGAAACCGCCGGTGGCCTCGCCCTCGCAGCTGTCGCCCGCGAACCACTGGTCATACCAGGTCCAGTCGTTGCCGATCTTGGCCTGGTCCTCGACGCGATCCTCGAAGTCATCGAAGAAAAGCGTCTCCGCACTGGCCAGGCTGCTTGCCCCCAGCGCCAGGAACGCGCTGCAGAAAACGATTGAACGGCGAGCTGAAAATTTCATGTCGTTGTTACCTCGAAACGTGTTGATCGGGTCGAAGGCGCGCGATCGGCGGTCGCGCCGAGCGCGCGGAATATCGTGACTCAATCGTTTCAACGGGCCACGTTCAATACAACATCGAATCGGCGAGCCGGACCGCCGCCGGGACGAGTGGGAGAGAGGCCGGGGCGAATCCACGCTCCGCCACGGTAAAGCGGGCTATCGGCAGGTCACCCGCCTGCTGCGTTTCACAGGCAGCGTTTTTCGAACCGCTCGAGCAATTCGTTCTCGTCGCGGGCTTCCTCAAAAAAATCGCCCAGGTACGCCAGGGCTTTCGCTCTGCGTTTTTCGTCCAGGCCGGGCACGGTGCGGATCACGTCGAGGATCGCTTCCTCCTGCTCCACGACCCTGCGGATCGCCCGCGCGAGCACGTCCGGGTCCGTGCAGAAGCCGCGGTACCGTCGCTGGCGCACCGAGCGCAGACGCAACGACGGATCCGGTTTCGCATAGTGCGCGTCGACCAGGCCGGCGAGATCGAAATCGTAGGGCACGTAGTCAATCAGCCCGTCCACCCGAAGCAACCGTCCGTTGTGGCAGCAATGCGCCTTGTCGTCACTGGCGATGAACGACCAGTCGGTGTTGCCGATCAGGTACTGGAAGACGTAAACGAGGGCGGCCTGCTCCGGATCGAGCCAGGCGAGCGCGACGCCGTCGAGTTCGAGCCGCTCGCCATCGGTGCGTTCGGCCAGCTGTTCCACCGGCTCGATCAGGAACCCGTAACGCTGCCGCGCGTTCCGGTCGAGACGGCCATCGGTGTCGGTGTAGGTCAGTCGCAGCGGCCGCACGCGCAGGCTGAGCGGCGAAAGCAGGTTGAAGATCCGGTAGGCCGCATACTCCGCCATCGCGCTGGCGTCGCCGCGCTCGCCGTTGCGGCAGTGCGTGACGAGCTTCAGTTTCTCCTGGCCGGCGAACGCGCCGACGCCATCCTCGAACCGGAACCGAAGCGGCGGAAACGTGCAGATCGAACGGCGGCTGCGGCTGTGGCCGCGCACGCGCACCCGAACGGCCTGCTCGATACCGTCATGCGCCAGCACGAACCGTTGCTCGTTCCGTTCATCCCGGTCCTTCAGGACCGAGGAGACCGGGCCGATCAGTTCGACTTCGAGCAGATCGGTGCTCTCGAAGAGTCCGGCGGGTGGACCGTTCGGCGCTGCTTCGGCCAGAAGTCCGAAACACGCGACCAGAACCGGGATCACCGGCGCCAAAAAACGGATGCGCGCACTCATGCCGCAAAGTATAGGTCACCGGCAGGGACGTGCCCGGCGGCCGACCCGCTCAACCGGCCGACGTCATCCCCGGCGCCGGTCGAAACGATCGACGGCCATCAAAGGCGCATCGCGCCGTCGACCTCGATGTTGCGGCCATTGACGAAGTCGTTCTCGACCAGGAATTGCACCGTCTGGGCGATCTCGTCGGGCTCGCCGATCCGGCCGGCGGGAATCATCGCCGTGAGCTTGGCCAGCGCCTCGGGTTTCATCGACCGGACCATTTCCGTGCCGATGAAACCGGGCGAGACGGTGTTGACCCGAATCCCGTAGCGCGCGAACTCCTTGGCCCAGGTGACCGTCATCGCGGCCACGCCGGCCTTGGTGGCGGAGTAGTTCGCCTGGCCCATGTTGCCGGCGCGCGAAATGCTGGAAATGTTGACGATCAGGCCGCCCTGCCCGGCGCGTACCATGTGTTCGGCCGCCGCGCGCCCACACAGGAACACGCCGGTCAGGTTGACGTCGATGACGGCCTTCCAGTCGTCCAGCGACATCCGGGAGACCCGCTCGCCGTCGCGGAACTTGAGCGTCAGCGCGTCGCGCGTGATGCCGGCGTTGTTGACCAGCACGTCGAGGCCGCCAAAGTGCTGCGCAATCTTGCCGAAGGCGTCGTCGACCGCGGTCTCGTCGCTGACGTCGCAGGACACGGCCAGGCAGTCGGTGTCGTCGAGCCCGAGTTCGGCCACCAGGCCGTCGAGCAGGTCTGCACGGAAATCGAGCAGGGCCAGGCGGGCGCCCTGCGCGGCGAAGCGCCGGGCCATGCCGGCCCCGAGCCCGCCGCCGGCGCCGGTGATGGCGATGATGGATCGTTCCAGTTTCATGACGTCTCCCTGTTGTTCGATGGGACCCAGATTAACGCCGAGCCGTCCAGAACGGTCGTCTCACCCACCGTGCAGGCGGTATCGAACTCGGCGAACTGGCGTTTCGGGTCGAGCCGCGCGAGGACCACGCGGGCGGTAACGGTGTCGCCGGGACTCACCGGCGCGCGGAAATGGGTGGTCTGGCTGACGAACAGGCAACCCGGTCCCGGCAACTGGCAGCCGAGCACCGCGGACACCAGGCTGGCGGTCAGCATGCCGTGCGCCACGCGCCCGCCCAGGCGGGTGGTTCGGGCGAAGGCGTCATCGAGATGGGCCGGGTTGACGTCGCCCGAAAGTTCGGCGAACTGCCGGATCTCGGCGTCGCCGAGGGTTTTTTCGAAATGCGCCGTCATGCCGAGCCGGAGGTCCTCGAAACCATACCCCGGCCCCGCGCCGGCAACCGTTCGCGTCGCCATGCGCTCAATCCTGCAGCGAACGGATCCAGTCGGCCAGCACGGTCATCTGCGCGCCGCTGCGCCAGGCGTAATCGTCGCCGGTATAGCCCCACCAGTCCCAGCAACCGTGCGGATTCATCGGCGCGAGCATGCTCTTCGCGACCTGCGGAAAGGCGAGCACGATGCCGTTGGCCTCGGCCCAGGGCAGGTAACCGCTCAGTTCGATGAAATCCGTGCCGACCACCTCCGCGGACTGGGCGCAGCCATGCAGCACCAGGTGCAGCGGACAATCGCCGGCGCCGTCTTCACAGGCGGGCGGTACGAACAGGTACGCCGTTTCCATCAGGTCCGCGTCGTCGGCCCCGGGCAGGCTCACTTCCTGCAATTCGGTTTTCACCGCGGGCGCCGGCGGCTCGAGGCCGGGATAGAGAAAACCGAGCAACTCGCCCGCCGCATCGTAATCGCAGTCGCCCACGTAGGGCGCGACGATCTCGAAACAGTTGGTGCCGCGACCCTTGGCCGGAAAGACGTGCTCGGCGTCGACGTCCTCCACCCGGCGAATGTGGTCGGCCGGCATGAACTCGGCATACAGGTCCGCGGCCGCCCAGTGCACCGGGGCGGAAATCTTGGAATCGCGCTTGCCCCGGAACAACCAGACGCGGTCGTCGGCGAGATTGGCGGGATCGGCGATCTTGCCGGCCGCCGCGGCGTCCCGGATTCCGGCCGCCAGCTCCGCCACCGGCAGGGGCTGTTCCGTGTTCGTCATGCACATCTGCATGGCGGTCATCAGGGAATTGCCGGCGCAATTGTACGGGCCGCCGGACAGCAGGGCGGCGCCGGAGAACAGGTCGGAATACGCGAAATGCAGCTGGGTCGCCATGTGGGCGCCCGAAGAAATTCCCGAGACCGTGACGCGGTCGGAATCGATGCCCAGATCGGGCGGCTCAGCGGCCTGAACGGCGGCCGGGACGAGGAACAGGGACAACAACAGGACTTTCATTTACGGCCTCCGATCAGCTCATCTTCTCGAGGTAGGCATGCAGAACCCGGTTGAATTCTTCGGGATGCGTGATGAAGGGTGCGTGCCCCGCTCCGGCGATGGCCACTTCCTCGTAGGATCCGCCGGCGACGGTGTAGTCGTCCAGCATCTTGCGGATCTGGTCCATCATCGGTTGGGGCGGGTAGGTCTCGGGACCCGGGTAACCGGGCAGGCGGCCGGTCGGTCCCCAGGTGCCGGGGTCGGATGCCGCCGTGTTCGATACGGCCAGGTCGTCCGCGCCATAGACCCACAGCGCAGGGTGCTTCGGCTCGCCGGCCAGGATCCGCTCGACCAGGTCGCCGACGTATTTCGGCGACATCGCGTTGGTGGCGCCCCATTTGCCGGGCCGCACGTACGGCCAGTGGGGCGACGGTTCGCTGTCGCCCGGCAGGCCCCGGTCGCCGATGTGCACGCGGAACATGCTGTCGACCAGGGCGTCTTCGCGCGGCGGGATCGCTCCGCCGTTCCAGACCAGCCGGCGCATGATGCCGCGCGGGCTGAAATCGGACACGGAATCGCGATCGCCTTCCAGCAGGCTTCGGACCAGGTCCGGATTGATCAGACCGCCGCCGGAGCCGGCGAAATCGGGCGTGGTCGGCGTGCCGGCCGCGTCCCTGGTGCCGCCGAAACCGAACGGCGATCCGGGTCCGGCCAGGGTCACGGACGCCAAACGATCCGGCGCGTCCGCCATCATCCACCAGACGATCAGTCCGCCCAGCGAGATGCCGACGATGTGAAACCGGGCGTAACCGAGGTGATCCATCAGCGCCAGGAGGTCGTCGACGAAATCGCGCATGCCGCGCGTCGCGTCGATCAGCGCCGCGGGATCCGCGCCACCGTAGCCGCGCAGGTCGGGGGCGATGCCGCGATACCCCGGGGGCAACGCCAGCATGGTTTCCTCCCACCACGTCGCATTGGAGAAATTACCGTGGACGAACAGGACCGGCGCGCCGTCTTCGGGACCGGAGAACAGCACGCGGGTGGTCAATCGCCCGGTGCGCACGGTGCGGTCGGTGATGCCTTCGAGGACAGGAATGTTCATTTCTCCACCTCGCGCGTTTCCAGCCGTTTCTTGTCGACCTTGCCGATCGCCGTCAGCGGCAGGGCATCGAGGAGCACGATCGACCGGGGAAGTTTGTAGCGGGCCAGTCGCGCCTCGAGAAACGTGCGCAGCTCGGCTTCGTCGAACGCCCCGTCGACCACCAGGAACGCCCGGCCGACCTCGCCCCAGGTCTCGTGCGGCACGCCGACGACGGCGGCGTCGACGACGCTCGGGTGCGCCAGCAGCACCGACTCGATCTCGGCCGGGTAGACGTTCTCGCCGCCGCTGATGAACATGTCCTTCGAGCGCCCGAGGATCGAGAAACAGCCGTCGGCGTCGCGCACGGCGATGTCGCCGGTGTGCAGCCAGCCGTCGCGGATCGTTTCGGCCGTGGCCTCGGGATTGCGCCAGTAGCCCGCGAACACGTTCGGCCCGCGGATCAGCAGTTCGCCCTCTTCGCCGTCGTCGCAATCGGTCCCGTCCTCGCGAATGGTTTTCATGTCGATGTGGAAATTGGGAAAACCGACCGAGCCGACTTTCTCGCGCACCCGTTCCGGCGGCAGCCAGAAGTTGTTGCCGGAGGCTTCGGTCAGGCCGTAGCCCATTTTGAAGTCGACCCCGCGCGCCCAGAATTTTTCCATGATCGGCAGCGGACAGGGCGCGCCACCGCTGATGACGAGTTCCAGGCGGGAAAAATCGGCCTGCTGCCAGCGCGGATGCTCCTGCAGCATCTGGTACATGGTCGGGACGCCGACGTAATGCGTGATGCCGGCCTTTTCGACCAGGTCGAAAGTCTCGTCGGGATCGAAGCCGGAACACAGGATCGTCGTTCCGCCGACGTGGACCATCGGCACCATGAAGATGTTCGGACCGCCGATATGGAAGAACGGGAGTTGCAGGGCGCTCCGGTGCCCGCCGTGAATGCCCCAGGACGAGATCGTGTTGACGCTGTTCCAGGTGACGTTGCCGTGCGTCAGCACCGCGCCCTTGGGCAGACCCGTGGTGCCGCCCGTGTAATAGATGCCCCAGGGATCGTCCAAATCGAGTTCAGGCGCGTCCGTCAGGGTCGCGTCCATCGTATTCCGCTCGGCGAAGTCGCGCTCGCCGGCGGCCGGCTCGCTGATGGCCACCACGTGCTCGACGCTTTGGCAGGCCGGTTCGAGTTCTTCGACCTGGGCCCGCCAGTCCGCGCTGTACACCAGCACCCGGGGCGCACCGCTCTCGACGATTCCGGCCAGTTCGTGCACCGTCAGACGCCAGTTCAGGTTCTGCAGGATGACGCCGATTTTCGACGCCGCCCAGAACAGGTCCAGGTACTCGGGGCAGTTCGACGCGTAAACCGCGACGCGATCGCCCTTCTCGACGCCGAGGCTGCGCAGGTAATTGGCGGTGCGGTTGGCGCGGGCATTCCACGCCGCGTACGTGGTTTCCGCCCCGGTCGCGTAATCGATCAGTGCGAGGCGTTCGGGCGTCAGCCGCGCGCGCTTGTCCAGCCAGTCGGTAACGTAGTGTGACGCCTGCTTCATGATGCTGCTCCCCACTCGACGATCGCACCGCCCCAGACATAACCGATACCGGCGGCGATGATCGCCATCGTGTCGCCGGGCTCGAGGCGGCCCTGTTCGATGCCGGCCTCGATGTTGATGATCGCGTCCTGTTCGCCGATGTGGCCGATGTCCGAGATGTAAACGCTCTGCTCCTCGGTCAGGCCGAGGTGGCCCAGCATCTCCCGGTGGGCGGACGGCTTGACCAGCGACATGTTGAAAAAGTCGATATCCGCCCGCGTGTATGGCGCGCCGTCCGCTTTTGCGCCCGAGTTTTCGAGCGCCCGGTCAACGCATTCGAGCCAGTTGTCGATCGAGACCTCGCCGAGGCGGTTTTTCATGGCTTCCGGTTCGACCAGGCGGAACTTGAAGCCGCCCTCCCCGACCGCCGCGTCCGTGGGATGCCGGACGGTGCCGCTGGCGGGCACGATCACGTGGCGGCTCATCGTGCCGTCGGCAATCAGGTGAATGCCCTTGACGCGGTTTTCCGGCCAGTCGCGCTTGACGATCATCGCGCCGGCCCCGGCCCCGATGTTGAACAGAAAGGAGGTGTTCACGTCGGCCAGGTCGATGAAGTGGGATATCGCGTAGCCGCCGCCGATCAGAACGGTGTTGACGTTCGGATCGTCCGCCATCAGGCTGCGCGCCAGTTTCAGCGCCGCGATCGTGGTCACGCAACGGGCGTGGATGTCGAGGCCCCAGGCGTTCTTCGCCCCGATTTCGTGGGCGATGTCGATCGCGGTGGTCCACAACAGGTATTCGCGCCATTCCTCGGTGGTGCTGAGCACCACGTCGATCTCCATCGGGTCGATGCCCGCCCGGTCTATGGCGCGGCGCGCCGCGTGCACGGCCATTTCGTTCGGGTGAACCCGCGGATCGGCCACGAACTTCCGCTCGATACCGAGCTTTTCGCGCACGACCCATTCGGGCAGGCCGCTCTGTTCGGCAATGTCGGCCGCCGTAAGGTAGGTTTCCGGAAACCACGTTCCCGTCGAGACGATACCCATTTCGGTCATGCTGCGCCCCCGCTGATTGGACTATTTTTCGGCTTGATTCCGTTGGCGATCAGGTCGGTCATGATGTCCGCCACTTCCGACGGGGACTTGCTCTCGTCCATGATCACGAAACGCATGCCGAGAAAAACGGCAATGCCCATGATCGCCCAGGCCCAGGCCTCGTAGTCGCCGGGCCGGATTTCGCCGTTCTGCGCCGCCTGATCGAGGTTGCGCCGATAACCCCTGGCGAACCCCTCGTAGTGTTCGCGATAGGCCGACGTCGCGACGAATTCGGCTTCCGACATGATGCGGTAGATGCCTTTGTGTTGCCGCGCGAACTCGATGTAGGCCTCGATGCCCAGGCGTTCCGCGGTCAGGCGATCGGATGCGTTTGCGACGCGCTCGGCGATCCACTCGCGAATGCGCTGGCTCATGTCCGTGACCACCGCCTGGAATATCGCATCCTTGCTTTCGAAATAGGTGTAGAAGGTGCCCAGCGCGACGCCGGCGCGGCGGGTAATGCCGCTGATCGACCCGTCATGAAAGCCTTTTGCGCCGAACTCGATTTCCGCCGCGTCGAGAATCTTCCGCCGCGTCTTGCGCCCGCGACTCGTCTTCGGCTTCTTTATTGAACTTGAAACTTGAACCATGTTTCATAATGTTGCAGACTTTCGGGATAGTTGGCAAGGCTGGATTTACTGATTCGCCCTGGTCATCAGGACAGCATAGCCGCTGACAAAGCGGGCACAGAGGAAACACGGAGACAACGACCATGAGAACAGCGGTTAACGATCGCACCGAGTTCAACCGAACGACCCTTCACACCGCACTGGCGGCCGCCCTGCTCACCATCATGGCCACCCCCGTGATGGCCCAGTCGGCCGGCGCCGGGGAACAGGAAGCCTCCGCCCTCGAGGAGGTCATCGTCACCGCCCAGCGGCGCGAACAGACCCTGCAGGAAGTGCCGATGGCGGTCAGCGCCTTCACCGGGGCCGAACTCGAGGCCCTGCAGGCCGACAACCTGGATTCCATCCAGGGCGCCGTCCCCAACCTGAACCTGGTCCAGGGCCGCGGCTCCAACTCCAGTGTCAACGCCTACATCCGCGGCGTCGGTCAGCCCGATGCGCTGCAATCGTTCGACCCGGCCGTCGGCGTGTACCTGGACGACGTCTACATGTCGCGCATCCAGGGCGCTCTGTTCAAGCTGTACGACATCGAACGCATCGAGGTCCTGCGCGGCCCGCAGGGCACGCTGTACGGCAAGAACACCCCGGGCGGCGCCATCCGGCTGATCACGAAGACCCCGGGCGACGAGTTCGAGGCGCAGGCGGGCGTGCTGGTGGGCGATTACAGCCGGCTGCAGGCGCGGGCCCGCGTATCGACCCCGGTGACGGACGACTTCGCCATCGGCCTCAGCGTACTGCACGACGAGCGGGACGGGTTCGTGACCGATCCCCTGACCAAGCGCGAGTACAACGACGAAAACACGACCGTCGCACGCATCAAGGGCAACTGGGACGTCACCGAAAACCTCAACGTCGTGTTCTCGGCCGACTACACGAAGGAAGACGTGAATCTGACGCTCGGACGCTCGGAAGTGCTGCTGTACAGCCTCAATTACAGCGCCGACTTCAGCCAGGTCAGCATCGTTCCGCGTTCACCGGCGCCGACGGGCGAGTGGGACTGGAAGTCGTCCACCTCGATGACGGATCGACCGAGCCAGAAAACCGACCACTGGGGCGGCAACGTCACCGTCAGCTGGCAGATCAATCCGGACACCATGCTGAAATCGATCACCGCCTACCGTGACCTGACGACCGACTCCTACATCGACATCGACGCGACCACGCTGGAGCTGGGCGACGTGCTGGTCGCACTGGACCAGAACCAGTTCAGCCAGGAGTTCCAGTTGCTGGGTGACAACGGCGACAACGTCAACTGGGTGGTCGGCGCCTACTACCTGAACGAGCAGGTGCCCTCGCACCAGGAAGCGTACGCGGACGATTTCCTGCAGTATGTCGGTTTTCCGATTTCCTTCCTGCGCACCATCGACGACGACCTCGAGACCACCAGCTACGCGGCGTTCGGCCAGGTCGACTGGGCCTTCGCAGACCGCTGGAGCGTCGGGTTCGGCCTGCGCTGGACCAAGGAAGAAAAAACCTACTTCCGCACCACCAGCACCTTCAGCGACATCCTTGGCGTGGCCGACCCGGCCTTCGCCTTCACCGATTCGGACGACTGGAGCAACTGGACGCCGACCGTTACCCTCGACTACGCGATGAGCGACTCGGTGAAGTTCTATGGCCGCGTCGCCGAAGGCTTCAAGAGCGGCGGCTTCAATGGTCGCGCCAACAGCGCAGCCGACGTCAGCACGTTCGATCCGGAAACCGTCTGGACCACCGAAATCGGCGCCAAGACGACCCTGGCGGGCGGCACCTTCCGGGCCAACTACGCTCTGTTCTACAGCAAGTACGACGACTTCCAGGCGCGCGTTTCGGTGGGCGATGGCATCGATTTCCGCTTCCCGGTGCTGAATGCCGCTGAAATGGAGATAAAGGGCGCCGAGGTCGAGATGACCTGGCTGCCGATCGACCCGCTGGCGCTGTCCACGCAGATCGGTTACCTGGACTCGAAGTACGGCAAGGGCGGCTTCACCGGCGCCGACGGCGTCGAGGACGAACCCGCCTTTGCGCCGGAGTGGACGGCCCGCTTCGCCGGCACCTGGACCCAGGGCCTGCCGGGCGGTTCCGACCTGATGTTCACGGCGGCCGCGAACTACCGCGACGCCATGTGGCTCAGCGTGGAGAACGTGCCGGCCCTGACCGAGGACAGCTACTGGGTGATGGACGCGCTGGTCAGCTGGGTCAGCGAGGACGGCCGCTGGACGGTCTCGGGCGGGGTCAAGAACCTGGGGGACGAGGTCTACAAGGTCGAGGGCCAGGAGTTCCGCAGCGTCGGCGGCATCCAGACCGCCTACTACGGAAACCCGCGCACCTGGACGATCGGTTTCGACTACCGCTTCTGAGCCGCGCAGCCCTTGAACGCGCGCCGCGGACCATCATGCCGGCCCGAAACACGGGCGCCCGGAGTCAATCCGGGCGCCCTGCGCCTTTCCATGCGTCCCTGACCTGATGGAAACCCTGCTCGTCATCGCCAGCGGCCTTCTGTGGCTGATCATGGTCGCCCTTGCCGGGACCGGCCACTGGCTGGCCGGGCTTTACGTGCTGCTGCTCCTGCTGCTGGTTTACGGCATTCTCGGCACCTCGCACAAGGGGCGTTTCGATGTGCGGCTGGTGGTCTTTCCGACCGGGATCTGGCTGCTGTGCTGGGCGGCCGCGTTCACCCTGGGTGAGTATTTCGCGCGGGCGTTCGACGGGGCGGCGCCGACCTTCACGATCCTTGGCTTCCATCCCTCGTTCGCGGCGATCATCGCGCTCTTCTGGGTGCTGCCGACGCTGTTGATGGGGTTCGGTTTCGAGGCCGTTAAAGACCGCTGGCTGTCGCAGGAGCGCTGGGACGAATTCGTGCGCACCTTGCACGAGGACGCGTCCGACGGCGACGGGGCGCCGGAATGAGCGACACCGTAAAGTACCTGATCCTCGGCTCGTCCTTCGCCGTTCTCGCGATTTCCTTTCTGATCGGCGTGTGGGCGCGCCGCAAGGTGACCTCGCCCGAAGCGTTTTTCGGCGGCGCGAAAATTTTCGGCCCGCTCACCGTCGGGCTGGCGACCATGGCCGCAGTGGGCAGCGCCTTCGCAGTGGTCGGCGTACCCGGGCTGGTTTACAGCACCGGCAACACGATCCTGCTGTTCATGCTCGCCGCGCCCGCCTTCGTGTTCGGCTACCTGGTGATCGGCAAGAAGGTCCGCGCGATGGCCGAGATCGGCACCGTGGCCAGCCTGGGCGACCTGGCCGACCTGCGGTTCAACCGGCACCGGGGCATCAAGTTCATTCTCTCGATCATGCTGTTCATCGGCTGCGCGATGTACCTGTCGGCCCAGGTGGAAGCCTGCGCCAAGCTGTTCGAGAACCTGTTCGACTGGAACGAGGTGGTGATCGCCGTCGTGATCTTCGCGATCCTGATCGCCTACACGGTGCTGAGCGGCGAAATCGGCGGCATCCTGACGCAGGCCTTCCAGGGCCTGGTGATCGTCGTCGCCGGCTTCATTTTCACGGCCGCCTTTTTTGTCGTGACCGGCGGCTTCGGCCCCGTGCTCGAGGTCATCGCGAGCACCGATCGCGGCCTGGATCCGTCCGCCATGACGGCCTGGGGCAGCCTGCCGGGCGCGTATTCGTTCGCCTGGGTGCTGTTGCCCGCGCTCGGCATCATGTGCCAGCCCCAGGTGCTGACCCGCATCACCATGCTGCGCACCCCGCGCGAATTGCCGAAACTGTCGCTCTACGCCGTGATCACCAACATGATCACCGGCCTGATGGTGATGGCGATCGGTTACTGCGCCATCTACCTCGCCGCGACCGGCACGGTCACGATCGACCACCCGGACAAGGCCGTGTTCAAGGTCGCGGACTACCTGGGCATCGTGGCCCAGATGTTCGTCTACCCCGCCGTGCTGGCCGCCGCCTTGTCGACTTCGAGCCTGTTCCTGTCGCTCGCGGGAACGATCGTCTCGCGCGACCTGCCGGGAACGCTGGGCCTGACCATCCGGCCCTCGCGGCAGGTCACCGTCTCGCGCATCGCGATGTCGCTGATGGGCGTCGCGGCCATCGGTTTCGCGGCGCTGAGCGGCGACATGGTGGCCATTCTCGGCACCTACGGTTTCGGCACGCTGGCCGCCGCCACCTTCCCGGTGTTCGTGATCGGGCTGCTGTGGAAAGGAGCCAGCAGCCAGGGCGTCCTGCTGGGCATGCTCACGGCGCTGGTGACGACGCTCGGCGGTGTCGGCATCGAACTGATGAAGCGATCCGGCCACTCGGATTTCGCCTGGCCGGGAGGCGTTCCCTGGTACGTGTTCGTTCTTGCAGCGGCCGTCGTCGTCACGATCGCCGTCTCCCTGTTCACCCGCGGCGCCACCGGCGCAGGGCTGGATCGCCGCGTCCGCATGGCGATGGATCTGTAACGGCCGACGGCCGTCGTGCCGTCAATCCCGAAATTTGTTAAATTGACCGCTCATCGGCCCATTCAGGCGTTTCGACGCGCATGCGCAGAGCGAGCACCCAAACCGGTTTCCCCAGTGCAGCCCCTTTGACGGGGTGTCGTGGAGCGCGCCCGGTTTGAGCAAGCGCCCCGACCACTTCCACCACAAGCTCGACCGCCTCAAACAGTTTTTGCAGGAAATCCGGCGCCGCAAGATGATCCGGGCCGCCGTCACGTACCTGGTCGCCGCCTGGGTCCTGATCGAAGTCTCGTCGGTCGTCGTCGATGCCTTCAATCTGCCGGACATCGTGATGCAGGGGCTGATCGGCCTCGCCATCCTGGGCTTGCCGTTCGCCATGGCGCTGGCCTGGATCTACGACGTGACGGCGCGCGGCATCGTACGGACCGCCGACGCGACCGATGAGCCCGACGCCAGCGACACGTCGCCGGACGAACCGTCCACGCGCTCGGCGCGCCGGCACATGACGATGCTGCGGGCCTCGATCAGCGTCGAGGCCAGCGGTGACGTCGATCCCGAGGACCTGCTGGAACTGCAGCCCGCCGCGATGCAGGTCGCGCGCAAGGTCTGCCAGCGCTACGGCGGGCAGTTGCTGGCCGGCCACGGCAGCGAGATCCTGGCCTATTTCGGCTACCCGGTCGCGGCCGAGGACGATACCTACCGGGCCGTCAGCGCAGCCCTCGGGCTGGTCGAGGGTATCGACCGGATCGAACACACCCGCGCCGCCGACCTGAATGTCAGCGTCTCCTGCCACGCCGCCGTGCACACCGGCGAGGTCATCACCGAAGAGTCCGATGTGGACGGGGACGGGCAACCGGAGATTTTCGGCGTATTGCCGGGCACGGCCGCGGCGCTCTTGCAAAAGGGCGTCTCGGACCAGGTCCTGATCACGGCCGAGACGGAGCACATCGTCCACGGCTGGTTCGACGTCCAGTCGCTGGGGCGGATGGCGCTCGGCGAGACCGGCGAAAAAGACGTTTTCCAGGTCCTGCACGTGAGCGGCGCGCGCAATCGGCTCGAGGCGATTCCGCCGGAAGAGCTGACGCCGCTGGTCGGGCGCGACGCCGAACTGGCGATACTGAAACAGGGCTGGCAGCGCGTGCGCGAAGGTCAGGGGCAGGCCTTCATGATCAGCGGCGGCGCCGGCATCGGAAAATCCCGCATCGCGCTCGCGGTTCGCGAACTGGCGGCGGAAGATTCATCGGCCTGGCTGGTGGACGTGGTCTGCCAGTCGGTCCACCAGAACACCGCCCTGCATCCCATCATCGACTACCTGCGACGCGACGCGCTCCGCTTCGAGGCCGGCGCCAGCGACGACGAGCGTCTGAACCGGATCGAGGGGCTGCTGGCCGAGTTCAACCAGGACCTCGAGCAGACCGTGCCACTGATGGCCGGCCTGCTGCAGGTGCCGCTGGGCCAACGCTACCGGCCGCCGGGTTCCTCGCCACAGGTTCAGCGCCAGGCCACCATGGACCTGCTGATCAACCTGCTGACCGAGCGGTCCAACCGGCAACCGGTGCTGTTCGTTCTCGAGGATCTGCACTGGGCGGATCCGACCACGATCGACCTGCTGAACCAACTGTTCGACGAGGTGCCGGCGCACGCGTTAATGGTCGCGATCACCGTCCGCACGCCGTTCGAATCGCCCTGGCCCAACCGCTCGGAACTGTCGCAGATCAACCTGTCCGGCCTGGATGCCGAAGCCGTACGCGCCGTGTGCGCGCAACTGGGCGCTGACCTGCCGACGCCCGTGCTGGCCGGAATCGCGGCCAAGGCCGATGGCGTGCCCTTGTTCATCGAGGAAGTGACCCGCTCCCTGGTGCAGTCGAAGGCCTTCGAGGACGAGATGTCCGAGGCGGAGATGCAGGACCGGATCGAGGCGCTGGTCCCGAGTTCGATCCAGGACGCGCTGACCGCCCGACTCGACCACCTCGGCAAGGCGCGCCGGCTCGCCCTGCTGGGCGCCGCGGTCGGTCGCGAGTTTACCGGGAACCTGATTCTCCAACTGGCCGACCGCGTGCAGATCCGCAACGCCGGGGACCTGCTGGAGCAACTGGTCGGCGCCGAGGTGCTTTTTCGCCGCGGCCGGGGCGACCGGGCCCGCTACCGATTCAAGCACGCCCTGATCCAGGACGCCGCCTACCGTCAACTTCTGCGCAAGGACCGGACGAAGTACCACCGTGAGATCGCGAGCCTGCTGGAAGCGGACTTTCCCGAGATCAAGATCGAACAACCGGAACTGTTGGCCCTGCACTACACGCGCGCCGACCGCGGCGAGGCCGCCGTTCCGCTGTGGCTCGCCGCCGGCCGCCGGGCGGCGCGCAGCTCCGCCGACCTCGAAGCCATGTCCCATTTCCAGCGCGGTCTCGGGCTGCTGGACAAGGTGGCGAATGCGCGCGAACGAACCCAGCTCGAACTGGAACTGCAGGTCGCCATGGGCCCGTCGTTGATGGCCACGCACGGGTATTCGGCCAGCGAAGTCGAGGCCGCGTACGAGCGGGCGGAGGAACTGTGCGGCCAGGTCGGCGAAACGCCACGGCTGATCCCGGTGCTCGGCGGCCTGTGGGCCTACAACCAGGTGTGCGCCAACCTGTCCAAGGCCCTCGGGTATGCCGAGCGTCTGCTCGGCATCGCCGAATCGACGCAGAACGAGGACGTCCTGCTCGAGGCCCACGTGTTCCTGGGCGTGACCAGCATGCACCTGGCCCGGTTTTCCGATTCGGCGAAACACATGCAGCTCGCGATCGAGCTGTACGACCCGAAAAAGCACGCATCGCATGCCTACACCTACGGCCAGGACCCCGGCATGGCCGCCCATGCGTACCTGGCCGATACACTCTGGTTGCAGGGCCATCCCGACGCGGCCCGGCGCGAGGCCGAGACGGCCATCGCACACGCGCGCAAACTCAAGCATCCGCACAGTCTTGCGTTCGCACTGGCGGTGGCCGCGCGCATGAGCGTTCGCCAGGGCGACACGAAACAGGCGCGGGCATGGGCCACCGAAGCGCTCGAGGTGTCGGAGCGAAACGGCTTTCCGGTATGGGGCAGCATGGCGCGCATCCTGAACGCGTGGACGACTGCGCGGCTCGAGGGCCCGGATGCGGGCGTGACGGAGATGCAGCAGGTGCTCGACGGTTACCGTGAAAAGGGCACCTACGTTTCCACCGCCTATTACATGGGGCTGTTGGCCGAGCTGTACGGCCAGCAGGGCCGTTTCGACGACGGACTGGCGCTGATCGCGGAAGCGCTGGACGAATCCTACGCCGAGGATCGTCATGCCGAGCCGGAAGTCCTGCGCATTCGCGGCGTGTTGCTGGAAGCACGCGGCGCCGCGGACGACGCCGAGCACGCCGAGGCCAGTTACCGCAAGGCGCTCAAGGTCGGGGACGCGCTGGGCGCCGGGGGCTGGATCCTGAAATCCGCCGTGTCGCTGGCCCGCCATCTGGCCAATAATGACGACAGGGTCGAAGCCGCCAGCACGCTCGAGTACGCGCTGGCGAAGTACGGACAAGAAGAACGCGGGCCGGACCTGGATGACGCCAGGTCACTGCTGGAGCGCCTCAGCACCTGAGCACGTCCCGCGCGACAACGCGACATCAACGAGAGGAGAGAGCGGCACGATGGCCAAGGTAATCATCATGGGCGGGGGCGTCGGCGGCATGACCGCCGCGCACGAACTGATCACGCGCGGTTACGAAGTGGAGGTGTACGACCTGGGGGACCTGCCGGGCGGCAAGGCCAAGAGCATGTACCACGGCTCCGCTGTCGGACCGAACGGCCGCCTGCCGGCCGAACACGGTTTCCGCTTCTTTCCGGGCTGGTACAAGCACATCGACGATACGATGAAGCGGACACCGTACGCCTTCGACGAGGCGGTGGACAACGTGTTCGACAACCTGACCGAGGTCGACGAGGTCGGCTTCGCCAGCTTCGACCATCCGCCGCTGCTGATGCGCTCGCGTTTTCCGAAAACCGTCCAGCAGATGATCGAGATGATCCGGCAGATGTTCGACCACCCGACGATCCATTTCGAGCCCGGCGAGGTGGAATTTTTCGGCGCCCGGCTGTGGCAGATCCTGACCAGCAGCCACCGGCGGCGCCTGGCGGTCTACGAGAAAGTCGGCTGGTGGGAGTTCATCGAGGCGGAGAACAAGAGCGAGGATTACAAAAAGTACCTCGCCAACCTGCCGCGTACGCTGGTGGCGGCCGACCCCCACACCGTGAGCACCAAGACCAACGGCGACGTGTTCCTGCAGATGCTGCTGGACATGGGCCCGGGCAGTTCCTCGGTCGACCGCGTGCTGATGGGACCGACCAACGAAATGTGGCTGTTCGCCTGGCTGAAATACCTGCTGAAAGAGGGTGTCAGGTATTACATCAACGCCGAGGTCACCGAGATCCTGACGGACGAGAAAGGCGTGAGCGGCGCGACCGTGGTGCGCACACGGGACCCGATCGTCGACACGTCGGATCCCGACAACGAGTACCGCATGGCGCGGATCACGGACATCGGACGGTACGGCATCCTGGCTTCCGAGGACGTACCGGGCCAGCGCGTGGATGCGCGCGGCGACCACTACATCGCCGCGATGCCGGTCGAGGCGTTCGCGCCGCTCGCCGGCAAGCCCAACACCAGCAAGGAGCTCGGAAAGAGCAATGCGACCGGGCTGATGCGGCTCGATCCGTCGCTCGAGAGCATCACGGCGCTGGCCGAGAGCGTCGACTGGATGAGCGGTTGCCTGTTCTATCTCAAAAGCGGTTCACCGAGCCTCAAGGGCCATACCGTGTACGTCGATCCCGACACGGCGCTGACCTCGATTTTCCAGAAGCAGTACTGGAAAGGCATCGACATGAGCCAATACGGTGACGGCCAGACTGCGGACATCCTGTCGATGGACATTTCCGACTGGACCAAGGGCAAGGGTCGGCGGGGGACGACGCTCGACCGGTACCCCAGCCGCAAAGACGTCGAAGAGGACACCTGGGCGAATGTCCTCGACAGTTTCGCCCATGCCCCGGCGCCGTTTCCCTTGAACCCGGAAAATCGCCATGACTGCTTCCTCGACCCCGCCATCCAGATGCTGGATGACCCGGCGCCGGACGAGCCGACGATGACCAACCGGACGCCGCTGCTGGTCAACAAGGTCAACACCTGGTCGCTGCGTCCCGAGGCGTTCACCCGCATCCGGAATTTCTACATCGCCTCGGATTACGTCCGCACGTACACCGACCTGGCGACCATGGAAGGGGCCAACGAAGCGGCCCGCCGCGCGGTCAACGCCCTGCTCGAACGGGACGGCTCGAAGAAGAAGCTGTGCAAGCTCTGGCAGCTGCACGAACCGGACATCCTGGCGATCGCCCGCTGGTGGGACGGTCGGCGCTTCGACAAGAGTCTGCCCTACAAAGAGTACCTGCCCTGGCCGCTGCGGATCGTCAACCGTGTCTACCAGGGCGTTCGCAGGCTCTTCTGAGCGCGGCGTGACCGGGACATGACGACCTCACCGCAACCCCTGCGCGACACGCTGCGCCAAAAAATGCACACCGGCGATCCGCCGGCCGACGCGGTCGCCGAAGCGATTGCCGAACACGCACCGGATGCGCCCGGCGCCGCAGTGATGGCAGCCGTCATGACCGTGCTGCGCGCGCCGCGCCTCGATCAGCGGGAACTTGCGGGCCTGGGCGAAGAGGACGCGCGCATCGAGGCGGCCATTGCCCGCTTCCTCGAAGCCACCGCGGCCGTTCCGCCGGGGCATTCCGCGGAAGCCGTCGTTGCCGGCAACCGCCTGTTCGAAGACAACGCCGTATTCGGTTTCGTCGGCCTCGGCTGCGCCAGCCTGCTCGAGTGTTATTGCTGGTCGATCGAGGCCGAGGTGCTCGGGCTGACGCATGGGATGGAGCGCAACATCGG
Organism: Lysobacterales bacterium; assembly: GCA_037384065.1. Lineage (GTDB taxonomy): Bacteria > Pseudomonadota > Gammaproteobacteria > Xanthomonadales > SZUA-36 > JABDPF01. The sequence continues at coordinate 54,061 of JARROJ010000008.1, forward strand.
ACGGCGAATTCCCGAAACGGCGATGTTCGTGCTCGACGTCATGAGCGAACCGACGCTCGGCCAGGGCGACGACACGGACTCACGCGGCCTGGCCGCGATCCGGAAAGTCCGCCTGCTGCACGCCTTGATGCGCTGGCTGATCGTCAGCGATCCGGAGGATGCCGGCCGGGTGTTCGACGGCCCGCTCAAGGCGAGCCCTTTCGCCCACATGGCCCGTGCCGACTGGCCCGGCGCGCAGAACGGCAAACCCATCAGCCAGGCCTTCCTGGCCGGCACGCTGTTGACCTTTTCGCTGACGATTCTCAGAAGCATGCGCCGCCTGTGGCTGCCGATCAGCCAGACCGACGCGGAGGACTACCTGCACCGCTGGAAGGTCATCGGGTTCAAACTGGGCGTGGACGAGGACCTGCTGCCCTGTTTCGACAACGAAGCGCTCGCAGGCGAGCTGCACGCGGCGATGATGGCGGAGTTTCGCGGCCCGACCGCTCCGGGTCGGCTGATGGCGGCGACGCTCGAAAACTACATGGTCGAAAATATCGCCGACCGCGTACCGCTGCACCGCGCGTTTCAACTGCAGCGCATGCCGGGCGTCGTCATGTGGCAGCTCGCCGGCAGGGAAACCTGCCGGGCGCTCGATCTGGACCCGGGCCGGTTCGGCAAGACCCTGGGCTGGCTCGGCTGGCAGGGCCTGCGCGTGATCGGCTTCCTGAAACGGGTCCCGGTGCTCAGGCGTCTGAGTTATACCGTCTTCGAATGGCTCGGTCGCGTCATGTGGGGCTGGCGTCACGAGGACGATCCGGCGCTGCCCGCGAGCGAAGCGATCCGCGGGGCGCCAGCGGCCCGCGGCGTCGTCATCGAGCGACGCCTCGCGGAGCACTGGGGCGTGCCCGTCAATACGGAATAGCCGCGCCCGGTCTCAGGCCAGCAGGTCGCGAAAGAATTTGCCGAGAAACCGGTCCTGCGGGTCCCACTCGGCGCGCCGTCGTTTCAGTTCCTCGAGGCGATCGCCGAACGCCTGCCGCGCCTGCGCCGCGGTCAGACGCGGCGTCTGGTTGAGCAGCGGTTTGGCGCCGCGCGAGACGCAGAACGCGTTGAAGGCATCGACGAATTCGTCCCAGCCGGGCTCGCCGGCCGCGGTCGGATCGATCGTCATGACGTCCGAATCGGCGGCATAGGACAGCAGGGCGTCGTCGTTGCGGATCACGTGATAACCGACCGTCAGCATGTAACTGCGGTAACCGGTCCGCGCGTAGTGCGCGTGCAGGAAATCGACGTAGTCGCGCAGGACCGTCTCGAAACCCTCGCGCGGAAAGCCCCACAGGCTGAACGTGAAACGGCCGATACCGGGATGATGGCTGTAGCGCATGGTCTGGTCGCCACCGAGGGTCTTTCCGGAGCGAACGAAGGCGCGCAGAAACAGCGCGGCGCAGCGGTAAAAGAACCCGGCCAGGGCGCTGCGCAGCCAGCGGCCCGGCACATGCCCGATCGCTCTGGCGGTTACCGGAACGATGTGGGCCGTCGCCCAGTTCCTGAGCTTCCAGACGAAGCGGTTGGGCCGTCCGGACGCATCCGTGGGTGTACGCACCTGGACGATGACCTTGCCGATCCACGGAAACAGGTAGTAGGCGATCGACGACTCGCTCGCCAGCAGGTCCGGCAGCTGCTCGAGAAAGCGCTCGAGGCTCATCGACTCGTGCCGCAGCGCGATGGGCCGGATCGGCCGCACGCGGAACGTCACCTCGGTCACGATGCCCAGCAGCCCGTTCGACGACCGCGCCAGGCGCATCAACTCCGGCTGGCTCTCGTCGATCGTGACCACGCGACCATCGGCCTTCACCAGCGTCATCGACGTGCAATAGGCGCTGGCCTGGCCGAACACGCCCGGGTAGGAACCGTCCTTGCTGGCGCAGCAGGCGATGCTGCCCATGGTCGCGTTGCCGATCTGTAACTGGACGCAGAACTCGAGCCCGTGACCCTCCAGCGCCCTGGTCACGTCGATGAACTGCGCTCCGGCCTGCACGCGAACGTAATCCGGGCCGATTTCGAGCACCCGGTTCATCGGCCAGGTGTTGACCATGGTTCCGCCGTCGGCCAGGGCGCAGGGCGTCGTCGAATGGTTCGACCCGAACGCCCGGACGGGCGACGGGTACGCGTCGGTGTCGGCGACGATCGCGGCCAGTTCCTCCGTGGAATGCGCCTCGATCACCACGGCGGGGTTCGCCGAATAGGTGTCCGCCCAGTTGTGGATCAACGGCATGCGTTCGGCCTCCGCCGGCTCAATAGGCCCAGCTGACCTGCAGCGCCAGCGTGCGGGGCTGCTCGACGAAGGCGAAAAAGCCCGGCGCGCCAAAACTGGCTCCGGCCAGCGGCACGTCGTTGCCGAAATTCAGGATTTCCTCGTCGGTCAGGTTCTTTCCGACCAGGGCGAATTCCCAGCTGCCGTCGGGGGTCGCGAGCGCCAGGTGCGCGTTGAGCCGCGCATAGCCGTCCTGCACCAGCCGCGGATCGAGGTTGGGGGTGAGCAGGTAATCGTCCGAGAACAGCAGGTCGAGCGAGCCGGACAAGCGCCAACCCGAACCGAAGTCGTTCTCATAGGCCGCGCTCAGCGCACCGGAAAACTCCGGGATCAGGTTGTTCGTCTGGCCGGAGTAATCGCAGTTGATCCCGTCCGCCGCGTCGGGCGGGCGGCCGAACCAGCACTGACCCTGGAAATCCTTGAACTCGAAATCGGTCCAGGCGAAAGAACCGCGCAGGAACCAGTTCGAGGAGAGCAGCCAGCGCCCGTCCAGCTCGAGGCCCTGCGATACCGAGCGCGCGGCGTTCTGGACGTTGTAGCCGAGCACGCCATCGTAGGTGCTGATCTGCATGTCGTCGAACTCGGTGTAGAACAGGGCGAGGTTCAGTTCAGCGGCGCCGTCATCCAGGATCAGCTTGGCGCCGAGCTCGTAGGAATCGGCCTGTTCCTCGTCGAATTCGAACGTACCCCCGTTTTCCGGCGCGTTGTTGGAACGCGAATCGAAGCCGCCCGATTTGTAGCCGCGCGCATAGGACGCGTACATCATCGCCGCGTCACTGGCGTCCCATTGCAGACTCAGCGACGGCATGAAGCTGGTCTCGCTGCGCGAGCCATCGAGCGCGTGGTTGGTCACGTTGAAGAGCGCGGCGAACAAGGCCTGCGTGAACGGATCGGTCTCCGGCGGCAAGGGATTGCCGTCGATATCCGTGATCGTCAGGCGGCGCGACGCGCGCTTCAACGTGACCAACCACGCGCTCGATGGCTCGCGCAGCGAGACCAGCTTCATGCCGTCGCTGAGTCTGCAATGGGACGCCAG
>JARROJ010000009.1:0-57162 GCA_037384065.1 Lysobacterales bacterium
CCGAGCGGCCGCACCACGCGCAGGCGTTGCTCGATCTCGGCACGCGGAATCCGGGGCGCTTTTTCAAGGACCTCGATCTCGTCGCCGATCAGGCGCGCAACCGGCAGTCCGTCGACGAGCAGGATCCGGTTCCCAGCGCGTGCGGCTGTCTTGACACCCGGCGTGATGATCCCGCCGAGGTTCAGCGGGTCGGAGGCGCTGATCACCGCGAGCAGGCCCTCGTCGGAGCGCCCTGCCTGGCCCCGCAGCAAACCGACCGCTTCCGGAAGCGCGAACTGCTCGCCGGAGAAACCGTCGACGAAGCGCCCGCCGTGAACCTCGCCCCGGTCTTCCATGCGCCGCAGGTAGCGCAACAGGTCCCGCCAGGGCGGGATCAGCGATTCGCGTTCGAGCACCGCGCGGAACACGACCCCGTAGCGCTGCAGCAGGGCGTCGCAGACGGCCGCCAGCCGTTCCTGTTCCGGAAACAGGGGCGCGTCGCTCGCTTCCACCGTTCGGCCGCGTCGCGGCAGGCTCCAACGGCCCAGCATGCCGCTGGCGACGTTGCCGCCGCGCCGGCGCCGCGTGGCCGACTGGCGGCGCCGCTTTTCCGCTTCCGGGCGAATCAGCCAGCGTAACGGCGAGAAGGCGTCGGACGTCAGCCGTCCGCGCGCGACCAGCTCCGCGATGCCGCGCTCCAGTTGATCGGGAAGCAGCCCGCTGGCCTCGGCGAGGTCCGCCGTGAACAGCGGCCCGTGCCGCTCGAGCGCCTCCAGGACCCGGCATGCCGTGCCGCCCGGAGGGGGTTCGTCCGCTACGTCTTCCTGCATCCAGTACCGGATCGTCGCGCGGGGCGCGAGCGTGATCGGGGTCGCCGCGACGAGGCTGGCGCCGTTGCCCTGGGGCGGCCGGAACCAGGCGAGGTAACCGCTCAGGAACAGTTCATCGAAGCGTCGGGACGAGTAGTCCGCGCACCGCCCCGCCAACAGGCCCTGCTCCCAGGCGGAAACCGGGGCCGCCCAGCCTTCGAGTTGCGCCACGGCCTGCTCCAGTTCCTCGGCGGGTTCGTCGAAGCCGTGCCAGTGCACCAGGAACCGCAGGAACGCCGCCGGCGCCACGGGCCGCGCGGCGCGCCGCCGCCGTTCCCGGCTGTACCGGTGCATGCGCGCCAGGAGGCGCCGTTCGCACCAGGCCGGATCGTCGTCCTTCTCGGTGTCCGCCGTCGCCATCAGCATCGCGTAGCCTTCGGCCTGCAAGGCGCGCAGCGCCACCTCGATGGCGCCCGGTTGAAGGCCGAAGTCGTCGGCGAGCACCGAGATCCGGACCGGTCCGAGGCAGGCCAGCCGGCTGCGCAGCAACTCGACCAGGGCGCCGTCGCGTTCGACCGGCTGCGCCGGGAATACCGTCGACGGATCCGGCGTGCATTCGGCCTCGGCATGGATGGCCCGGAACTCCGCCAGGCGTTCGGTGGCGACCCACCACTGGCGGCCCGCGGCACGGACCCGGCAGGCCCGGAACGCTTCCGCGAGCTGATGGAACCAGCGCTCCCACATCGCGGCGTTGCCGCCCGAACCGGTGCTCGATACGCCGGAGCCGTACTCGTTTTCGGTCAGAAAGCCGCACTGCAGCAGGCCGTCATGCAGCTCGTCCGCGTTGCGCGGGCGGATCCAGGCTTCGTTGCGGACCTGTTCGCGCGCTTCAACCGTGATGATGCGCAAGGTGGCCGCTTCGCCGAGGTCGTCCGGGGTCTGGCGAATGGCGCGGGTGCGCCGCTCCTCGGCCTCCCCATCGTCGAGAAAAGCATACGGCCGCGCGTTGATGATCTCGGCGGCAAGCGGCGACGGTGCGTTCAGATCCACGCAGTCGATCGCAACGGCATCGTTCTCGATGCGTTCGAGCAGCGCGACGAGGCCGTCGATGTCCATGCTGTCGTGCAGGCAGTCGTCCAGGGTCTGCCGGACCAGTGGGTGGTCGGGAATTTCGCGTTCGCCGCGGATGTTCTCCAGGCAGGCCAGTTGATCGGGAAACACCACGGCAACGAGGTCCTCGGCCTGGTTGCGCTGCCACTGGGGCGGAAGTTTCTGGCCGTTGCGCATGCGCTGCACGGCGAGCGCGATCGTCGCGTTCCAGCGCCAGCGCACCTCGAACAGCGGCGCGTCGAGCAGCGCCTGGATCAGCACCTGCTCGACCGTCGCCGGCTTGAGGTACGACGGCACGTCCCGGGATTCGAAACTGTGCGTCTCGCCCAGGGACAGGATCAGGCTGTCCTCCAGCGCCGAGGCCTGCAGTTCGAAATTGAAGCGGCGGCAGAACCGCTTGCGCAGCGACAGGCCCCAGGCCCGCATGACCCGGGAACCGAGCGGTGCGTGCACGACCAGGTGCATGTCGCCGCTCTCGTCGAAGAAGCGTTCCAGCACGATGTGATTCTGTGTCGGCAGGCAGCCCAGCGCCGCGCGAGCCGCGTCCAGGTAGGCCGTGACCTGGGCCGCCGCGGCGCCGTCGATGCCCTGCCCCGCCAACCAGGCGCAGGCAGCCTCGGCGCCGTCGTGCGCGAGGCGGGCCGCCATCTGCTCGCGCAGCGCCGAGACGGCTGCCGAGAGTTCATCGGTCCGGCCGGGACGGTCGCCGAACCAGAACGGAATCGTCGGGGGCTGACCGTGCGCGTCTTCCACCAGCACGCGGCCGGTCTCGATCTTCAGGATCCGGTAGCTGGTGTTGCCGAGCTGGAAAATATCGCCCGGAATGCTCTCGAAGGCGAAGTCCTCGTTCAGGGTGCCGATGCGGTACCCCTGGGGCATCAGGATCACGTCGGAATCGAAATGGTCGGGAATCGCGCCGCCGTTCTGCAGTGCAGTCAGGCGCGCCGCGGGACGGGCGCGCAGGCGGCCGTTCACCGCGTCATGGTGCAGGTAGGCCGCGCGCCGCCCGCGCCGGGTCGCATAGCCGCCGGCCAGCATGTCGATCACCTCGTCGAACCGGGTTCGCGGCAGTTCCCGGTACGGCCAGGCGTTGCGGACGGTTTCGTACAGGTCAGCGCTGTCCCACTCGCGCGCGCTGACCTCGGCCACGATCTGCTGGGCCAGGACGTCGAGCGGCGCAGGGGGAATCAGCACCGCGTCGAGGATGCCTTCCCCGACCGAGCGCAGCAGTGCGACGCACTCGACCAGGTCGTCGCGTGACAGCGGAAACAGCCGCCCTTTCGGAACTTCGCCGACGGCGTGGCCGGCCCGGCCCACCCGCTGGATGAAGGCCGCGATGCTGCCCGGCGAACCGAGCTGGCAGACCAGGTCGACGTGGCCGATATCGATACCGAGTTCCAGGGATGCGGTCGCGACGAGGGCCCGCAGACGGCCCTGTTTCAGCGCCTGCTCGGCTTGCAGGCGATGGTCGCGGGACAGGCTGCCGTGGTGCGCCGTGACGGCCTCCTCACCGAGGCGCTCGGCCAGGTGCCGCGCCAGGCGCTCGGCAAGCCGCCGCGTGTTGACGAACACCAGCGTCGTGCGGTGCGTTTCGATCAGGCCTTCGAGACGGTCGTAAATCTCTTCCCAGACTTCGTTCGACATCACCGGCGTCAGCGGCGAATCGGGCAGTTCCAGCGCAATGTCGCGCGCTCGCTGGTGGCCGGTGTCCACGATGTGACACGCGCGGCCGCCGGCCAGGAAACGCCCGATCTCCTCGATCGGCTTCTGCGTGGCGGACAGGCCGATGCGCCGGGGTCGCCCGCCCTGGCGCTCCGCGGTCAGCGCGTCCAGGCGCGCCAGCGACAGCGCCAGGTGGCTGCCGCGCTTGCTGCCGGCGATCGCGTGGATTTCGTCGACGATCACGTTCCGCACGCCCGCCAGGATGCCGCGGCCGGAATCCGACGTAAGCAACAGGTACAGCGATTCCGGCGTCGTGACCAGGATCTGGGGCGGCGCGCGGCGCATCTTTTCGCGATCGCCCGGCGGTGTGTCCCCGGTGCGCACCATCGCCCGTATGCCGGAAGGCGCGCCCGCGTGCTCCAGCAGCCAGTCGTCGATGCCCTGCAGGGGGTGACGCAGGTTTTTCTCGATGTCGTTCGACAGGGCCTTCAACGGCGAAACGTAGAGCACCTGGACACCGTCCTGCAGCGGACGGTCCCGGCTCTGCTCGACCAGCTCGTTAATAGCGCACAGGAAGGCGGCGAACGTCTTGCCGCTGCCGGTCGGCGCGGCGATCAGGACGTTGTCTTCCGTGCCGATGGCGCGCCAGGCTGCCGCCTGGACCGGCGTTTCGGCGGGAAAAGCGCCCTCGAACCAGGCGCGTACGGCGGGATGAAATGCGGTTCGTTCCATCGCGCTATTGTACCCGCGGGATTCTCATTTCATGAGAAGCGGGTTCCGCCGGGCCCGGAAGCACGCCGGGGTGCGGTCCGCCACGGCCTTGCCGCGGTCAATCGATCGACGGCGCGGGAAGCTTGTCCAGCACTTCGTCCAGGGGCACGGGCGCCCAGTCGGCGCCGATCAACAGCCACTCGCCGTCGCGCTCCTGCCAGGCCGTCGAAAAGTCGTAGACCTGCCCGCGCTCGGGTATCCAGCCCGGGCCGCCGGTGACCAGGGCGCGGAATTCCGCCGTGGCCGTGTCCGGTCCGGTTTCGGTGACGTTAATCGGAAAAAGCTGCGCCTGCAGGCGTTCGAAACGCCGCAGCTGGAACACCACCAGCGCGCGTACCTGGTCCCGGTTCATGCCGCCATTGCGACCGACGAAGTCCTCGGCGATATGCGCCATGAACGCGCGACGCTCGCCGGCTTCGATCTTCTCTTCCATCTGCCGGATCTGGGCGATCACCCGCTGCTCGACGGTCAGTGGCTGGCTGCAGGCGACCAGAAAGAGAACCAGAACCGGCAGCCACGTGCGCGGTTTCATGGGCCTGGGGCGAGGTGGGTTTCCAGCAGCCGCGAAGCGACCTTGATGAAATCGTGCTCGGTGACGATGCCGACCAGTTTGCCCTCGCGAACGACGGGCAGGCAGGCCAGGCGACGTTCGCGCATCAGGCGGATCGCATCCACCGTCGGCGTGTCCGGGTGCACCGTCGTCGGCTCCGCATCCATGATCTGATCGACCGTCATTTTTTCGTCGCCCCCAACGCGCCCCTGGGCGAAGAGCTTGAGCAGGCTGCGGTGCGTGACCAGACCGATCAGCATGCCCTCGCCGTCTTCCACCGGAACGTGGCGCACGTGACGCCAGTCCATCAATGATGCCGCGAAATCGACGATGTCGTCGGCGCGCACGGTGAAGAGGTCCTGGGTCATGAACTGACCGATGGTCTGGTAGCTGTCGCGCCAGTCCTGCTCCAGGCAATACTCGGCGAGTTCCCACTCGCTGATCGGCCGGCCGCTGGTTTGCTGGTCCACCATGGAATTGACCAGGCAGCGCAGGCGCTGGTCGGCCGTTCCCTGGTCCTCCATGTTGCCCAGTGATTCGAGCATCCAGCGCGCGCCGGTGCGCCGGCGCGTCACGCGGTCCTCGAGCACGCCGAGGTAGTGGTCGATGTCCGACCGGTCGATGTCGCAGTCCTCGAGCCCCTCGCGCGCCATCGGCAGCAGTTGTTCCAGCACCAGCTCCTTGGCCGGCAGATGCGTGTCGTCGAACCAGTTCATCTGCGCGCGGATGCCGTCGCGCGCCGCCGCCAGGAAGTTCGATTTGACGTCGGCGAAGGTCAGCAGGTCCCGCACGTCGTCGACGCTGTTGATCATGCCGACCATCATGCCGTAGAAAAAAGCCGCGTTCGCGACCTCGTCCAGCACCGTGGGGCCGGACGGAATGACGCGGTTCTCGATCCGCAGGTGCGGCACGTTGTCCTTCACGCCGTAACACGGGCGATTCCAGCGATAGACCGTGCCGTTGTGCAGACGCAGGGCGTTCAATGACGGGATCCTGCCCTGCTCGATCATGCCGAGCGGATCCTCTTCCGTCTCGGTCGTCAGCACCGTGCGGAAGCGCGCGATGTCTTCCTTGAAGATTTCGCTGACGGACTCCTCCAGCCAGTGATCGCCGAAATGCACGCGCGGCTTGAGGCCCCGCTCCTGCTGGATGTCCGAGCGCGTGTCGATCGAATACTCGAACACCGCGATGCGCGTCTCGTGCCAGAGTCGCTTGCCGAGCAGGATCGGCGAGTTGACGGCGGCCGCCAGCAGCGGCGCGGTGATGACCTGCGCAATGTTGTAGTTCTTGGCGAAGTTCTCCGGGCTGACCTGGAAATGCACCTGGAAGCTCGTATTGCAGGCCTCCAGCATCACGTTGTCGTGCTGCACCGACAACTGGTCGATGCCGTTGATCGTGAACCCGAACTCCTTGCCCCGCATCGCGCAGATCGCATCGTTGAGCGCATGGTAGCGCGGCGTCGGCACCATCGAGTCCAGCCCGAGATTCGCCTTGGTCAGCGTCGGCAGGATGCCGACCAGCGCGATGTCGCAGTCGAAACGCCCGGCCGATTCCCGGGCCGTCCGGTAGATTTCCTGGAGTTCGGCCTCCATCGCGCGAAAGCAGGTGCCTTCCAGGCGGTGCGGGGAGAGGTTCGCTTCGAGGTTGAACAGGCCGAGTTCGTGGGTGAAGCGCGGATCGTCGATGACGTTCAGAATGTCGAGGGCCCGGGGCGCCGGCTTGTGGGCGCGGTCGATCAGGAACATCTCCTGTTCGGCGCCGATCCGCCGCACGCCGGATTCGAACAGGCCGGCTTCCAGCATGCGCTCCAGCGCGTTGACCTCGACGAGCAGCGATCGCATGAAAGCCTGGCTCGTGGCTTCGTCGCTGTTGAGCTTGACGTTCTGTTCGCCCATCCGGCGTTCCCCGTGTTCCCGGTCGCTTACGCCGCCCGATCATAGCAGGACTGAAGCGCGCTCGCCGCATTTCTCGCGGTTACGGCCCGGTTTCGCGCGACCCGGCGCCGTTTCGGCGCCCTCGAAAGTGTCGTTCCGGACGGCATCAAAATTCGGCGTCTTTTGGTTTACACTGTAGCCGTCGTCATACGAGGAAAGCATGTGGACAAGCCCTGGCTGAAGAATTATCCCGAAGGTGTTCCCGCCGAAATCGACCTGAACCGCTACACGTCGATCCTGGACCTCTACGATGCGAGCATCGAGACGTACGCCGATCGCGCCGCCTACACCAATTTCGACAAGGAACTGACGTTCCGCGAGCTGGATCGGCTCAGTGAACAGTTCGCGGCCTACCTGCAAGGCCTCGGCCTGGAAAAGGGCGACCGCATCGCCCTGATGATGCCCAACATCCTGCAGTACCCGGTGGCGATTTTCGGCGCCCTTAAAGCGGGCCTCGTGATCGTCAACACGAACCCCATGTACACCGCCCGCGAATTGCGCCATCAACTCACGGATTCGGGCGCGCGGGCCATCGTCGTGGTCGAAAATTTCGCCCACGTCGTGGAGAAGGTGCGGGACGACGTCCCGGTCGAGCACATCGTGACGACGCGGGTCGGCGACCTGCTCGGATTCCCGAAGGGCACGCTGATCGATTTCGTGCTGCGTTACGTCAAGAAAGCGGTGCCGGCGTTCAACCTGCCGGGCGCCGTGCGCTTCACCGATGCCCTGCGCCGTGGTGCGGACCAGGCGGTCGAGCGCGCGCCGAACACGCTCGACGACATCGCCTTCCTGCAATACACCGGCGGGACCACCGGCGTCGCCAAGGGCGCCATGCTGACCCACCGCAACATCGTCGCCAACATGCTGCAGGCCAAGGAATGGATGGTCTCGGCGAAGCTGGGCGAAGATGTCGAGTACGTCATCTGCGCCCTGCCCCTTTATCACATCTTCGCATTGACGGCGAACTGCTTCTCCTTCATGGCGATGGGCGGGGTCAACGTCCTGATCACGAACCCGCGCGACATGGACGGATTCGTCAAGGAACTTTCGAAGGTGCCGTTTTCCTTCCTGACCGGCGTCAACACGCTGTTCAACGGCCTGCTGAACACGCCGGGCTTCGCCGAGCTCGATTTCAGCCACCTGAAGGGCGCGCTGGGCGGCGGCATGGCGGTGCAGCGCGCCGTTGCAAACCGCTGGCGCGAAGTCACCGGAACGCCGCTGGTCGAGGCCTACGGGCTGACCGAAACCTCGCCGGCCGCCTGCATCAATCCGTTCGACATAGAAGAATTCAACGGCTGCATCGGTTTGCCGATTTCGTCCACCGAGTGCGGCATCATGAACGACGACGGCGAACTCCTGCCGCAGGGCGAAGTGGGCGAACTCGTGGTGCGCGGGCCGCAGGTCATGAAAGGCTACTGGCAGCGACCGGAGGAGACCGCGAAGGTCCTGACCGACGACGGCTGGTTGCGAACCGGCGACGTCGCGACGATGACGCCCGACGGATTCTTCAAGATCGTCGATCGCAAGAAAGACATGATCCTGGTGTCCGGCTTCAACGTGTTCCCGAACGAGATCGAGGACGTCGTCGCGCATCACCCGAAGGTTCTCGAAGTCGCCGCCGTCGGCGTGCCGGACGAGAAGTCCACCGAGGCCGTGAAGCTGTTCGTGGTGAAGTCCGATCCGTCGCTCACCGAAGCGGAGCTCCGTGCGTTCTGCAAGGAAGAACTCACCGGATACAAGCGACCCAAACACATCGAGTTCCGCGACGAACTGCCGAAAAGCAACGTCGGCAAGATCCTGCGCCGCGAATTGCGAGACGCGTAGCGGCCGTTCACACCCGGGCGCACGGCGCCCGGCGTCACTCCTTGCGGCGCAGCAAGGTCCGTGCGTGGGCGATTTTGGCGCTGCCGAAACGGCGATTGATCGCATCGAACACCCGGTCGACACGGTGCTCCGCGCCGCGGTCGCCGGGGTCGTCCGTCGCCGCTTCCGGTTCGAGTGCGCTGACCCCCATCCCCAGCAACCGCACCGCAGTCGAGCGGTGGTTCGCCCGCCAGTTCGAGAACAGCGCGCGCGCCAGCGCATACAGGGTGCGGGTGCTGCTCGAGGGCGCCACCATGCTGCGACTGCGGGTCACGGTATGAAACCGGTCGTCACGAATCTTCACGGTGACGGTTCGGGCCAGCAGCCCGGCCGCGCGCAACCGCGTCGCGACGCGGTCGGTCTGCGACTGTAACTCGGCGAGCAATTCGTCGGTGTCGGTCAGGCTGACCTCGAACGTCACCTCGTGACTGATCGAGCGGGCCGGCCGTCGGCGGCTCACCGCGCGGTCGTCTTCGCCGCGCGCCAGGCGCATGAAGTGCGCGGCGCGGCTGCCCAGGGCCTGCTCGACGACGGACGGGTCGGCGCGCCGCAACTGGCCGATGGTGAGCAGGCCGAGCGCGCGCAACCGGGGCGCGGTGCGCTTGCCGATGCCCCAGAGGCGGGTGACCGGCATCGGGTCGAGAAAGGCCTGCACGCGGTCCTCTTCGACCACCGTCAGTCCATTCGGTTTGTGGGCGTCGGACGCGAGCTTGGCGAGAAACTTGTTGTGCGCGACGCCGACCGAAGCGGTCAGCCCGGTGACCTCGCGAATCCGATGGCGGATCGCGTCCGCGATGGTCCGCGCCGAGCCGAACAGGCGCAGGCTGCCGGTGACATCCAGAAACGCCTCGTCCAGCGACAAGCCCTCCACCCGCGGCGTGAACTCCTCGAACACGCGGAACACCTGGCGCGACACCTCGCGGTAGCGTTCCATTCGAGGCCGGATAAACCGGGCCTGCGGACACCGGCGGCGCGCCTGCGCCATCGGCATCGCGGAATGCACGCCGAATCGCCTCGCCGCGTAGTTGGCCGTTGCGACGACGCCGCGGGAACCGAGACCGCCGACCACCACCGGCAGGCCGCTCAGCCCGGGGTCGTCGAGTTCCTCGACAGACGCGTAGAACGCGTCCATGTCGACGTGCAGGATCGCCCGCTTGCCACTGCTTTCCGCTGTCATGCGCCTCGCTTGCCCCGACCGGGATTCCGCTCCATTATATCGGGATGCATACCCGATTCCCGGTCCTCGAGCAGGACGCACCCTACCTCAACCACGCCGCTGTCGGCCCGTGGCCGCGCGCCACGGCGGAAGCCGTCCAGGCCTTCGCCGACGAGAACATGCGGCACGGCAGCGCCAACTATTTCCAATGGCTCGAACGGGAGCGCGCGCTGCGCGAAATGCTCGCTCGCCTGACCGGCGCGCCCTCGGCGGACGACATTGCGCTGCTGAAGAACACCACCGAATGCATTTCGACGGTGGCCTGGGGGCTCGACTGGCAACCGGGCGAGAACGTCGTTCTGCCGGCGGCCGAATTTCCATCCAATCGCCTGCCCTGGCTGGCGCAGGCGGCGCGGGGCGTCGAGGCGCGGGAAGTCGACATTCGCGCGACCGAGGACGCCGAACGCGCGTTGATCGACGCCATGGACGCGAACACCCGCCTGCTGACGGTGAGCTCGGTGCAATGGGCGGACGGTTTCCGGCTCGATCTCGAACGCCTCGGCAAGGCCTGCCGCAAGCGCGGCGTGCTGTTTTTCGTGGACGCGATCCAGCAACTCGGCGCGCTGCCGATCGACGTCGAGGCGGCCCAGGCCGACTTTCTTGCGGCGGACGCCCACAAGTGGTTGCTCGCCCCGGAGGGCATCGCCGTGTTCTTCTGCCGCGCGGACGTGCGGCCGCAACTGCAGCTGTTGCAACAGGGCTGGCACATGGTCGACCGCTCCTGGGATTTCGACCGCACGGAGTGGCCGGTCTCGGAAACCGCCGTGCGCTTCGAGGCCGGCAGCCCCAACACCATGGGCCAGGCGGCCCTGCACGCCTCGGCCGGACTGCTGCTCGACCACGGCATCGATCGCGTCGCCGCCGCGATCCTCGCGAACACGGACCGGCTGATGCGCGAACTGGTCCGCATCGACGGTATTCGGTTGAACAGCCGCACGGAGCCGTCACGGCGGTCGGGCATCGTCAGTTTCCGGCATGAAACGATCGCCCCGGGTGCGCTGTACCAGGGGTTGAAGGAACGGGGGATCAGTTGCGCGTTGCGCGAGGGCGGCGTCCGCGTGTCACCGCATTTCTACCAGGGCGATGCGGAGCTGGACGTGTTCCTGGAGGCGCTGGCTCACATCGTGTGAGTGGGCTTGTTGCTCTTCAACTGGCCCGCCAGGTGGGATTCGATCACGGTGCGCGCATGCGCTCCATCCTGGGTATCGGCGAACTGGACGCCGATGCCGGCCTTGCGGTTTCCGGCTGCGCCCTGCGGCGTGATCCACACCACTTTGCCGGGAATCGGCAGGCGCTCCTCGAACTCCAGCACCGTCAGCAACAGGAACACTTCATCGCCGAGGTTGAAGCGCTTGGTGCTCGGCACGAACAGGCCGCCGCCACTGACGAACGGCATGTACGACTTGTACAGCGCCTGCCGGTCCTTGATCGAGAGAGAGAGAATTCCTTGTTGCGCCATGGTTCCTTCCTAAACGCTCAGCCGCGCCCATTGTATCAGCCAATCCTGCAGAAGTAAGTCGTTGCGCACCGAGGAGCGCGCAAGGCGCCGGTTGATGTCCGCGGCGCGCTGCAGTTCGAGCACCCGTCGCGTCACGTTGCCGTTCGCGGCATCCGCCCGTCCCAGCGCCGCGACATGCAGGGAAATCCAGGACCACAGGCGGGCCGGCTCCACGTCCGCCAGGCCGGACGTCACCTGGCCGGGTTCGAGGCGGCCCTCGCGCAGGCCGTCGAGGGCCTTGCGCAACTTCTGGAACACCTCCAGCGATCCGTCACCGGCGAGCTGCACTGCGCGCAGGGGGCTGCCGGCGGATGCTTCCAGTGCGGATTCCGCCTCGGGTGCGCTCAGTCCGGCGTGCTCCGTCACCCAGGCGATCGCTGCGTCGTGCCCGGGGAGGCGCACGGTGAGGTTCTGGCAGCGGCTGCGCACCGTCGCGGGCAGCCGCCCCGCATCGTTCGCGACCAGGATCATCAGCGTGTCGCTCGGCGGCTCTTCGAGCGTTTTGAGCAGGGCGTTGATCGCGCTGCTGTTGCTTTCCTCGACGGGATGGATCAGGGCGGCCTTGCGCCGGCTGATCGTGTTGGTCAGGAACAGCGCGTCGATCAGGCGGCGCATCTGGCCGACGACGATTTCGGTGCGCAACACGCCGGGCTTCCGGTCCCGCTCTTCGAAGGTGACGACATGGCCGTCCGGATGCGCCCCCGTCGAGAGCAGCTGGCAGGAGCGGCATTGGCCGCAGGCCGGGTAGTGGTTTTCGAGGCACAGGGCCGCCGCCATGAACTGCCGCGCCAGGTCGAGTTTGCCGCAATGCGCGGGCCCGGAGAGCAACAGGGCGTGCGCCAGGCGATCCCCGTGGAGCCGCTCGGCGAACTCGCTTTCGACGGCCTGCAGCCAGGGCAAGGTCATCGGGCCAGCCGCTCCTGCAAGGCGTGCTCGATCTGCGCCCAGACCTTGGCGGGTTGCGGCGCGGCGTCGATCACGACGAAGCGCTGCGGCTCCGCCGCGGCCCGTTCCAGGTAGGCTTGCCGCACCCGTTCGAAAAACGCGACGGATTCGCTTTCGAACCGGTCCGACGCGCTGCGGCGCGCGGCCCGGGTGAGCCCGGTCTCCACCGGCAGATCGAGCAACAGGGTCAGGTCGGGTTGCAGGTCGCCGTGGACCAATCGTTCGAGCGTCGCGATCTGCGTCGCGGGCAGACCGCGGCCGCCGCCCTGGTACGCCCAGGTGGCGTCCGTGAAGCGATCGCACAGAACCGTGTCGCCGCGCGCCAGCGCGGGCCGGATGACCTGCTCGAGGTGCTGCGCACGCGATGCGAACATCAGCAGCAACTCGGTCAGGCCCGCGAGGTCGCGGTTGCGTCGGTCGAGCAGAATCTCGCGGATGGCCTCGGCCAGTTCCGTCCCGCCCGGCTCGCGCGTGCTGACCACCGGGCGGCCGCCGTGTTTCAGCCAGTCCGCGATGCGGTTCATCATCGTGGACTTGCCGGCGCCCTCGCCGCCTTCGATGGTGATGAACTGTCCCCTCATGGTTTCCTGTTCAGTAAGCGGTCGACCGCCGCCTGGTGCTCCTCGAGCGTTCTGGAAAACGTGTGTCCGCCGCTGCCGTCGGCGACGAAATAGAGTGTGTCCCCCGGCTCGGGATGCGCCGCCGCTTCGAGCGCGGCGCGTCCGGGCAGCGCGATCGGCGTCGGCGGCAGTCCGTGCCGCGTGTACGTATTGTACGGGGTATCCGTGCGCAGGTCGCGGCGCCGGATATCCCCGTCGAACGTCTCGCCCAGCCCGTAGATCACCGTCGGGTCGGTCTGCAGGCGCATGCCCTTGCGCAGGCGCCGGACGAAGACGCCGGCGATTTGCCCGCGCTCCTGCGGCACCGCGGTTTCTTTCTCGATGATCGAGGCCAGGATCAGGAGTTCGTAGGGCGTTTCGAGGGGCAAACCCGTATCGCGGCCTTCCCAGGCCGTCGCCAGCGCGTCCTGCATGGCCCGGTTCGCGCGCAACAGCAGATCGCGGTCGCTGTCGCCGCGCGTGAACAGGTAGGTCTCGGGCAGGAACCAACCCTCCGGGTGGTCGAGTTCGGGGAACAGGCCCCGGAAGTCCCAGTCGCCGTCGTCCGGCGACGGCAGTTCGTGCGCGAGTTCGGTGTCGGCCGCGAGGGCCTGCCTGAGTTGCCGGAACGTCCAGCCTTCGACCACGGTGAACCGGTAATGGATGACGTCGCCGCTGCCCAGTCGCCGAATGACGTCGCGCGGCGTCATGCTCGCCTCGAGGCGGTACTCGCCCGCTTGCAGAACGGCCGGTTCGAGGCGCAGCAGAAGGCGCCATTTCCAGTCCGCCTGCGTCAGGTTCCGCTCAGCCAGCTGGCGCACCACCGCAAAGCCGCCGGTTCCCGGCTCGACGACGATGACCGCGCCGGACTGCGGAACGTCCAGGGGGGCGGCGAGGAAATCCTGGTATGCTCGCCAGGCCAGGGCGCCCGCGACGGCGGTCGCGACGACCAGCGCGGCCGCGACGCCGACCGCGACCGTTACTGCCCTTCGAGCCATGCCTGCACTTCGCGCGTCACCGGCCCGACCGCATACTCCCAGTGGTCGATCCGGTTGACCGGGACGATCCCGTCGACGACACCGGCGAGGAACACCTCGTCCGCCTCGGGCAGCATGTCCAGGCCGATGCGGCGCTGCTCGCAGCGTTCCCGAAACGCGCCGATCACGGCCGCGCGCAGCACCCCGCGCACGCCGCAACGGTCGAGCCGCGGCGTCAGAATCCGGTCGCCGAACACCAGGAACAGGTTCGCGGAAATGCCGGACACGACGAAATCGTCGCGATCCAGCAGGATGCCTTCGCCAATTCGCTCGTCGGTCCATTCCGCGCGCGCCCGGACCCATTCGAGGCGATTCAAATGGCTGATGCCGGACAACGCGGGCTGGACGGCGAGGCGCAGGTCGCAGATGCGCGCCCGCAGGCCGGCGACCGCCAGGCCCTCGGGTCGCGGCTTGCGGGGCACGGCGCAGACCACGCGCCGGGTTCCGGCGTCCGAGAAGGCGATATCGAGGTAGGGGTCGGATGACCGTCGGGTCAGTACGATGTGCACCAGGCAGTCGCCCTGCCCGGCGCTGACGGTCTGAACTTCGCGCAGCAGAACCGCCTGCGGGACCGGGGTCAGGCCCAGGCGATCGCACCCCGCGGCAAGGCGGTCCATGTGGCCTTGCCAGAGCCACGGACGCCCGCCGACGATGGCGACGGTTTCGATCAGCCCGTCGCCGAAATGCAAACCGCGGTCGCCCGCGCTGACCTGGCTGGCGATCTCTCCGTCAACCAGGCACTCGAGCATCAGTCGCGAAACCGGGTGAAGACCAGGGTGCCGTTCGTACCGCCGAAGCCGAATGAGTTCGACAGGGCCGCCTCGACCGGCATCTCGCGGGCCGTGTGCGCGACGTAATCCAGGTCGCACCCTTCGCCCGGCGTATCGAGGTTGATCGTCGGCGGCGCGATGTTGTCGCGAATCGAAAGCACGGTGAACACGGCTTCGCTGCCGCCCGCTGCGCCCAGCATGTGCCCCGTCATCGACTTGGTCGAACTGACCGACAGCCGGTGGGCATGGTCGCCGAACACGGTTTTGACCGCGTCGGACTCGGCGCGGTCGCCGAGCGGCGTCGAGGTGCCGTGCGCATTGATGTAATCGATCCGCTCCGGATCCAGCCCCGCGTCGCTGAGGGCAATCTTCATGCACCGCGCGGCGCCCTCGCCGTCCGCCGGCGGAGCGGTCATGTGGTAGGCGTCCGCGCTCATGCCGAAGCCGGTCAGCTCCGCGATGATGTCGGCGCCACGGGACCGCGCATGTTCGAGTTCCTCGATCACCATGATGCCGGCGCCGTTGGAGAGCACGAAGCCGTCGCGGCCCGCGTCCCATGGCCGGCTGGCCGCCGCCGGCTCGTCGTTGCGCGTGGTCATCGCCTTGGCGGAGATGAAGCCCGCGAGCGCCGTCGGCGTCGTCGCGTACTCCGCGCCGCCGGCGATCATCGCGTCGGCGTCGCCGTACTTGATCATGCGCGCCGCGAGACCGATGTTGTGCGTCGACGTGGTGCATGCGGTCACGACCGCGATGTTGGGACCTTTCAGGCCGTGCTGGATCGACAGCTGGCCACCGATCATGTTGACGATCGAACCGGGAATGTAGAACGGCGAGACGCGCCGCGGCCCCTTGTCGCGGTAGATCATCATGTTCTCCTCGATCGAGGAGATGCCGCCGATACCGGCGCCGATCGCGCAACCGATACGCTCGGGATTCAGTCCCGAAAGTCCGTCCGCGATTCCGGCCTGGGCCATCGCTTCCTGCGCGGCGGCGAGGCCGTAATGAACGAAGCGATCGAAGCGCCTCGCCTCCTTCGGCGAGAGGAATTCGGTCACGTCGAAATCGCGGATTTCACCGGCGATCCGTGTCGCCAGGTGGGATACGTCGAACTCGGTGATCGGGCCGATACCGCTGCGCCCGTTACAGATCGAGTCCCAGGCCTCGGGAACCGAGTTTCCGACGGGCGAGACGAGCCCGAGTCCGGTGACGACAACGCGACGGGATGACACGATACGAGCCTCCTGAAAATCCGGCAATCAAACAAATAACGGCCGGCATGGCGCCGGCCGCTGTAATTCACCCACGGAACAAGACGTCAGACGTTGGCGTTGACGTAGTCGATCGCCTGCTGGACGCTGGTGATCTTTTCCGCTTCCTCATCCGGAATTTCGCATTCGAATTCTTCCTCGAGCGCCATAACCAACTCGACGGTATCCAGAGAGTCTGCACCCAGGTCATCGACGAAGGACGCGCTCGGCGTGACTTCCTCTTCCTTGACTCCCAGTTGTTCGATAACGATCTTCTTGACGCGCTCTTCAATGCTGCTCATTTAGGTCAATTCCTCTTCAGGGGCTTCAGGCCCGCAATTCTAGTTAAATTACGACGCTGAATCCAGTTCACACGCCGTGTCGAATCCGTGGCGGCGTTCCGTTCAGGTCATCAGCATGCCGCCGTTGACGTGCAGGGTCTGGCCGGTCACGTACGCGCCCTGCTCGGAGGCCAGGTACAGCACGGCCGCGGCGATGTCGCCGGGCTCGCCCAGGCGTTGCAACGGAATGTCGTTCACCAGGGCCTCGCGTTGCTTGTCGTCCAGCGCCCGGGTCATGTCCGTGTCGATGAATCCCGGCGCCACGACGTTGACCGTGATGCCGCGCGAACCGACCTCCCGCGCGAGCGAACGGGAAAAGCCCATCATGCCCGCCTTGGCCGCCGCGTAGTTGCTCTGGCCGGCGTTGCCCATCGCGCCGACCACCGACGCGATACTGATGATGCGTCCGCCGCGCGCCTTCATCATGCCACGCAGGCACGCCTTGCTCATGCGGAAAACGGAACGCAGGTTGGTTTCCATGATGACGTCCCAGTCCTCGTCCTTCATCCGCAGCAGAATCTGGTCCCGCGTGATGCCGGCATTGTTGACCAGGATCGTCGGGGCGCCCTGCCGCTCGCCGACCTCGGCGACCAGGCGAGCCGGGCCGTCCGGATCATTGACGTCGAGGGGGTAGCCCGCGTTGTCGGGCCCGAATTCGCTCAAACGCCCGGTGATCGCCTCGGCGCCCGCCTGCGTCGTCGCCGTGCCGGCGACCCTGGCGCCGGCCTCGGCGAGCGTATCGGCAATGGCGGCGCCGATGCCGCGGCTGGCGCCGGTGACGATGGCGACCTGGCCGTCCAGTTTCAGTTCCATGTTCAACTCCACTCGTCGAGGGTTTTTTCGATCGTGTCGATCCCGGTCAGCGCCACGGTTTCGATGTCGCGCGAAATGCGCCGGTTCAGGCCGGCCAGCACCCGACCGGGGCCGCACTCGGCCATGCGCAGCACGCCGTCGCCGGCCAGTCGGCGCACCGTGTCGGCCCACCGGACCGGCCGGTAAAGCTGTTCGACCAGCGCCGCGCGAATGCCGTCCGGCGCCGTTCGAACCCCGGTATCGACATTGTGCAGCACGGGGATCTGCGGCACGCGGATCTCGGCTTGCTCGAGCGCCGCGCGCATGCCCTCCGCGGCGGGCGCCATCAGGGCGCAGTGTGACGGAACGCTCACGGCCAGCGGCACCGCGCGCCGCGCCCCCGCTTCGCCGGCCAGCGCGCAGGCCCGTTCGACCGCGGCGGTTTCGCCGGCGATCACGATCTGTCCGGGCGAGTTGAAATTGGCGCAGGACACCACGCCCGCGTCGGACGCCTTCTCGCAAACCGATGCCAGAACGTCGTCGTCCAATCCGAGCACGGCGGCCATCGCGCCGCTGCCGGCGGGGGTCGCCTGCTGCATCATTTCGCCGCGGCGCGCCACCAGGGCGATCGCGGCGTCGAAATCCAGCGCGCCGGCGGCGACCAGCGCCGTGTATTCGCCGAGGCTGTGTCCGGCCATGAAATCCGGCGCCTTTCCGCCGCGGTCGCGCCAGATGCGCCAGGTGGCGATGCCGGCGGCCAGCAATGCCGGCTGGGTAACCTGCGTTTCGTTCAGGCGTTCCTCGGGACCCTGTTCAGCCACGGTCCAGAGGTCGTACCCGAGCACGCTCGACGCCTCGTCGAAGGTGCTGCGAACGAGCCCGGACGCGGCGGCCAGGTCGGACATCATGCCGACCGACTGGGCGCCCTGCCCGGGAAAAAGAAAAGCGGTCTTGCTCACGATCAGGTCTCCGGTCAGTAGCGGATCAGCGCTGAGCCCCAGGTAAAGCCGCCGCCGAATGCTTCCAGCAGCATCAGGTCGCCGCGCTTGATGCGTCCGTCGCGCACGGCCTCGTCCAGGGCCAGCGGCACCGATGCCGCCGATGTGTTGCCGTGGCGATCGACGGTGACCACCACGTGATCCATGTTCATGTCCAGCATTCGGGCCGTCGCCGCGATGATGCGCAGGTTGGCCTGGTGCGGAATCAGCCAGTCCAGATCGGATTTCTCCAGGTCATTGGCCCCGAGCGTCTCGTCGACGATCCGCCCGAGTGTCCGCACGGCAACCTTGAACACCTCGTTGCCCTTCATCTGGATTTCCGGCTTGTGGTCGTTGGCCGACATGTCGCCGAAGCCCCGGGAAACGCCTTCCGCGGTTCGCAAGAGATCGGCGTGCTCGCCGTTGGCGTGGATATGCGTGGACAGGATGCCGGGTTCGTCCGTGGCCTCCAGCACGACGGCGCCCGCGCCGTCACCGAACAGCACGGCCGTATCGCGGCGGTTCCAGTTGACCAGTTGGGTCAGCGTTTCGGAGCCGCAGACCAGCACCTTGCGCGCGTCACCGCAGCGGACGTACTTGTCCGCAATGCTCAGCGCGTACATGAAACCGGAGCAGGCCGCATTGACGTCCATGGCGCCGCAGTTGGGCAGACCGAGTCGCTTCTGGATCAGGCACGCCGAACTGGGAAAGACCAGATCCGGGGTCGTCGTCCCCATGACGAACAGGTCGATCTCCGACGGGTCGACATCGGCCGCTTCGAGCGCCTTGCGGCAGGCGGCCTCGCCCAGGCTGACGGTCGTCTCGCCGTCCGACACGACCCGGCGCGAGCAGATACCGGTCCGCTCGCGAATCCACTGGTCGCTCGTATCCATCACTTTCTCGAGATCGTGATTGGTGACGATGCGCTCCGGCAGGTGGCTGCCGGTTCCTGCAATCCTCGAATAGGTCACGCTGACATCTCCAGTTTGTAGTTATGTATCGAGGTTTCGATTTTTCGCGGCACCTGGCGCCGCGCTTCGCGCCCGGCTTCCAGGATCGCCCGGGTCATGCCCGCAAGATCCGCGCCGCCATGGCTCTTGACGGCAATCCGCCTGAGCCCGAGTAACGGGGCACCATTATGCGCGGAGGGATCGAGTCGCGCCAGCGCACGGCGCAGCGACGGCGCGGCCAGGGCTGCCCCGGATCGCGCCATCGGCGTTTCGGCGAGCGCCGTGCGAATGCGTTGCAGCATCAGCCGCGCGACCCCTTCGGTGGACTTGAGGATCAGGTTGCCGACGAAACCGTCGCACACCGCGACATCCACGGCGCCGCCGAAAATGTCGTGCCCTTCGACGAAGCCGATGTAGTTGAGGGGCAGCTCGAGCAGCATCGCGTGCGCCTCGCGCACGAGTTCGTGGCCCTTGCCGTCTTCGTGACCGACGTTGAGCAGGCCCACGCGCGGTCGGGCGATCCCTTCCGCGAGTTCCGCGGTCACCGAACCCATCACGGCGAACTGGACCAGGTGCCGCGCGGAGACCTGCAGGTTCGCGCCGAGGTCGAGCAGCGCGGTAAAGCCGCTTTCGCTCGGCACCCAGGCCATCAGCGCCGGGCGCTGAATGCCTTCGAGCATGCCGAGCACGCGGACGCCCGTCACCATCATGGCCGCGGTGCTGCCGCCGCTGACACAGGCATCCGCGGTCCCGTCGGCGACCCGTTCGAACGCTTGCCAGAGACTGCTGTCGCGGCCGCGCCGCAAAACCGCGGACGACTTGACGTCCATCGGCAGAATCGTCTCCGCCGGATGGACTTCGATGCGGTCCGCGCCGCTTGCACCGTGCGCGGCCAGCGCGTCTTCGAGCGGTGCGCGCTGGCCAACCAGCAGGATCCGCAGGCGCTCGTCCTCGGCGACGGCCTGCAATGCGGCGGGTACAGATACGTCAAGGCCCTGGTCGCCACCGTGGGCGTCCAGGGCCAGGACCGTCCTTTCGGACCGGGTCATTCGTCTTGGTGTCGAACCGGACCGGTGTCGGTCCGGAACGGTCAATCCTCGTCGAATTCGACGACGGGGCTGTCGATGACCTTCTTGCCTTTGTAGTAACCCTCGGGGGTCACGTGATGGCGCAGGTGCGTCTCGCCCGTGGTCGAATCGACCGAAAGGGTCGGCGCCTTGATCGAGTCGTGCGAACGGCGCATGCCGCGCTTGGACGGCGTCTTACGGTTCTGTTGAACAGCCATGGCTCATACTCCCAATTTTCAGCAAAATTTTGCAGGACGGGACAGTTTTCGGTCAATCCCGGTCCTTTTCCTTCATCAGTCCCGCAAGCCCCGCGAACGGCTTGTGGACGGGTTCCTTGTGATCCTCCGAGGCGCTTTCCAGCGACACGTCGGCCGGCAACTCGGGCTCGCCCGCTCCGGGCTTGCGCGGCACCTGGGGAACCGCCAGCAGCAGTTCCTCTTCGACCAGGCTCGCCAGCGCCAGGCGCCGATCTTCGACGAGAACCGGTTCGTACACGTCCGGCAACGATTCCTGCTCGCCGATGTCCGTGATCACGGCTACGGTGCTCATGCGGTCGACCGGTTCGAGATAGATCTCGAGGCTCCGCTGGCAAACCAGTGGAAGCTCCGCCCGGACGCTGACCCGGATCGTGACCAGCCCCTGCTCGTCGTAACCGAACACGGCTTCGAAGGCGGCCTCGCCCCAGTCGATTCCGCCGGCGCCGTCCGGCGCCAGCAGCGCGGTGAGCCGCTCGAGTCGCGCCAACGGCACGGTGCCGCCAAAGGCGCGCCTTCCGTCCGCCGCCTTCCAGGGATCGACGATGTCTGGAAAATCGCGCGACATGACTGCAGAATGACCTCCCGGTCCGGACACGTACCGCGGCACACCATCCCGTGGCCCGGCCCGCATTGCCCATAAATCACATTAACCGCCCATTCTACTACACAAATGCAGCTGCAGTCACATAAAACGCCCCTGATTCTCGCCTCGGTGAGCCCGTACCGGCGTGAATTGCTGGAACGCCTCGGCCTGCCCTTTGAAACCGCCGATTCGAACGTGGATGAAACCCCCGGCCCCGACGAAGATCCCGTGCACCTCGTGCAGCGGCTCGCCCGGGCCAAGGCCGACGCGGTTGCGCGCCGGCACGAAACCGCCGTCGTGATCGGTTCCGACCAGGTGGCGGTGTGCGGAAGCGACATCGTCGGCAAGCCCGGCGACGCGGAGCGGGCCCGCGCGCAGTTGCGCCTGTTCAGCGGCCGCAGCGTGCATTTTCTGACGGCGTTCGCGGTGTTCGAACGCCCCGGTGACCGATTGCTCGAGGGCCGCGTCGATACCGAATGCGTCTTTCGAACGCTGAGCGACGCGGAAATCGACCGGTACCTGGAGCTCGACCGCCCGTACGACTGCGCGGGCAGTTTCAAGTCGGAGCGCGCCGGACTCGCGTTGCTCGACCGCATGTCGTCGGACGACCCGACCGCCCTGATCGGCCTGCCGCTGATCGCCCTGGCGGCCGCCCTGCGCAAGCTGGGTTTTCGGGCGCCGTGACCCCATTGAATTGGTCACACCGATCGCTTCTGTCATAATCACGGGTCGAAGCGGTCCCCTTTTTTAGGGCCTTCCATACTCTAGCGTACGGAGCGTTTTCGATGAGCAAAACTGAATACCGGAACTGGCGTCTCGAGTCCGATCTCGACGGCGTGTGCTGGCTGACCCTGGACCGCGCGGGCGAATCGGCCAACAGCCTTTCCCGGGATGTCCTGACCGAACTCGAGGAGATCGTCACGGACCTCGAACGGCATCATCCCCGCGGGCTGGTGCTGCAGTCCGGCAAATCGGGCAGCTTCATCGTCGGCGCCGACGTGCGTGAGTTCGACCAGGCCAGCAGCATCGGCGAGGCCGAAGGCTTCATCCGGGAGGTCCACGCGCTGTTCGATCGCGTCGAGGCCCTGCCCTTCCCCAAGGCCGTGATGATCGATGGCTACTGCCTGGGCGGCGGTCTCGAACTGGCCCTCTGCTTCGACTACCGCATCGCCGCGAACAACGACCGCACCCGGCTCGGGTTTCCCGAGGTCAAGCTCGGCATCTACCCCGGTTTCGGCGGCAGCGCCCGCACCACACGACAGATCGGCGGGCTGAACGCGATGCCCCTGATGCTTTCCGCGCGCATGTTGCGACCGGGCGCGGCCCGCGGCATGGGCCTGGTCGACCAGTTGGTCGGGCCGCACGGCAGCCTGCGCTGGGCCGCCCGCAAGGCCGTGCTCCAGGGCCGCCGCAGCAAGGGCGCCGGGCTCACCGGCAAGCTCAGCAACACGGGGCCGGCCCGCAAGTTCCTGGCCGGCCAGATGCGCAAGAAGACCGCGGCCAAGGCCAAGCCGGCCCATTATCCGGCGCCGTTCGAGCTGATCGACGCCTGGGAGCAGTACGGCGACGATTTCCGCCGCATGCTCGACGAAGAAGCGACCCGCGTCGCGCGCCTGATCAACGGCGAGACCAGCCGCGGCCTGCGCCGCGTCTTCTGGCTGATGGAGGGCCTCAAGGCCGCCGGCAAGGAGAGCGACTTCCGCGCGCGCCGCGTGCACGTCGTCGGCGCCGGTGTCATGGGCGGCGACATCGCCGCCTGGTGCGTGCTGCAGGGAATGGAAGTCACCCTGCAGGACCGTGAAATGAAGTACATCGAACCGGCGCTGAAACGCGCCGCGAGCCTGTTCCGCAAACGCCTGAAGACGCCGGATCGCGTGGCCGCTGCACGCAGCCGCCTGATTGCCGACGTCGACGGTCAGGGCGTGGAGCGCGCCGACGTCATCATCGAGGCCATCTTCGAGAACCTCGAAGCGAAGCAGGCCCTGTTCAAGGATCTCGAGGCGAATGCGAAACCCGACGCCGTGCTCGCCACCAACACGTCGGCGATTCCGCTCAAGGACATCGCCTCCGTGCTGAAGAAACCCAAGCGCCTGATCGGACTGCATTTCTTCAACCCCGTTGCGAAAATGCCGCTGGTGGAAGTCGTCTACGACACCGACACACTCGACGACGCAATCGCGCGCGGCAATGCCTTCTGCAACCAGATCAACCGTTTTCCGCTGCCGGTGCGCAGCAGTCCCGGATTCCTGGTCAACCGGGTCCTGGCGCGCTACATGCTGAAAGCGTTCGAGATCCATCTGCAGCGGGGCGTCACCAAGGAAGCGATCGACCGCGCGGCCGAGGATTTCGGCATGCCGATGGGGCCGGTCGAGCTGGCCGACACGGTCGGCCTGGACGTCGGCGCCGGCGTGCTCGGCACGCTCGGCGGCGAGGCGTCGGAGCGCGAGGCGGAGCTGCTTCGAAAATACGTGGCGGAAGGCAAGCTGGGCAAGAAGAGCGGCGAGGGCTTCTACACCTGGGAGAAAGGCAAGCCCGTCAAGGACAGCGAAGCGTCGAAAGGCGTCAACCTGAAATCCCTGGGCCGCGAACTGATGCAGCCCTATTTCGACGAATGCCGCGCCTGCCTGGCCGACGGCATCGTCGAAAGCGCCGATGCGCTGGACGCGGGCATGGTGTTCGGCACCGGCTTCGCGCCCTTCCGCGGCGGCCCCCTGTATTACCTCGAAAACAGCAAGGAGTTCGACCATGAGTGACACGCTGCGCAGGATCGCGGTGATCGGGGGCAGCCGGATTCCGTTCTGCCGTTCCAACACCGCCTACTCCGAGAAATCCAACATGGACATGCTGGCCGGCGCGCTGCAGGGGGTAATCGACCGCCACGGCCTGCACGGCGAGAAGTTCGACGAAGTGATCGCCGGCGCGGTCACGACGCATTCGAGGGACTGGAACCTGGCCCGTGAAGCCCTGCTCTCCACCACCATGTCGCCGCTCACGCCGGGGATCACGCTGCAGCAGGCCTGCGGCACGAGCCTGCAGGCCGCGGCGATGATCGGCGCCAAGATCGCCTGCGGCCAGATCGAATGCGGCATCGCGGCGGGCACCGACACGACCTCCGATCCGCCGATCACGTTCGGCCCCAAATTCTCCAAGCGCCTGGTCAAGGCCGGCACGGCCCGCAGCGCCAAGCAACGCCTCAAGGCTTTCAAGGGCTTCAGCCCCGGTGAACTGAAGCCGGTGCTGCCGGCCAACGGCGAACCGCGCACCGGCCTGTCCATGGGGCAGCACTGCGAGCGCATGGCCCGGGAATGGGACATCGCGCGCGAGGACCAGGACCGCCTGGCGCTGGAAAGCCACCAGAAGGCGGAGCAGGCCTACAACGAGGGCTTCTACGATCCGCTGGTGCTGTCCTGGGGCGGCGTGATGCGGGACAACAACATCCGCGCCGACACCACGCTGGAGAAACTCGGTTCCCTGCGCACCGTGTTCGCCAAGGGCGCCGACGCGACCCTCACGGCCGGGAACAGCACGCCGCTGACCGATGGCGCCGCGGCGGTTCTGCTCGCATCCGAAGACTGGGCCAGGGCCCACGACCTGCCCGTGCAGGCCTACCTCACCGCGACCCGCACGGCAGCGGTCGATTTCGTGCAGGACGAGGGCCTCCTGATGGCGCCGACCGTGGCCGTGGCCGAGATGCTGCAGCAGACCGGCCTGACGCTGCAGGATTTCGATTTCTACGAGATACACGAAGCCTTCGCGGCCCAGGTGCTGTGCACCCTGGCGGCCTGGGAATCGGAGGATTATTGCCGCGAACGCCTCGGTCTCGATGCGCCGCTGGGATCGATCGACCGTGCGAAGCTGAACGTCAAGGGCAGCAGCCTGGCGGTCGGCCACCCCTTCGCGGCGACCGGCGCGCGGATCCTCGGCACGCTGGCCCACCTGCTGGAGGAGAAGGGCTCGGGACGCGGACTGATCTCCGTCTGCACCGCGGGCGGCATGGGCGTCGCCGCGATCGTCGAGCGCCCCTGACGGCCGGGCCGGCCGGTGCTCAGCCGGTCGGCTGCGGGGTATACGGCAGATCCACGGCCAGGCCGGCCGCTTCCGCCGTGTTCTGCATCAGCGTCGCGCGGGTCATCGGACCGACCCCGCCCGGCACCGGGCTGATCCATGCCGCGCGGCGCGCAGCCTGTTCGAAATCGATATCGCCCGTCAGCCGTCCGTCCGGCAAGCGGTTGATCCCGACGTCGACGACGATGGCGCCCGGCTTGATCCATTCGGCACGGATGACGCCCGGTTTGCCGATGGCGCTGATCAGCAGATCGGCGCTGCGCACGTGTTCCTCGAGGTTGTGGGTGAACCGGTGACTGACGGTGACGGTCGAGCCGTACCAGAGCAATTCCAGCGCCATCGGCCGCCCGACAATGTTGGAGGCGCCGACGATCACTGCGTGCATGGACTTGTTCGCGATCCCGTAGTAATGCAGCAGGGCCATGACCCCGCGCGGCGTGCAGGGTCGTAAACCGGGTTGCCGTAACGCCAGCTTGCCGACATTGAACGCGTGAAAGCCGTCGACATCCTTGGTCGCGCGGATCCGATTGGTCACGGCCGCTTCCTCGATGTGCGGCGGCAACGGCAGCTGAACCAGGATGCCGTCCGTATCCGGCGACTCGTTGAGCCGGTCGATCAGGGCCAGCAATTCCGCCTGGCTGGTGTTCTCCGGCAGGTCGTAGTCCTGGGCCCGGATCCCGGCCTTTTCGCAGTCACGGCGCTTGGCGTTGACGTAAATGGCCGACGCCGGATCGTCTCCGACCAATACCACCGCAAGGCCGGGACGGCGCCCGCCGGCCGCCACGTGGGCGTCGATCGCGGTGCGAACCTTCCGGATGATCGCGGCGCTGACCACGTTGCCGTCCAGGATACGCGCCCTGCCCGCCCGGGTTTCGTCTGACTGATCGTGTCCTTCCATACCTTTCGCCGGCGACTCGGCCGCTTTCCCATTGCGTTCGGTCGGAGTATTTTAGGGTAAACAGCGAGGACGATTCCATGAATGTATTCGAATTCCGATTCCGTTCACTCTCCGGTGCGACGATGGCGCTCGAACAGTGGTCCGGGCAGCCTCTGCTGATCGTCAATACGGCTTCCGAATGCGGTTACACGCGACAGTACACCGGTCTGCAGTCCCTGTGGCTGGAGTACCGCCACACCGGTCTCATCGTGATCGGCATTCCCTGCAACGACTTCGGCGAACAGGAACCGGGCGACGCGGACACGATCGCCGAATTCTGCAGCGGCACCTTCGGGGTGACCTTCCCGATGACCGAGAAATACTCCGTGATCGGCCGCGATGCGCATCCGCTGTTCCTGGCTCTGCGCGAAGAATTCACCGCGGACGTCCTGCCGAACTGGAATTTCTTCAAGTACCTGTTCGGGCGCGATGGCAACTTCATCGCGCATTGGCCCTCGAAAGTCGAACCGGAGGACTCCGGTTTTCGCCACGAAATCGAAAAGAACCTCGCGTCCTGGTCGCTGTAACGCGACGCCGGGACGAGCCCGCCGCGGTCAGGCGCAGACGGGGCACCCGATACGCCGCGCCAGGCGCATTTCGCGAAATTCCATCGTCAGCGCATCGACCAGCAACAGGCGGCCGAGCAACGGCCGGCCGACGCCCAGCAGGATTTTCAACGCCTCGGTCGCCTGCAGCGTACCGACGATCCCGGGCAGCACGCCCAGCACGCCCGCCTCGGCGCAGCTCGGCGCCGCAGCCCGGTCCGGCGGGTCCGGCATCAGGCAGCGAAAACAGGGGGCTTCCGCACCCCGCGCCGGCCAGAACACCGAAACCTGGCCCTGGAATCGCATGACTGCGCCGTAAACGAGCGGGATACCCGCCGCCACGCAGGCATCGTTCAACGCGTAGCGCGCGGCAAAATTATCGGTTCCGTCGATCACGACGTCCCAGCCCTGAACGCAGCGCGCCGCGTTCTTCGCCGTCACGCGCTCATCGATGCGTTCGGTTCGAACCCCGGGATTGGCCGCGCGCAGGCGTTCCGCCGCCGAACGGGTCTTCGTGCGGCCGACCGTGTCCTCGGAGTGCAGGATCTGGCGCTGCAGGTTGCTGCGCGCGACGCGGTCGTCGTCAAGCAGTCCGAGCGTACCGACCCCGGCCGCCGCGAGGTAGAGCGCGGCGGGTGAATTCAGTCCGCCCAGACCGGCCAGCAGCACCCGCGCCTCGAGCAGGCGGCGCTGCCCCTCGGCCCCGACCTCCGGCAGCACCAGGTGGCGCGCATAGCGTTCGGTCTGTGCGTCGTCGAGCCCGGTGTCGCTCGCGAACGGCAACCCGGCTTCGAACCAGGCGTTCATGCCGCCCCGAACACTGCGAAAGCCGTCGTGCCCCATCGATCGCAGGCGCTCGACCACCGCGCGGGAACGCACACCTTCGGCGCACAGAACGTCGCCGCCGCGACGTGCGAACGCCGGGTCTTCGCGACAGGCATCGACGAGGCGTCGCTCCGACAGTCCGATCGCGGCCACGGGTCCGCCGGCCCGCCGCTCGTCCGGGCTCCGGATGTCCAGGATGGGCCGCTCGGCGCAGGCCGTCCGACAGGCCTCGTCGACGGACACTTCGATCGGTTCGGAGCGGGAGGTCTTCATGCGGCGATTGCAGACCAGGCTGCGTTCGGGTCCCTACTTGCGCGACTTGCGGCCGGTGAATTTCTTGAGCCGCTTGCGCTTTTCGAGCTGGCGCCGCGTCAGGACGTTCTTGCGCCCGCGATAGGGGTTGTCGCTGTCGCGGAAGTCCAGGAACACCGGCGTGCCGGAAAGTTTGAAATGGCGAATGAAGCGGTTCGCGAGGTAACGCCGGTAGGACTCGGGAACCGTGTCGGTCCGGGTGCCGTGGATCACGATCCGCGGCGGCAGCTTGCCGCCCGCGTGGGCGTAACGCAGCTTGGCGACCCGGCCCTGTTTCATCGGCGGCTGATGCGCCTCGAACGCGGCCTGCAGCACGCGCGTCAGCTCGGGCGTGGAGAATTCGCGCCGGGCGCTGCCCCAGGCCTGCTGGACCGCGTCGAGCAACTCCTGGATACCGGAGCCGTGCAGGGCCGAGATCGTGATGCGCCGCGCCCAGTCGACGTAGGTGAGCTTGCGATCGAGTTCCGCCTTCACCTGGCGACGATGGTCGGGGTCGAGCCCATCCCACTTGTTCAGCGCGATGACCAGCGCGCGGCCCTGCTCGAGAACGTGTCCCAGCAGGGTCGTGTCCTGATCCGTCAGGCCTTCGCGCGCATCCAGCATCAGGACCACGACGTGCGCCCGCTCGATGGCCTGCAGCGCCTTGATCGTGCTGAACTTCTCGACCGCCTCGGTGATGCGCGCGCGGCGCCGCACGCCCGCCGTGTCGATCAGCTCGTACTGCTGCCCGTCGCGCTCGAGCCGGGTGCTGATGGTGTCGCGGGTCGTGCCGGGCTGATCGTAAGCCAGGACGCGCTCCTCGCCGAGCAGGCGATTGACCAGCGTCGATTTGCCGACGTTCGGGCGACCGACGATCGCCAGGCGCAGAAGATCCTCATCGTCCTCCGCGGACGCCTCGTCCGCGGGCTCGGGCAGACGCTCGGCGACCGTTTTCATCAGCGTCTCCAGCCCGCGGCGGTGGGCCGAGGCGACCGGCAAGGCGTCCCCGAGGCCGAGGCTGGCGAATTCGACCAGCGCGGTGTCGGTATCCAGCCCGTCGGTCTTGTTCGCGGTCAGAACGAGTTCGCGCGCGGACTTGCGCAGGCGCGCGGCGATCGCCTCGTCTTCGCCGGTCAGGCCGTCACGCGCGCTGACCACGAAGATGACGACCTGCGCTTCCTCGACGGCCTGCAGCACCTGTTTCGCGGTCAGGTAATCGATGCCTTCCGCCGCGCTCACCAGGCCGCCGGTGTCGACCAGCAGACAGGGATGCGGGCCGACGCGCGAGATCCCGTACTGGCGGTCGCGGGTCACGCCCGGCATGTCGGCGACGAGCGCGTCGCGGGTGCGGGTCAGCGCGTTGAACAGGGTGGACTTGCCGACATTCGGCCGTCCGACGATGGCGACGACAGGCAACATGGATGAATCCAGCCGGGGCCCGGGCGGCCGGTCAGATGGCGGCCCCTGCGCGATAGGCGACGAGATCGCCGTCGCGGGTCAGCACGTACAGCGTCGTGCCGACAGTCAGAGGCGCCGCGGCGAATCCGTCCTTGCCGGCCCGTTCGCGCGCGACGAAGGAACCGATTTCGGTATCGAACCAGTGCAGATACCCCTCCAGGTCGCCCACCACGACGTAATTCCCGTAAAACGTCGGGCGCGTCAGTTCCCGGTTGGTCAGGCGGTCGATCTTCCACTGCGTGGAACCGTTGCGGCGATCCAGCATCCACAGGTCGCCGTTCTTCTCGCTGATCGCGAGGTTCGTGCGATCGACCTGGACCCCGGTGGCCGAGGCGATGTCCTTGAACCAGAGCATGCGGCCCGAATCGGCCGCCAGCGACACGACCCGGTTCTTGTAACTGGACACGATCAGGTCGGACGCGACGAAGGCCATGCGCTGGCCGATGTCGGCCAGGCGTTCCAGCTCGGTGCGCCCCTCCGGCGAGACGATGGTCTGGGTCCAGGCGACGCTGCCGTCACTGACCCGCAGGCTGGCCACGCTGCCGTCGTCGTAACCGACGAAGGCGATCCCACCGCGCACCAGCAGGTCGGCGTTACCGCGCAGGGTGAGCAGCGGCACGCTGTGATCGTAAATCCACAGGCGGCGACCGTTGGCCGCATCGAGGCCGAACACGCGACCGTCGATACAGCGCACGACGACCACGCCGTCAGCGGATCCGGGCGGCGCGAGAACCTCGGAAGATACCTGGGCGTTCCAGAGTTCGGCCCCCGTCTGCCGGTCATAGGCGATGACGCGCCCGTTGATGGTGCCCATGTAGATGTGGTCTTCATCGAGTCCCGGGCCGCCGGAGAACATCTGCTCGGTCTTCAGGTCCATCGTCTTGCGGCCGCTCTCCGCGTCCACCGCGACCAGCCGGCCTTCGTGGTCCGCCGTATAGAGCGTGCCGTTGGCGTACGCGGGGGCCATGCTGAGGCCTTTCTTGCCCATGCCGTCGCCGACGTCGACGGACCAGACCTTGCGCACCTCGAGCGAAGGCTCGAACTCCACCAGCGGCGCCGGGTCGCCCGGTTCCGGGTCGCCCCAACTGCGGACCCAGCTGCAGCCGTTCAGCACCAGCAGGCTCAGGGCGATGAGCGCCAGAAGGCGTTTCACGACTCGCTACCGTCCTCGGGCAGTTCAACCCCCAGCGCCTCGAGTTTCATCACGAGCTTGTTGCGGTCACCGACGCCGGCCTCCAGGCCGTCGAGCGCCTCGCGATAGGCCGTCACGGCTTCGTCGCTGCGCCCCATCGCGAACAGGATGTCGCCGCGAACTTCGGCGTAGCGGGCCTCGAAACCGGTCACATCATTCGCCCCGTCGAGTGTCGTGAGCGCTTCCTCCGCGCGGCCCTCGTCGAGCAGCACGCGCGCCAGGCGCTCGCGGGCCACGACCTGCATCGCCTTCGGATAACCGTTCTCGACCACGAATTCGTAATGACCGATCGCCAGGTCCGGCTGCTTCAGTTCGAGGCGTGCCCGGGCCATCTGCAGCGCCGCCATCGACGCGTACGGCGAGCTGGCGTGCTCGTCCTTCAGGTTCTGGAAATTGTCCATCGCGGCATCGACCTGGTTCGCGGCGAGCAAGGTGCCCATCACCTGGAACTCCGCCGAAGCCTGTTGCCGGCTGTTCTCCTGCCAGGACTGCCATTGCTTGAAGCCGAACAGTCCGCCAAAGGCGATCACCAGCCCCATGACGATGGCGCTGCCGTTTTCCTTCAACCACTTCTTGACGACTTCGCCCTGCTCGTGGGCGTCGTAGATCTCAACCATTTCGATTCCGCTTCGTAAAAACGCCGTATTCTATCACGGCGACTCGCTGCGAAAGTACCGTTGATACGTCGTCGGGCGGCTGCCGACGGCGGTCGGGCGCGGCAATCGCCAATCCGGCACGGCCGGGCGCGCGCTGACGGCCGCCCCCAGCGCGTTGCGGGCGCCGACCGGGGCCTGCGCCTGGACGTCGGTGGAGTATGGGACCGGCAGGTTTTACCGCCGGCTGGAGACGGTGAGCGCGGCGCGCAGACTCAGGGTGCGGTCATCCAGGCCTGCAGCCAGCCGCCCAGCCGCTCCTGGTCGACCTGTTCCTGCGGGCGCTCCTCGCGCAGGTACTTGACCGTGACGGTGCCGCCGGCGAGTTCGTCTTCGCCGAGAACGAGCGCCAGTGGCGCGCCGCTGCGATCCGCGCGTTTGAACTGCGCCTTGAAGCTGCCGTTGGCGAGGTTCGACTGGATGCGCAGCAGCGGCACCTCGTCGCGCAGGCGCTCGGCGAGCTGCAAGCCGCCCGATGCGGTTCCGGCGCCGGCCATGATCAGGTAGACGTGCGGCGTCAGCGGTTCGGGCTCCGCGTGTTCGCGCATCAGTTCGATCAGGCGCTCCTGCCCCATCGCGAATCCAACGCCGGGCCACGGGCGCCCGCCCTGGATTTCGACCAGCCCGTCGTAACGTCCACCGGCGCACACCGTGCCCTGGGCGCCGAGCTGGTCCGTGATCCACTCGAATACGGCGTGGCTGTAGTAATCCAGTCCGCGGACCAGGCGCGGGTTGACCTGGTATTCGATGCCGAAGCCGTCCAGCAGCGCCAGGAAGCCGTCGAAGTACTCGCGCGACGCCGCGCCGAGAAAATCGGACAGGACCGGCGCCTCCGCCAGCACCTCCTGCACCCCGGGATTCTTGCTGTCGAGAATCCGCAGCGGATTCCGCTCGAGCCGGCGCCGGCTGTCCTCGTCCAGTCGCTCGCGCCGCGCCGACAGGAAGGCGTGCAGCTGCTCGCGGTAGGCGGAACGCTCCTCGGCGGTGCCGAGCGAATTGACCTCGAGCCGAAGCGATGGCAGGCCGAGTTCCTGCCAGATCCGCTGGCACATCGCCAGCAGTTCGGCGTCGATGTCCGGCCCCGGAGCGCCGAACACCTCGGCGCCGACCTGGTGAAACTGCCGGGTGCGGCCCTTCTGGGGCCGTTCGCGACGAAACATCTGACCCATGTACCACACGCGCAGCGGTTGGGCGTACAGCAGGCCGTTCTGCAGGACCGCCCGCACGACCCCCGCCGTGCCCTCGGGCCGCAGGCTCAGCCGATCGCCGTTACGATCCTCGAAGGTATACATCTCCTTCTCGACCACGTCCGTGGCCTCGCCGATCGCGCGCGAAAACACCTCGGTTTTCTCGACCACCGGGATGCGGATCTCGTCGTAGCCGTAGGCGGCGAAGACCCGCCGCACGGTGTCTTCGAGCGCGTGCCACAAATGCATGTCCTGCGGCAGCGTGTCGTGCATGCCGCGTATCGAGTTGATCGTTGAACTCACCGTATCGTGCCCTGCTGATGAAGAAAGCCCGCGCCCGCGGGGCGCGATGGGCTGTTGATTCTAACGGATTTCAGGGGTCCGCCGGGGCCTGGGGATCGAGCGGTTCGACCGACTCCACCGCGGGCAGAACCACCCGCGCCACCCCGTCGCGCGTATGCGGCGCCAGGTCGACGGATTCGCCGTCCAGCGCCACCAACACGGCGGAAGCGCGCCCGACCATGACCCGGAAGGGGCCCGCGTCCCGGTACTCGCGATGCGTACCGGCACGGATGAGGTCCATCTCGATCTGGCGGTCGTCCTGACCAAAAACTTCCACCCAGGTGTCCGCCGAGGTGGTGATCTCCAGGGTTCGCTGCCCGGTCGCGGCGGCGTCGCCGCGGTTGTCGTCGATCGCGGCCCACGCCTCTTCCGCGGCGGTACCGCCACTGAGCTCGGCGCGCTTGCTGAGCATTTCAACGGAGGCGATCGATGCGTTCAGGTGCCGGTTGCGCTGCGCGGCCCCGTCCCCCGAATCAGCCGCCGCGGAAACGGTCGGCGTGCCCGGCGCCGCGTCACCCTGGGACCATTTCACCGCTTCGTGCGTGAACTGCCAGGTGAGCGTGGCGATCAGCGCCGAGGCGGCCACGTAACTGGAAAACTTGAGCCAGCGCTCGCCGCCCCTGCGCGGGGCCTGCTCCGGGAACACGGTCCGTACTTCCGGCTCGATGCCCTGGATCGAGTCCATGCGATCCTCGATTTCCGCCGGGTCCACACCCAGAAAGCGGGCGTAATTGCGAACGTAGCCCTTCAGGTAGACGGTGGGGATGTCAGCCGTCTCGCCCGACTCGATTGCCACCAGCACCTGGCGCCGGATGCGCGACGCCTCGGCGGCCCGGTCGAGGCTGATTTTCCGATTTTCCCGGACCTGTCGAAGCAGGTCCCCGGGGCGCATGGGTATCAGTTCTTGCTGGTCGCTCATTCCATTCCCTGGCCGGCTTACCCGCCTGTCTCCATTGCACCCGGGTACTGTTCCCGCAATGCCCTGCGATACTGCTCGGCAGAGGCTTCGTCACCAAGCTGCGTCTCGACCCGCACGCCCAGGGAAAGGCTTTCCCGGGTTCGGGCGGCGACCGCTTCGTAACGCTGCAGGAACGCCCTGGCTTTCAAATAGTCCCCTTTCCGGTAGCTGACTTCAGCCATGGGCAGAAGCGCGGCCGCCATTCGGGGGTTCCGTTTCAGCGATTGTCTCAAATAGGTTTCGGCGGTGTCCAGATCGCCCCGCGCCAGGGCGCAGGATCCGGCGTTGGACAGCGCGATCTCCGGCGTCTGGTAAAACGGATCGGCGATCGCGGTGCGGAAGAAGCGGTCGGCTTCCTCGCGCTTGCCGATGCCGCACAGGAACGCGCCGAGGTTGTTGTTGACCGAACCGTCTTTCGGGTCGTGACGGACCGCTTCGCGGTATTCCGTCTCGGCCATCTCGCGGTCACCGATCGTCTCGTACAGGACCCCGAGCATGGTGTGCGCCGGCGCGTACGTCTCGTCGTACGCCACCGCGCGCTTGAGCTTCTCCAGCGAAATCTCGTATTGCCCGCGATCGAGGTACTGGCGCCCGAGCGCGGTATTGGTCTCGGCCGCCTTGCGCGAATCCGTGTCGGACCGCTCGGGAGAGGAAGCGCAGGCCGCGAGCAGCAGCATCGCCAGCAGGGTAAACACGGTCCGTCGTGCCATTCCGTTCATGCGCTCGGCCTCTGTTCCTGGATCACGCGGCTGCGGCGCGTGCGATCCCGCACCTGTCCCGCGAGTTGACCACAGGCCGCGTCGATATCCTCGCCGCGGGTCTTGCGGACGGTGGCGATCAGCCCGCCGTCCATCACGATTTCCTGAAACGCCCGGATTCGCGGCTCGGGCGAGCAGCGGTAGCGGGTGCCCGGGAACGGATTGAAGGGTATCAGATTGAGCTTGCTCGGCAAGCGGCGCAGCAGCTTGACCAGCTTGCGCGCGTGATCGGGGTGATCGTTGACGCCGTCGATCAGGGTGTACTCGAACGTGACCGTCCGCTTGTGCTTGTCCGACACGTAATCCGCGCAGGCGCGCATCAGCTCGCGAATCGGATACTTGCGGTTGAGCGGCACCAGCTGTTCGCGGAGCTCATCGTCCGGCGCGTGCAGCGAGACCGCCAGCGCGACATCGATCGTCTCGCGCAGGCGATCGATTCCGGGCACCAGCCCCGCGGTCGACAGCGTGACCCGCTTGGCGGCCATGCCGAAACCGAGGTCGGCGCGCAACAGCGACAGGGCCGGAACGACTTCGTAGAAATTGGCCAGCGGTTCGCCCATCCCCATCAGGACGACGTTCGTGATGCGGCGTTCGCCGTTCCGTTCGTGTCCCAGGATCCGGGCGGCCTGCCAGACCTGGCCGATGATCTCGCTGCTGGACAGGTTGCGGTTGAATCCCTGCGCCCCGGTCGCGCAGAACGTGCAGTTCAGCGCACAGCCGACCTGCGAGGAGATGCACAGCGTGCCGCGGGTCGCTTCCGGAATGAACACGGTCTCGACCGCGTTGCCGCCGCCGACGCCCATCAGCCACTTGACCGTCCCGTCGCTCGACACCTGCTCGCGGACGATCTCGGGCGGACGAATCTCGGCCTTGCCGGCCAGTTCCTCGCGCAGGGCCAGGCTCAGGTTGGTCATGTCCGCGAAATCGGTCACACCCTGGTGGTAAATCCACTTCAGGACCTGCTGGGCACGGAACGGCTTTTCGCCGAGCGAGGCGAAATAGCCCCGCAACTGGCCTTCGTGCAGGCCCAGCAGGTTGACGGGTGCGTGTGCGGCGCTCATCGGAATGTGACGGTGCTCGTCGACCGAACCGGCGGGCCGGTTCAGCGCGAGAATATCTCGACCTCGCTGAAGAAGCAGGCGATCTCGACCGCAGCCGTCTCCGGCGCATCCGAGCCGTGCACCGCGTTGGCGTCGATGCTCTGCGCGAAATCGGCGCGGATCGTGCCGGCGGCGGCTTCCTGCGGATTGGTCGCGCCCATCAGTTCGCGGTTGCGGGCGATCGCGTTTTCGCCTTCCAGCACCTGGATCATCACGGGGCCGGACGTCATGAAGGCGACGAGGTCATTGAAGAAGGGCCGTTCGCGGTGAACCGCGTAAAAGCGCTCGGCCTCGGCGCGACTCAGGTGCTTCATCTTCGCCGCGACAATTTTGAGGCCAGCCTTCTCGAACCGGCTGTAGATTTCGCCGATCACGTTCTTGGCGACCGCATCGGGCTTGACGATGGAAAGCGTTCTCTCGATAGACACTTAAAAACTCCTTGTACCCATATGAATAATGGATAAAAAGCAAAATTACAACGAAACAGAAAAAATCGGTTGGATATCAGTGCGATTTTACGTTCCCGGCGGGGTGCACGCAATCGAAAGGCGGGCCCCGAATCTTGACCGCCCGAATTGCGGCCCCCTATCATTGGCGGCGCAGGAACACGCCGCCGACCGGGCGAGCCGCGAGGCGCCATCCGACTTCAGCGAGGTCCGCCATGGACACCCTGTATTTCTTCATTCTCGTACTCACGGTTCTGATCCTCGCCTACAAGCGGGTGCGCCTGCTGCCGGCGATGACGATCATGATCGTGCTGACCGTGGTCTGGACCGAACTGCGGCACCTGTTCTACGTCCCCAGCTGGTTCCGCTACGGCAATGGCATCGTCGCCGTGACCCTCATCGGCTTTGCGATCGGCCCGCTGCGCCGCCTGCTCATCAGCGACCGGTTGTATGTTCTGTTCCGCAAGATCCTGCCGCGCATCTCGCAGACCGAGCAGGAGGCCCTCGACGCCGGCACCGTCTGGTGGGAAGGCGAGATTTTTTCCGGGCGGCCGCGCTGGAAAAACCTGCTGGCCTACCCCGCGCCGACGCTGACCGAGGAGGAACAGGCCTTCATCGACGGCCCGGTCGAAGAGTTGTGCCGCATGGCCGACGACTGGGATATCGCCAGTAACCACCGGCGGTTGCCCGACGCCTTGTGGGACTACATTCGCGAGCAACGCATGCTCGGCATGATCATCCCGAAGGAATACGGCGGCCTGGAATTCTCGGCCCAGGGCCACTCCGAAGTCGTGATGAAGCTGGCCAGCCGCAACCTGACGGCGGCGATCAGCGTGATGGTGCCCAACTCGCTCGGCCCGGGGGAACTGCTGTTGCATTACGGCACCGAAGCGCAGAAACAGCATTTCCTGCCGCGCCTCGCCCGCGGCGAAGAGGTCCCCTGCTTCGCGCTGACCTCGACCACGGCCGGTTCGGATGCGGCCGGCATGAACGACTACGGCATCGTCTGCAAAGAGATGTTCGAAGGCGAGGAGACGCTCGGCCTGCGCCTGAACTGGAACAAGCGGTACATCACGCTGGCCCCGGTCGCGACCCTGTTGGGGCTCGCCTTCAAGGTCCGCGATCCGGACCGCTTGCTCGGCGACGAGGTCGATCTGGGCATTACCTGCGCGCTGATCCCGACGGACACGCCCGGGGTCGAGATCGGCAATCGCCACATGCCGGTCGGCGCCTTTTTCATGAACGGCCCGACCCGCGGCAAGGACGTGTTCATTCCGCTCGACTGGGTCATCGGCGGGCGTGAGCGAATCGGCCAGGGCTGGCGCATGCTGATGCAGACGCTGGCCGCCGGGCGAGCGATCTCGCTGCCCGCGACCGGCGTCGCCGGCGGCAAGATGGCGGCCCTGATGTCCGGCGCGTATGCACGGATTCGCAAGCAGTTCGACATCCCGATCGGCAGTTTCGAGGGCATCCAGGAGCCGCTCGCCCGCATCGCCGGGCGCACCTACCGGATGGACGCCGCGCGACGGCTGACCCTGGTCGCGCTGGACCAGGGCGAACGCCCGAGCGTGCTGTCGGCGATACTCAAGTACCAGCTGACCGAGGGCAACCGCCAGTGCATCGCGGACGCGATGGACATTCACGGCGGCAAGGGGGTCATCACCGGCCCCGGCAACTACCTCGCGCGGGCATGGTCGGCGCTGCCGATCGCGATCACCGTCGAGGGCGCCAACATCCTGACCCGCTCGCTGATCATCTTCGGCCAGGGCGCGATTCGCGCGCATCCCTGGCTGTTGAAGGAGATGTCCGCGGCCCGCGATACCCGGCCCGGCGCGCGCCGCGCATTCGACAAGGCATTGTTCGGGCACATCGGCCACGTGATCAGCAACGGCGTGCGCGCCTTCATGCTCGGCGTATCCGGCGGCTGGGCCACGCGGACGCCCGTCAAGGGCCCGACGGCGCGCTATTACCGCCAGGTCACGCGGATGAGCGCGGCCTTCGCATTCGTCGCCGATGCGGTCCTGCTGACCCTGGGGGGCAGTTTCAAGTTCCGCGAAACCCTCTCGGGCCGCCTGGCGGACGCCCTGATCCACCTCTACCTCGCCAGCGCCGTTCTGAAGCGATTCGAGGACGACGGGCGCCCGGAGGAAGACCTGCCGTTTCTCGCCTGGGCCATGGACGACAGCCTGCACACCGTCCAGGAGCGCCTGCGCGGCGTCCTCGGCAATTTCCCGGTGCCCGGCCTCGGGCGCCTGATCAAGTGGCTGGTGTTTCCGCTGGGGGCCTCTTACGCCGGCCCGACGGACCGCACCGTGCGCCACGCGGCACGGCTGCTGCAGAACGAATGCGAAGCCCGCGACCGCCTGGTTTCCGGCGTCTTCATCTCCGACCTCGACGATGCGAGCGGCAAGGTCCACACGGCCTTCCACCTCGTGCTCACCGCGACCCGCGCCGAAAACGCCATCCGCAACGCGCTGAAGGAACCGGTCACGTTCGAGAATCACCGCGAACTGGTGCAGAAGGCCGTCGAGAGCGGCGTGATCACCGAGGAACAGGCGACCACCGTCAGGCTCGCCCAGGAGGCGACGCGGGCGGTCGTCGATGTCGACGAATTCACGCGCGCCGAGATCGAGGGCGGCGCGACGCCCGAGCGGCGCGAGGCGGCCAACGCCTGAGCGGTGCGCCCGGCCCGTCCGGCGGCCGCCGTCGGCGACCGCGGAATGGTATACTCGCGCTCGGCAACAGGGACGGGAAGCGCGTGGTGGCAAGGGACTATGAACGATAACGACACTCGCCTGCAGCGTCTGCAGCAGGCCCGGGCCGCGGTCAACAACATCCTGCTCGGCAAGGATCAGCAGGTCAGTCTCGCGTTCTGCTGCCTGCTTGCGCGCGGCCACCTTCTGATCGAGGACGTGCCGGGCGTCGGCAAGACCACCCTGGCCCACGCGATCGCACGCGTGATCGGTTCGGATTACCAGCGCATCCAGTTCACCAGCGATTTGCTGCCGGCCGACATTCTCGGCGTTTCGATCTACAAGCGGGAAAAGGACGCGTTCGAACTGCACCCGGGACCGATCTTCAGCCAGGTGATCCTGGCGGACGAGGTCAACCGCGCCACGCCGAAAACGCAGAGCGCGCTGCTCGAGGGCATGGCGGAGCGCCAGGTCACGATCGAGAACGAGACGCACGCCCTGCCCGACCCCTTCTTCGTCATGGCGACCCAGAATCCGCTCGACCTCGTCGGCACCTTCCCGCTGCCGGACTCGCAGCTCGATCGTTTCCTGCTCAGTTTCTCGCTGGGTTACCCGGATCCGGTGGCCGAGCGCGAGTTGCTGATGGCCGAGGACCGTTCCCGGCTGCTCGAACGCACCGGCCAGA
The DNA here is from genome assembly GCA_037384065.1 of Lysobacterales bacterium. Taxonomy (GTDB): domain Bacteria; phylum Pseudomonadota; class Gammaproteobacteria; order Xanthomonadales; family SZUA-36; genus JABDPF01. Next base: position 39,093 of record JARROJ010000009.1, read on the forward strand.
TGCTCACACCGGAGGACATTCGGGCCCTGCAGGAAGATTGCGACGCGATTCACGTCGGTGAAAAGCTGCTCGACTATGTCCAGGCCCTGCTCAAGGAGACGCGCGACGAGCGCTGGTTCGAAGCCGGGCTGTCACCACGCGCCGGACTCGCCCTGCTCGCCGCCAGCCGCGCGCACGCCTTCCTGGACGGCCGTGACTTCGTCGTCCCGGAGGACGTCAAGGCCATCTTCCCGGGGCTCGCGCGGCACCGCCTGACCGCATCGACCGGGTTTGGCCAGGCGCCCGAGGAGCAGATCGCGGAATTGCTCGACCAGGTGCCCGTGCCCTGACAGCCGTGGCGACCGCGACCGGCACCGACAGCCTGCGCCCGTTCGGTCGCTTCGACCGCTGGCTGCTGGACCGTCTGCGCCGCCGGCGGGGCGACACGTCCCTGCCCCTCGAACTCGAATACCGGCACGTTTACGTGCTGCCCACCCGGTTCGGTTTCTGGTTCGGATTCCTGTTGTTCCTGATGGTCGTGGGCGGTCTGAACTTCAACAACAACATGACCCTGGCCCTGGCGTTCCTGCTCGCCTCGATCGCGCTGCTGTCCACCCTGCTGGCGTACCGCAACCTGGTCGGAGTCAACCTCACCGCGATCCGCGCCCGTCCCGTATTCAGCGGCGAAGACGCGCGTTTCCGGGTGCTGTTGCGCAACCGGGAGGAACGTCGTCGTTACGCGATCGAGGGCGTTTCCGACGATGCGCGCGACTGCTGCGACCTCGCGCCGCAGGCGACCGGCCGTCTGTCGCTGGCGCAGCCGACGCTGCAGCGCGGCTGGATGCGGATGGAACCGTTTCGCCTCGAGACGCGGTTCCCGCTGGGCCTGTTCCGGGCCTGGGCGGTCGTCATTCCCGACGCCCGTTGCCTGGTGTGGCCGGAACCGGCGCATGACGCGCCGCCGCTGCCCCGGACCGGCCGGGGCGATTACGGCGCCGCGCATCGCGGCGAAGGCGAGGAATTCCACGGCCTGCGGGACTATCAGCCGGGTGATCCGCTGCGCCAGATCGCATGGCGCACCAGCGCACGCCACGAGAAGCTGTTCTCGCGGCAGATGGAATCGCCGAGCGAGGAGGCCTGCGAACTCAACTGGTACCTGATGCGCGGCCGCGATACCGAGCGCAAACTGTCGATCCTGACCGCCTGGGTGCTGTGGGCCGAACGTCGCCAGGTTCCCTACAGCCTGGAAATGCCCGGCGCGGCCCTGCCGGCCGATCTCGGCGAAGCGCACCGCGACGCCTGCCTTGAAATTCTCGCACTGCACGAACGATGACGCCGCTGCGCCCCAAGAGCATGGTCTGGGTGATCGCGACCTTCGCCGTCGCCCTGCTGCCGCAACTGCCCCGCATGCCGGCCGTGCTGATCGCGCTGACCCTGTCGCCCCTGGTCTGGCGCATCGGCGCCGAGTTGCGCGGATGGAAACCCCTGCCGGCGCTGCTGCGACACGGACTGACCGCCGCGGCGCTGCTCACGCTGTTCTTCTCCTATGGCAACCTGACCGGTCGCCGCGCGGCGGTCAGCCTGCTGGCCGTGATGCTGGCGCTGAAGCTGATCGAGTGCTACCGCATCCGCGACGCCCGCCTGGTGGTGAGTTTCAGCCTGTTCCTGGCCGCCACCCAGTTCCTGTTCGGGCAGGGCATCGGAATGCCCTTCTACGGGCTCGCCTGCACCCTGCTGGCCCTGACGACGCTGGTGCGCCTGCAGCGCGACGAGGCCTGGGAAACGCTCGGCGCGCCGCCTCCGGTCAAGGCGTCGCTGGCCAGCGAACTCGGCTTCAGCCTGCGCCTGCTGGCCCTGGCAGTTCCGGCCGGGCTCGCATTTTTCCTGCTGTTTCCGCGGCTGGTCACGCCGCTCTGGGGCATCCCCGAATCCACGCTGGATTCCCGCAGCGGCCTGTCGGATTCCATGAGCCCCGGCAGCATCCAGGACCTGTTCATGGACGACAGCCCGGCCTTTCGGGTGACCTTCGACGGCGCTCGCCCCGATACGCGGCAACTGTACTGGCGCGGTCCGGTGTTGTGGCGCTTCGACGGGCGCAGCTGGGAGCAGAGTTTCTACAGCCGCAACCTCCTGGCGCCGGCGCTGCCCGAGGATTCCGGCGATGTGTTCCGCTACTCGGTCCAGATGGAGCCCAACGAGCGCAAGTGGCTGTTCGCGCTCGACTACCCGGTCGCCGCGCCACCCGATGCGAAGATCACGGTCGACTTTCAGGTGCTGCGCCGCGAACCCGTCACCCAATTGCTGCAGTACGACGCGGTGTCCAGGCCGGCATTCCGCGACAGCCCGGAACTGCCGGGCGAACTCCGCCGCCAGGCGCTGGAACTGCCGGATGAGCGCAATCCCCGCACCCGCGAACTGATGACCCGCTGGCGGGCGGAGACGCCGGACGACGCGGCGCTGGTCCGGCGCGTCCTGGCGTACTTCAACCGCGAACCGTTCCGCTACACGCTGAACCCGCCGTTGCTCGGCCAACACCCGGTGGACGACTTCCTGTTCGAGACGCGGGCCGGGTTCTGCGAGTTCTACGCTTCGAGCTTCGCCGTGATGATGCGCATGGCGGGCATCCCGGCGCGCGTGGTCACGGGGTACCAGGGCGGCTGGTACAGCGACCGCGGCGATTACCTGCTGGTGCGCCAGTCGGACGCACATGCCTGGGCCGAGGTCTGGTTGCCGGAGCAGGGCTGGGTGCGGCAGGACCCGACCTCCTGGGTGAACCCGGCGCGTATCGAGCGCGGCGCCCTCGACGCCGTCGATGCGCCACGCCACCTGCTCGACTTTCCGTGGCTGCGCGGCGTCAGGAACGACGTCGATATTCTTCAGCAGCGCTGGAACGACTGGGTCATCGAGTACGGGGCCGCCCGCCAGGCGCAGTTGCTGGCGCCGCTCGGCATCGACCGGCTGACGCCGGGCCGCCTGGTCACCCTGCTCGTGGTCGTGGTCGGGCTCGCCAGCCTGCTGGTGTTCCCGGCCGTGCTGCGCGTTCGGGGACCGGCCGAGAAAGACCCCCTGCGCCGGGACTGGCTGCGCTTCCTGAAGCGCCTCGAGCGGGCCGGCTTCAGCGCCCGGGCGTCCCAGGGCGCGCTGGAACTGGCCGAGTCGGCCGCGGCCGCCCTGCCCGACCAGGCGCCGGCCATCCGGCGGATCGGAGACCTGTACACGCGGTGCCGGTATGCGCCCGAAGCACCCGATGGCAGCGCGCTTCGCGACGCCGTCCGGGCATTTCGTCCAAAGCGAAAACACGCTTGATGTAAGATATTCGGTGTGAATTGCGGTCTTACTCTTTGAGGCCCCAACGAGGAAACCGAGATGCGTTTTTTGCTGATTCCATTAATGGCTCTGTCCCTGGCCGCCTGCACCACGGTGCCGGAGCAGTTGCAGGGCGAATTTCCGGACCTTGCGCCGACCGAGGTCGGCCCCGGCGTTTTCGGCACCCGGGTGCGCTGGGGCGGCGTGATCGTTGGCCGCCAGCACGAGGACGGCACGACCTGCCTCGAAATCCTGGGGCGTGAACTCGACAAGTACCTGCGCCCCGAAAACGAGGACTACAGCCCCGGGCGCTACATCGCCTGCAAGCCGGGCTTCCAGGATCCGGCCGTGTTCGCCGAGGGTCGCGAGGTGACCACCATCGGCCAGATCCGGAACATCCGCGTGCGCGAACTCGACGGCTTCCGCTACAGCTACCCGGTACTGGACACCGACAGCCTGGTGCTGTGGGAGAAACGCCGCAAGGTCGTGGTCTACCGCGGTTTCCACGATCCGTTCTATTACCGCTACCCCTGGGGTTACCCCTACTGGGGCTGGGGCTACCCGCGTCCGTTCCCGCACAGCAGTTCGACCTACGCGGAAGAGCGCAGCCTGCTGCCGGATCCGTCCGTCATCGAGTCCGGCGAAAGCGCGGTGAAGCCCGGGGACAAGGATTGAGGGTCCGCCGGCGCAGGCAGGCCGCACGGCGCCGTGCACGGTGACCTGGGCCCTCGCGCTTCCCTGTATCGCGGTCCTGCTGTGGGCCATCTGGACGTATAACGTTCTCGTCAGGCTGCGCAACCAGGTCGCCGAGGCCTGGGCCGGAATCGACGTTCAGTTGCAGCGCCGTTACGATCTCGTGCCGAACCTGGTCGCCACGGTGAAAGGCTACGCGCGCCACGAATCCGGCGTGCTCGAACGCGTCACGGAATTGCGCGGCCACCCGGAGCTGGGCGTCACCGAGCGCGCCGACCGGGAGACCGGGCTGTCGCGGTCGATCGGCCGGCTGTTCGCACTGGCCGAGGATTACCCGGATCTCAAGGCCAGCAAGGGCTTTGCGCAACTGCACCGCAGCCTGGTCGAAATCGAGGAGAACCTGCAATTCGCCCGCCGGTACTACAACGGCAGCGTGCGGGACAACAACAACCGGGTCGAGGGCTTTCCGTCGCTGATCATCGCGCGACTGTTCGGTTTCCGTTCCGCGGCCTTCTTCGAGATCGAACTGGCCAGCCAGCGGATTCCGCCCACGGTCCGTTTCGAGCCGGCATGATGCATCGCCTGCTGGCTGTGCTGTGCGCGGTGCTCGTCAGCGCCGCCGTGCAGGCCGATGAGCGCATCCTCGACTACCGGTCGGAGATTCGCGTGCAGCCCGACGGCGTGCTGGAGGTCACCGAAACCCTGCGGGTCCGCGCCGAGGGCAAGGAAATCCGGCGCGGGATCTACCGGGACTTTCCAACCCGTTACCGGGACCGCTATGGCAACCGCGTCGTGGTCGCTTTCACGCCGGTCTCGGTGCGGCGCAACGGCGGCAGTGAACCCTGGCATACCGAGCGCCGCGCCAACGGGGTTCGAATCTACGCCGGCAGCGCCAATCGCCTCATCGAACCGGGAATCCACACCTACGAATTCGTGTTCCTGACGAACCGCCAACTGGGTTTTTTCGATCAGTACGACGAGCTGTATTTCAACGTCGTGGGCACCGGTTGGGTATTTCCGATCGACCGGGTGAGCGCGCGGGTCATCCTGCCGTTCGAGCCCGCGCCGAACGAACTGGCCACGGACAGCTTCCTCGGCGCCTACGGCTCGAACCGTGAAGCGCGCGCCGAGTGGGTCCTCGATGGCGGAGCACTGCTGTTGCGCAGCGAGGCAACGCTCGCGCCTCGCGAAGGCTTTACGATTTCGCTGCGCTGGCCCAAGGGATACATCGAGGAGCCGGGCGCGGCGCAGCGGGCGCAATGGTTTTTCCAGGACAACGGCGGCGCCCTCGTGCTGCTCGGCGCGCTGCTGCTCGTGCTGGGCTGGTACGTCTGGGCCTGGCGCGAGGTCGGTCGCGACCCCGAGAAAGGCGTCATCATTCCCCGCTACCGGCCGCCGGAAGGCCTGTCGCCGGCCGCGTGTCATTACGTCCGCTCGATGGCCTTCGGCAAGGAGGCCTTCACCGCCGCGCTGGTCAGCCTGGCGGTCAAGCGGCGCCTGACGATCGAAGAGGAATCGAAAAAGGAATTCGTCCTGGAGCGTCTGCCCGATCCGGACGACGCGCCTGCGTTGTCCCGCGGCGAACGCGCCGTGCTGCAGAAACTGCTGCCGGCGCCGGGCACCCGCATCGCGATGGAGAACGCGAACCACGCGACCTTCCAGGCGGCGCGGAGTGCGCTGAAAAAGGCGCTGAAGGCGGAGTACCTGGGCCGGATGTTTCACCTCAACCGCGTCTACCTGCTGCCGGCCGTGCTGGTCACGATCGGTGCGGCGGTCGGCGCCATGTTCCTCTACACCAGCCCGATCGTCTGGGTCGCCTACGCCGTCCTGAGCCTCGGGCTGCATGCCGTTTTCCTGTACCTGATGCGGGCGCCGACGCCGGCCGGCCGCGGCGTCATGGATGAAATCGAGGGCTTTCGCATGTATCTCGGCACGGCCGAACGGGACCGGCTCGACCGCATGCGCTCGCCGGAACTCACACCGGAGGTGTTCGAGGCCTTTCTGCCCTACGCCTACGCGCTGGAGGTCGAAAACGACTGGTGCAACCGGTTCGCCCGCGAAATGCCGCGCGAAGCCCGCGACGCCCGCGGCTATCATCCCGCATGGTACAGCGGCCACCTGCACGGCCTCGGCGCCGTGCATCACCTGGGCAGCGGTTTCAGCAGTTCCTTCAGCGGCGCGATCGCGTCCGCCTCGACACCGCCGGGCTCCTCGTCGGGTGCGGGCGGCGGCGGATTCTCCGGCGGGGGCGGCGGCGGTGGTGGCGGCGGCGGCTGGTAGACGGGCCGTTGCACGACCCTGCGGGTCGGTCGCCGGCCCGGACGCGGGCTAGTCCGAGAACGACTCCAGTATCTCCGCGAAGCGCGGGTGATCGCGTACGGCGTCCAGGTCGGAATCGTGCAGCAACCACTCACGGTTCAGGTTACCGACGCGAAAGCGGCAGTTCTCAAGGCAGTCGATGGATTTCTCGGCGTCCCCGGCCAGCGCGTACAGGCAGGCCGCGTTGTAGTGCACGATGGAGTCCGTCGGCGCCTTGCGCATCGACTCCTCCATCCACTCGATCGCCTCGTCCTTGCGGCCCAGGCGCAACAGGGCGAAGGCGCCCATGTTCAGCGCGCGATTGTCGTCCGGGTTGAGTTCCAGCACGGCCCGCGCGCGCTCGATGCCCTTGCGGGCCGCCGCCATCTCGCGTTCGGAATCCCCCGCGCTGTGGTACAGCTGCGGCAGCAGCAGCACGCTCTGGTAGTCTTCCGGCCGGACCTCGGCGGCGCGCTCGAACAGGGTCCGCGCGCGCTCCAGGTCGCCCTCGTGAACCTTGCTGCGGCCGAAGAAGTACAGGGCCTCGTAGCTGTCCGGGTTCAGTTCCAGCGCCTGTTCGAATTCCGCGCTCGCGGCGTCGTAGTCCTGCACCATGCAGTGGGCGATGCCGGCGGCGATGTGCGATTCCGGCCATTCCGGAGCCAGTTCGAGCGCCCGTTTGCTGGTGCGCAGCGCCTCGTCGCGGTTGACGTTCGAAGCGTTGAAATACATGTGCTCGAAACCGTAGGTGTACGCCAGCCCCGCCCAGGCGCGGCCGAAACCGGGCTCCGCCTCGATCGCCCGCTCGAACATCTGCCGGGCGTAGACGGTGTCCTCGATGTTGTGCCGGGCGAAGTAGCTCAGGCCGCGCAGGAAATAGTCGTAGGCCTTCGGCGTGACCTGCTGGTCGCCGAGCCCGGACTGTTCGAGGGTTACGCTCAGGGCGTCGGCGATCGAGGCCGCGATTTCTTCCTGGATTCTGAAAATATCCTCGAGACCGCGGTCGTACTGGCGCGACCACAGGTGGTAACCGTCCGCCGTCTTGACCAGCTGCGCGGTGATGCGCAGGCGGTCGCCGGACTTGCGCACGCTGCCTTCCAGCACGTTCTGCACGTTCAGTCGCTCACCGATCTCCGCGACGCCGGCGTCCTGGTGCCGGCGGCTGAACTGGAAGGTCGTTACCCGGGAGGCGACGTGCAGCCCCGGAATCTTGCACAGCGCGTTCAGGATTTCCTCGGCGATGCCCTCGCAGAAGTAGCCCTGGTCGCCATGCTCGCTCATGTCCTCGAACGGCAACACGGCGATGGACGGCGCGCTGCTCGCGGCGACGGATGCCGCGGATACTTCGCGGCGAATCCCTTCCGGGGTGAGTTCATACGCCCAGGCCAGCACCAGCGCGATGGGAAAACCGAGCACCACCAGCACGATCAGCAGCGCCAGCGACCATTCCGGCAGGATCAGCGCCTCGAACGTCACTTCGCCGATCTGCAGGACGACCCAGCCGACCAGAATATAGACGACGGCGACCCGGATGACCTTGCGCTCCCGGAGCCGGGCGTAGAAGCTTTTGGCGGGCTTTTCGCTCATGGGTTTGTCCTGAATTCAGTTTAGCAGAGGCGCATCGGCCCGGCAGTTGCCATAAGTCCTGTTACTGTATATATTTACAGTTAAATGGACCGGAGGCTCCGATGAGCGAAAAACCGCTGACGCAACGCCAGAAGCAAATTCTTCAGTTTATATCCCAATTCATTGAAAAAAATAAGTTTCCGCCTACACGATCCGAGCTTTCAAAGCACTTCGGCTTCAAATCGCCCAATGCCGCGGAAGCCCACCTGCGGGCCCTGGAGAAGAAAGCCGTGATCGGGATCGAACGCGGCGTTTCGCGCGGCATCACGCTGCTGCCGCTGGCCATGGACGAACTGCCGCCCGGTGGCGATGGCGTGCCCCTGCCGCTGGTCGGCCGGGTGGCCGCCGGCCGCCCGCTGCTGGCGCAGGAGAACATCGAGGACGAGTACCGCGTCGATCCCGGCCTGTTTTCGCGCCGGCCGCACTACCTGCTGCGCGTGGCCGGCATGAGCATGAAGGACGCCGGCATCCTGGACGGCGACCTGCTGGCGGTGCACCGCACACCGGAAGCGCTCAACGGCCAGATCGTGGTCGCCCGCCTCGACGACGAGGTCACCGTCAAGCGTTTTCGCCGCGACGGAAACCAGGTCGCCCTGCTGCCGGAAAACGACGACTTCGAACCGATCACGGTCGACCTGCAGCGCCAGGACCTGGTGATCGAGGGGCTCGGTGTGGGCGTGATCCGCACCCTGCTCCGCTAGCCCCTCGCCCCGGTCAACCGCGACACTGCCGGCACGAAGCCATGCGGACCGACGCCATCGAGACCCTGCTCGACGCGATGCCCGAGTTGTGGAAGGGCCGGCGCCCGAACGGCGCGCGGCGCACGCTGCCGAGCGGGCATGCGCGGCTGGACGAGCGCCTGCCCGGCGGCGGCTGGCCCATCGGCGCGCTGACCGAGATCATCACCGCGCGCCCGGGGCTCGGCGAACTCAGCCTGCTGCTGCCGGCCCTGGCGCAACTGGGCGCGGACGGCCAGTGGGTGATGCTGGTCGACCCGCCATGGATTCCCTACCCGCCCGCGCTGCGCGCTCACGGCCTGGCCCTCGAACGGGTGCTGCTGGTGCGCACCGGGGACGCCTCATCCGCGCTCTGGGCCTGTGAGCAGGCGCTGCGCAACGGCCGCGGCGGCGCGGTGCTGGCCTGGCCGCAGGCGATCCGCTTTCCGCGCCTGCGGCGCCTGCAGCTGGCCGCCCGGGAACAGGGCAAGCTGGGGGTCGTGTTCCGCCCCGAACCGGCCCTGGGCGAAACCTCGCCGGCCGCCCTGCGCCTGCACCTGGAACACGGCGCGGCCGGCGCCACCCGGGTGCGGGTCGTCAAGTGCCGCGGCAGCCATCCACCCGCCCCGGTCGAACTCCGTTTCTCAGCTTATGCGAACACCGTCCCTCATCCTTGCGGCCATGCGCCACAACCGCTCCTCCGCCGAACCCTGCTGGCTGGCGATCCGCCTGCCGCACCTCGTGCTGGACCTGCACACCCGCGGTCAGCGCGAGCGACGGATTCCCGTCGCGGTCAGCGACGTCGTGCAACGCCGCGAACGGATCATTGACTGCAACCCGGCGGCCCGGTCCGGCGGGGTCGCGCCCGGCATGCTGCTGACGGCGGCGCGCAGCGTGCTCGGCGAACTGCACGTCGTGCAACGGGATCCCGCGGCGGAACGCCGCGCCCTGGAGCGGCTGGCGGCCTGGTGTTACCAGTACAGCAGCCAGGTCGGCATCCTGGCGGACCGGGCCGGGCTGTTGCTGGAGGCCGGCGCCAGCGAACGCCTGTTCGGCGCCCCCGAACAGCTCGGCCGGCGCCTGGTGCGCGAACTCGGCGGCCTCGGCTACCACGCGGCGGCCGGCTCGGCCATTACTCCCGAGGCCGCCTGGCTGGCCGCGGGCGATGGCCGCCACATCGCCGCAACGGGCTGCATACGGCGCGACCTGGGCGCCACGCCGCTGCGCGATCTGCACCTGGACGCGGGCCAGGCCGCGGCCATGGAGCGCATGGGCTTTCGCCGCCTGCGCGACCTGTTGCGCCTGCCCAAGCGCGACCTGACCCGCCGCTTCGGGCCGGGCGTGCCGGATTACCTGGACCGCCTGCTCGGGGTTCGGCCCGACCCGCGCCCGCTCTACCGGCCGCCGGAGCAATTCGCCACGGTGCTCGAACTGCCGGCGGAAGTGCCCCACCGGCAGGCCCTGCTGTTTCCGCTCAAGCGCATGCTGGGCGAGCTGTGCGGCGTGCTGCGCGGCGGCGACGCGGCGGTCCAGTCGCTGACCGTCCGGCTGGCGCACGAGGATCACCCGGACAGCGAACTGGCGCTGGGCCTGCAGTCGCCGACCCAGGACCCCGATCGGCTGCTGGAGGTGCTGCGCGAGCGCCTGGAGCGCCTGCGCCTGCCGCAGGCCGTGCGGGCCATTCGCCTCGAGGCGCCCCGGCTGCTGAAGTTCAGCGCCGGCCAGGGCGCGCTGTTCCGCGATACGCCGGCCGAGCGGCAACAGGATATCGAGCAACTCGCCGAGCGCCTGCAGGCGCGCCTGGGCCGGCGTTCGGTGAGCGGCCTGGCCGGGGTCGAGGACCACCGCCCCGAATACAGCTGGCGCCCGCGCGCGCTGCACGAGCCGGCCGCCTGCGCGCCGCTGGCGCACCGCCCGGCCTGGCTGTTGCCGAAGCCGCGCCGCTGCGCCATCGCGGACTACGAGATCCTGGCCGGCCCGGAACGCATCGAGAGCGGCTGGTGGGACGGCCGCGACTGCCGGCGGGACTACTTCGTCGTCCGCGACCGGCACGGCTGCATCCTGTGGGCTTTTCAGGAATACAAGCCGCGACGCGGCTGGTACCTCCACGGCATCTTCGCCTGACCCGTGCGTGGGCGCTCCTAGGTGCCGCCCGGCCGATGCTATGCTGGCGCCATGCCGAATCGATTCACCCCCGATGACGGTTTGCCGGTGGTCGAATTCTCCGACCGGGCCGCGTGGCGCGCCTGGCTCGAACGCCATCACGCCGCCGCGTCCGGCGCCTGGCTGATCTTCTGGAAAGCGGACAGCGGGCAAGCCGGCATCGCCTACCGCGACGCCGTGCTCGAGGCTCTGTGCTACGGCTGGATCGACGGCATCAAACGGCGCGTGGACGAGCGGCGCTACACGCACCGGTTCACGCCCCGCCGGGCACGCAGCCGCTGGTCGGAACGGAACATCCGGTACGCCCGCGAACTGATCGACCAGGGGCTGATGCGGCCGCCCGGCCTGGCGGCGTTCGAGCAGCGCAGCCGCTACCCGGCCGCGCAGCGCGCGCAACGGGTGGCCGCCGCGCCGAGCCTGCCCGCAGAACTGGAACGCGCGATCCGCGCCAATCCCGACAGCTGGCGGAATTTCACGGCGCTCGCGCCCGGCTACCGCAAGCAGTATGTGCTGTGGCTGACGACCGCGAAGCGCGCGGACACGCGCGAGCGGCGCCTGCGCGAAGCGATCCGCCTGCTGGCATCCGGCCGCAAGCTGGGCATGAAATGAGGCAACGATGAAGCAACTGGAACTGACCCTCCCACCGGTGGCCGTGACCGTCCTGTACGGCGTGGCGATGTGGGGCATCGCGCACGTCGCGCCGCCGCAAGCCCTGCCGAAGGTTCTGACCTTCACCGCCGCGGCGCTGTTTACCATCGGCTCCGGCGTGGTCGGCATCGCCGGCATCGTGGCCTTTCGTCGCGCCGGCACCACCGTCAACCCCCTGCAGCCCGGGAACAGCTCGGCGCTGGTGGTGGACGGCATCTACGGCTACACCCGGAACCCGATGTACCTGGCGCTCCTGATGCTGCTGTTCGCCTGGGGCATCGCGCTGTCGAACCCCTGGTCGATGCTGTTCGCCTGGACCTTCATACCGTACATGAACCGCTTCCAGATCGGCCCGGAAGAACGGGCGATGGCGCGGCGGTTCGGCGCGGACTTCCTGCGCTACGCCGCCCGCGTGCGGCGCTGGATCTGAGCCGCCGCCGCGCCGCTGCCGCAACACCCCGCGCCTGGGCTACAATCCGCATTGCCCATGAAACGCCCCACCGCCATCATGCTGCTCGCCCTGCTGTGCCTGGCGCCGTTCGGCCCGGCCCGCGCCGAGCGCATCGTCGTCGCCGTCGCCGCGAACTTCACCGACACCGCGCAGCAGATCGCCGCGGCCTTCGAGCAGGCGTCCGGTCACCGGGCCGATCTGGTGCCCGGCTCGACCGGCAAGCACTTCGCCCAGATCGTGAACGGCGCCCCCTTCGACGTGCTGCTGGCGGCCGACCGCGCACGCCCCGAAACGCTCGAACGGCAGGGTCGTGTGCGGCCGGGCAGCCGGTTCACTTACGCGTTGGGCCGCCTGGCGCTGTGGCGCCCGCACGCGGAACGGGTCGCGCCGGGCGACCTGGTCGAAACGAGCACCTTCCGCCACCTCGCGCTGGCCAATCCGCGCCTCGCGCCCTACGGCCTCGCCGCGCGGCAGACGCTGGAGTCCCTCGGCCAGTGGGATCGCCTGCAGGATCGCCTGGTATTCGGCGAGAACGTCGGCCAGGCCTTCCGTTTCGTCGACAGCGGCGCCGCCGAACTGGGCTTCGTGGCGCTCGCGCAGCTGCGGCGGATCAACACCAATCCGGGCGCGTGGTGGCTCGTCCCGGAAACGCATCACGCGCCGATCGAGCAGCAGGCCGTGCTGCTGAGCGACGCGCCGCCCGCGGCGGCGTTTCTCGCCTTCCTGCGTGAAGAGCGGGCCCGCGGGATGATCCGTGCGGCCGGTTACGGGGTGCCGGATGTTCACTGACGCGGACCTCACGGCCCTCTGGATCACGCTCAAACTCGCGCTGATCAGTACGATCATTCTGCTCGTCCTTGGCGCGCCGCTGGCCTGGTGGCTGGCCCGCTCGCGCTGGCGCTACCGCTTCGTCGCCGAGGCGATCGTGGCCCTGCCGCTGGTTCTGCCGCCCACCGTGCTCGGCTTTTACCTGCTGTTGCTGCTCGGTCCGCGCGGCCCGGTCGGCGCGACACTGGACGCGCTGGGCGGGCGCCCCCTGGCCTTTACCTTCACCGGACTGGTGATCGGCTCGGTGATCTACTCGCTGCCGTTCGTCGTCCAGCCGCTGCAGAATGCGTTCAGCGCGGTCGGCCGGCGCCCGCTGGAGGCCGCCGCCACGCTGCGGGCCTCACCGCTGGACCGGTTCGTCACGGTGGCGGTGCCGCTGGCCCGGCCGGGGTTCCTGACGGCCTGTGTCCTCGGTTTCGCCCACACGCTGGGCGAGTTCGGCGTGGTGCTGATGATCGGCGGCAACATTCCGGGACAGACCCGGGTCGCGTCGATCGCGATCTACGACCACGTGGAAAGCCTGGACTACGTGCAGGCGCACTGGATGGCCGGCGCCCTGCTGCTGCTGTCGTTCCTGCTGCTGCTGGCGGTTTACGGGCTGAACCGGCGTTTCCGGGTGATCGGGCCGTGAGCATCCGGGCCCGCTTCACGGTCGACCGGGGCGACTTTCGGCTCGACGTCGATCTCGAGCTGCCGTCGCGCGGCGTGACCTCCCTGTTCGGCCCGTCGGGCTGTGGCAAGACGACCCTGTTGCGGGCGATCGCCGGCCTGGACCGCCACCCCGGCGGCCGGCTGCGGTTCGGTGATCAGACCTGGCAGGACGACACGCGCTTCGTTCCGCCCCACCAGCGCCCCGTCGGCTACGTGTTCCAGGAGGCCAGCCTGTTCGAGCACCTCGATGTGCGCGGTAACATCGACTACGGCGCAAAGCGCGTGCCGCCGGCCGAGCGCCGGGTCGAGGCGGCGCACGCCGTCGCGTTGCTGGACCTGGGCGCGCTGCTGGACCGCAAGCCCGAAAGCCTGTCGGGAGGCGAGCGCCAGCGCGTGGCGATCGCGCGGGCGCTGGCCGTCAGTCCGCGGTTGCTGCTGATGGACGAACCGCTCGCGGCCGTCGACCAGACGCGCAAGCAGGAAATCCTGCCGTACATCGAATCGCTGCATCGCGAACTGGACATCCCGGTCATTCACGTCAGCCACCTGCCGGACGAGGTCGCGCGCTTCGCCGACCGCCTGGTGCTGATGCGCGAGGGCCGCGTCCTGGCGGCGGGGGACGTCCACGACATGCTGACCCGCCTGGACCTGCCGCTGGCGCACGAGTCCCGCGCCGCGGCCGTTATCGACGCGGTGGTGACCGGGACCGACCCCGCCTACCACCTGACCCGCGTCGCGTTCGACGGCGGCGAACTGATGCTTTCGCGGTCCGGCCTGCCGACCGGCGCCCCGGTGCGGCTGCGCATCGAGGCCCGCGACGTGAGCCTGACGCTGGAGCGGCAGACCGGGACCAGCATCCTGAACATCCTGGAAGCCGAAGTCGCGGAACTGCGCGCGGAGAACGATGCGCGCGTGGTCGTCCGCCTGATGGCCGGCCCGACGCCGCTGCTGGCGGGCATCACGCGCAAATCGGCCGAAGAACTCGGCCTGGCGCCCGGGCGGACGGTTTACGCGCAGGTCAAGAGCGTCGCCCTGCTCGGATGAGCCTCGCGGGGCGACGGAAACCGGTGCGCAAACGCCCGCCAACGATTATCATTGCACCATGACCGAGAAAAGCCTGAACGAACTGCTCAATCAGCTCAACGAAGCGCTCGAGGGCATCGACGAAATCGATGACGATACGCGGCGACTCGTCGAAGACCTCGACGAGGACATCAACCGTCTGCTGGAGACCGATTCGCCGTTCGACGATGTCGAGGGCGTCACCGACCGCGCGCGGGCCATTCAGAGCCAGTTCGCCGTCGAGCACCCGGTCGCCGACCGTTTTCTGCGCGAAATCATCGATGCCCTGGCCAAGGTCGGTATCTAGCCTCGCCCTGATCCTCTGCCTGTTCCTGCCGTCCGCGTATGCGGCCGAGCCGGCGTGCGTCGCCCTGCTGCACGGCCTGTGGCGCACCGAGGACTCGATGGCGAAGATGCAGGAGGGCCTGGTCGAGGCCGGCTTCGCGGTTCGCAACATCGCCTACGACTCGACCGGCAAGGCGATCGCGGAACTCGCCGCGGACACCGTGCCGCGGGCGGTCGCGGCCTGCGGCGGCGCGCCGCAGATTCATTTCGTCACGCATTCGATGGGCGGCATCCTGATTCGCCAGTACCTCTCCACGCATGAGATCGAGCGCCTGGGCCGCGTGGTCATGCTCGGTCCGCCGAACCAGGGCAGCGAAGTGGTCGATTTCTACGATGAGTTTCCGGCTTTCGAATGGTTCGCCGGCCCCGCCGGCCTGGAGCTCGGCACCGGCGCGGCGAGCGTTCCCCGCGCCCTGGGGCCGGTGCAATTCGACGTCGGCGTCATCGCCGGCACGCAATCGATCAACCTGATCCTGTCCGGCGTCGTTCTGCCGGACGCGGACGACGGCAAGGTCACCGTCGATGCGACCCGCGTCGAGGGCATGAACGACCACCTCGAAATGCCCGTCACGCACGTGTTCATGATGCGCGACCCCGAGGTGATCGATCAGGTCGTCTATTACCTGGAACACGGCCGCTTTCGTCGCGAGGTAAACTAACCGGATGAACCTGCTCGGCAAACTGTTCCTCAAGGGGCTGGCGGTCGTGATTCCGGTGACGCTGACGCTGGCGATCCTGTGGTGGTTCGCGCGCACGGCCGAGCGCTTCCTGGGACAGATCCTGGTGCAACTGCTGCCCGAGGGCTGGTACGTGCCGGGCATGGGCCTCGTATCCGCGCTGGCGATCACGGTGCTGGTCGGACTGCTCACGCACGTGATCGTCTTCCAGAAACTGTTCGATTTCGGCGACGCACTGTTCCACCGCCTGCCGCTCGTCAAGACGATCTACTCGGCGCTGAAGGATTTCATCGGCTACCTGAGCCCGGACAGCAAAGTCGCCGCGTCCAAGGTCGTCCTGGTGCGGTTGCCGGGCCACGAATTCGAACAGATCGGTTTCGTCACGCGGGAGGATTTCAGCAGCCTGCCATTGACGCCCACCGTGGACGATCCGGTCGCGGTCTACCTGCCGATGAGTTACCAGATCGGGGGGTATACCCTGTTTCTGCCGCGCTCCTGCCTGACGCCGCTCGACGTTTCGTTCGAAGATGGCATGAAACTGGTCGTCACCGGCGCGGTCACAAGGGACAGCAAGCCGCAGATGGCGACGCAGAAAAAGGAGAAGATTGAATGATCCAGGGTAAATGGCTGCCGCTGCTGGTCAGCGCGATGGTACTCGGCGGGTGCGAAGCGCCCGAACCGGAAACCGGCACCGTCACCGGCACGATCAACTACCGCGAGCGCATCGCGCTGAGCCCCGAGGCGGTCGCGACGGTGACGCTGGAAGACGTCTCGCGCGCCGATGCGCCGGCAACGGTCATCGCGCGCCAGGAGATCACGAATCCCGGCGCACCGCCCATCGCCTTCGAAATCGAGTATCCGCTGAACGCCATCGACGAGCGCATGAGTTACACGGTCCGCGCGCAGATCCGCGACCGCGGCCGCCTGATGTTGACCACCGATACGCACGCGCCGGTGCTGACCCGCGGCGGTGGCGACACGGTCGATCTCGCCCTGGTCGGAACGAACCGAAAACCGAACGTCAGCCCGACCGCGCCCG
Source organism: Lysobacterales bacterium (assembly GCA_037384065.1). Taxonomy (GTDB): domain Bacteria; phylum Pseudomonadota; class Gammaproteobacteria; order Xanthomonadales; family SZUA-36; genus JABDPF01. Next base: position 55,575 of record JARROJ010000009.1, read on the forward strand.
CGAAAAAATCGGCGCCGGATAACATCCTGGCCGGAATGCTCCACTACGTCGGCGATGCGCCGCTGTTTCGCGACTGCCGGAACAACAAGGTCTACCCGGTGGCCCGAGACGGCAAATACGAGGAACTCGAACGCGCGTATTCCATTTCCGGAATCGAGCAGGGAGAGGAGTTGATGGTGAACGTGGAAGGCCGCCTGATCGTTCGGCCTTCCGTGAACCCTAATGATAGAAAAGTCAAACTGTTAGTCGAATCTTTTATAGCGGTTTATCCTGACGAGAGTTGCAGCACCATGGTCGACGAACCCCTGGTCAATACCTACTGGAAACTGGTCGAAGTGGCCGGAAACCCGGTCACCACGCCGGAGAACCAGCGCGAAGCCCACATGGTACTCGCCATCGAGGAATCCCGGGTGCAGGGCAATGCCGGGTGCAACCGCTTCTTCGGCAGCTACGAGGTCGACGGCGACAGCGTGTCGTTCAGCCAGACGGGTTCCACGATGATGGCCTGCCCCGAGGGCATGGATACCGAAAAGGCCTTCCTGGCCGCACTCGAAAAAGTGGACCGTTACGAGATCGAGGGCCAGACCCTGGCCGTATACGGCGGCGACGAGGTGCTGGCCCGTTTCGAGGCGGTGCATCTGCCGTGAATTGCGGCGCGTAATCCACGCCAGGCCGTTGGCGTGGATCGCGGGTAGAAGCTTCGGCCAGATTCGCGCGGATCGCTTCGGGTGTGCGGGGTACTCGTAGAACCTCCCGCCAGGGTCACACGCGTCGCTTCAGGCGATCGGGTAGGCATCCCGGGAAACGCTCGAGCACGTCCTGTGTCGCTTGGATGACGACATCCCTGTCGTCATACATCCCCGGGACGCGCACCCGAACGCCCCGATACGCCTTCGAACAAGAAACCCTCATTTTTTCTGTGGGAGCGGCTTCAGCCGCGACAGGCGCCGGGTTTCCTCGAACAGCCTGTCGGGCCTGACAACCCTCCCCCAGTGGGCGCCCCTCCTGTTTGAGTATTCTGTAATGCTGTATATTTATACAGTATGCAAACGGTTCCTCCCTATGCCGAGCTGGCCTGCACCAGCAACTTCACTTTCCTGACCGGGGCTTCGCACCCCCAGGAACTCATCGCTCGCGCGGCCGAGCTGGGCTATGCCGCGATCGCCATCACCGACGAGTGCTCGCTGGCCGGCGTGGTGCGGGCGCTGGAGGAGGCCCGGCGCTGCGCCGAGCGCGGCCGTCCGATCCAGCTGATACCGGGCAGCTGTTTTCGCCTGGAGAATGAATCGCGGCTGATCCTGCTGCCGCAGGATCACCGGGGTTACACGCAGATCTGCACCCTGGTCACCCAGGGCCGGCGCAACGCGCCGAAAGGCGAATACGCCCTGCCCGACCGGCGTTTCGAACGCGACCTGGAACACTGCCTGGCGATCTGGCTGCCGGCGGCGCCCGACGATTACCTGACCGCGAACTGGCTGACGGCGCACTTCCCGGAACGCTGCTGGCTGGGCCTGGCGCGCGACCTGGGGCCGGATGACGCGCGCCGCGCCGCCGGGCGGGTCGAACTGGCCCACGCGACCGGCCTGCC